>JAVVSK010000004.1:0-143214 GCA_036654235.1 Clostridia bacterium | reverse complement strand
CGCTAAGTACGGCGTACCTACCTACGGTATGTACAATCTTGCAACGAACTTCACCGCGGCTTATGACCAGAGCTTCCAGTTTGCAACGAAGGATCCCGAATATACACAGTCCAATGTAAACTGCATAAAAGATGACGTTCTCGATAAGACTTCAATGGATATGGTTTACGGCGTTGAGTTTGGCGATAAGGAAGCTTATCTTGCTAACTGGGTTAAATTCATTGAACGTTGGAATGAACTTCTTCCGGAAATTCCTCTGTACTCTAACATATACTACAGCGTATACAACGCTAAGATTAAGAACTTTAATGAGGGTGCGCTTTGGGACTTCACTCAGGCTATTCTCTATGCTACAGTTGGCTAATCTCAATCTGTAAAAACTTTTTTAACACTGATATAAACATTTAGAAAGAAGGGACGGACTTGACTGTCCGTCCCTTCTTTGGATTATTCACATAACTTAATAGACTAACTAAAATTGCATACAATCGACGCGAGACGTCGTATTATATTTAAAATCGCCGATGCTTGCTTAATTTAATTATAAGTGTTGGTGCATTTATAAAAAAATCTACGAAAAATTTAAGTTTACGGAAGGCTGGTGACAAGATGACGAGTTATGTAATTAGACGTATTATCTATATGTTAGTCGTCTTTATTATTCTCTCATTTCTGATGTACGCCCTCTACAATCTTATCCCCAATGATCCCGCGCGCGCGGAGATGGAGCAGAGAAAGAAAGCAGAAAAACTTACGCCAGAGCAATACGAAAGTGAATATTTAAGACTACGTAAAATGTATGGTCTTGATGATTCTTTATTTGTACGCTACTTGCGTTGGTTTGGACTCTATCCGGCTATCAATCTCACAGGTGATGCGTCGCAAGATGGAAAATTGAGTGGACTGATTCAGGGCAATTTTGGACAATCCAATTATTACAAGACTAAGGTCGCGGATGTAATAGGTGAGCCGATGGGGAATACGTTGTTTATCAATATATTCGCAACCGTTCTTGCTTTAGGCATCACGATACCGCTTGGTATATACTGTGCAGTTAAGAAAAACAGTAAATTTGACCAATCGGTACAGGTAATAACCATAGTTGGCTATAGTATACCAATATATATAGTCGCATTGATATTTATCTTCTTGTTCTCGGTTCTAATACGAGTATTCCCAATAGGTGGAATGAAAGCGGCAGGTTCAACAGCGGTTGGATTTGAAGCTTTCATTGAGAAGCTTTATTATATTGCTTTACCGCTTATAGTTATGACCTTCGCATCTCTCGGCGGAATGACGAGATATGTTCGTGCGGCTATGATAGATTCTTTAGGAATGGACTATATAAGAACCGCCCGTGCGAAAGGCGTAAAAGAAAAAGTCGTTATATATTCTCACGCATTTCGAAATGCTTTACTTCCTATTATTACTGTTATAATAGGATGGTTTTTGACACTGTTCAGCGGTTCTGTCATAATAGAGCAAACGTTCTCTCTTAATGGAATGGGTAAGCTCTATATTGAAGGTTTAAATCACAATGACTTTGAACTGGTTTTGGCGATGCAGATGTTCTACACTATAGTGGCTTTGGTCGGCAACTTAATAACCGACTTGTCTTATGGTATAGTTGACCCGCGCGTCCGCATCCAGAAGTAAGGAGGAGAGAACGATGGAAAAAAAGAAAAAGCGTTCACGAGTCGGAAACTGGTTTGCGCGCATGTTCATGGGGCCTAATAAAGAGTTGTCCCTTATGGAAGAAGAACAGGTACAAAGTCCCGGCAAAACGATATTGCATAACTACATGTCGAATAAACTTGCCATGTTTGGGACGATTGTATTTATCTTCATACTGATTTGCGTTATAGTTTTTCCGATTTTCATGCCGGTTGACCTTAGCGATCAGGATAGTACTCAAAAGAACGTATCTCCGGGCTTGAACATGATGTCTTATCCGAATGAGCTTAAGAACAACGTGAAAGAGATATCGCCGGGTAACACCTTTGGTGTTGGACTTTCTATTGATGGCAAGGTTTACGTTTGGGGTAAAACCGCGGTAACCGATACGATAGATATTGCGGATGTTCCGCCGGCCGTTAACGAAGCGTTCATAGTAGATATAGCGGTCGGTGACGACCATATAGCCGCGATGGATGATAAAGGTAAAGTTTATATTTGGGGTAATGACCGTAATGGTCAGGCAATTATACCTTCTGATGTAGTTGGTCTTACAAATATAAAGCAAATGGAAGCCGGAAACCAGTTTACGGCTGTTTTAACCGAAGACGGACACCTTTATATGTGGGGCAATGCAAATACTTGTGATATAAAGGTAAAAAAAGATTTTCAGGGCAGAATTAAGAAAATAGCGCTGACTAGCTATGCTTATATCGTTCTTTTAGACGATGGAAGCGTCGCTTATACAGGATTCCAGACCAGCGCAGTTTCGAGAGTTCCTGAGAATTTAACCAGTGCCGGTCTAACTCAAAAGGTAATTGATATAGCTGCAGCGAGCGATTGCGCCGCCGCCGTTACTGAAGACGGTAAGGTTCAAATTTGGGGAAATACTCCTAACGGAGAAAAAGATATTGTCGAACATGAAGGAAAAATAATAGACCTTTATGGTGGCAGATATCATTTTACGGCTCTTATGGACAATGGAGACGTCGTTTCATGGGGTGACAATTCATTTAAACAGGCAACGGTTCCGGGCTCTGTAAACAATGCGAATATTAAATCAATATACTCCGGATATTATCAAAACTATGCCGTTACCGAAGACGGGAACATAATGACATGGGGTCTTAAAGGATATTTATTAGGCTCCGATAACCTTGGGCGCGATATATTGACCCGTATAGTAAACGGTGGTCAGGTAACGATGACCGTAGGCGCGGTTGCTGTTATAATCGAAATGGTTCTTGGCGTACTCTTGGGAGGCATCGCCGGTTATTTTGGCGGCAAGCTTGATATGATGATAAGTCGTGTTGCTGAAGTTATAGGCAGCTTACCATTCTTACCTTTCGCCTTGATACTTTCCGCTATATTGGGAACAAAGGTTAACGTTGAACAACGTATGTACCTTATAATGTTTGTTCTGGGCATATTGGGTTGGCCCAGCGTATTCCGCCTTGTTCGTGCACAGATGTTTGCGCAACGCGAGATGGAATTCGTTACGGCCGCTAAAGCTATGGGCGTAAAGGAAGGCAAGATAGTATTTAAACATATTTTGCCGAACGTTTTGTCAACAGTATTGGTTAGTGCGACGCTTGGGTTTGCAACTTCGATGTTGACGGAATCTTCGCTTTCATACTTAGGCTTTGGTATTTTACCGCCGACGCCTACATGGGGCAACATGTTGACGGGCGCAAACGACAGTGTGGTCATACAGCAGTATTGGTGGCGCTGGGTGTTCCCCGCCCTGATATTCGGTATATGCACAATTTGTATTAACCTTATAGGTGACGGATTGCGCGATGCGGTTGACCCTAAGTCGACCGAACGATGAGGGAGGTAACTTATGTCAACATTATTGGAACTTAAAGAACTAAAAACCTTCTTTACCACAAAGCGCGGTATCGTTAAGGCGGTTAATGGCGTTTCTTACACCGTAGAAGCCGGAAAGACTCTTGGAGTTGTCGGCGAATCCGGATCGGGGAAGAGCGTCGCAGCCATGAGTATACTTCAGCTTTTAGATGGTAACGGTTATATAGACAGCGGCGAGATTTGGTTCGACGGGAAAGAACTTACGAAAGCTTCCCTTGATGACATGTACCATATTCGCGGCAACGATATTTCGGTAATATTCCAAGAGCCGATGACGAGCTTAAACCCCGTTTTCACAGTAGAACGTCAGGTTAGTGAGCCGTTTATTATTCACCAACACATGACGAAGGCTGAAGCGGCTAAAAACGTAGTAGAGATTCTTAGGGATGTTAGAATACCCAATCCCGAGGTTGTTACGAAGCAGTATCCGCATCAGTTGAGCGGCGGTATGCGTCAGCGCGTTATGATAGCTATGGCGCTTGCATGCAGACCTAAGATGCTTATTGCGGATGAGCCGACAACGGCTCTTGACGTTACTATTCAGGCGCAGATATTGAAGCTTATGAATGACCTAAAAGCATCGCGCGGAACGTCTATTTTATTCATAACGCACGATTTGGGCGTTATAAACCAAATGGCGGACGAAGTTGCGGTTATGTATTGCGGTCAGGTTGTTGAGATGGCGCCATCTAAGATGATATTCGCAAAGCATGTTGAGTATTCTCATCCCTATACCGAGGGCTTAATGGTATCGATTCCGAGACTTGATACCCCGCCAGGGACGAAGCTTGACGCTATTCCCGGCGCTGTTCCGCATCCTTTGGATCTTCCTAAGGGATGTAAATTTGCTCCGAGGTGCAAGTACGCGACTCAGCGCTGCATAGACGAGGAACCAGAATTATTGGATATCTCAGAGAATCAGCGCATAAGGTGCTTCTACCCTAGGAAGGAGGAAAGACATGGATAACAAAAAGGTGCTGCTTCGAATAAGCAACTTAAAACAGTACTTTCCGCTAAAGAAAAAGGGCCTGTTTGTCAAGGCAAACGACGGTATTTCGATAGACATATACGAGGGAGAAACCTTCGGACTTGTTGGCGAATCCGGTTGCGGCAAATCGACTCTCGGTCGGACGCTTTTACAGCTTTACCCTCAAACCGATGGCAGGACGATGTATTATGGGCGTACTTTAGACGAAATTGCGCCGGACTACGTAATAAAGACGATCAGAGGACTTGAGGGCAAGCGTCATAGACTGACGGAGCTTGATAAAAAGCGCGATACTCTTCAAAAAGAGTACGATGAACTTAAAACCGAACAGGAAAAGTATCTGGCAAAGAACGATCTTGATAAAGCTATTAAGGATAGCAACGACGCATTTTTGGATATGACGAACATAGTCGGCGGTTTCATAATAGTCGAAGATTTAAACCCGATTATGACCATATTTGAAAAGGAATATCGACTTTTCAGTAAACTTCGCGATAAAGATTCCGTAAGGAAAGAAATTTCCCTTGATTATGATGATGCGAAGTTTATGCTTGATAAAGCTAATGGAAACGGAGAAAATGCTTCTAAAGTTAAGGTGAAGTTTGAAAAGGAAGCCGCGCGTATTAATACCATTGATGCCGAGATAGCCGAGATAAAGAAAGAAATCGAGGGTGTAAAGGCTGAAATCGATAAGATGCGCGAACCCTATAAGAATAATTCCGAGTTTCAAAAACTAGAGGCTTATCGTGACGACGGTATTGACCTTGCACGGTTGCTTTATAAAGAGATGCGTCTCCTTAGAAGTGATATGCAATTAATATTCCAAGATCCATATTCGTCTCTTAATCCTAGGATGTCGGTTGGTCAGATCGTCGGCGAGGGCATGATTGCACATAAGTATTTTAAGCGCAATGGCGAGCGTATGCAGGAGGCGATTCTTGATGTAATGAATAACTGCGGTTTAGCGCCGTATTTCATTCATCGTTTTCCACATCAGTTTTCGGGTGGTCAGAGACAGCGTATCGGTATCGCCAGAAGCCTTGCAGTTCAGCCTAAGTTTATAGTCTGCGATGAAGCTGTTTCCGCGCTCGACGTTTCAATCCAGTCTCAGATTATTAACCTTTTGCAGGATTTAAAGGAAGATAAGCATCTTACCTATATGTTCATTACTCACGATCTTTCTGTTGTTAAATATATAAGCGATAGAATAGGTGTTATGTATTTAGGTACTATTGTTGAGCTTGCGAATGCCGATGAAATGTTCCATAATCCCCTGCATCCTTATACGGAGGCGCTTCTTAGTGCTATTCCTACTACTGATGTCGATTCTCATCGGGAACTCGTTCTTCTTGAGGGCGATATTCCGAGCCCTGTCAATCCGCCTAAGGGATGTAAATTCCATACTCGCTGCAAATATTGCACTGAGATTTGTACGCATGTTATACCCGATTGGCAGGAGATAAAGCCGAATCACTTTGTGGCTTGTCACCATATGCTGCCGTTAAAGGATTAACATTTAACCAAAGATAAAAAGAGGGGGCTGTTATTAGTCTCCTCTTTAATAATCCCTTCCGAAGAAATCGGAAGGGATTATTTTTTTTTTAAAAAGTGTTCGGAGATATTTTTAGTCGAATCATGTTTTTGTATTTTTCTAAAATAGAGATATAAAGCGGCAATTTAATATTAAACCATTATACAAAACAACCCATTGCAGCCTTCGTTGACTATTCTTTCGAGGGTTTCCCTAAGCTTATCTCTAACATCTTGAGGCATGTTTCCTATTTTGCTCGTCATTCCTTCGCAAACTAGGTCATAGAGGGGTTTTCCGAAAATATTGGTTTCCCATATTTTTTCAGGTTCCTGTAAAAAAGTATCGTTCAGATATTTAACCAACTCCTCGGATTGCTCCTCCGTTCCTACGAGGGGAGAAATTTCGGACGCTATATCCACCCTGATAATATGAAGCCCGGATGCCCGCGCATGAAGCTTAACCCCAAAGCGATTTCCTTGTCTGACTATTTCAGGTTCGTATAGCGTCATTTCATCCATGTTAGGAGTAACTAGACCATATCCGGTAGCGTTTACTTCAGAGAGTGCGGTTTTTAGCCGATCATATTCTTTTTTGGCGACTGAAAAATCTCGAAGAATAGCAACGAGAGCCGATTCGTCGGTTATTTCGAATCCGCATTCATCGCTCAAAACCCCATAAAAAACGTTTTCGAGAGGCAAAAGGTGATATTCCGCCGCACCGGAGCCCGGTAAAAGCGAGCTTTTTACTATGGGCTTATAGCGCTCGAGGGAAAAAGCATCAAAAAAAGGAATCAGATCTTTCATACAGACGTTTTGCGGCAATAAGCTGATTTTATCGGTTACAGCTTTTAACAGTGGATGATCAGCATCCAAAGATGTCACCCATGCGGGCAGGTCGATATGGATACTCTTTACAGGGAACTCCATAAGTACAGTGCTTATTACGGTTTCCGCATCGCTTTCGCTCATGTTGAGAGCATCAATAGAAAGGGCAGCATGAGCATATTTTTTTGATAAAGCCGTGCAAAGATTCTGAGTTTCGGTGTCATTTGGGTGAGCTGAATTTACAATTATAATAAAGGGCTTGTTGTTTTCGTTAAGCTCAGCTATAACGCGTGCTTCAACGCTTTCATAGTCGGTGCGCGGAATTTCCGTAATGCTTCCGTCGGTAGTCATAACTATTCCTATAGTTGAATGTTCGGTTATTACCTTTCGCGTTCCGATCTCGGCTGCCTGTTCAAATGGAATATCGTGATCAAACCAGGGAGTTCTGACCATGCGCGGAGAATTGTTTTCAATGTGTCCGAGGGCACCCGGTACGAGATAACCTACGCAATCGACGAATCGTATTCCGGCCGATATTCCGTCTTTTAAAGAGAGCGAAACGGCCTCGTTGGGAACAAAATTAGGCTGCGTAGTCATTATTGTTTTACCTGCGCCGCTTTGTGGAAGTTCATCGGTGATTCGATTTTTTAAGAATTCATTATTTACTTCGGGCAGAACAAATAAATCCATAAACCTTTTTATAAAAGTGGACTTACCCGTGCGTACGGGGCCGACAACTCCAAAATATATATTGCCTCCGGTACGTTCCGCAATATCGGCATATAAGTTTATCATGTCCATAAAAATCCCTCTCAATCTAGTGGATGTTTACTATTATGTACTTGGTAGGCGCATTATACCGAGAATATCTAAGAAAAAAAGAGAACGAAATTGTTTTCTTTTTTGACATAATAGAGTTGACAGAAGAAGAAGCTGGATCTATAATTATGAGAGTATGCAGGATAGTGTACAAAACTGCATGAATATTTTCACAGGGGGGAAATACATGAATTCTAAGAAGACGAAAAGCTTTCTCGCGTGTCTCTTAGTTGTTGCGCTTGTTTTGCCTATCATATCGGGGCTTGCGCTTGCAGCTATTGATAACGGCGGAAAGCCCGGAGCGGGCGTTTCATTTGAAAAAATGGATGTCACAATCAAGACCGAAAAGTTAAATACTATCGGCACGGATGAAACCGAAGAAGTTACATCCGAGGAACCCGCAGAAAATGAAGTGGTTCGAATGGTCGTTGAACTTGAAGACAATCCTGTATTGGATGCTTCGGGCGTTATGAACAGCACTAAAGACCTAACTTCAAAGGGAACGGATCTTTCGAAGTCCCTTGCGGCAAAACAGGAAGTTATCCTGAACAAACTCTCGAGAGAACTCTTTGATGGAGAGACCATCAATGTTCACTATAATTTCACGTTGATTTTCAACGGTTTTTCGTTCGATGCTCCATATGGAATGCTTGAAAAGCTTCGTAATTTCCCGGGAGTTAAAAACGCAGACGTTGTAACGTATTTTAGTATTCCTACACCGCAGATGTTTTCTGCCGGCGGAATGGTTGGAGCACCTATAGCCTGGGATCTTGGATATAACGGAGCTGGAACTGTCGTTTCCGTTATTGATACGGGTCTTGATATGGATCATCCCGCTTTTGCGGTTGCACCACCCACTGAAACGCTGAAATATACGAAAGATAAGATAGCCGCTATATTGGCCGAGAACGATTTAAGGGCTGAACAGGCTATGCCTTCTTTGAACGCGGACAAGGCTTTCTTGTCGGAAAAGGTTCCGTTCGTATTCGATTATCATAATAACGATGCGGATGTCAACCATAATGGCGGCAGTCCTCATGGATCTCACGTTGCCGGTATTGTATTAGCTAATCCTGAAGATAAATTTATCCAAGGCGTTGCTCCGGAAGCTCAGCTCGTAGTGCAAAAGGTGTTCCCGGACAGCGAAGGGGGTGCTCCTTGGGATGCTATATCCGCGGCACTTGAAGATTGCGTATATCTAAAAGTTGACTCCGCTAATATGAGTTTAGGCTCTCCTTGCGGATTTTCAACAATGGGTGACCCCGAATATGAGGCTATTTGGAATCGTCTTAATCCTGCCGGAGTAAACCTTTCGGTCGCTGCCGGCAATGATTATAACTCCGGTTATGGCAACTCATGGGGTTTAAACAGCAATATAACAAAGAACCCCGATAACGGTACAGTTGGTTCTCCGTCAACATATGCGGGCGCAATTAGCGTTGCATCTATTGATAACGCCAATACTATTGATAATTACATTCAGGTTAATGAAAACAAGATCATGTATGGCGATAAAGCTGCTGAAGCTGAGCCTCCTCAACCTGAGAAAGCTCTCGCAAAGGCTCTCGGCGGTCAAACTCTCGAAATGGTTGCCGTTCCGGGGCTCGGAGCTCCGGAAGACTACGCAGGACTAGATTGCACGGGCAAAGTTGCCCTTGTAGTTCGCGGCAATTTGAGCTTTGAAGAGAAACAGATAAACGCATATAACGCGGGTGCTGTTGCTATAATCATTTATAACAACCAACCCGGAATGATTTATATGCAGATCGTTAACTATTTAATTCCTGCCGTTTCTATAACGCAGACTTCGGGGCAGATCATCCTTGACGCTTTAGCAGCAGGGACAAAAACTATGTATATAGGGGTTACTCCCGAAATGATACCGTTCCCGAACGGCTGTGAGCCAAGCGATTTCTCAAACTGGGGTTCAATGTCCAACTTAAGGATAACTCCCGATATCGCAGCTCCCGGCGGAAATATATTGTCGGCTGTTGAAGGCGGAAAATATGAAGCCATGAGCGGAACGTCGATGGCGGCTCCGAACAACGCAGGTAATATGGCCGTTGTTGTCGAATATGTTGATGATGCTTTCCCGGATCTTTCGCCGTTAGATAGACTTACAATGGTAAACAGACTCCTTATGAGTACGGCTAATCCCGTTGTTGACGCTGCCGGAGTTCCTTACTCCGTTCGTAAAGTCGGCGCCGGACTTGTAAATTGCGCCGATGCAATAACAACGCGCGCTTATCTTACGACTAAGGGCTGTGATAGACCAAAGATTGAGCTTGGAGACGATCCTTCGAGATCGGGCGTATATACGCTTAACTTCAGCGTAACTAACTTTGGAACAGAAACGCTTTCATATTTAATCGATCCCATTCTTACGACCAACGATTATAAGCTTGTAGATCAGGGAACGAGATCGACAAATGTTATGCTTGCGACGAATAAACTCCTGAACGACTATATGACTTATACGACAAATTATGATGGCGATAAGGTTGCTGTAGCGGCAGGAGAAACGAAAGATATAACCGTTACGATAACCGTAAAAGATAATTTCCGCGAAATGGCCGCAGAAGTTTATCCTAACGGTGCGTATGTAGAAGGCTATGTATACCTTCACCAGGATAAAACCAAGGAAGGCGATCTAGGCACAATGCTAAACATCCCGTACCTTGGGTTCTATGGAAGCTGGAATGAGCCTTCCATGATAGACACAGGATTCTATTACAATGATCCCGCGGAAGATCTTTCGGGCATGACAAAGCCGAATACGGCAGGATGCAAGAAGGGTACCGCGATCTATGGAATGGCTATGAACCCGTACTTTGAAGAAGGTGTTGAATTCCTTGCCGATAGAGGAACCTTATCTCCCGCTAACGAAGATAAGATCTACGATAAGCTTGACGCACTATATACGGGACTCATGAGAAACGCAAAGTCGTTCTATTATAAAGTAACGGACGAAAAAACCGGTGATATTCTCAGAGAGAATAATTACCAATATGTAAATAAGAATTATGCTGATGCACAGACGCAAACGCTTAAGCCTTATGGTCTTGCCGGTCGTCCAATGGCCGCATGGAACGGAAGTAAGCAGGAAGAGGGTCAGACCGTTATAATTAGAGCGGGCGCGACATTAGACTATGAAAAATGGGATGAGTCGCTCTGTTCGATGGCTTATTGGGATGTACCCGTAACCCTTGATAATACACCGCCTTCCGTTGTTTCTATGAACCTTGAAGGAAACACATTGACAGCGGTATTTACAGACAATCATTACCTTGCATATGTAGGTTTCTTCGCGGATGCTGAGGGAAAAGAACCTCTTATGAGCTATCCGGTTGCCGAAACAACGCGCGGAGCGCAAACGACGATTAGCTTTGATACTCAAGGTAAGTCTGAGTTTTATGTACTCCTCGGCGACTATGGCTGCAACGAGGCTCAGTTCATGATAAAGAACGGCACAGCCGTAACCCCGGCTCCTCCGACACCTACAACCGACAAAGTATTTTATGCGCCGGTTTCCGAGTTCGAAGAAGGCGAAACATACCTTATAACGGTTAAAGACGAGTTTGTAAACAATGATGGATCTGTTTATGCTCTTTCCAATGAATCCGCGAAGCCTTATGACGTTCGTCTTGTTGGCGATCCGATGACAGTTACCGATGGATTTATAATGTATGAGCAGAGTAGCGCTCTTGAATGGCAATTTGCGAACACGGGAGCTATTAAGAACGTCGAAAATGGTCATTTTCTTGGTCTTGTTGAATCCGGATCATATTGGCTGGGTCTAAACGGGACACCTGAGGTGCAGTGGACTTTTGACGGTACATATTTACAGCACAATAGTTCTTTAACGACGGCAACGCACCTTATTTACTATAAGACGATTGAAAATTCCGAGATAGCGGCGTTTGACGTATTTAATCCGACAGAAGCCGCGAGTAAAGTTCAGCTTTATAAGAAGGTTGTTCCTGACAAGCCAGCACCGCAGGCGTTCATGACGCTTGGCGTTGAGGAAAAGACGGAAGGCGATAAGCACCAACTTCTTGTAAACATTAACATTACAGAAAACTCAATGGGTCAGAGTGGCGTATTTACGCTCAACTATAATCCGAATCTGATTACATTTGATTCATCCGAGAAGGGTGCTCTTTTGGAAGATTCTTTGGCAGCCGTAAATGGTACTGTACCCGGAAAGATTTTATGTTCGTTTGCAGGTCAGGCAGCTATGACTGGTGGCGGGCTCATGCTTGCCTATACGTTCAATATCAACGCCGGAGTTGAAAGTGGAACGCGTATAAGCCTCGGCTTAGTTTGTAATGAGCTTGTAGCTGACGATACGACAACTTTGATACCGGTTGAAGCGAAGGGTCTGGATTATTATCTTGGCGGTTCAACACCTACCCCGACGCCTCCGACATCGCCGACTCCGACACAGCCTCCAGCGCCTACCCCGAGCGCGACGGTAGATCCGAACGCTGTAGTATTGACTACCGAGATAAAGGAAGGCGAAGGCGATGATGTTAATAAGCTCTTTGTAACTATTTCGATGTCTGCTGATTCACAGGTTCAGAGTGGAATGCTTACAGTGACTTATGATAATCAGTATATAACTTTTGATCGTCATAAGAAGGGCGAACTTTTAGCCGATGCACTTGTAGTATTAAACAGCACGAAGCCGGGTACTATAATTGTTCCGTTTGCAGGTTCATCAGCAATAACTGATGGCGGCGAAATGATAACATTTACGATGCTTAAGACCGATGCTTGCGTTAACGGAACGAAAATAGTGATAGGTCTTGTAGCTAACGAGCTTCTTGCCGTAGATACAACTACACTGATTCCATGCGTAGCTTACGGTGCTGAATATATCATTGGTCAGGGAACTGTAACACCGACACCGCCTACGACACCGACACAGGTTCCGCCGACACCGACGCAGGTTCCGCCGACACCGACGCAGGTTCCGCCGACACCGACACAGGTTCCGCCGACACCGACACCGAAACCGGATCTGAAGGTTAATATAGCCGTCACGACCGTCGGTGGTACAGTAAGTCCGTTGGGCGAAATGACGATACCTTATAATGGTTCAGTCGAAATTACGCTCATGCCCGACACCGGATATAGAGTATATCAAGTGAAGGTCAATGGTGAAGTTGTTACGGAGTATCCGACGACTGCTACATTCAAGCTTGAGAACATAACCGTAGACGTAAATGTTGAGGTTTCGTTTATAGCGCTTGATCAGCCGACGCCGACGCAAGCTCCTGCAACTCCTGTTCCTAGCCCGACACATGGACCGACTCCTCCGGGCACCGGTTCAACCCCTGTTCTTCTTGTCGCTCTCTTTACGATTGCGATAGGTGCGATAGGCGTATGTGTATATCTGTATAGGAAAGAAGAAGCATAAGCTCCTTTAAATTGAACATGTCGGCATAGGTTGTTTTTCGGAGAAAACCTATGTCGGCAGATGATAAGAAGAAACTACCAAAAAATTGGTAGTTTCTTTTATTTATTATTGGCGAACGGCTAATGTAAAAAACAACTAAAAATTGGGATAAAAAGTCACTATTTGAACGATTATTTCCCGAGAAATAAAATGCCCGTATTTCTGCTAAACTTTGAGAAAAACGGGCGTTTTTTTGGAATTACTTAACTATATTTTTGAGCATTTCTCCGTTTTTATAACGGACGAGATTTTCGCAAGCTATATCGACTATTCTATCGAGAGTTTGAGGAAGATGGAAAAACCCGGATATATGCGGAGTTATTAGAGCGTTTTTGGCTTTCCAAAGTGGATGGTCGGCGGGGAGAGGTTCGGGGTCGGTAACGTCGAGAGCCGCCATTATTCGCCCCGCATATACCGCATCGGTCAATGCATCGGTATCGACAGCTGCGCCGCGTCCGACGTTTATCAGAATCGAACCCGGCTTCATATTAAATATGCGTTTGCGGTTCATTAGTTTATAAGTTTCATTGCTATTAGGTATAGAGAGCGCAATAACGTCGGCGCGCGGAATCAGTGTATCTAAATCGGAAAGAGGGTGTATTTCGTCTATATAGTCGGGCTTATCTGCAAGATTACGCCTTATACCTATTGTATAGGAAGAAAACGCCTTAACCTTTCTTGCAAAGTCGCCGCCGATATTTCCGAGACCAACGATTAGAACGACCGCGTCTTCGAGAGAAGTTACGTTTCCTTCGTCGCGCCAAAGTGAATTTAATTGATTATCACGATATTGATGCAGACGCTTTTTTAGCATAAGCAGCATTCCTATCATGTGTTCTGATATAGCAAGACCAAATGCGCCGCGCGTATTTGTAACGGGTCGATCGCCCATCGCTTTAGGATATCCTTCATAGCCAGACATATTAAGCTGAAGCCACTTTAACGAGTCTGCTTTAGGTATCATACTTATGGGAATATTTCCTATTATTATCTCTTTGCCTTTAACATCTTTTTCCGTTAAATCTTTTGGCAGTATAAAACGCATATTATCGTCGCCGGTTAAGCTTGCGAGCTTATCATGCTGCGCATCGGTTACCGGTATCGTTACAAGAATATCCATACAACTCTCCTTTTTACCTGTTCTTTTCTAAAATCAATGATATCACTTGTTTCTTTAGCTTTCAAGTTTCAGTATTGATTTTATTTAAAGAGAAGCTAAAAAATAAATTTCCTAAATTTTAGGATGGAAATTTGCTGAATACAAGATAAAATTAAATATACTTCTAAAAAAAGAGAAAGTGTATTGACTTTAGAGGAAGAAACGTGGAGAATATACCTGAATATCTACTGGAGGATAACAATGAAAAACATCGAAGAACTCAAAAAATTCTGCGAAAGCAACAGTGTACAGATGATCGACTTTAAGGTTACCGATATCGACGGTCGATTAAGACACATTACTATCCCGGCGAAACGGTTTACTGAGGATACCTTAAAATACGGAATAGGCTTTGACGGTTCAAACTATGGCTACGCACCGGTTGAAAACAGCGATATGGTTCTAATTCCGGATCTTTCTACGGCGGTTTTAGAACCTTTTGCCGAAATAGCGACCATCTCTATGATGGGCGACGCTATGATTATCAAAAACCCGGAAAACCTGCCTTTTGATCAGTATCCGCGGAATGTAATCCGTAGTGCGGCGAAATATATGAAAGAGCTTGACATAGCCGATAAAATGATAATCGGACCGGAATTCGAGTTTTATGTATTCGATAGTATGCAATATCAAGTGCAACCGAATCATGTTTCGTATGACTTGGAATTTGAACAAGCCGAGTGGTCGAGCAATGTTGCGGACGCTAACGCGGGCTATCATACAGCAAAAAAAGCAGCATATCATATTGCCCCTCCGTGCGATTCAACGTTTGACCTAAGAAACGAAATTTGCGCTATGCTTGAGGAGATGGATATAGGCGTTAAGTATCATCATCACGAGGTTGGTGGCTCCGGTCAGCTCGAAATCGAAGTTCAATTGGACGACGTAATTAAGATGGCTGACAATACTATGATGATAAAATACATCATACAGAATATGGCTAAAAATTATGGTGTGACGGCGACGTTTATGCCGAAACCGATAGCCGGCGAGCCGGGCAGTGGGATGCACGTTCATATGCTTTTGCAAAAAGACGGGAAGCCTCTTTTCCATTCGGAAACGGGCTATGCGAACCTTAGCGAAACCGCGCTTTATTTTATAGGCGGTCTTTTGAAGCATATGCATTCGCTCTGTGCTATAACGAATCCATCAACTAACTCATTTAGGAGACTCGTTCCCGGATTTGAAGCTCCCGTAACTATTGGATATGCAACTGCAAATAGAAGCGCCGTCGTTAGAATTCCAGCATATGCTAAATCACCGGAGGTTAAGCGCTTTGAACTCAGAAACCCCGATGCAACCTGCAATCCGTATTATGCGTATGCCGCTATTTTGATGGCCGGTATTGACGGAATACGAAATAAAATAGATCCAAGTAAACAGGGTTGGGGACCTTATGATTTTAATCTCTTTGATCTTTCGGACGAGGAAAAGGCTAAGATAGATACCCTACCTACTCATCTCGACGCGGCTTTAGAAGCTCTTAAAAATGACCATGATTATCTTACTGCTGGCGGAGTTTTTCCGCAACGCTTAATCGATACATGGTTAAAGAGAAAAGGTCAGGAGTGCGAGGAGATAGAGCGTATACCGCACCCATCCGAGTTTTCACACTACTATAATCTGTAATACAAAAATTAATGCGCAAACAAATTGATATATTAAGTGACAACATAAAGCCAGGCAAGATAATTTGGTATCTTGCCTGGCCGGCTGTCTTAGAGCAACTTTTAATTACCTTTGTACAGTTTGTTGATACCGCTATGGTTGGCGCTCTCGGCGAGAACGCGACTGCTTCCGTTGCCGTATCAACATCAACGACATGGTTGGTAAACGGTATATTCGCTGCTCTCGGAGTTGGCTTTTCGGTTCTCGTTGGGAAAGGAATAGGCGCGAAAGATTATGATTATGCAAAGCGCGTCGTTCGACAGTCTATTATCGGGATTTTAGGTTTTGGGCTTCTTATTATGCTCATTATTGAGATTGTTGCTCCGCATCTTCCCGCTTGGATGGGTGCTGATCCGGCTATATATAAGGACGCAACGGCATATTTATCTATAGTTGCCTATGCATATGTTTTTTCTTTAGCTCTTGCCGTTGCATCGGCTACTTTAAGGTGCGCGGGGGATACGAGAACCCCGCTTTTATTCAACATTGCGACGAACGTTATAAATATTATCCTGAATTATTTATTTATCTTGCCTCAGCACGAGGTTTCGATTTTTGAAAAGACGATAACAATATGGGGCGCGAATATGGGAGTTTCGGGCGCAGCTCTCGCAACAGCTATATCAATAACCTTCTCGGGCATCATGCTTGTTTTAATATTGTTCATTAAAAAATATCCGGCTCAAATTTCGATCCGTGATAAGATAAGATTCGATAAGCGTATTTGGAAAGACGTTACAAAGCTAGGTATCCCTGTGGCTCTCGAACGAATAACGCTTTCAACAGGACAACTGGTTATGACCGCGATGGTAACCGGACTTGGAACGACGGCTCTCGCTTCGCATCATCTTGCGATAACCGCTGAGGGGCTGACTTATATGCCCGCTTTCGGTATATCCGCAGCGGCGACTACTCTCGTTGCGCAGAGCTTAGGTGCGAATAGACCCGATAAGGCGCTTAACTTCGGGCGCTTATGCAATATTGCCGGAGTGATTTTCATGAGCGCTATGGGCGTAGTGCTTTTTCTTTTCGCGGAGCCTTTGATTTCAATATTTACTCCGTCGAGAGAAGTGATAGAGCTGGGCGCAAAGGTGCTTAAACTCGAAGCATTTGCACAGCCGTTTTTTGCTTTGGCAATGGTCGCGTCGGGGGCGCTTCGAGGCGCCGGCGATACAAAATGGCCATTCTATATAAGCGTCATCGGGATGTGGTGCGTACGTCTTGGAATAGCTTATGTTTTTGCTTATCCTTTAGGCATGGGACTTTTTGGTGCTTGGATAGGTATGGTTTCCGACGTTGTTTCGCGAGGTGTTTTGACTTTGCTTAGATTTAGATCAAAAAAATGGCTCACTTGCGCTTCTTTTAGTGGCTCGAAACCTTTAAAATGACAATAAAAAAATGCGGAGCGGGTAAAAAAGCCGTTCCGCATTTTTTTTATAATTCTTAAATCAGTTTATATCGTAGCCGCGGTCAAATGCCTTAATATTCATTTCGAGGAATTTGGGCTTTACATTTTCAGTAATAGCCGTAATCCATTCTTCACGGGCAAATGGCATTTTTTTAGCGAGAACACCTAATAATACTACATTCGCCGCGCGATATGTTCCGCATTCATGTGCAATACCGGTTGCGTCGAGAGCTATCGTATTTACAACCGCCTTAATTCGTTCGAGACAATCGGAAGGGTATTCGGCGGCACCCGTTATTACGGGCATGGGGAGAATCTCCTGAGTATTGACTATCATAGTTCCGCCATGTTTTATATATGGTAGGGAGCGAAGAGCCTCGAGATTTTCGAAAGCTAAAACGACGTCCGCCTGTTCCTGTTCGACAATAGTCGAATAAAGCTTAATGTCGTTACTCATTCGAACGTAGGTAACGACGCTTCCACCGCGCTGGCTCATTCCATGAACTTCGCTAACGCGCACATCGTAATTATTATTTTGAGCGAGAGTGCCTAAAATTTTACTGGCGAGCAGTGTTCCTTGACCGCCAACTCCGACAATAACTATATTCATCATAATTAATTTACGCTCCTTTCACGTCAAGCGCCGAGAACGGGCAAACTTCTTTGCACAATCCACAGCCTACGCACTGAGTTGGGTCAATAGCAATTCCGCCTTCGACTTTTCGAATCGCGGGGCAACCGATTTTTAGGCACATTCCGCAGTTTTTGCATTTATCGGGATCCGAAACGTAGGGAATGCCGGGTTGTTTTACAATAAGGGCGCATGGACGTTGAGTTATTATAACGGAGAGCGCATCTCTTTGCGTTTCTTCTTTTAACACCCGTTCAAGTTCTTTTAGGTTAAACGGATCGACTACTACGCAGTGTTCAATATGCATAGCGTCGCAGAGCTTAATAAGGTCGATAGCCGGAGCAGGATTCCCGTGAATATCTAATCCATTGGCCGGATTATTCTGATGACCGGTCATTCCGGTTATTGAGTTATCCGCTATTATAACCGTTCCGACGGATTTATTGTACATCATATTTAAAAGCCCGGTAAGACCACTATGGCAGAAAGTTGAATCGCCCAATACAGCGACGGTCTTTTTTGCTTGTTCCTTACCGCGCGCTTTTTCAAAGCCATGTGCCATTCCGATAGATGCACCCATGCAAACGCAGGTATCAACTCCGTTGAGCGGGGGAAGTACACCTAAAGTATAACATCCGATATCTGAACATACGGTTAGTTTTAACTTACCTAAAACATAGTAAAGACCGCGATGAGGACATCCGGGGCAGAGTACGGGCGGTCGCATTGGAATGCCCAAAGTATTCATAGAGCCCGGTTCGGGGGCTCCGTTAAATTTAGTTGCAACCTTACGCGCGAAAAGCTCACCCTGAACGCCGGTGAAAGCTTTCCCACTGCATTTTATTCCCATTGCCTTTATAGCATCTTCATAGAACGGCTCCATGTCTTCGATGATTATAAGTTCTTCAACCTTAGAGGCGAAGTCCTTTATTAGAGTTTCGGGGAGAGGATAGGCGAGACCGAGCTTTAAAACGGAGGCATTCGGAAGAGCTTCCTTAACGTAATTATAAGCTGCACCGCTTGTTATAACGCCCAACTTTTTATCGTTCCATTCAAGGCGGTTTATCGTCATGGTGGAAGCTTCAACAGAAAGGTCTTTTTCGCGTGATTCAACAAAAAGATGTCTGCCAATCATATTCCCGGGCATAGAAACGAATTTTTTATTGTTGCGAAGGTACGGACGAAGTTCAACATTGGTTCTTTCGCCGAGCTCAACTATTGTTCTGGCATGAGCTATTCGCGTTGTTATTCTAACAATGACGGGTGTATCGTATTTTTCGCTGATTTCATAAGCCAATTTCATGAAATCCTTGCATTCCTGAGGGTCAGAGGGATCGAGGCATGGTGCATGAGCCGCACGAGCTAAAAGCCTTGTATCCTGTTCATCTTGTGAGGAATGCATTCCGGGGTCGTCCGCGACGACTATGACCATGCCGGCGTTTATTCCGGTATAAGCGGCGGTAAAGAACGGGTCAGCAGCGACGTTTAAACCGACATGCTTCATACAGGCCATACTGCGCGCGCCGGAAATGGCGGCGCCAAGGGCGACTTCAACGGCTACCTTTTCGTTCGGAGCCCATTCGGAATAAATATCAGAATAAAGGGCGACGTTTTCGTTTATTTCGGTGCTAGGCGTTCCCGGATAAGCGCTACTTACGCGCACTCCGGCTTCATAAGCGCCGCGCGCTATCGCCTCGTTTCCGAGCAGTAATTTTTTCAAAGAAATCAACCTCCTTAAATAAGGGCACGCAAAAACTTTTTTTGCGTAAGCCACATACATACCTTTCATTATTATAAGGTATTTTTGAATTTTAATAAAGCCAAAAGCACAATTTATAACATATATAACTTGCTTTAAGGAATAAACTTTTAAATTCGGCATATAGACCATCTTGTTTTCAAATGATACCGCATATATAATCATATTTTCGACAGTTGAGAAATAAAAAGCTTGAGAAGGATTTTAAAATGGAAGTTAAAGCTTTTCTTATAGCACTGAAAAAGTGCATGCCTTTTTCAGAATATTATTTTACCAATACTTATGACTTTGTGACGGTCAGCTTTTTCTCCAAGTTTTACTTTGGCACTATTTTTTATATTATATTAAATTGCAAATCACTGTGTAACATATAAACAGAAAATCTGATAAAACATTAGCTGGTTTAAGCCTTTCGAGTTTTTAAAAAAGAAAAATTTAAAACCCGGACTTTTAAATTTTGCATCTCTGCATCTTGTTTTTAAATGACACTGTGTTATAATAAAAGTATGTTGTTAATTGGGGGATTTGTAAATGAAAGTTATGAAATATGTGGGTCTTAGTGTATTGACGCTGATATTACTCTTTGGTTTCATATTTACCTTGAGTATCGTTTTAAATAAAAATGATAAACTAAAATATGAAGATATGGATGCTGTTGATAAAAAAATGTTTGAACAGCTTTCTTCTTTGTTTGCTGATGATATGGAGCTTAGTTCAAAACTTATCGTCGCGCGATCAAATGGCTTTGTGTTTAGGGGTGGCACATATTGTTTTAATATTGATTTTTATAAGAAAAATTTTCTATTTGGTTGGACACAGGCTATTTTTGCAACCGAAATTTTATTGCCTGATGAGCTGAATCTTCCGTCTGTATATAGAATTTCAGCCTTTACGCCGGGAACCTTCGAGATTTTTTTCAATAGCAGAGGAACGATGAAACTAGGAGAGGATGAAGTATCTTTTTTTGATTATAATGATAACGGAATAAATGGTGGATCATTTTTAAACGAGATAAAGCCTTTTTTCAATAAAACAATATAAAGAATTTTTTTGGAGGTAAATGTAAATTGATTGATAAGCAGTTGGCACAAAAAGTGCTTGATGAAGCCCTTATGACGGGCGGTGATTTTTCCGAACTGTTCATGGAAGATACTGAGGGAAATTCAATCTCTATGACGGATGGAAACGTTGAGAATGCTAATTATACGAGAAAGCATGGAGCCGGCGTTCGTGTATTAAAGGGTAACAAATGTGCTTACGCCTATACGGCGGATACAAGCGAAGACGGACTTATGTTTGCGGCAAAAGCAGCGAGCGCAGTCATTACCGGGCTAAAGGAATGTGAAAGCAAGTCAATAGCAATAAAAGATTATTCGATTCCTTTAAGCAAACCTTTTTCGTCTATTGATAACGCTTCGAGAATTGCGCTCATGAAAAATGGATCGGCTGTGGCTAAGAACTATTCGCCGGAGATTTCTCAGGTTCAAACGAGCTATCTTGATATAGATAGGCGTATTTTTGTTTTTAATAGTGATGGTCTGGCGGTTTCGGACAGACAGCCGCGGACGCGTATTTTTCTCGAAGCGGTCGCGATGAACGGTAACGAGGCGCAACTTGGATATTCAGGACCGGGGCTTGGAACGGATTTTTCGGCATATGATTTAATCGATATTGAAGCAACGGGAAGACAGGTGGCGAAAACTGCGGTTACTATGCTGCATGCGAAACAATGTCCATCAGGGAGATTTCCCGTCGTTATAGATGGCGGTTTTGGTGGCGTTATACTTCATGAAGCTTGTGTTCATTCTCTCGAGGCAACAAGCGTAGCTAAGGGCAATTCCGAATTTTGCGGGAAGCTAGGTCAAAAAATAGCGAGCGATATCGTTACGGCGGTTGACGACGGAACGCTTCCCGGAGAATGGGGAACCGTTCGCGTTGACGACGAGGGAACTAAAACCCAGCGGAATATTCTAATTGAAAACGGAATCTTAAAGACCTATCTCGTCGATATGCTAGGTGCCAGAATAATGAATCATCCATTAACGGGAAGCAGCAGGAGACAGGATTATACTTTCGCTCCGACTTCGCGTATGACGAATACCTTCTTCGCCCCGGGAAAAGACGACGAGAATGAGATGATAAAGTCGATGGGAACTGGACTATATGCAGCCTACATGGGCGGTGGCTCTGTAAATCCTCTTACCGGAGAATTCAATTTTTCAGTTCTTGAAGGCTATTGGGTGAAGAACGGTGAGATTGTTTGTCCCGTTCGCGGTGCGACGCTTATAGGAAAAGGCGCGGTTGTTTTAAATAAGATAGACCGCATTGGAAAATCTATGTGGATGGGTCAGGGAATGTGTGGGTCACAGTCCGGATCGATCCCGACAAATGTAGGTCAGCCGAGGATTCGCGTTAGCGAAATGACAGTAGGCGGCAAGGGGGAGATAATATAATGGAAAAATTTGAAGCGTTTAAAAATGCCATATTTGAAGCGGCGATAAAATTGGGCTGTTCAGCCGCCGAAACCTATTATGTTGAGGGCGAAGCTTTCGACGTTAGTATTCTTGATGGCGATGTTGATAGATATAACGCAAATAAGAAGAGCGCCTGCAACGTAAGAGTAAAACTTCTTGGGAAGGACGGCTACGCATATACCGAGGTGCTCGAGGATCCCGAAAAAATAGTTAAGCGCGCGATAGATAATGCTCGTAGTATAGAGACAGAGGATGAACATCCTATGCAAGGGAAAAGCGAATATATTTCCATTCCTGTTGCGGAAAGCTGCGCCTTATCGATGACTAACCGCGAAAAAATAAACTTAATGATTGAAGCTGAAAAGCTCCTTAAAGCTGCTGATGAGAGAATTAGCCGCGTCGAAGAATGCGCTATAGAGACTATAAGACAAAAAACAAGAATTGATAATACACTTGGTCTTTCCGCTTGCAGCGAGAAGGCGATCTCTTTTTCCATACTCGTTCCTATAATGCAACAGGGCGAAGAATCTAAGAGCACTTTTGCTTTTAGAATGGGTAAAGAGACGACGGATATAGATGCTATCGTAAAAGAAGCTGTTTCTGAACTTTCGATGCGCTTCGGAGCGAGCGCCGTTAAAACCGGACAATATAAGGTTCTTTTGAGACATGACGCGGCGGCGGCGCTCTTATCAACGTTTTCAGATATGTTTTCCGCCGAGGCGGCGCAAAAAGGGCTGAGCCTTTTAAACGGAAAAGAAAACGAAATCATAGCATCCGATCTCGTAACGATATTGGATGATCCGTTTTATGGCGAGTTTCAAACTGCCTTTGATGCTGAAGGTGTTCCCGGAAAAACGAAGACAGTTGTCGATAATGGCGTTTTAAAGACCCTCCTGCATAATCTTAAAACCGCAAAAAAAGCGGGGGTAGAGACGACGGGTAATGCCGGAAGGGCGAGTATAGCGTCACCAATATCGGTTATGCCAACTAATTTTTTCATAAAGCCGGGCGAAAAGACCTATGATGATCTTATTGAAACTATGAAGGATGGACTAGTAATAACCGAATTTGACGGATTGCACGCCGGAGCTAATTCGGTAACGGGCGAGTTTTCGCTTCTAGCAAAAGGCTTTTTAATAGAAAATGGAAAGATCATGTATCCCGTTGATCAAATAACGGTAGCAGGGTCGTTTTTAGATCTAATGAAAGCCGTAATAGCTATCGGAAGCGATATAAGGATGGATCCGTCGGACGGTACAGCTATGATTAGTTCGCCATCGTTACTAATCAGTTCGCTAATGATATCGGGTAAATAAAATATGAAATTTGTTTCTTGGAATGTGAATGGTTTTCGCGCTGTGCTGAAAAAAGGTTTTGACGACTCCTTTCGTGACTTTTGCGCGGATATTTTTGCCTTACAGGAGACGAAAGCGCAACCTGATCAAATAGAATTTGATTTTTCCGGATATAAGAGTTATTTTAATAGCGCGGATAAAAAGGGGTATTCCGGGACGGGCGTTGCAACGAAGCTTGAACCTATTGAATTCTATTTCGATTTTGATTATCAGCGCGAGTTTACCGATATCCCTGTCGAAAGCGAATTTTGTACCGAGGGACGTGTAATAACTCTCGAATTTCCGGCGTTTTTCTTCGTTACCGTATATACGCCAAATGCACAAAGGGAGCTTACTCGTCTTAGCTATCGTCTGCGGTGGGAAAATGCGTTTTTGACTTATATAAAGCTTTTGGACGAAAAAAAGCCGGTCGTAATATGCGGCGATATGAACGTTGCGCATAACGAGATCGACTTAAAAAATCCGAAGTCAAACAGAGGGAACGCGGGATTTACAGATGAAGAACGCGAAAAGTTTTCGGCGCTTTTAGATAACGGCTTTATAGATACCTTTAGGTATAAATATCCGGATGCGAGAGACGCATATTCTTGGTGGAGTTATATGGGGAATGCGCGCGCGAAAAACGTAGGGTGGCGCATAGATTATTTTTTGGTGAGTGACCGAAAGAAAGACGCAATAATAGATTGCGGGATAATGCCGGGGATATACGGGAGCGATCATTGCCCCGTATTCTTGGAAATTAATATGGATTAAAAAAATCGGAGGGAAAAAGAAAAACTTTATTCCCTCCGATTTTTTAGCTTAAAGATTGACTAAGCATATCTATAACTTTATTTAACCTCTCTATAACAAACGATAGAATGTTCAGTTCCGTCATCGACAAGAGAAACTAAATGATTGGGAAGATCAACATTATCTAGCAAAGTTTTTTTATCGCCGCTTTTAACTAAAATCTTATAAACAGAGGTACCAAATTTATAATCAAGAGAAAAAGGACCGATGTTTGGAATAGGGGCTACTCTTAGATTGGCATCTTCGATAATGATACCTAAAATATTTTCTATGGCGAGAGAATAATAGAGCGAGGCGGAACCAGTATAAAAAGTCCATCCCGCGCGCCCGGGGGTGCGTTTATTTGTATAAACGTCGCCCGCTATAGAATAAGGCTCGCCCTTATAAACGCTCGTCTGTGCATCGGTCATCGTATGGTTTATCGGATTGAGCATAGAAAATATATCGAACGCCTCGTTAAATCGAGACAGCTTAACCGCTGATTTGCATAACCAACAGGCAGCATGAGTATATTGTCCACCGTTTTCACGAATACCGTCTATATAATTTTTAATATAGCCAACGTCGCTACGATGTTTTGAAAACGGGGGAGCGAGGAGCGCGATAGTCGCGCTACCTTTATTTACGAGGAGCTTATATGCAGATAAATACGCTTCTTCTTTATGAAGAAGGTCAGAAAAAACCGCATACGATTGTGTAATACTGTCTATAGCGCATTCGGAATTAGTATGCGATCCCAGCTCACCGTTTTCCATGAACGCGCGTTTATACCAACTTCCGTCGAAAGCTTCTTTTTCGACGCAATTTCTAAGCTTCTCAGCGGCGCTTTCAAATTTTTCAGCATCCGCACTTTCACCGCGTTTAACGCAGAGCGGAACAAAATCTTTTAAAATATCGATTACGAATAGAGCAAGCCAAACGCTTTCGCCACCGTTTTGTCCAGCCGAGTCCATTCCGTCGTTCCAGTCGCCGCCTTGCATAAGGGGAAGCCCATGCCGTCCACAGGAAAACGCCACCGATTCAATTGCGCGGACGCAGTGTTTATATAGGCTTTCCTTTACATCGCCGGGTTCAAGAACTCCGTAATAATCTTTCGCTCCATCGGGAATAGCTACATCTTTAAGATACGCTATGTTTTCGTCGAATATAGAGCAATCTCCCGTTACAGCTTTATATTTAAGAGCGACAAAAGCTAAAAACAGTCGATCGTCACTTATATGAGTACGAACGCCATAATATGGCGGATGCCACCAGTGAAGAACGTCACCCTGTAAAAACTGCACGGATGCCGCTATTTTTATATGTTCGCGGGCATATTCAGGATTTATATATAAAAGAGCCAGACAATCCTGCAATTGATCGCGGAAGCCTATCGCTCCGCCGCATTGATAGAACCCCGCGCGCGCGAAAAGCCTGCTTGAATACACCTGATAAAGAAGCCACCTATTGACTATAAGGTTTAAAGCTTCGTCACGGGTATTTATCGTTATTCGATTGAGGCGCACTTCCCAAAGCTTTTTAACGGCGTTTAAAGAATCGTGGAAATTAAAAGACTTTAATCCCTGAAGAATAGAAAGCGCTTTTTCTTTACTTTCCATACCTAAAACGACCGTAAATTCAGCGCTCGATTCGGCCTCTATTGTAAAATTGGTTTTAATTATTGAAAACGCACCAAAGCCGGTGCCGCATATTTTATCAAGACTCGCCTTAAATACGCTTTCAAGCATTTCATCTCTGTTGCAGGAAAAATCAATATCGCGATTGATTATGGTAATAAAACCATATTCATCGCCTTTTACAGCTGAGTTTTTGGCGAATACGACGTTGTTTTCATATTCGGTTATAATACCGACGCGCGCCTTATTTTCACCAAGTGCCCAATCCGCTAAAAACATCGCGGACAGTTCACGCTTCGAGTTGCGCGGATTTTTAATCTCAACATGATAATATTTAAGCGGAAGGACGGGGTCTACGAAAACCGTCATAACGCTGCAGAGCATAGCGGCGGATGAAGTAAACTGAGAGTAACCGAATCCATGCCGAATAATCACCTGTTCATCTCGCGAAATATAGGTAGGTGCTATAGAAAATACATTATCACCGTCTTTTATGAATAAAGTTTCGCTCTTTATATCGGAAATCGGATCGTTATCAAAAGCTGTTATTTTTTTGAGTCGGCTATTGTTTTTATATGTAAAGCCACCTCCGCTTTCGGTTATTATCGCACCGAAATTCTCGTTTGAAAGCACATTAGACCAAGGTAGAGGGGTACTTGCCCCGGGAGCCAGAACGATAACGTATTCGTTCGTTTCGGGGTCGAAACCACCGAGACCATTATCGAAGAGCAGCCTCGGTTTTTCGAGAGGGAGAGACGGGAGCTTTTTTGTGAAAATATGCGGATATTCGCGTTCTCTCTCGTTCATAAACTGCTTATCGAGGGACTTATTCGGATCTATTACGACGGTTGAGAGGAGAAGAATAAGTTGTTCTTCCTCGCTCTTTAGAGCGAATCCATCTAAAACATGCACGGTGCTTTGATTTCCGTTAGCTAAGGTGAGTTCTAAAATTCGCGTTTTAAGTTCGTTCGCATATTCGTTTTTATAGTCGCCTATTATAACGAAGTCGAATATAATACCCTTAGCTGAAAGATAGCTTTTAAGGGACAGGAGCGTCTTGATAATACGCATTTGGGTGATGCTCGAAATCTTAACCGTTATGATAGGATGAAGAAAGCTTATTGCATATTTATAGAGAGTTTCAACGCCTAAAGATACGGGCGTTAAATTACCCGGTTTTTTTTCGATGCTTTCTATTAAAAAACCGGCGATGCGTTCAAAAAGTTCAATTTTACCGGAGGTTAGATTGAGCGAATTTTGAAACGAAAGGGCGCTATGATAGCTCATATCAAATATGGCAGATTCAATTTTTATAAGCTCACGCGCGTCGTTTAAAGCTTTTTCTTCGTCAAAAGAAAGCCCAACGATAAAAGTAAAAGCTTCGGCGGCTCCCGGTTTTATATGCGCCGTTTCCCGCGCCATACAGCAAGGCTCTATTGGGGCGGAAACGTCGATTCCAACCATAAGAGGTTCATTAAGCGCCGAGATAGCGCGTTTACAACGTCCGACGCAGGAAAGACGATCGGTCGCATAGCGCGGAAGAGTTGAGCCAACGAGAGAGGCATAGATATAAATATCGCCTTTCCGTCTATTAAAAAGGAGTATATTTGAGTCGGTTTTCGCGTCTACCGTGAGCTTTACGAAAGCTGGGTGCGAAGTAAATTCGGAATCGCTAGAGAACTGTACCTCAAAATATGCCATAAGCTCAATATCGCGGTCAAAAGAGGAATGGTTGACGAAAGAAATTTTTCTTATTTCTCCGTTTATATCCGGTGAAACGGCAACTTCCACTGTGGATTTAAGCTTATTTCTTGACTTCGTATGCGTCACTTTATGCGGTTCCAAAGTGCATAAATATTCATCCGTTTTATCGTCGCGTTCGGTAAGTCCCCAAATTTCGCCGTCACATTTAACGTAGAAGCGAATTCCGGATTCGCCGCGAACGGGATCACGTAAAAATCGCGTCAAATATAGATCGTCATATTTTGAAAAGCCCATACCGTCGTCACGTATAAAGACGGTATAAGTTCCGTTTGAAAGTAGCTGAGTTTCGTGCCGCGACATAGGTCTTTCGATTATTCGCGCGCGTATTGCGGGGATTTTTTTCTTTTCCTCATTTTGATATACTGAGCTTTCATATTGTTTTAACCGTAAACCGCGCTTTGGTGCTTTTTCCTCAAGAAGCAGGCGGTAAGCTCTCATATTGGGATTCTTCATAAAGCGCTTCTCTAGGGCAAAATTGTTCAATATGTTGTTTATTGAGCATATGCTCATTCCGAGATGATGTGCCATAAAGCTTTCAACTATTTCATAGCCGCGGTCGTTTTGAACGCGGCTTTTTGTATAATCTATCGCCTCAAAAAAACCGTATTTCGAATAAGCGCCAATATCGTAAAGCCGCTTTAGGTTTACGATAGCCGCCTCAGGATCTACCATGAGTAGGAGAAGAGAAGCATAGGGGGCTATTACGAGTTCGCGCTCTCGCATTTTACTTAGAGCTAACTTCGGAACACCGAACGCCTTATATTGATAGTACATAAATTTATCAAACGCAAAAAAGCCAGACTCCGATATGCCGAAAATCTTATTGGGCGCTGCGTAGCGCTCCATAGTTGAGGCAACGGTGTTTAGAGTTTCATCCATTAGCGTATTTTTAACAGAGCCGGTAAATAAAACGGGCATTAGGTATTCAAAGCAGGTTCCCCCCCAGGATACAAGAGAAAAATCAAGTTTACTCCTAACTAAAAGTCTTGAAAGTAAAAGCCATGACTTTGCGGGTATTTGTTTTTCCGCTATAGCCACAAAATAGGTAAGTCGCGCTTCTGATGCCAACATATCGTAGCATGAATTATTAAAGCTTCCGTTTTCAGCGTCAAAGCCTATATAGAAAAGTCCGCGCTCCTCAGAATAAAGCATAGAGAAATCCATAGCGGAAGACAAAGTATCTATTTTTTTCGAAAGTTCTCTAGCTTTATCGCTATCTATAGAGCGAAGCGCTTCGGCGGTCACTATCAAAGATGCGGCGAGGTTTCCGCTATCGACCGTAGAAACGTAGCAGGGATGTATTTTTTCCATACTTTCGATATCGTACCAGTTGTAGAGGTGTCCGTTCAACTTCTCTAACCTTTTGATCGATTCAGTCATTTTAGCGAGACGCGAAATTAAGGTATCTTCGCTTATGATATTAAGGTCGTAGGCGGAGAGGGTAGCCATGAGTGCCATGCCAATATTGGTAGGCGAGGTATGCCGAACCGGCAATTTTTTCGGGGATTCCTGAAAGTTATCAGGGGGCAGGTAATGCGTTTTTTCGTTGCAAAAATCGTTAAAGTAGGCGTATATTGATCGCGCGGTTTTTAAAAGGATCTCACGGTCGGCGGTTTTTACATTTTTCTTTTCAAAAGGAAGCTCCAAAAACGCGGTAATAATTGGCATAAGCGTTAAAAAAGCGCCGTAGAGAGAAGTTAAGATTCCGCTGTTTGGGGAAAAAATAGGAGAAAGCAAAAAGAAAATCCCGAAGATAATATTAAACCGCATCTTTTTTATAACTCGCATAATTCCTCCCGAAGATTTTTCCCCGGCGGCGGCGGTAATCCATTCGAGCATATTCTTTCGAGAAAAATATACGCGGTAAAGAGAACGAATTATAGCGTCAATAGTATCACAAGCAGTGGTGGGCAGGGTAAAGAGTGAGAACAAAGCGCGTTTTATATTGTTGAAACAATCGAAGAGCGTTCCGCGAAGGTCTGCGTTTCGCCTAAACACCGCTAAGATACAAGCGCTAGCGACGGAATAAACTTCTGGTAAAATTAGGGCGATTAGGGCTACTAAGGTGTAAAGCCGAAACCCGGTAAAGATAGATGCAAAAAACGCTAAAAAGATAAGCGGAAGCGTAAGACTGCGCCTAAGATTGTCGAAAAGTTTATAGCGCGAAAGCCCAGAAAGAAATTCGCTTCGTTTTGTATCGTCAGTTTCAGGGAATTTACGCCCTAAAAATCGGATAAGTTGCCAATCTCCGCGAATCCACCTATGCGCACGCTTTTGATATGCGGCAAAGGTTCCGGGCTCACCGTCGTAAAGAATAGTGTCGCTCATATATCCGCTTCTTAATATGCAGCCTTCGAGAACGTCATGACTTAAAACCGTGTTCTCCGGGATTCTATACATAAGCGCATTATAGAAACAGTCGATATCGAATATGCCTTTTCCCGTAAAAAGTCCTTCGTCGAACGCATCCTGATACAGATCACTAACCGCACCGGTATAGGTATTCATTCCCGCGTCAAAAGACATGAGTGCGGAAAAACGCGATTTAGCGGCACTGACCGCCGTTGTCTCAATGCGCGGGGCGATTACGGCATGACCCTCTTTAACAATACCAAACTTATCGGATACAGGGGCATTGAGGGGATGGATCATCGCGCCTATAAGTTCGCTGAGGCTTCCGGGAGCGAGATAAGTGTCAGCATCGAGAACCGTTATATATTTAAGCTTTTGGGGTAGGGGAGGGCTGTCAAAAAAGAAGCATTCGCCGTCGCTCTCAACGATAAGTTTAACAAGAGCCATAACAGCCCCGCGCTTTCGTTCATACCCCATGAAAATATTATCGTTCTTATTAAACTCGCGTTTCCTGAAAAAAAGGTAAAATATTGGTTCGTTTCTTTGGTACTTTTTATTAAGCGCCTCTATCCTTTCCTTCGCGGTTTCGACAAGCTTGGTTTCTGTATCGTTGATATCATAATCAGCATCTTTAAAATCACAAAGTATTGAGAAAAAACAATCTTGCAATGGATTTCCCGCGTAATGAGTTTCTATTTCGTCTATAGCGTCATCTAGACTCTTTTTATCTAATATTAAAACCGGAATAGTGACGAGGGTTCTTGCGTTTTCTCCCGCACCGCGGATTACCTTTATTCTAGGTATATGATTTACGGGGAATGCACTCTTAAAAAGGAGCGCGCCTAAGAATGCGGCTATTGACAACGCAGGAATAAGACCCAATAATACATAAAATGGGCTTCCGATGAAAGAAAGCAAAAGAATAGGCAATAAAATAGCGAGCTGAATAACAATATAGAAAAAAAGACGCGCGCTATAATCTGTTTGATTAATTTTTTTTTCGGGTAGGAGGGAATTTATAAGCTCTGTTTTACCCGCGCCAATGATATAGTAACCGACATGTCCCTGCTTTTTTGACTTATTTTCGCTTAGAGCAGCGGCGCGTTTTGCGATGACGGCTTCGTCAACCCCAATTTGTTTCGCTATCCTAACTACTTCTTCCCTATAGCTTTGCTTCGATGCTGAATCCATATTGACGTAAACGCTATCAAAGGAGAGGGCGCGCTCAATAAGGCTAAGGCGTTCGGTAAGCTCAGCAAAATCAGTCGTATCTATTAGCCTAAGGGAATTAATAACGTTTTTTACTATTTGGTTTTCGCGTTCTTCAGCCTTACTATTCATACTGAAAAGTTCATCTGAATTTATATTTTTAAGACGCGCAGCTTCATCGGTTAAAAGATCTTTTTTAGAAAATTCATCCGCTTCAATGAGCTTTGCACGAAGGCGCAATATTCCGACATCGCTCAGAGTTTTAACCGCATTTCCGATAAGCAAGCTCTTTCTCTTTTCCGAAACTCCGCTATTTGTAAGCGCAGAAAAAAACGCATCGGCATGTTCATGTTCGGATATGCGAACGAGAATATTCATAGCCTCAAGGGACATGAGCTTTATGAGAGCTATTTTTATCATTATTGGGAGACAAAAAAGCTCATCACTGTAAAGTGGCGAAACGCTTTGAAAACTCATTATATACTCATAAAAATTTTCGCTGAAGCGCCCTCCGGTGCATGAGAAAAACTCGGATACGATTATATATACGCGCGGAAGCGAGAGCATTCCGCCCTCAGCGCTTATGGGTATTGAAGCGGATTTATCGACTCTCATATCGGTTTCGAGAGTGAGCAGCGCTTTTTCGACGAGATAAAAGTTATCAAAAAACATTTCACCGGCACTGCCTGGAACAAAATGTCCATCGCGCTTTGCGTTTAACAGCACTTTATATGTATCAAAAAGACGTTTTTTATCGATACTTAATTTAAACGCCGCCTTATCAAAAGGACGTTTCTTCTTTTCGGTACGCAAAAAAGCCAGCTCTTTTGCTTCTGCCAGCATTTCGTCATCGACGAGGCGAATGTTTTTTGGGAAAAAATAGCCTGAATCGGTCTGCATTTTGCCTCCATCTTTGGATATTACTCTCGGCGTAGTATGAACAAAAGCTTTGAAGAAAATGCATGATCTAAGTATCTCCGCTTAAAAAAAATATTTATATTGATATTGTTTTTTAGATTCGACAATAATTTCATGAAAAGTTTAGAATGGATTCGGTCTTGCAATCAAAAAAACGTCAATAATAAGTACAGTATATAAAAAATGAGGTTTAAAGAGACTATGAAAGAAAAAACAATATGTATGTTGAATTTTTTGATTGTTTTGATGTTATTGGCGGTTTTACTTACCGGCTCGGGAACAATGAAAACCGCAAAAGCGACGGATGAAAAAAGCAATATACTTCGTCTTCACATAATCGCGAATAGCGACGGAGTTGAAGATCAGAGGGTAAAGCTCGCGGTTCGGGACGCGATACTTAATTCCGGAACGTTAAATTTTTCAAAATCCGAAGACGCGATGGAATCTGAAAGGAAAATTTTAACTCTTGGCGCAGCTTTGGAAAAGATCGTCGAAAATACACTTTTTGAAAACGGGGCTTATTATCTCTTTGAAATGCGCGTTGGAAAATATGATTTTCCGGATAAAACATATGGAAATGTTTTATATAAGGCGGGGGAATATGAAGCTTTGAGGATAATTTTGGGCGATGGCGGGGGAAAAAATTGGTGGTGCGTGATATATCCGCCTCTTTGCATAGTTAATACACCCGATGAACAAACTAACGGCAAATCTGAAGAACGCGAATTTAAAAGCTTATTCGCACAGCTGTTTGATTGGCTAAAGGAGGTTTTCAAAAGTGGAAATGAGGCTCATACGAATTGACGATAGAGCAAAACTAAAACAATCTTTAATGATAACGACAGCCATTGTTATTGCGCTGGCTCTTGCGTTATATCCGATCACCGCATACGCCGTTCTTAAAGTCGGTGCGCGCGGGGAGGATGTTAAAAAACTTCAAACGAAGCTAAAACAATGGGGGTATTATAGCGACTCTCTCGATGGCATATTCGGAAGCAATACTGAAAAAGCGGTAAAAGTATTTCAAAAGGCAAACGGATTGACAGCTGACGGAATTGTCGGAACTCAGACTTTAAAGAGTCTCGGAATAAGCGCTTCCGCCGGAACCACGACGGTGGGCGGAAACGCGAGCAACAGCGGAAGCGGGGATATTCAGCTTTTAGCAAAGCTGGTTTATGGAGAGGCGCGTGGAGAACCATATAAGGGACAGGTAGCGGTAGCCGCCGTCGTTTTAAACAGAGTTAAAAGCGCGGAGTTTCCAAACTCTATAGCGGGCGTTGTATATCAGAGCGGAGCTTTTTCTGTCGTTGCCGATGGTCAGATAAACTTATCTCCCGACGAAAGTGCGCTTAAAGCGGCGCGCGATGCGATGAATGGGTATGATCCAACAAACGGATGCCTCTATTATTATAATCCGAAAAAAACCAGCAATAAATGGATGCTCAGTCGTCCAATTGCGCTTACAATAGGCGAACATGTTTTTTGTAAATAGGAGGGAAACTTATATGTCTGAAAAAACCTTAAATTTTTTACTTGCAACTGTCGTTCCCCTTGTATGTGCCATTGGACTTATCGCTATGAGTATATGGGGTGTAGGGCAAAAGTCGCGCGCGGAATCATATCAGCTTGCGGCGGAGAACATGTATAAACGTGCGTATAATGATTTAAACGACGAACTGAATAAACTTTCGGTAACTCTCGATAAGATGAACGCAGTGAATTCAAAGACGCAATACCTTTTACTTCTCGATGATATTTGGCGTTCTTCGGGTTCAATTTCTTCTCTGCTTTCGCAAATACCAAGTTCACACGTAGATGCGTTAGCTACGAAACGATTTATAACGCAAGTCGGCGATTTTGCGCATTCACTCTCAAAAAAGCTATTAAAAGGGGCGGCTCTTAGCGATGATGACCTAACGCAAATAAACGGACTTAGAGAGACTTGTGGAAATATCCAAAACAAAGTGAGTACGAAATTGAATGATAACAGCTTTCCTATAGAACAATTATCGGGAGAAGCCTTTTACGAAACGGAAAGCGGAGAATATAAGAATAAGGATGGTATAGATGAATTTCCGACGCTGATTTACGACGGACCGTTCTCAGAGAGTACGGAAAAGGCAGAGGCAAAGGGGGTTACGGGCGAAAGAATGGACGAAAACGCTTGCCGCGATAAGGCTCTTTCCTGTATTCCCGATGGATCGACTCTCGAACTTTCAAGTGATAATAACGGGACGATTCCTGCATTCGACTTTCATGGGCTTACTCCCGACGGGCGCGAGATAGATATTTCAATAAGTAAGCTCGGAGGGTCGGTCGTATATTTTATGACGAGTGTGGTAGGTTCGGAGGAAGGTAAACCCGACGACGCAAGCGTAGCAACTTATAAAGACGCGGGCAAAAAGTATTTAGATGAACACGGATATGCGGCGATGGAGGCGACATATGGTCAATATTACGGTGGCGTTGCCCTAATATCCTTCGCGGCTACGCAAAACGGAGTAATTCTTTACAGCGACCTAGTTAAAGTATATGCAGATCGCGAAACTTCAGAAATAGTAGGAATAGACGCGAGAAATTATTTATTTTCGCATGTTGAACGCGATATTAAAGAACCTGAAATATCACTAGAGGATGCGCGTAGAGCTATCAATTCGTCTTTACAAATAGTTTCCGAAAGACTTGCGTTTATCCCGCTTACGCCGACTAACGAGGTGCTTTGCTATGAATTTAAAACGGTTTTGAACGATACAAGCTATATAGTCTATATAAATGCCGAAAACGGGGATGAAGAGCAAGTGTATATGGTTATAGATTCGGAAGACGGTAGCCTCGTTCTATAAACTTTATAAAAACTTTTAGTCTGTAAACCCAAAAAGCTCTGTGCGCCACCTAAAAATACAAAAAATGGGTGTACGGAGCTTTTTTATGCTTTAAAACGCGAACATGAATTTTTCTAGGCGAGATAAATATATTGGTAAATGTTCTATGTTTTATGATATGATAAAGAGAAGTATGGAGGTGCGATGTATGAAGTTTTATAACACTATGACGCGCGCTAAGGAGGAACTTAGCCCGATAGTCCCGGGGACAATTTCGATGTATGTCTGTGGACCTACGGTCTATAATTTGATACATATAGGAAACGCGCGCCCATTGATAATATTCGATACGCTTAGGAGATATCTTGAATTTTCGGGATATAAGGTGACTTATGTTCAGAACTTTACCGATATTGACGATAAGCTTATAAGGCGTGGCGCCGAAGAAAACCTAACTATAAAGGATCTTGCAGATAAGTATATCTCCGAATTTTACAGAGATGTTGACTCGCTTTCCGTTAAACACCCAACGGCGACGCCGCGGGCTACTGAGCATATTGACGATATAATAGCGCTTATTTCCAAGCTCATAAAAAACGGATTTGCTTATTCGGCGGACAATGGGGACGTTTATTTTGCGGTTAGGAGTTTTAAAGATTATGGAAAGCTTTCGGGTCAGTCGGTTGAGGAACTTGAGAGCGGCGCGCGCGTAGATCCGACGGAACATAAGAAAGACCCTCTTGACTTTGCTCTTTGGAAGGGATATAAAGAGGGCGAACCTTTTTGGAATGCACCTTGGGGTAAGGGGCGTCCGGGTTGGCATATAGAATGTTCCGCCATGAGTATGGATATTTTAGGGGAAACCTTCGATATTCATGCGGGAGGGGTTGACCTCGTTTTTCCGCACCATGAAAACGAAATAGCACAAAGTGAGGCGGCGACGGGGAAACCGTTCGCGAATCTTTGGATGCATAATGGACATATAAACGTTAATAGTCAAAAGATGAGTAAGAGCGCGGGGAACTTTTTTCTACTAAGAGATATATTAAAAGATTTTTCCGGAGATGCAGTGCGCCTTTTCATGCTCTCCTCTCAATATAGAACTCCGATAAACTTTAGCTTTGAACTTATGGAACAGGCTAAGACCGGACTTTTAAGGATAAAGACGGCTAAGGAGAGACTTGAAGAAGCGAGAGTTTCTATTGGTAATTTAAGCGAGAGAGACGCTGAGTTTTTGAATGAGCTGGATAAACTTAAAACCGAATTCATAAGGGCGATGGATGACGATTTAAATACAGCAGACGCGATAGGTTCGCTCTTTGATTGCGTAAGGCTCATAAATACATTTGTAACGGAGACGGTAGGAGACGAGGCATTGAGAAAAGGCAAGGTGGAGTTTTATTCTATGCTTTCCGTTTTGGGACTTTTACAGGGTAGGGGGGATGCGGAAGAATTCCCGAAAGAGGCGCTTTTACTTCTTAACGAACGCGCGGAGGCGAGGGCGAATAAAAATTACGCGAGAAGCGACGAGATAAGAGAAAAGCTTAAAACAATGGGCTTTATGATAGAAGATGGGAAAAACGGCGCTAAGCTGAAGAGGTTATAATTATGAACGTTACTATTATTATCGGAGCATTCATGCTCTTTGCTGGAATATACCTACTTGTTGCTGCTATTAGGAAAAAAGGCAGAATATTTGAAAATGAGTTTATTAAAGAGGGTAAAAAAGAGCTTTTTCTTAAAGTTATGCGTACTCTTTGCTTTATACTTGCGCCTATATTTTTAGCGTTTTGCGTCTGTTCGGTTTTAAGTTATATAGAACAGTATAAATGGGCGAAGGAACTTTTTAGCGTATTTGCATTCCATAAAATATTTGCGCTTCCCTCTACTCTTTATGAAACTATAAAATATCCGCAAACTGTCCTCACCATAGCGTCGAACGTATTATGGTATATTTCTCTCGGCGGCGTTTTGGGGATGTTTATTTTCAATATGTTAATGACAGATCGTCAAAAGAAAAATGCACCTCCACAAGCGAAAAGACCGGAAGGAACATCTAATATTGACCCTAGGTTCGACTTTGGCGAGGATAGCGAAAAGGTTGAGATAGTCGATAAGCCATATGACCCAAGATTTGACTTTAACGATACGGACGGAGATAAATCCGGGAAATGACGAAATATCCGAGAATTATAATAAATATAAAAAAGTTGAAGCATAATATAGAGGCTCTCGTCCGAATGGGTAAAAAATTCGGGGTTTCAATAGCGGCAGTGACTAAGGTATTCTGCGCCGATGATGAGGTCGTTTCAATGTTGGACAGCACCGATATAGCCTACCTTTCTGACTCTCGAATCGAAAATCTCGAGCATATTGGTAGGAGAGAGCACGATCGGATGCTCCTTAGAGTCGCTATGCAAAGTGAGTTGGAGCGCGTCGTTAAAAACGCCGAAATTTCATGTCATAGCGATTTTAGTACGATATCTATGTTGGGTAAAATCGCGGCGGTTGAAAAATTAAAAAATAAGCATAAGGTCGTTCTTATGATAGATGTCGGAGATCTAAGAGAGGGTATCCCGTTTTACGATTTAGAGTTAATACGTGATACCGCGAGAGCGATTTTTAAATTTGACAGTCTTGAACTTTTTGGAATAGGAACTAATGTAACCTGCTTTGGTGGAGTTTTGCCGGACGAAAGCAATATGAACGCGCTTTTAAATATAAAGCTTTTTTTGGAGAATGAGTTTTCCATTAAAATCCCTATGGTATCCGGAGGAAATTCAAGCGCGGTAGAGTTTATGCAGGCGGGAAATCTCCCCATCGGCATAAATAATTTACGTCTCGGCGAGTCATATGCCTTAGGAAAGGATACCGCTTATTCGACACATATTGACGGGCTATATGAAGATGCTGTATTATTGGAGGCGGAGCTGGTAGAGGTATATGAAAAGCCAAGCGTACCTATCGGGACTTCGTCTTTAAACGCTTTTGGCGAACCCGTTGCGTTCGTAGATAAGGGGAGGATGAAGCGCGGGATATTGGCTATAGGACGTCAGGATATAATCGAAACGGGGCTTACCCCGCTTGAAAATATCGTAATAGAGGGGGCGAGTTCGGATCATCTTATCGTTAATTTGAACGACACGCCGAAGTTAAAAACGGGTATGGTGCTCAGCTTTATTCCAAATTACGGAGCACTGCTTCGCGCAATGACTAGCCAGTACGTAAAAAAAACATATGTAAAGTAACGCTATAAAAGGCGTTTCTATTATAAGTACATCGCAAGGAGAAACATAAAAATGCCGGTTAATCTAAAAGGAAGAAATCTTTTAACACTCAAGGACTTTGCGCCGGAGGAAATCCGCTTCATGTTGGATTTGGCGCATGATTTAAAGCGCAAAAAGCGCGCCGGAATCAAAAATGATCTTTTAAAGGGCAAGAATATCGTCCTTCTTTTCGAAAAAACATCGACACGTACGCGCTGTGCCTTTGAAGTTGCCGCCTACGATGAAGGCGCACAGGTAACTTTCCTCTCAAATTCGCAAATGGGGAAAAAAGAGTCGCTAGAGGATACGGCGAAGGTACTCGGAAGATTCTATGATGGAATAGAGTTCCGTGGCTTTAAACAGGAGACTGTTGATATTTTAGCGCAATATTCCGGCGTTCCAGTTTGGAACGGACTTACGGATCTATATCATCCGACGCAGATTTTAGCTGATTTAATGACGATAGAAGAATACGCAAATAAGCCTTTAAATAAATGTAAACTCGTCTATGTAGGTGATGCGCGAAACAATATGGGCAATTCACTTATGATAGGTGCGGCGAAGATGGGCATGAGCTTTGTCGGTATTGCGCCGAAGGCTCTTTTCCCCGATGAAAAGCTTGTAAAAGAAATGCGCGAGGTTGCGAAAGAAACGGGAGCTACAATTGAGTTTTCCGATGATATTCATTCCGTTAAGGGTGCCGATGCTGTTTATACGGATGTTTGGGTTTCAATGGGTGAGGAAGCGCAATTCGAAGAACGCATAAAGCTTCTCGAACCGTATCGCGTTGATATGAATATGATGAAGATGACCGAGAATCCGGACGTTATATTCTTACATTGCCTACCTTCTTTCCATGATCTTAAGACGGACGTGGGCGTTGATACCTTCAATAAATATGGCTTAAAAGAGATGGAAGTTAGTGACGAGGTTTTCCGTTCAAAGTTCTCAAAGGCGTTTGACGAAGCGGAAAATCGTATGCATACTATAAAAGCAGTCATGGTTGCGACTATCGGAAATCAATAATAAAAAAGCGGTTTTACAATAATACATATAGAATGTTAAACACTCCCGCTTCTTTTATAGAGACGGGAGTGTTTTTTTGACGGAGAGCGTCGAATGCTTATGTAGCGCTTTACTTTTAGTTGTTAGTGATATAATATGGTTTTATTAGGAGGCGATGATATGTATCAGGCGGTATGGAAATTGGGAAAATCGGATTTTTCCCTTATAGAACAGATTCGCAATGAGGTTTTTGTAGATGGGTTTGGAATAAAAGAATCGCTAGAGTTTGATAATCTCGACGCGATAAGTGCGCATGTGTTGGTGACTTACGAGGATGGAGATCCTATAGCGACGGCGCGGATGTTCCCGTTTGACAATAATACGCGTATAGGGCGCATAGCCGTTCGCGAAAGATATGAGGGAATGGGCTATGACGATCTTGTATTGCGTCTTTTACTTTATAAAGCAAAATCGCTTTCGGGAAAGTTTGTAACGACGACCGCTATGGACTTCGAGCGCCCGCTTTTAACGAAATTCGGGTTTAAAGAGTGCGGACGACCCTTTACATGGTGCTCTTTCTCGCTTACACCTATGCAGCTTTTAACTTCCGAAATAGATCTTTCCGGCGAATGTGAACATAAAGATTGACGATTTTTTTATTGAACATTAAAAAGGCCGAAGCGCAAAAGAATTTGCGCTTCGGCCTTTTATAAAAAAACAGTAAATTACTTACAAAGGCGAACAGTATCCTGAGCAATAACTTTTTCTTCATCAGTAGGTATAACAAAGACTTTTACGCGGCTTCCGGGCTTGCTTATTTCAATTTCTTCACCGCGGGGACAACTTTCGTTACGGTCGAAGTCAACGTCAATCCCTAAATAATCCATGTCCGTTAGTATACGTGCGCGCGTTCCCGCATCGTTTTCGCCGATACCCGCCGTAAATACGATAGCGTCGACTCCGTTCATAGCGGCGGCATATGAGCCTATATATTTTTTTACACGATAAGCGAACATTGATAGAGCAATTTCAGCTCTCTCGTTTCCGGAAGCGGCGGCGGCGGCGAGGTCACGGAAATCGTTTGAAACGCCGCTTATTCCGTATGCACCGCTGTTTTTATTCATATATGCATCCATGCCCTTTGGATCAAGATCGAGCTTATTCATAAGATAAGTTACGACGGCGGGATCCATATCTCCGCAACGAGTCCCCATTACGACACCCTCGAGAGGAGTAAATCCCATACTTGTATCGATAGATTTTCCGGCGTTTACCGCCGTTATGCTAGATCCGTTCCCTAAGTGACATGTTATTATCTTCGCATTATTATTTCCTAAAATTTCAATTGCGCGGCGCGAAACGTAAAAATGCGAAGTGCCGTGGAATCCATATCTTCTAACTTTATAATCGGTATAGGCTTCGTAAGGAACTCCGTATAAAAACGCCTCTTTAGGCATTGTCTGATGGAATGCCGTATCAAAAACGGCAACCATAGGCTTATCTTTCATTATTTTCTTAGTTGCAAGAATCCCCATTATATTAGCGGGGTTATGTAGCGGGGCAAGCTCCGAAAGCTTCTCAATTGCCTTTATAACTTCATCGGTAATTAATACAGAGGAATTAAAGAGCTCCCCACCATGAACAACTCTATGCCCTACGGCATCTATCTCATCCATGGATTTTAATACGCCCGATTCTTTATTAACGAGAGCATCTAAAACTAATTTTACGGCATCCGTATGATCATTCATTTCGGATTCTTTTTTGAAGCTCTTTCCCGTATTTGACTTATAGCTTATAACTGAGCCGTTCATTCCGATTCTTTCGCAAAGACCTTTCGCTATAACGTCATTCGTTTTGGAGTCCATAAGTTGGTATTTTAGAGACGAGCTACCGGCATTTATAATTAAAACTTTCATAATTTTACCACCTCACATAGATTGAACCGCAGTTATGGCGACTACGGATACAATATCCTCAATGCTGCATCCACGCGATAAATCGTTTATTGGCTTCGCAAATCCCTGACAAATTGGACCGAGCGCGGTTGCTCCGGCAAGTCTCTGAACTAATTTATAGCCAATATTGCCCGCCTGTAAATCAGGGAAAACAAGTATATTAGCATGACCGGCAACGGTACTGTTTGGGCATTTAAGCGCGCCGACTGATGAAACGAGAGCCGCGTCGGCTTGAAGTTCTCCGTCGCAGGAAAGATCGGGAGCAAGCGAATGAATAAGCTCGGTCGCGTTTCGAACCTTATCTACTACCTCATGAGAAGCGCTTCCCTTCGTTGAAAACGAAAGCATAGCGACTTTCGGATCTATCGCGCAAAGATGGCGCGCGGTGCTTGCTGAAGATATAGCGATATCGGCAAGTTGTTCCGAAGTAGGCATAGGGTTAACGGCGCAATCGGCAAATACCAAAACTCCGTCCTGTCCATAAGCTTTATTAGGTACTTCCATAATAAAGCAGCTCGAAACGGTTGAAATACCTTTCGCTTGTTTTACAATTTGGAGTCCGGGGCGAAGCGTATTTCCCGTTGTGTTTATAGCTCCGGCAACCATGCCGTCCCCTAAGCCTTCCTTTAGCATCATGCAGGCAAAAAATAGCGGATCTCTCATTTGAATATCCGCTTTTTCGGGGGTTATGCCCTTCGCTTTTCTAAGCTCATAAAATTTTTCAACATAATTTTTGAGTTTTGAATCTTTATTTGGGTCTATTAAACCTATGCCGTTTAAATTTACTGATAGTTTTTTTGCTTTGGCGTTTATTTCGTCAATATTTCCAAAGAGAGTAACGTTTGCTACGCCTTCTTTTGTGATAATTTCAGCGGCTTTTATAGTGCGCTCTTCATTACCTTCGGGCAAGAGAATATGTTTTTTGTTTGCTTTCGCTTTAGCGACTATGGCGTCGATTACAGACATGTTTCTTTTTTTTTTGCTCCTCTTTTTTATTCGTTTGTTTTCTTTATTATAGCACAGCTATCGACAATTAGCTATATATTCTCGACATTTTTTACACGCCAAGCAAACGAGTAAACAAAATATAAACAAAAAACAGAAAAATAATAAATCAAGAAGGAAGAATGACTGAAATATCTTGATGTGAGCGCGGTATATGATAGCGGGTTTGGTTAGGTCAGAAGCGTATTGATTAAAAATCCAACAAAATAACAGCTATTCACGAATTGCTGGACATCTGGTATGATGCACAATACGATCGTTAAAGACGGCAAAAAAACCATAGAAAAACTATATTTTATCGGCACTTTACCGTTTAATGCGAAAGAAATCGCGAGGGCGCTTCGTGGTCATTGGACAGTGGGAAGTTATCATTGGCATTTAGATATGACTTTTCGCGAGGGCGAAAATCGCAATATTGAAAAGCAGACGACTTACAGCTTAAATATTATTCGAAAATAGAGACTTAATATTTTGAAGCTATTTGAGGTTAGTAGTAAGCTTTTGTGTTTAGAAAAAGATTCTAGCATAGGTATCAATAATGAAAAAAACATATGTAAAGAATTTGATTTGTGGAAGATTTAAAAATTCTATGGGTTATGCACTCTGTTGCGAAAACCGCTTCATGCAGTTTGCGTGAAAATATGCCAAAGCGCACTGCAAAAAAACAAAAGATATGTTATAATTATAAGAACAATTTTTTTAGGAGACAATGGCAATGGAAAATGTAAGAGTAGCTGTTTGGGGCTTTGGCGCAATGGGATCTGGAATAGTTAAGGTATTGCTCGGGAAAAAAGGCGTAACGATTACCGGCGTTTGCGATATGAGGGCGGATAGAGTAAATAAAAGCATATTTGAGCTTTTAAACGTAGAGCGCGACGGGCGGGATGACGTTATTGTGAATGCGAATATTGATGAAGTCGTTAAAAAAGGCTCCTGTGATATATGCGTTCTTGCGACGGATAGCTTTACAAAAAAAGCATACGATAAAATTATAAGAATAATCGAAAAAGGCGTAAATGTAGTAAGCACGGCGGAAGAGATGAGCTATCCTAAGGCTCAAAACCCCGAACTGGCCGAGAAAATAGACATTGCCGCGAAAGCCAACGGAGTAACCGTTTTAGGGACGGGGATAAATCCGGGACTCATGATGGATCTTCTTGCTATATGTCTAAGCGGCTGCATGACGGATGTTGATAAGGTACTTTGTAGGAGAGTCAACAGTCTTTCTCCTTTTGGACCCGCCGTTATGGAGGAACAGGGCGTAGGTATAAGCGTAAAGGAATTTGAGGATGGCTTAAAAACGGGAGCTCTTGCGGGTCATGTTGGCTTTTCAGAGTCCGTAGGTATGATAGCGGAGGCTATAGGTTTTAACGTAGATAAGTTTGAGCAACAGATGCAGCCGATAGTGACGAACGTAGATAGAAAATCGCCATATGGATTCGCGAAAGCGGGCGATGTAGCCGGAGTTAATATGACGGGGCAGGGCTACGTAAACGGCGAGGTTAAAATCGACATGTACCATCCGCAGCAGATAGAGCCGGAGATGGAAGGTACACATACCGGCGACTATATAGAACTATCGGGTAAGCCTCCGGTAAATATGGCAATTCGTCCCGAGGTCGACGGGGGAATAGGAACTATAGCCATGTGTGTAAATATGATTCCTCATGTTATAAACGCGCGACCCGGACTTAAAACTATGATAAATATGCCCGTTCCGCACGCCATAATGGGGGATTTCAGAAATTATATAGAAAAATAAGGAGAATAACTATGGCAAAGAAAAACGATTATGTAACTATACACAGCGTTGTTTTGGAGAGCGCCGCGCGCGCATCCGCAGTTCCGGATGATACGCATAAAGTTCCCCTCGAAATGTGGGTAAAGGGTTTTTTGACGGAAGCTGCGGATATAGGTGATACGGCTACCGTAATAACGAGAACGGGAAGAAACGTAACGGGAAAAGTCTGCGACGAAAGCCCACATTATACGCATAGTTTCGGAAACTTGATCCCCGAGCTTTTAGTTATCGGAGATACGGTTAAAAAAATAGTTTTTGGAGGTGCGCAATGAATAATACTTACGATGCGGTTATGGCGAGAAAAAACGAAATAATGAAGCGCGCCGTCGGAATGGACTATGACAAATATGAGAGCGGCAGCATAGCTTTCGATTACGAAGGCATGATGAAGGATACCGGCTATTCTCTAGAGGATATAATAAATATACAAAAAAGTTTTTCAATAGGCGATACTCGTATAATGGAGCTTAAAAATATAACGGCTCTCGCGAGAGCTTGCGCTCCGGCGGGAAAGGGCGCTAGGATATTTATAAAAGACGAGGCGGCGAACCCATCGGGAAGCTTTAAGGTAAGGCGCGCGGCAATTTCCGTTTATCAGGCGAGAAAGCTGGGCTATAAAGGCGCGATAAGCGCGACGAGCGGAAACTACGGCGCGGCGGTAGCGTCCGTTTGCGCTATGGCGGGTCTTAAATGCATAGTGGTTCAGGAATGTTTTGACAGTCACGGGAAGGGTCAGCCCGAGATAATTGAAAAGGCGAGAAAATGCGAGGCGTTGGGTGCTGAAGTTATTCAACTCACCGTAGGACCCGAGCTTTTCTATATGTTCCTTCGCCTCTTAGAGGAGACCGATTATTTCAATGCTTCGCTTTATACGGCTTTCGGAATAGCCGGTATAGAGTCTTTAGGCTACGAAATAGCGACGCAGTTCAGAGCAAATTTAGGTTGCGAACCGGATGCTGTCGTTTGTTCAAATGCGGGAGGCGGAAACCTTACGGGGACAGCGCGCGGACTTTTAAAGGCGGGTTGTAAAACCGATATAATAGCGGCGAGCGTCAACCTTCGCGGGCTTCATATGGCAAGTGATGAACAGTTTAATAAAAAATCATTTACGACAAGTCATACCGGCTTCGGAATACCGTTCGCAATTAACCCCGATAGGTCGGATGTTCCGCGGAGCGCCGCGAGACCGCTTAGATATATGGACAGATATGTAACGGTTAATCAGGGTGAAGTGTTCTATATAACTGAGGTTTTGGCGGCTCTTGAGGGGCTCGAAAAAGGTCCGGCCGGGAACACAGCCCTAGCCGCGGCCTTCGCCCTATCGCAACAAATGGATGCGGATAAGACGATAGTTGTACAGGAAACCGAATATACTGGTGCCGGAAAGCATATTAACCCGCAAATTTCTTTTGCGAGAGATAACGGTATAGACGTTCGCTTCGGAAATCCGGACGACGAAGTTCCGGGAAAAAGTATAATTTTCCCATCGCACCCGAACATGATTAAGGCGCGCGAAACGAGCATGGAACACCTAAGAACGTCGCGAATAAAGACGGGACTTTCGATGATAGGCGAAAATAAACCGACAGCCGCGGATATAATTTTCCTTGCGGAAGAAACTAAGACAACTCCCGCATATGTTGAGGAAACTATAGCGGAAATTAAAAGGGGAAAATAATATGAAAAGACAGGATGATTATGAAACCCGCCGCGAGGGCGTTAAGAATCTTAATGATGACGAGCTTAAAACCTTATTTTGGGAGCTTGCCGATAAAATGACCGCCCCAATGATAGAATTGGGAAGAGATAATACAACGCCGGCTATTGAACGCAGCGTCCTGCTTCGAATGGGCTTTTCATCGATAGAGGCAAAGGCCATCGTTTACGGGTGCTTGGAACGTTCTCTTTTGGGGCATGGAGCTGGGAATATTATATATAGGCTTTCAAAGAAAAAAGGTCAGACAATACGTGAGGCGGGGCTAAGTCTCGTCGAAAACGATGCATGGGATGAAGCGAAGGCGCTTTTTTAAGGGGGTAAATAATGAGCGATTACACATTGGATAAAGATAAAAACATCGATGTCGATGAGGTTCTAAAAGATCTTGAAAATTATCGCCCGAGAAGGCGCGGTTGGACATGGCGTACGCATGTTGACAATCTTAAAATGGGACCTTTTACGTATAGAGATTGTTCAGAGCCACTTAAAGAGAGCGTACCTCTTCCACCGGCACATTATTTTTCAGATATAGATCCTCAGCCCGACCCCGTTATAACTACCGAAATAAGTAGCGGAAGATTTGAGGACGATATAAGGCGTATGCGAATGGCGGCTCATCATGGCGCTGATCATATAATGGTTATAAGAACCGCGGGGCAGTCGCATTTTGATGGGCTTATCGAGGGTACTCCGCAGGGCGTAGGTGGCGTTCCGATAAGCAGGAAACAGGTGCGGGCGCAAAGAAAAGCTCTCGATATGATAGAGGACGAGGTAGGTCGTCCGATAAATTATCATAGTTACGTAAGCGGCGTTGCGGGACCGGATATTGCCGTTATGTTCGCTGAGGAGGGCGTAAACGGAGTTCATCAGGACCCGCAGTATAATGTTATATATAGAAATATAAATATGGTGCGTTCGTTTGTCGATGCCTGTGAATCAAAAAAGATTATAGCTTGGGCGGGCATGGCACAAATAGACGGGGCGCATAACGCTAACGCTACGGCGCGCGAAGCTTGGAAGGTAATGCCCGAGCTTATGGTTCAGCACGCGATAAACGCGATGTTTTCTGCAAAAGTCGGAATACCTAAGGGCAACGTCTGTCTCTCTACGGTTCCTCCGACGGCAACACCCGCGCCATGTGTATATATGGATTTACCGTATGCCGTTGCTCTTCGTGAGCTATTTTCGGAATACCGTATGCGCGCACAAATGAATACGAAATATATTGAAGCGAGTACCCGCGAAGCGACGGTTACACATGTTTTAAACATGCTTATTTCGAAGCTTACGAGTGCGGATATCCAATCGACAATAACTCCGGATGAAGGGCGAAACGTACCTTGGCATATATACAATATTGAAGCATGTGATACGGCGAAGCAGGCGCTTATCGGTCTGGACGGGTTGATGGATATGGTCGAGCTGAAGAAAGATGGCTATCTTCGCGAGGAGGTTAGGGAACTTAAAGAGCGCGCCGTTTTATTTATGCAGGAAATATTGGATATGGGTGGCTATTTTAAGGCTGTTGAAGCCGGCTACTTCGTCGACTCGGGGATTTACCCCGAAAGAAACGGAGACGGAATTGCTAGGAAAATAAATGGTGGAGTTGGTGCGGGAACGGTTATAAAGCGCGAAGCTGACTATATGGCACCTGTTACGGCGCATTTCGGCTATAACAATGTTGAACAGTATGATCCTACATTAAAGGATAACCCGTCGGCGCTAATAGGTGGCTGTACATTCGAGAATCCAGATATGATCGTTTATATCGATGAGCTTGACGCGGAGGATAATTGCAATAAGCGAATGGAAGCTACAGCAGCGTTTAAACCAATAAAGCGCGAAAAGATCCGTCCCGAAATGGAATGGTTGGCAGACGGAACAGTAATGCTTACCCTTTTCTTTCCAACCGAGAAGCATATTGCCGAGGCGGCGGCTCTTGAGGTTGCGGGGCGCATGGGGCTGACTGAGATTGAATGCATAAATCGCGAGATAATGCATCCCGTTGAGGGAACGCGAATTGAGGTTAAGGGTAAAATTGGATTTGAAATAGATATCGATAAGCTCGTTATTCCGAAAGAACCGGAAACTATGAGTGAAACCGATATTCGCGCGGCCATTGAGGCTAGACCCATGAGAATCGTTTGCGGTACAATAGGCGAGGACGAACATTCTGTTGGGCTTAGGGAGATAATCGATATTAAACATGGTGGAATCGAAAAATATGGCATAGAGGTTCAGTATTTAGGTACGTCTGTTCCTCCCGAAAAGCTGGTAAATGCCGCGATAGAGCTTAATGCGGACGCTATGTTGGCTTCGACTATAATAAGTCACGATGATATTCACTATAAAAATATAGCAAATATTGACCGTATAGCGCGGGAGATGGGTGTTCGCGATAAACTTATGTTTGCTGCCGGTGGAACGCAGGTGAGTAGTGAAGGCGCTAGAAAAGCGGGCGCGGACGAGGGATTTGGGCGCGGGAGTAAGGGTATTCATGTCGCGACATTCCTTGTTAAAGAACGCGAAAAACGCGGACTTTAATTTTTGATTACGAATGAAAACAGAAAAGAGCGAATGCGGTTTCGACCGCATTCGCTCTTATTTCATACTAAAAAAATCATAAATTTAAGTTAAAAAAACAAAGCGTTGCACTAAATAGAATCATATGAAAAATCAAACAGCGAATACTTTCGTACAACACGCGAAAGTTTTTTTTCAACGGGCTTAAAAATAAATAAGGTGCAAAGAAAAACCGCAAGGGCATGTATAAGGTTAAGGGGAACACCCGCAAGATATACAGGAAGCATTGCGTAGAAAGTTAAAGGAACACCAAGCATAAGAATAGAATTAAAGTCTACAATTAAACCGTATATAACAAATGTTGATAGAAAAGAGTAGACAGAAACAAAAATGAGGTTTCGACGCTTATTAAAAATAAGTCCGGCAAAGAGGCCGATAAGCGCGAAACCTAACATTTGAAAAGGAGTAAAGGGACCCTGGCCAAAGAAAAAGTTAGAAACGAGAGCGGAAACCGAGCCTACCATGAAGCCCGTGTTTGCGCCGAAACAAATTCCGGCTATAATTATGAATGCGCCCATAGGTTTAAACGACGGCGCGAAGAAAAACGCGACTCTCGAAGCTACCGCGATAGCTATGAGTACGGCTATTAAAACAACCTCGCGTGCCTTATGAGGGCGATTTGAAAACGATACCCAAAACGGAACGATAGTTAAAATTGCGATTAAAACGCTGGTAAAATAATAGTTAATATTTAAAATATAAGTAATTGCGATTACAATAGGGATTAAAGCAAGAGATAAAAGCGTGATAGGTAATGTTTTATTTTTCGAAACCAATTTTTTCATTCGCGATTTTGTTTCTTTTTTCGAAGGTTCTATCGTGGTAGCTTCAAAATCGCTTCTTTTATCAATAGTTTTGTTATCAATACGCGAAAAAATCTGACTTTCCGGATTACCCGTGATTCCAAAAACAATCTCATCCGACGTTATCGCGTCCGAAAACACATGCCGCGCCATTCGGCTAGCGGCCGTTGTATAATAACAGTTGTCCATAAAAACCGCTCTAGTTCGTTTTTGACAAACGATACCCCCATCGAAAAACAATGCGGTCGTATCCGCGGTTTCAGCACAAAACTCAGCATCATGAGTTACGATTATAAAAGTAGTATTTAGGCTTTTAAGCGTTTTAGTCAAAAAATGTTTAAAATTCGCATCCATTCCGCGAGTGGGTTCGTCGAGAAGGCATATTTCCGGTTTCTTTGAAAGGATAATTGCGAGAGCTAGGCGCTGACGTTCGCCTCCCGAGAGATCAAAGGGATGCATATCTAAAAGAGCACCCAACTTAAACGCAGTTATCATTTCTTCACGGTATATTTCGTCGACCATATAAAAATTTAACTCCGCACGGACGGTTTCATGTAAAAATAAGACACTCGCATCCTGCGGAAGAAGTGCAATAGAACCTCGGTTTGGTTTTTCGGGAAACACATTTACTTTCCCGCGATAGACGGGGTTTATACCGGCTATGACTTTTAAAAGCGTCGTTTTTCCTAGACCGTTACCGCCCATGATTGCGGTTATTTCGCCTTTTTTAGCGTAAAAATCAAGACCCTTTAAAATATCGGGCGAGTTTTTTTCATATCTAAACCATGCATTTTTAATCTCAAGCGCAATTTCGCCTTTGCTTTCTTCATTATCGAGGAACAAAGCCTTAGGTTCAGTATTGTTCGTTATATCGGATAAAAAACGCCGACCTTCGGCGACGGTAAGCGGACAGGGTAATGTAGATTCTATTTGCGAATAAACGTATATAGGCGCTGGCATAGAAAAAAGCAATGGATTTTTAGAGTTGCGTAAAAATTTACCTATTGCGTTAGGTGTATCGAACGCTAAAAGATTCCCATTTTCTAATACTATAACCATATCCGCCTCGGGCATTACTGTTTCAAGTCTATGTTCAGATAGTATAACGGTAACGCCAAATTCAGAGTTAAGCCGTTTTACGGCGGATAAAAAGTCGTTAGCAGCAATAGGGTCTAGCTGAGCCGTTGGTTCATCAAGAATTAAAATTTTTGGGCGCAGGATCATAACGGAAGCAAGGTTTACCAGCTGTTTTTGACCTCCACTCAATTCCGATATTTTTTTATTAAGCAGAGAGTCTATTGATAAAAAGCCGACAGTTTCCGCCGTTCGCGCGCGAATATCTTCATCGCTAAAACCTAAATTTAAAAGAGCAAACTGTATTTCGCGGAGTACGGTATCGCAAACAGCCTGTGCATCTGCATCCTGAACGACAAATCCAATATTAAGGGCATCGTCACGAGGACTAAGATTATCCGAGCCAAATATAGAAACGCTGCCGGTTCGTATACCGTGGGGACAAAGAGCCTGTTTAAGGTGACGAAGCAGCGTTGTTTTTCCAGAGCCACTTTCTCCGATAACAACGACATATTCACCTTCCTTTATAGAAAGGTTTATATTTTTAAGCGCGATTTTTTTTGCGCCGTTGTATATAAAACTTAAATTTTGGAACGCGACAGATGCCATAGGAAAACCTCAAAACTATCAAAAATTATAGGAAATGCGCAAAACAGCGTGTATAAAATTATAAAATACACAGGAGGAGAGGAGAAGATTATGCGCGGATTATATTGCGCGGCTGCTTGACCAGAAGCGCCAAAAAATATTATTGTGGCAGTAAATAATAGTAATAGCACGAGAACAAGCGCATCCGTTTTGGAAAACTTACCTAATGTTCGCTTGCGGCTTAAACCGATACCGTAGCCACGCGCACTCATAGAGTCCGCCGTTATTACCGACTGTTCAAGTGCCCAAGATATAAGACCAGATAAGGTTAGAACGGCAAGTTTTACGCTGTAAAAAAAATTTTTACTCTCAGATCCTGAAACTTCGTGCATTTTTTTTAGGCGCATATTATAAAGAGGAACAAGGCGAAGCGCCATTGATATAACGAGAGCGATTTTTCGCGAGAAAACAGAAAAGACATCTAGCATCATATCTGTTGTAACGGTTTGGTTGAAACAGAAAAACCAGATTATAACCGTAGAAAAAGCCGTCCCCGATGCTAGACCAAATGCTATAGATTCGAGAGTAATATAGTTAATTCCCAATTTAAACAGATTAGTAACGCCATAGTGAGAGGTAATAGCATTTACGAGAGAGAAAATTATAATTGTCGGGAAAATAAAACAAAGAGCAAACTTAACAGCTTTGCCCCCCCTAAGCAAAATTGCGAAGGAGAGGGCAATTAAGAACGAGATAATTAAGAAAACCGGGTGCAAAAAGGCAATAGAAAAGGCAATAACCACCAAATAAAAGCCAATATGTACTACCGGATGTAAAGATGCGATGTTCACGGGGCGGGTGTTTCGAATATAGAATCAGAATATGAGCAGAAGTAGATAAAGCCTACCTTATCGCCGGCTTTAAGAACATAGCTTCCCGCGTCAACCGTTGGCATAACGTCGTTTACAAAGTATGCCCAGCCGGACTCTTCTCCGCAGTCCTTCTCGTATATCTGATTTATGCCCTTAATATAATAGGATTTATAAGCTTCGGTATATAGGGCTTCGATTTGAATTTTGTTATCTTCGCAATATGATTTTAACATGTCGAGAACGGTCTCTCCTTCTTTAAAGGAAACGGATTTCTGAGCGACAACAATTCCGTCTTTGGGGAGGAATTCTTTTTTAGCTGCATTAAACTTGTCCATGTTTTCCAATATGCGAGTGCAATCTATGGTCAATGTGCAAGTTAAAGCAGATTCAAGAGGAGTAGACGTAGCTTTCGAAGTCGCTTCAGCCGTTGGGCTTACGGCAACCGTTGAAATCGGCGTTGCGGAGGGGGTAGGCTTCTCCGAGTCTTTACAGGCGGTAAAGCTCAGGAGCATAGCCAGAACGAGGAGAACCGTTAAAATTTTTTTCATGTGTTCCTTTCCGGTATGAGGTGGCTGTAAAAAATTCGCGAAAAGAAAAAGCCTTCTCGCGAAAAGAAGGTGGAAAGTCTAAAAGTTTAGTATTCCACGCTACCCTTGAAGCGATCATACCTCGCGCAGAAAAAGACCCGACTTACACGGTAGCAAGGATGCTGTTTCGGATGAGCCTAGAGCCTGACCGAATTCCAATTTAGCGCGATGTTTTTTATTTACATGTTTATTATAGCATAATGCTTTTAATGTTGCAAACATAAAATATAAAAGAACTGTCGATAAAAAATCATTACCCATAAACGCGAGATATTCGGCATACTCTTTAATGAGGTAGAACTTATGAACGGAATATTTGTATTCATGATAAGCATAGGAATCGCGGTGAGCATAATAACCGGAGATGCGTCAAAAACAATAGATAGCATGGTAAACGGTGCGGCAGAAGCGGTAACCCTTTGTCTAAAGCTCACTGGGGCGCATATGCTTTGGATGGGCTTTATGCAGGTTGCAAAGGATGCGGGGTTGATAGAGGGACTTGCGCGCATTATGAAAAGACCTCTTTCAAAATTATTCCCGAAAGCCGAAAAAGCTATTGCGCCTATAACGTTGAACCTAGCCGCGAATTTTTTTGGGATGGGAAACGCTGCGACTCCGTTTGGGCTTGCCGCAATGAAAGAAATGCAAAAATTAAATACAGAGCCTCAGCGCGCGACAAACGACATGGTAATGTTTTTATCGCTAAACTCGGCAGCTATTGAGTTTCTTCCGACAGGGATACTGGCTCTTTTAACCGCAACAGGGGCAAAAGACCCATACAATATTGTAATTCCGACATTTTTGGCATCGATAGTCAGCTTTATCTCCGCGATAGCCATATGCAAACTTTTCGAAAAATGGGGTAAATCTAAGAAATGAATATGATATTGCCCCTATTACTGGCAGCACTTGTTGTATATTCGTTGATCAAGGGCGTTTCTGTATACGATTCGTTTGTAAAAGGGGCGATGGATGCGCTCCCAATTATCTTAAAAATATTGCCGTTTATGGCTACCATGATGATTGCGTTAAACGTGTTTAGAGATTCGGGAGTGCTCACCTTTTTAATGAATCTTTGCGCTCCGACGTTCTCAACTTTAGGCGTTCCATCGGAGCTTGTCCCGCTTATAATATTGCGCCCATTTTCCGGGAGCGCATCTATGGCGCTTCTAAACGATATTTTCAAACAAACCGGGCCGGATTCATTCGCTTCATTTGCCGGTGCTATAATAATAGGTTCGACCGAAACAATATTTTATACCGTTTCACTTTATTTCGGATCGGTTGGAATAAAAAAGACTCGCCATGCGATACCGACAGCCCTTTTAAGCGGACTTTTCGGCGTTGTATCGGGGCTTATTCTAAGCATTCTTTGGTATGAATGATAAATATAAATGGGCGGTTTTATCCGCCCATTTTAAAACGCTTCATTGAGGTTTATCGTTGATTTTTATTTATAAGAAACGTTGGTTTTTTTCAGGCAACAATATCGCCCTGATGAGTAATGAGGGTCGCATCGAAAACACCTTCAAGGCGCATTAGCTTTTCGACAAACCCGGTTTCGTCACTCTTTAAACGTATCTCAAGGGTAAGCTCAACGCCGTCTCTTTGAACTACCTTAGACTTTAAACGCGAGTTAGGGAGCTGCTTTATAGCCTGTTTTATTGTTTGAGAAGCGCGCTCGTCATAATGGATTATTAGGAGATAAGGCATACTCACTTTTGACTTAAACAGGTTCATGACGACGAGAACAACTCCGATTACAATTGCCGCAATTATAGCTTCAAAGAAAAAATGCGTACCTACCGCAATGCCTTCGCCGACTGCCCAGAACATGAATACGGTATCCATAGGATCCTTAACCGCGGTTCTGAATCTGATTATAGAGAGAGCACCTACCATGCCCAGGCTGAGCGTTAAGTTGTTGTTGATAAGCATCAACATGAGGCTCGTTACAACCGTTAAAAGTACGAAACTCATATTGAGGTTTCGCGAATACATAACGCCGCCGAAAGTCTTTCTGTATATGAAAAAGACAAATATACCTACGACAATTGCCATTCCAAGAGTCAAAAGCAGGGTTGGAAGGCCTACCGAGCTTTTGAAAACGTCTTGCAAATTAAATCCCTGTGTAATATCGTTCATTTTTATCCTCCGAAATTAAATTTATTCAAAAGAGCATCATAGCTCAAATTTTCTACACAAGACGTATTTGCTGGCGGCAGAGCGGAGAGGGTTTTCAACCTGCAAAAGCATACGTATATGTGTCGGCAGAATTCGGTTAAACTTCACTTCGAGAATCGTATTTAACCCGTCTACCGCGACAGGATAGGTAAGAAGCTTTTGGTTAAATAGATCCGTAGAGCGATAAGCCGAGCGTATATCGGTGTCAAAGGTGATCCTAACATCCTCATAAGAGAATACAAATGGCTCACGCCAATAGTCAACTATTACGCGAGGCAATAGCTGGCGCGTTCTAAATTCAATATACATGCTTCGCGCAAAAGGTTCGGGTCTTTCGTATAAAAACGCATAGTTCCCGCATAAAAGCTCGTCGCATTCGGCGCGAGAAAGCCTTATCGATGACTTCGATATATAGCCGTCTTCTTTATGTTTACATTCAAGGCGAATCATTTCATCGCTTAAATTATATATTCTTATGCGATATTTATTTCTGTCGTCAACGCCCGAAAGTTTCTCGCGAAACGCCGCATCGTTTATGTCGTCATAATAAAGGCTGCGGATAAAATACATCCCATCTTTATCGGTATGTGTATCCCTTTGCATAGTTGCGCGGAGACGCTTTTGTAAAAGCACATAGTCGGTATGTGAAAGATAATATTTTAGTTCATGCCTGAAGGTTGGTTTTTTAGTCTCGTTCATCCGAATACCTCCTTCATATAAGTGTCGCTCAAATTAAGAACACTTTGAAGCTCAGCTTTAATAATAGCGGGTCTATCCGTTGCAAATGTTTTTTCACGTTTTATATACGTTTGGAACGTATTGTATGATGATACATTAAGAGGATCGACATAGTCAAAGTAAGGAGAATCTAAGGAGTTGAATATACTTCTCTCGCGCTTTATCTCCGGTTCAACCTGATCATAAAGTTCGTTTATCAAAGCAAGTACGCGATCGGGTTCGTAGACTGTTTTCAGAATCTCGGCAAATCTCCTGCAAAACTTATCTTTCCATTCGGGAACCTTTAAAAGAGCGGATAAGAACTCAGAACAAGGCTGTTTCGCTTTAAGTCTCTCCGTTAGTGTTGTATGGTTAACATTATGGAATCCCCAACAAAAATCGTAGAATATGAATTTCCATTTGCCATTGTCCAATTGATAATGTTGTATGTTCCAATAATCGGAGTTAGCGACGTATATCTCGCAGATCATGTAATCCATAAAGCTGTCAAGATCTACGCGGGCATCGAGATATTTAAAATTATCGGGATTCGTAAGATCTTTTGTTTTTACGAACGTTTGTAGCTCAGCCCAGTTTCCAGCCGTTCCGTAGTTTACTCTTGTAGCTGATTTTATTAGGTTCATATCGGTAACGTTATCCGTTCCCTCGTGTTGAGCGACAAAGAAGCGGTTGCGTTTTTCGCGCATAAAGTATACGCCCCAGTATTTTCCGTTTAAATACAGTACATACGGTTTATAATCCTGATATAAGAAATTTACATCGCTGCCCTTTAAAAGTCCCACCGACAGCTCATCCCTTATTTTAGAAAGAGTTTGATCCTGTGCTCCGCAACGAAGAACGAGGGCTTTATAACTAGTATAGGGAAGATCCTCGAAAAACGGATAATCAAGACGGTTTTCACCATATTCGTCTCTCGCTATAATTCCCAATCCCTTTTGTTCGCGTCCCTGACCAAACGAGCCGCTTATACATATGCCAACGTTTTGTTGGAAAACTTGCTCTCCGGTATCTGAAAACACTTCGAATGAAGCAGGGCGTTCCCAATCCTGAAAAAAGTTAGCGGGAGTTTCCCAGTAGGGCCATTCGTCGGTATCAGGATCCCATTTACTGCCATAAGTATATATACCGGTTTCCGGATCCCAAAGATTTTTATTATCGGTTACAAGGGTTACGACGGGAAGCGCATGGTTAACACCATCAGTTTTAAAGAGAAAAGTTCCCGAATTTACAAAGCCGGCATAGGCATCATCTTTAACGCTGATCGCGCGGATAACCGTATTTTTTTCAATGGTTATAGGTTGGGTATAGATAGGGGAAGCTTCGGTAGGCGTTGAAGAGTCGATAGTATAATGGATAGTTTCGCCGGAAGCTGCGCTGAGTTGTACAGTAATCGGATTATCGAAGATGCCGGGCTTTGTAACGAATTCGGGTTCTGTTGTAAAGCCGGACTTGCCTTCGGCGTTTTTTCCTCCGGGAGTCGGTGTTTTATACCATAAAAGAGTACCGTTTAGCGCCCTACCATAGCTCATATCGCCCGTAAACCCTTTAGCAAGCAGTTTATCTTCGCATATCCCATCGGGGTTAAATAAATAGACGCTTTCCCCGGATCCGCTGATTCGAAAATTCGTCTCTAAATTTTTTTTTTGCGTATCTTTAACATCTCTTCCCGAAGCGAGAACGACCATATAACTTTTCGGGGCTATCGAAACATCCGGGAATACCCATTTTGCAGGGTTTCCCCCGTTGTTGCTAAGGGCATATCCCGCTAAATTAACCGCCGCATCCGAAGAATTATAAAGTTCTACCCAGTCGAAAAATTCACCGCTATCGGTCGGATAATAACTATTATTAAGTCCTATTATTTCCGAAAGAAAGACGGCCGAAGTTTGAGTTGGGTGTGCCTCTGTAAAGGCCTTATATCCTTCTTCAGTATTCGGATAGCCAGGAGTTGGCGTTGAGGATATTTTAAATTCACCCGTTCCGTCCGGCGTTCTTGCCATAGACCGATCGCTTTCCTGTTTCGTATATGAGAAGCTGGAAAGAACTTGACCCTTCTTAGTTGAAAGGACAACGTCCTCTTCATAGGCTCTTAAAGAAAACGGAACGTGAATCTCGGAATCAATAAGTCCCTCCTGACCGGAACAATGAATAACGAGATAGCTTTTAGCTTTTATTATAGTACCAGATGGGAATTGATATTTAAGGGGCTGCTGTATATTATCGCTTATACCAAAACCGGAAATATCAATTTCTTTATCGGTAGTATTAAAAAGTTCTATCCAATCCGAATATTCTCCGTTTACGTCGAGAAGTGTCGTTGAGTTAGATGCCATAAACTCGTTTATATAAAGACCAATATCGGTTCCCTTAGAGACGCTTTCACGATAAGCCTTTGCACCATCTTCCGTATTCGGATATCCGGGGGAAGGCTCTTTAAACTCAATCCAACTTTCAAGAGCGTTAGGGTCGCGTCCGAGAGTAGCGCCCGAGGTTACCGCCTTTAAGTTTATACTATCAAGAACCTTTCCGGAAACATTAGTGAAAATCAAATCGTCTTTAGCCGAGCTTAATTTAAAAGGTGCGAAAACCCCTGTGGCATCAGCATCACCCGAGCAATATATAACGATATAATCCTTAGACTTTATAACGGTTCCCGCCGGGAAAACATATTTTGCACCTTCGGTTAAGCTGTCGCCAAGTCCAAAGCCGGATATATCCGCATCTTTATCGCTGTCGTTATAAAGCTCAAGCCAGTCGGGAAACCCGCCATGCGGGTCTATAACCGAACCCTTATTTGAAGTCATAACCTCATTTAAAACAACTGAACCGGCATTGGTAACTTTTCCACCGCCTAGGTTGCCTAATAATATTATCGTCGTAACCAAAACGCCGACGAGAAGCACAACGAGCAATATTTTTGAAAGAAGCTTCACTCTAAAACCTCCTGTTTTTTGTCATCAATGCATCATATCATAAAAAAATATTTTTGTGAAGTGCCCAAATGAAGCTGAAAAACGCGCGCTACATGTTTGCAATATACTTTTTATAAGTAATCTTAAAGAAAATTGCACTTAGAACCATTCCGACGATTTCTGCTATTGGATATGCAAACCATACTCCGTCAAGCCCAACGGTATTCGCTAAAATTAACGCCGCGGGAACGATAACGAGAAGTTGACGCGCTGCGCTGACTATGAGACTGTAAATTCCCTTTCCGAGAGCGTTAAACATAGTTACGAGCATTATGCCGACGGCGGCAAAGGGGAAACATATGCTTATAATCCTGAGCGCGCGCGTTCCCATATCCAACATAACTTTATCTGCGTTAAATAGGGAGAGGAGAGTTCCCGGGAAAAACTGAAAAACCAATACGCCAACAATCATTATTGAAACGGCGATTATAATTCCATATTTCAGAGTATCTTTAAAACGTTTTTTGTTTTTTGCGCCGTAATTATAAGCCATTATGGGCAGTGCGCCTGAGTTTAAACCAAAAATGGGCATAAACACAAATGATTGAATCTTAAAATATATTCCTAAAACATTGACCGCGACCGGAGTAAAGACCATTAGTATAGCGTTAAGAGCAAAAGTCGTAAAAGAACCTATGCACTGCATAACGATGGAAGCCATTGCAACGCTGTATATTCCTTTTATAATAGACCAATCAATTTTTAAGCCCCTGAAGCCTATTGAAATTTGTTTATCTTTTCTTAAAAAAAGTATCGCTACGAGCATACTAAATCCCTGACCGATAACCGTCGCAATAGCTGCGCCATCTACGCCCATGGGCGTTATTCCAAAGTATCCAAATATTAAAATCGGATCAAGAATTATGTTCGTTACTGCGCCGGCAAGCTGAATTACCATCGGGGGAATCATGCTTCCCGTTCCCTGTATTATCTTTTCCATCATTATTCCGATCATGGAGAAGGTACAAAAAGTTCCGCATATTCTAAGATATGAAGTAGCTTGAGGTAGGATTAAATCGTCGCTTATGAAAATTCGCATAAGCGGTTCAGAGAGAAAAAAGTAAAGCAATGAAAAAAGCAACCCCGAGAGTAGGGCTAAAATTATGCCTATGCTCGCCGTATTATTTGCGCGAAGCTGATTTTTTTCTCCTAAGCTACGAGATATTAGCGAATTTACACCTATACCCGTTCCGACACCGACTCCAATCAGTATCATCTGGAACGGAAAAGCGAGGGAAACTCCCGTAAGAGCTTCAGAGCTGACTTGCGCGACAAATATACTGTCGACTATGTTGTAGAGCGCCATTACGAACATCGAAAGCATTATGGGAAGACTCATTTTGATCAATAGACCGGCAACGGGCTTTGTTCCCATTTTATTTTCCATAGGTGCTTTATTTATTACTTCCATATATATTAAGACTCCTTTTTTAGCATTTTTTTAGTGTATCACATATTGTTGATTTATGTAAACGCTGGTTGAGAGAAAAAGATAAGAAGAAAACCGTTTGAGCAATTTGTTTTTTATATGTAACTCAAAAAAATCCAAATAAGAAAAAAGCCCCTATTGGGACTTTCACCTCGACTAAACGTCTACGCTTTCTCTTTTTTACGCCACGACAAATTGATTTATTATCATAAGCGCTATTGCCAAAACACCGATAATAATAGCTGTTGTAATGGTCAATTTTTGAAGTTTTGCTTCTTTGCTTGCCGCTTTTCCGCGCGGAGTAAAGCTTTGAGTATCGCCGCCAAACGCGCCGCCGAGACCGCCACTCTTGCTTTTTTGAACCAAAACGACGGTTATTAGCAAAACAGCGCACAGAACCAAAATTATGCTGAGTATTAAGCTTACGATTTCCATGTACTTACCTCCAAATTGCAATTGCATCCGGAATTATAACACGTATTATCCGTTTTTTCAAGTCATTGCGAGATATATGTTTAATATTCGTAGGGATTTTATTCGTGCAAAGCTAAATTCGGCTGTGCATTGAGGGAAAGGCTGCTATTTATTCCATCTTTTAAAAGATAATACCCGGCGCAGCCTATCATAGCGCCGTTATCCGTACAATATTTTAGGGTAGGACAATAAAATGTCATACCGTTTTTTTCACAAAGTTCAGCCATGGTTTCACGAAGCGAATTGTTTGCGGATACGCCGCCGGCTAGAGCAACGATTTTAGAATGTGCCCTTTGCGCAGCTAAGACGGTCTTATTTGCAAGAGTCTGTACAACTGAATATTGAAACGCTGCTGCTATATCTTCGTTTTTAACCTTTATTTTTTTCGCGTCCTCCGTATGAAGCGTATTTATAACGGCGGTCTTTATACCCGAAAATGAAAAATCCGGAGTTTGCTGATTATTAAAAGTGGATTTAAATTCATATGCGTTTTTATCTCCGATTTTAGCCAGCTTTTCAAGCTCAGGTCCGCCGGGGTAGGGAAGACCTAAAATTCTGGCTACTTTATCGAAAGCTTCCCCCGCCGCGTCGTCACGGGTTTGTCCCAATACGGAAAAAGAATTATATCCCTTTACCTCGAGAACGTGACTATGACCTCCGGAAGCGACGAGACAGATAAAAGGCGGTTTTAAGTCGGGATATGAGAGATAATTTGACGCTATATGCCCGGCAATATGGTTTACACCGACATAGGGAATCGAAAGTGCATAGGCTAGAGACTTAGCATAGCTAAGCCCTACAAGAAGCGCACCTAAAAGCCCGGGTCCGTTCGTTACGGCTATGCCGTCTATATCGGAAAACGTCATCTTGGCAGATAAAAGCGCGTCTTCAACAACACTTCGTATCTTTAAAACGTGGCTACGCGAAGCGAGTTCGGGAACTACGCCGCCAAACTCTCTATGCATAGGAATTTGCGTAAAAACGCTTGTTGAGATAACTTCACGACCACCGCGAAGCACCGCCGCCGCGGTTTCATCGCAGGAGGTTTCGATGGATAATGTTATTGGCGCGTTTTTATCTCTAAATTGGTTTAGTCCATTATCGGAAACAGTATCATATCGCATCATTTTTCACCTTTTTTTCGCAACACCGGCGTATTATGATTATGTCTTCTAACGGCGAGATAGGTTATCGCGCCACCAAGAAATGCAACGAACACGATTCCAGAGTAAATCAAAAATCGAGTAATAATATCATAAAACAAGGTTGAAGGACAAATCCAAATCAGATAGCTTTTGGACGGGTCTATTAACCAAAGCTCGTTATCAAATACGAGAGTATGGAAAAAGGTCCAAAAAGCATCGAAATCTATGGCGGCGAAAATCAATATCGCGCCCAATATAACGGCCATAGCAGAAAAAGCCCAAATGAAGCTCTTTGAGAGTATAATAAGGGCATCCCTTTTCATAGTAAGAAAAACAGCGACGAGTAGAACTATCAAGGAGACGGCCGCTATATTTCTGAACATTCGGCAATTTTGATAAAGAACCTTAACGTCCTTCATGTGGTCTATATCTTTATTATTATACATCCTTACGGAGTCGCCGTTGATTTTTACTTTTACTTTTTCAAGATCGTTTGTACGCCCTTCCATATAGTCGATAAGCGCTTTCATAGCCTTATTTATATCGGTATTACTCATACCTATTTGGCGCGAAGTATCAAGCTTATAGTATTCGGCTTCAAACCATGCTGAGTCATTGGCCGAAAACTGAATAAAGCTAAAGAGTATAGTATAAAAAAACATAAATGCTGCGGCAATCGCAATAAAGTAAGATAGAAACCGCTTCAAAATCAATCCCCCGTTTTTGTCATATTATTACGAGCACCAATTTAAACGGTGCTTTTAGTCCCTCCTTATTATAACGTCTTTCAAATAAGAAAGGCAAATCGTACTATGAAAACAAAATTTGAATTTTAGGATTTTACCCTTGAAAAATTTTTTTCTTCTGATAAAATGACTTTGGGATCTGCCTAAAGCGTATCTTAGACAACTTTTTTAACGGTATTAGTCACGAACTTTTGTGCCAATATAAAATGGGGGGGTATATATGAATTTTAAAATTTATGCGGTATGCCGCTTAAAAAATAAAAAAAACAATGAATAATTATCGTTTAATAGCTGATTTGCATACGCATACCGTCTATAGTCACGGAAAATCTTCGCCGCGTGATATCGTAAAGAGCGCCGTAGATGCGGGTCTGATGACGATTGCTATAAGCGAACATGCTGGTGGAAACCTTTTTTACGGACTTTCGGACGACGATTTTTTAAAGCTCTATAACGAAATAGAAGAGCTTAGAGAAATCTATAAAATAAATATTCTAATGGGTGTTGAGTTAAATATGCTTGGGAAAGGGAAGACGGATATCCCAAAACTTAAAGATAAGCTGGATGTACGTATAATGGGTTATCATAAAGGTGTACTCGTCAAAAATCGCTTTACGCTGAGCGCCCTGTTTGAATCGTTTTTTCATGTAAAAAATACTGCGCTGAATACAAAAGAATATTGCAATGTTATTATGAAAAACAAAATTGATATAATATCGCACCCATCACTTTATATATCGGTTGATATAGAAAAACTCGCGTTGTTTTGCGCGGAAAATAATATTTTACTTGAAATCAATAATCATCATCCATGTGATCCCGATATGCTTAAAAAAGCAGCTATGGCGGGCGCGAACTTTATAATAGGGAGCGATGCGCATATTGCGTCGGACGTTGGGCGTTTTGATTCCGCGCTGAATGCAGTTCTAAAAGCGGGTGTTGAAGATAGGATCGTAAATTTGCGCATTGAGGGATAGATATTATAAAAGAAAAAAGACAGAAAAAGTTTAACAAATTTATCTGTTTTTAACTTTTATAAGGTGTTTAAATATATCGCCTATATCACCTTTTTAGAGGAGCTTTTCTTTAAGCGCAACGGAAAGCGCGCTTAAAAACTCAAGATTAGTCGGTTTGCCGGATTTTTGGCTTACCGTATATCCGAAAATCTCATATTGTGCATATATATTGCCTTTATTGAAAGCCGTTTCGACCGCATAGCGCATATTGCGCTCTATTCTTGAATACGGCTCTTTAAATTCAGAGGAAAGGTATTCGTATATAAATGTAAGATCTACAGTGGAAAGAGCTAATGCGATTATTCCGTTTTTTAAATATTTTCTACCTAAGACTTCGCGTTTAACGCCGACATAATTTAAAAGAGCCTCTGCCGAAATTTCCGCGTTCGAGAGCAGTGGCTGTCTTCCGTTTAAAAAAGATTCCGTCCTGGAAAGAATAAAGGCGCAATCAATAGGGCGAATGAAGGTATAGAGCGATCCAAAGGCGGAGAGTGCAATAAGATTTTCGGTTGTACCGGCGCTAGTTATCGTAAAAAGAGGGATTCCTTTATATCGATTTTTTTCCCGTTCCAATCTGTAAAAAGCGTTTTCTGTATCCGCGTCGAAAAGTATGGCATCGCATAATTCGGTCTCGGTGTCATCAGCAAGTTTAAATTTTTTTTCGGGATTCGCTTTATTTATAGCGTCAAAAAGATTAGCCGAGTCGCTTAAAATTAAGAGTGTCATAAATATGCCTCCTCTAAAATTATATAGTCTTTTAGGTGCTTTTTCAACGACAAACATTGTCGAAGCGTGACAAAAATTAAAATATTCACAATTGTTTCATAAATTGCATATTTTTTCACACAGGAGGCTTGCAAAAGACCTCATCTTTGATATAATAGTATTAAAGATAACAGGAGGTAATTCGTTATGGCAAATGAAACAGAAGTCAACAGCGTAACCACTTACGAAGGTGGCAGTATTATCTTTGCCCCGGATGTCGTTGCAACCATATCGAGCTTGGCGGCTGCGGATGTAAAGGGAATAACTAGTATGACAGGAACCGTTGTCGAGGGCTTTACTGAGCTTTTAGGAAAAAAGAGCATGACAAAGGGTGTTAAAGTTGAGCTTGGTAAAGAAGAAGCTGCTATTGACGTAAGCGTCGGCGTTGATTACGGTTTTAAAATTCACGAGGTTTGTCAGGAAGTTCAAAAAGCCGTTAAGGGTGCTGTTGAAACTATGACCGGACTTCGCGTTGTAGAGGTCAACGTATATGTTCAGACTATTAATTTTCCGGAGAGCAAGATTGAAAAACCAGTAAAAAAAGTTCAAAAGGAAGAAAAACAAGAACCCAGAGTCAAGTGATCGTTTCACTTAGCTTTTCTTCTAAATTATGTGTATGAGCCGACCTTGGGTAAATCCCGGGTGTCGGCTTATAGTGGATATAAAATATTGGTTTTGATTTATTGATTTCCTGCAAATGATTTTGAAAGGTGTTGTTGATCTATGAAACTGTCTATGAAATTCAGGATTGTTCTCTATTTACTGCTTCTCGTTGTGGTAGCGTCCTGTATTTTTCTTTTTCTCTGCGATATTGGAGCTACACAATTCGATACTATAAGCGATAAAATTAATGTTGGCACTCTTGATAATACGTCGAAGCAGGTTTTATTTTGCATTGCACTTATGATTTTATTGTTGATATCGATAAGCTTGTTTATAGGGTCATTCCAAAAAAACAACGAGGACAACCCTAGAGATTCGATTCTCGTACATGAAGAGGAGGATGGCTCTAAAACCGAGATAACTTTAGAGGCCGTAACTGCTATTGTTTATCGGCATTGCATGTCTTATAGGCTTATTGCGGCCTGTACCCCGCGCGTTCGTCCATGTGATCAAGGGGAGGGTATGACGGTTAAACTTAAACTACGCCCAATAGCGGATACAGAGCTGCCCGCGCTGACCGAAAAATTAAGAATATCGTTGAGACAAGCCGTATCTGATCAAGTTGGGCTGACAGTTAAGGAAATCCCAATTATATATACTTCGGCGGTTGACAAAAAAACGACGAAAGATAATAATTAAGAGGTGTATTATGAGCTTTAGAGATTTTTTTATTAGATATAGATGGACCATCCTACTCGTTGTGCTTGGAGTTATCTTTGTCGTGCTTATATTTACAATAAACTTTTGGCGCACCCTTCTTGTTTTTTTAGTACTTGGTCTTTGCGCATTGTTTGGTATGCTGCTGGATAAAGACGGAAGCGACGGCGTTAAAGAGTTTTTCAGGAGAATTTTCAGAAAAAATTAAGCGCTGAAAAACCGGTGCCGAGAGCGAAAAAAATATTTATTTGTTCGCTCTCGGTCTGCAAAATGCGAATATTTAACCTTCGCTGACTGCTCGTTTCGGTTTTTTATTTTTGCGCATTGAAAGGTAATTTAAAAATGAGCAGTACAACAGCCCGGGAAATCACGATGAAACTGACTTTTGCAAGGCTTGTCGGCGGAGAGGATACTTATGCCAATGTTTTAGAAAAGTCCGGCATTGTTGAAACCCCAACAAAACATGATTTTAAGTATTCGGACAGCGTTATAGCCGGTATAGATGAGAATGCCTCCGAGATTGACGATTTGATAGTAGAAAATCTTCATGACTGGACTATAGAAAGAATCGGCAAGGTTGATTTATGCATATTAAGAATAGCCGTGTATGAGCTTTTGTATATGGACAGTATTCCGCCCAGCGTATCTATCGGCGAAGCGGTTAAACTTGCGCAGACTTTTTGCGATGCGGATGCTTATAAATTTATAAATGGTGTTTTAGGAAGCATTGCTTTAAGTATTAAAGAAAAATAAATGTTAAAATATATTTTAATGTCATATGTAATGTAAAACGGCGTTTAGGAGACTTCTTTTCTCTAAACCCGTTTTTGTGATTTTTATGGAGTTAATATGCTAAACATAGTACTTGTTGAACCCGAAATACCTCAAAATACCGGAAATATCAGCCGCACCTGTGCTGTCGTCGGCGCGAGGCTGCATCTCGTTCGTCCTCTCGGATTTTCGGTAGATGAAAAAAATTTAAAACGCGCAGGACTTGATTATTGGGATAAACTACAAATATATTATTATGACAGTTTTGAAGAACTCGAAGAAAAGTACAAAGACGCTTCTATATTTTTATTTTCGACTCATGCGAAAAAATTGTATACCGATGTTTCATATAAGGACGAGTCGTTTTTGGTTTTCGGAAAAGAGACAGCCGGACTTGGTCCTGAGCTTTTAACCCGCCGGAAAGACGATGCCGTTCGGATTCCAATGCGAAATGAGCTTCGCTCTTTAAATCTATCGAATTCTGTCGCAATAGCGGTATATGAGGCTCTGAGGCAGATTGACTTTCCAAATCTTGAATAAACTACATGAACTTCTTTTTGGTCGTAATTAAAAACGATTAGGGTCGCCGACTTTTTTGTCGGCGACCCGTGAGAGCGAAAAAGTTACGCCCTCTATCTTGTGAGACGTAGAATTAACAAAAATGAGCGAGGGGTTATGCGATAACAATTCACTGATTTAAATTAATCCTAAAAAGGCGTCTCACCGCAATCTTCGGGAGATTTTATAGGTTTTTTACCATTAAAATTTACCCAAAGAATCCTGCCCGGTTCATTACTTCATCATATTATTGCCGTTATTATTGCTATTGCCGTTTTTCATGTTGTTTTCGGCATAAGCTATCATGCGCTTTACCATTTCTCCGCCGATTGAACCCGCTTCACGCGCTGTTATATCACCGTTATATCCCTGCTTGAGATTAACGTTCATCGATCCGGCTACCTCGGTCTTTAGATTCTGAATCTTAGACTTTGCGTTCTTGTTGCTCATTATTTTCACCTCCTAATTTCTAAAAATTAATTGCAAAACACTTTATTTCTGCATGTTGTTCTCTGCGTAAGCTATCATGCGTTTTACCATTTCGCCGCCGACAGAACCCGCTTCACGCGTGCTAATATCACCGTTATAGCCTTGCTTGAGATTCACGTTCAGTGAATTTGCTACTTCGGACTTGAGATTTTCCATAGCCTGTCTAGCTTCAGGTATCAAAACACGGTTTTTCGCCATCTCCATTTCCTCCTTTCGCATGTCTTACAACAATAATTTGTCCACAAAACTGAAAGTTATGAGAGGAAATATGTACAAGCTATGGAAAAGAAATTTTTTCAAAAAAATCGTAAAAAATTATCACGGTATTAATATACGACAAAAGGGGTGGTAAAATGTATTATTTTGCGTTATAATGTAGCTATAAAGCTACTTTGGGGGAATTATTAAATGTATGATTTTGACGAAAAAGTTGATAGAAAAGGGACGGGCTCGTGGAAATGGCTTACCGCTCCCGAACCGGTTAAAAGTCTCGGTTATCTTCCGCTGACCATTGCCGATATGGAATTTTCCGTTCCCGCGCCTATAAAGGACGCATTGAAAAACGCGGCGGAAAGCGGTGTTTGTGGCTATACTATTCCCGACGATGAATATTTGAACGCTCTTTGTGCCTTTATGCTTAGGAAACATAATTTTAAAATTGCGCATGACGAAGTTTTATTTACAGCGGGTGTCGTTCCGGCTCTTGGTATAGCGGTTCGTACATTTACGAAAAAAGACGAGGGGATAATAATACAGCCTCCGGTTTATCCGCCTTTTGCGAATACTATTCGGCTAAATGGAAGAAAGCTTCTAGAAAATCCTCTCATAAATAACAATGGACATTTTGAGATGGACTTTGAAAATTTGGAAGAAATTGCAAAAAGAAAAGATGCGAAACTTTTAATACTTTGTTCTCCACATAACCCCGTCGGGCGCGTTTGGACTCGTGACGAACTTATTCGGTTGGGTGATATCTGCAAGAAAAACGGGATAATTGTAATAGCCGACGAAATTCATGGCGATGTAGTTTATAAAGGGCATGAACATACGGTTTTTGCGTCGCTACCGGGCATGGAAGATATATCTGTTATTTGCACAGCTATGAGTAAGACATTTAACCTTGCCGGGCTAATGTGTTCAAATATAATAGTAAAAAACAAAGAATTAAGAAAATGCATGCAGGAAAGAATAGATATAGAAGGTTCCTGCAATATACCTTATTTTGCCTGCGCTGCGACGAAGGCTGCCTATACACAGTGCGACGATTGGATCGAAAAGCTCCTTTCATACCTCTCCGACAACCTTGATTTTTGCTATGATTTTATTGAGAAAAGGTTGCCTATGTTAAAGTGCGTGAGAGCTGAGGGAACTTATCTGCTCTTTGTCGATTGCCGTGCCCTAAATATGAATGATGCGGATCTCGAATGTTTTATGCTGAATAAGGCGCATTTGGCTTTAGATGAGGGCTATATATTTGGCACAAATGGCTCCGGATTTGAACGGATAAACGTTGGTGCGCCGAGGAGAGAACTTGAGGCGGCGCTCTTGCGGCTTGAGGACGCTATAAAATCATTGGAGAAAAAATGAAGGAAGTCACCGTTTATACCGACGGCGCATGTTCGGGAAATCCGGGACCGGGTGGATATGCCGCTATACTTTCATATGGCAATTTTGAAAAAACGGTCGTTGGAGGAGAACCCGAGACAACCAATAATAGAATGGAACTTAAAGCGGCTATAATGGGACTAAAGGCTCTAAAAGAGCCTTGCTCCGTTAAACTATGCACCGACAGCGCATATTTATGCGGTGGCTTTAGGGACGGATGGGTTAACGCATGGAGAAAAAACAACTGGTTAAAGGTGGATAAGAAGCCCGTTTTAAATAAAGAGCTTTGGCTTGAACTTTTAACTCTTTCAGAGGTTCATAATATAAGCTGGGTAAAGGTAAAGGGACATTCAGATAACGAGTTTAATAATAGGTGCGATGCTTTGGCGCGCGCTGAAATAGATAAACTAAAGGATCGCTGACTTAAATTCAAAGTAAAACGGGAATGATACATTGCCTAATTTTGTACCATTCCCGTTTTGTATAGTTTTTTTAACGATATTCTTAGGAATTAGCCTTAATAACCCTTATTCGTTCGGATCATGTTTCTTCCAGCCACGTCTAAAGAGCATCGTTATACCCCAAAGTCCCGCTAAACCAACTATTGTATAAATTATACGCGAGACAACGCCCGCCATTCCGCCGCAAATTGTCGCGACAAGATCAAATTGGAATATACCGATAAGACCCCAGTTTAGCGCACCTATTATCATAATTATCAATGCTACAATATCCATATAAAATTATTCTCCCTTCGCTTTTTGCCATTAGCATCTGCAAAAAAAATATTTTTTATGCAAAAAAAAGAACTGCTTTTTAAAAAAGCAGTTCTTAAAATTATAAAATAGGCTTTATGCGTTTGCCGCTTCGTCGATAGGATAAACGCTTACCTGTTGGCGAACCTTATCCTTGCGTTCAAATCGCATAACTCCGTCTTTAAGAGCGAACAGAGTATCATCCTTGCCGATTCCGACATTGTTGCCCGGATGAAAATGCGTTCCCCTCTGGCGAACCAGAATATTACCGGCGAGCACGAACTGCCCATCGGCACGCTTTAGTCCAAGGCGCTTGCTTTCGCTGTCGCGCCCGTTTCTCGAGCTTCCAACGCCCTTTTTATGGGCGAATAACTGTAGATTCATTTCAAACATATTTACACCTCCTCTGTGGTGACGTTGAGGTATTCTTCATATTTTTTTTCAATCGAGATGAGCCCCAATCGTATGGTTCTCAAAATCAAATCGGCTTTCTTCAAGGCCTCGCAGTTGTTTTTTCCGTCGAGCCTTAAAAAAAGCCCACCGTTATTTAATCTATGTTCAAATGAACATTTCGCAATGTCACTTATAGCGATAAGCCCCGTTTGTGTAAGCGCAGAAATAGCCGCGCAGACAATATCCGTTCCTTCGTAGGAAAATCCGGTATGCCCAAGAGCTGAAAAGCCGACAAGCGCATCATCTTTAATTAAAAAAACAACCTTTGTCATAATAATCTTTTAAGCTATCGCCGTTATCTTAACCTTAGTATACGGCTGACGATGACCGTTCTTTTTACGAGAATTTTTCTTAGGCTTATATTTGAACACTATGACTTTTTTACCCTTGCCATGTTCTAAAACCTCAGCCTTTACGGCAACGCCGTTTACTAAAGGCTTACCCACTGTAACCTTCTCGCCGTCTGACACTAAAAGAGTATCAAATGAGACTGTTGCGCCAATTTCCGATTCAAGCTTTTCAATACTTAAAACGTCGCCCACGGAAACCTTATACTGTTTGCCACCGGTGCGTATGATTGCGTACATCAATAAAGCACCTCCTGTTCCTCAATACTCGCCCAAGACACGGCGGTGTGACTAAAAACACACGCTTATAAGCCGTCTTGGAGCGGCTCGCCTATTATGATAACACGCAAAATAATCTATTGTCAAACACTATTTTTATCGTTTCAATTCCAAATTTAATATATTTTCAATTTTAACGGTAAAATACATTAGATAGCCATCTAAAACTATTGACAAAGAATATGAAAGATGATATTCTATCTAATAGACAGGGGGTGCCATCAATGATAATCGATATTTTAAAAGAACCGGATTGGCTATCTGAGGCGGCGGCGCTTTTAAATTCACAAAATAAAGATTCTCTGGATAATATACTTTCAAATCCGGAAAAATTTAGCATGGACTCTGTAGAGGCTTCGTCGATGCTAAAGTCGATAATAGAATATTCAAAGGCAACGCGAGAACGCCTAAACGTAATAATGCTTAAATATAACGATATTGCGCGTTATTTCGAGGCTATATCTCCTGATAAATCAAACGTAGTTATAAATTTCATGCGCTTTTGTAAAGCCGATGAAATGCTAATGCTTTCGGGAGACAAGCTTGAGCGAAATCTTTTAGACTTCATGCTTTGCTGTATGCTTGACGAGTTTACGAACGAACTTGGCGCTAGTGATGAAAACGAGAGCGCTTGGCGCGGAAAGAGCTTTGAAGAGGTACTCTCTTATTTCGCAGCTTCTAAGCTAAGTTCGGACTATAAATTAAAGCTCCTAGATCTTTATTCTAATAGAAATGCGGTTTTCCCTCGGTTTAATCAGCTGTTTACCGAAGTTATACAGATAGTGCAAGACTGCTTTTATATTATAAAGCCCGAATATGAAAAAGCAAATTCTAAGCTCTTAGTTCCCGAAACGGTAAAAAGACTTATAACTAAGAACATGGGTATGTCGCAATTTATTGAAAACGAAGCGCTTACAGTAAACGTGAACACCCAAATTATTGCTTTCAACTCTATGTGCGCGAATATTACCGAAGCATTGAATTTTCATCTAAAAATAGGCTTGTATTTTGAAATTTTAGCTGACGGGAAGGCGAATGCACGTTTTAACGTTGACGCTATGGCAGAGCTTTTTAAGATATTTGCTGATAAGAGCAGACTAAAAATTCTAAAGCTTCTAATGAAAAGAAAGCATTATTTACAGGAAATATCGAATGCAATGGAACTAACTCCAGCGACGATTTCGCATCATATGGATAGGCTTATTGAAAGCGACTGCGTATGTCTTGAGATAGATCCGAACGATAGAAAGATTTACTATACTTTAAATACTAAGGGATTTTTAATCATACAAGAGTTTATAGATTTATTTAAAATTGCTGGAGGTCAATAATGGAATATAAAACAAAGAAAAAAGAAAATGCGTCAATCATTCCATCGATGATACGATTATTAAAAAAAGAATGGAAAGACGATCCGTGGTTGTTTCTGTCGAATGCCATATATACGCTTTTCGAAACCATATACCCGTTTTTAATAGTTATACTCCCTAAGCTGTTAATAGACGAATTAACGAAAGGCTCTTCGGCGAATATTTCCCTCATAATAACTATCGTCGTCGGATTCTTCCTAATTTCTGCAACCCTCGGTGCGATTAAAACGTACCTTCATACAGTAGTGGGAAACAGATTGTCAAACCTAAGGATAGATTATATCTATATTCTTTGCGCAAAACTTTTGACTATGGACTATAAGTACATAGAGGATGCGAAATTTTGGGAAGAAAACGAAAATGGACTTGAGGCTACGAATAGCGATAATAACGGCATCGAACTATGTTATAAAAAAATGTATGAGCTTTCGCCCCTTGTATTAACCGTAATTTTTTTAGCTGTATTTATCGGATTTTTAAGTCCATACGTTCTCCTTATTCTAACAGGATCCGTAATTGTAAGTATCTTTGTCAGTCGCGCTTCGAGCTTATATAGGTATAAACTGCGCGAAGAATATAATCATATGGATAGAAAACGAAATTATTACGATAGAACGACCTATGACTTTTCGTTTGGTAAAGATATCCGCATATACGATTTAAAGGATCGGATAATTAAAAATTACGACGATGAGATAATCAACGTCGTAGCAGTGCTGAAAAAATTCGCTAATAAAGAATACAAACTTGCTTTTTTTGATCTTCTTATGCTCCTTTTAAGCGACGGAATTATATATTTCGTTTTAATATCGCGGGTTCTTAACGGAATGTCTATTGCTGATTTTTCAATGTGGCTAATGGCGGCGGTAACTCTATCGACGACGATGAGGATTCTCAGCGAGAACCTAAGTGATATAATTCGCGAAGGAAGATATGTCGTTAGTTTTTTCGAGTTTGTCGATAAAGACCTAGGTGAAAAAGGTGGCGAAAGAAAGAAAATAGAGGGCGAGACACTCGAAATTGAACTTAAAGATATTAGCTTTAAATATCCAAATACGGATAATTGGATATTTAAAAATATAAACCTAAAGGTAAATAAGGGAGAAAAACTTGCGGTGGTAGGAATAAACGGTGCGGGGAAAACCACTCTCGTGAAACTTATAACCGGTCTTTTAGAACCGACATCGGGGAAAATATTAATAAACGGAATAGATCAAAAAGAATTTTCTAAAGAGGCGCTTTTTTCAATGTTCTCCGTCGTATTTCAGGACGTTAATATATTTGCGTTTACAGTTGCGGAAAATATTGCCGTTAAAGGGGACATGGATAGAGAACGCATGTTATCCGCGTTAAAACGCGTCGGTCTTGATAAAAAGATAGAGAGTTTCGATAAGGGACTTGATCAAATGCTCCTGAAAATAATAGATGAGAACGGGACGGAGCTGTCCGGCGGCGAATCGCAAAAGTTAGCTATTGCAAGGGCACTCTATGAGGACGGGAACATGGTTATTTTGGACGAGCCGACAGCAGCTCTTGACGCTCTTGCGGAAGCAGAAATCTATAAAAATTTCGACGACCTCGTTTCAAATAAAACCGCTATATATATCTCTCATAGACTTGCGAGCACAAAATTTTGCGATCATATCGTATTTTTCGACGGAGATGGTTTAAAAGAATATGGAACGCATGAAGAATTGATGGAAAAACGCGGAGAATATTTCAATATGTTCAGTGTTCAGGGGAAATACTATCAGGAGGACGCTATACTATGAATGACTTTAAAAAGCTTAAATTGTTTTTTTCAATCGGATGGAAAATATCAAAGTCATATATATTTTTACTCATAGGGAATTCGTTTTTTTCGATGCTTCAAATTTTAACGAATGTCGTTATTCCGAAATATCTTATCGATGAACTTATGGGTGCGCGCGATATAACTATGCTAATAATCTTTGGCGGCGCGATAGTTGTGTCAAACCTCATATTTGCTCTTTTAACGAAGACTATGAAGCGCTTTCTCGACGTAAAGGCGAGGTATATGGATTATAAGATGACGCAATATATGGGCAAGAAAATAATGAATGTCGAATATCGTTTACTTGAGGATCCGTATTACCTTGATCTTAAGGAACGCGCACTTTTTGCGATAACGAATCAAGGGGCGATGTTTCAGCTAATAAATAACGTTACCTCGTTTATGAAAAACGCGATTACTATATTGAGCTTAATGGCTATAATGCTAACGCTCAGCGTTGAATTTGTTGTATTCCTAATCATAACCGTCGGTATAAGCATATTTATATATTGGCGCTTTAAAAAAGATCAGGCTGAGTTTCATAAAAATATAATACCGATAAATAGGAAATATGGATACTATGTAAATTTATGTTATAATTTTGAAGCACAAAAGGACTATCGACTCTACGGAATGAGCGATACGGTAGCTAATAAGGTATGCGAATTCAATAAAAACATAGTAGAAAATTTTAAAGTTCTATATAAAAAGCAAGCTAGGTTGAATGCTATTAATTCGATAATAACCGATTTTAGAACCGCCAGTGTTTACGGCTATGTCGGAATTCGCGTTGTTAGCGACGCTCTCGGCGGAACTATAGGCTTAGGCTCTTTTACGATGTATGTTTCGAGCGCCGTTAGCTTTGCTAAATCGATTAATGATCTTTTAAACAGCATAATAACTATACGTTATATGCTGGATTACTTGAAACCAATGGTTGAGTTTTTGAGCCTACCAAACGAAAGCGAAAACGAAGGCGATTTGATTTTAAAAGATATAGAGAGTATTGAATTTTCGCACGTTACATTCTCATACCCGAAATCCAACGCAATCGTTTTAAACGACATAAGTTTTTCTATTAAGAAAGGTCAAAAAATTTCAATAGTCGGACTTAACGGTGCGGGGAAGACGACCCTCGTTAAGCTAATATGTAGGCTCTACAAGGTGGACAGCGGACGAATATTAATAAACGGGCGTGATATATACGATTATGAATATGAGAGCTATATGGATAGCATAGCGGCCGTATTTCAGGACTATAAGCTTTTCAACTATTCGATAACGGAAAACATAACCGGTAAGAAGAAGGGCGATCCCCGTATGGAGAAGATAATAGACGACGTGGGGCTTAGAACAAAGATAGACAAACTTGAAAAAGGTACGGATTCGCTCATAGGTAAGAATTTTGACGAAAACGGAATAGAAATGTCCGGAGGAGAAAATCAGAAGTTAGCGATAGCGCGCTCTCTCTATAAGGATGCTTCCCTTGTAATACTTGATGAACCGACTAGCGCCCTAGACCCATTAGCGGAGGCAGATATATACGAAAACTTCAACATGATGGTTGAAAATAAGACGGCGCTCTATATAAGTCACCGCATGTCGAGCAGCGTATTTTGCGACAAGATACTCGTTATAGACGGAGGAAAGATAGTTGATTTTGATACGCACGCTAATCTTTTAAAAAAGTCCGACAGTCTATACACTAAGCTTTTCAATTCGCAAGCCGATAACTATAGGATAGATGAGGCTTAAAATAAAGACTTCCTAAATATTGTTCGTAGATTTACAATTTGAGCGCACGGAATTCCGGCGCTCAAATTGTATTTAATTTTAATTATCTCCTCTCTATTGCCACTTTTCATTATAGACCTATAACGAAAACTCGCATTTTCTTTATGGTTTTTGTTAGGAGTCTCGAAACCTGAACCTGTGAAACGCCGAGTATATCCGCTATTTCGCTCTGAGTTTTTTCCTGATAAAAGCGCATCATGATTAGACCGCGTTCGCGGTCATCTAAAGAACTTAGCGCTGTTTCGAGAAGCACCTTATCTATCGTCTCTTCTTCGGTTGCATCGTTTGAAACGACGCGGTCAACATATAGGGAGGAATCCTCCGCCGCGTCTCCATACATGGGTTCATATATAGACATATGCGGTCTTAAACTTTCGAGAGCCATTGCGACATCTTCGGGTTCGACCAAAAGTTCCCTTGCTATATCGTTAACACTAGCCTCTTTTCCCGTTTCTATCGCAAGTCTTTCGCGGACGGAGGCGGCGCGTATTGATAGCTCTCTTAGGGATCGGCTAACCTTTATCATACCGTCGTCGCGCAAAAAACGTTTTACTTCTCCTGCTATCATAGGAACAGCATAGGTCGAAAAATGCGTATTAAAGCCGGTATCGAAATTGCGTATAGCCTTTATCAGCCCCATACATCCTATCTGATATAGATCGTCGTATTCGACGCCTCGCCCGATGTATTTTTTTATTATAGATTTGACGAGAGCCATATTTCTTAGAACGAGCTCACCCGTTGCGGCTTCGTCGCCCTCCTGAGACCTTTTTATGAGCAAAAGTGCATGTTCATGGTCGAGGGGGGAAAAATCAGTCATCGCCTTCAGCCTCTTTTATTTGCTTTATTAGCGTAACGCTCGTTCCGATATTGGGAATAGATTCAACTTGCACTTCATCCATAAAAGCCTGCATAACCGAAAAGCCCATTCCGGTTCTGTCCATATTTGGGCGCGAAGTATAAAACGGTTGCATGGCCAGTTCTATATCCTCAATACCCTTTCCTTTATCGCGAATAACTATCGTTATTTTATTGCCTTCGATTTCGCCGTCCATATATACGGTCTTCGCCTTGTTATCATATCCATGGATTATTGCGTTTGTTACTGCTTCGCTGACGGCGGTTCGTATGTCCGAAAGCTCGTCTATTGTCGGATTAAGTTTAGTTGCAAAAGCCGCCGCGACGACGCGCGCGAATCCCTCATTCTCCGATTTTCCCAAGAAAGATAAATGCATTTCGTTTCTATTCATATGTACTCCTTTTTTATAAGTTCTATAAGTAAGTCTTGAAGTTTAAATATTTGCGTTTGAAAAAAATCCGCAATCCGCCGGCTCATTCGGTTGATTGGGGAAACCTGAATTAAATCCAAAGATTCGCCAAGTCTAAGTTTAGCTTAGACTGTTTCACCTATTTCAGTCCTTAATTATCGAATATATGCCAGACATTTTGAAAATCCTATCAATACTGCGGTTTACATTTGTTATAGAGATAGTGCCATTTCTCGCGTTCAAAATATTATATCTTCCGAGTATAACGCCGAGACCAGAACTATCCATGAAGGTAACGCCCTGCATATCTATAACGAGTTTCGTTATCCGTTTATCCCTAAGGGTTGCATCAATCGCCATTCGGGTTTGTTCCGCGCTATGATGATCAAGTTCTCCTTTTAAATAAACGGTGAGTTTATTATCGTTTTGCGACCATCTAAATTCCATATAATCCCTCCTTTGTAGTTCTCTCAGTTGTGCTTCTCTTACTTATTCTTCCCGTAAATTTTGCACCCTGCAAAGAATCATGTTTTCTTTTGTAGAATTTGGACGAGTTTTCATATCTATGTATTTATTGTCACCATTTTGCGCTTGTTTATGCAAAAAAACAGTGTTATTATCTGTATGGATTATCTGCTTCTTAAATAAGAAAGGAGAAACACATGTTACTGCTTAAAAACGCAAAAATTTTCCCAGTTTCAAACGAGCCATTTATTGGCGATGTCGCTATTGACGGTAAAAAAATCGTAGCCATAGGTAAAAATCTCGATTATACAGGCGCTGATGTTTTTGATCTCACCGGCTGCTGTATAACGCCCGGTTTTGTCGATGCGCATTGTCATATAGGCATGATAGAGGATGCTATAGGCTTTGAAGGAACAGACGTAAACGAGTGTTCCGATCCGCTTACTCCGGCTCTTCGCGCGATAGACGCGATAAATCCGTTTGACCGTTGCTTTAAAGACGCTATGAAGGCGGGCGTTACAACTGTTTTAACCGGGCCCGGAAGCGCAAACGTTATAGGTGGAACTTTCGTTGCCTTAAAACTATCGGGCGGCACTGTCGAGGATATGATATTAAAGGAACCTATCGCTATGAAGGCGGCGTTTGGTGAAAATCCGAAGGGAGTCTATGCTGATCAAAAAAAGTCTCCTATGACTAGAATGGCGATCGCTTCAATTTTAAGAAAAGCTCTTTTCGATACTAAACAGTATATTGAAAAGAAAGAAAAAGCGGAGAAGGATAAGCTATTCGAGCTAAACTTCGCTCTTGAACCTCTAATACCGGTATTAAAGGGCGAAATTCCCTTAAAGATCCATTGCCATCGCGCCGACGATATTTTAACCGCCATACGGATAGCGAATGAATTTGGAATAAAATATACTCTCGACCATTGTACTGAAGGATACCTGATTCCTGATGAAATCAAAGCAGCGCTAAAAGGCAACCTTATTGGAATTATAATAGGACCATTGCTTTCGGATAGAAGTAAGGTTGAGCTTAAAAATCTAACGTTTGAAGCACCGCGTATACTCTATGAAAACGGCATAGATTTTGCAATGATGACCGATTCTCCCGTTATACCTGAGCAATATTTGTCCGTTTGCGCGTCGATTGCTGTTAAAGAGGGCTTGCCCGAGGATATCGCGTTAAAATGCATTACATTAAATGCAGCTAAAGTTATCGGTCTTGATTCTCGCCTTGGAAGTATTGAGCCAGGGAAAGACGCGGATATAGCAGTTTTTAGCGGACACCCGTTAGACGTTCGTTCCCGCTGCAAGATGACAATAATAGACGGTAAAATGGTACATTACGAGCCGTGAATAGCGAATTAAATAAAATTGAACAGCGCAGGGCGATTAAAATCGCCCTGCGTGCTATGTCAAAGGAGGAGAGAGAACGCGCTTCTGAACGCGCCTCTTTAAACGTTTTAGCTTCCCCCGAGTTTCAAAGCGCAAAAACCGTCCTTATATACAAGGCGATGAAATCCGAATGCAATCCCGAATTAATAGAGCAGGAAGCGATAAAACTCGGGAAAACCTTAGTCTACCCGAAATGCGTTGAGGACTTTTCTCTAAAGCTTCTTTCGCCGAAAGAAAGAGATGCGTTTATTGACGGTGCTTACGGTATAAAAGAGCCGGATAGATATCGTTCCATTGAGATAGCGACGGATGATATAGATTTTTTATTGGTGCCCGGTTTGGCGTTTGATAAATTTCATAATAGGCTTGGGCGAGGTGCCGGATATTACGATCGATTGCTCAATAAGGCGCGGAGTTTTACATGTGGCTTTTGTTTTTCTTGCCAAATTATAGAACAAGTCTCCTGCGAAGCGCATGATATTCCGTTAAGCGCCGTTATTTCAGATACTTTTCGACTATAACGTGCATATCTTTTTATAATTTAAATCATTTAATCCCGCAATTTTGTCAAAAAAACGGGATTTTTTGTATATAACTGTTTATTGTTTGAAAAAAAATATCCTATGTATTAGAATGTTATTATCAACATTTCACGGAGGATTGTAATATGAAAAAACTTATATCATTTGCAATGGCAACGATTCTATTGACCTTTTGCATTTCTTTTTCGACCGCTAATGAGCCCGAAAAATCGACATTAACTACCATGCATGCGTTTTCGATTTTTTATCATGATTCGCATTATATGGGTGGACCGAATGGTTTTATCTCGTTTTCAGCCGGGAATCCGGAGGATGCGGCTTTTAACAACGGATTCGTCCAGAATAGCTTTATTGCCGGAGATTATTATGATGGATTTGTATACGCTTATAGATATTCAGCAGAAAACGCCTATGAATTTGTGAAAACAAATATGACCGATTATTCTGAAACGGTTTTAAGCGTTGGGTCGAGCTATGCTTCCGAAATGGCTTATGATTATACAACGGACACTATGTATGCTGTTCTCGACGACTCCCTCTATATGGTTTCGCTTACGGACGGGGCTACGACTCTTGTCGGAATAAGCGGGATAGGCGATATGCTGACCCTAGCTTGTAGCGGTGAAGGAACGCTCTATAGCGTAGGCGCGAATTGCTCTTTATATTCATTATCAAAGACTAACGGTGCGGCAACTTTAATCGGCGAGACGGGAATTGAAGCGGACAATCTTCAGTCTATGACTTGGGATTATGCTAGTGGTACGCTATATTGGGCGAGCGTTAAAACCGCGCCTCTTCTTCTTTCTTACTATACAACAGAGAGTAAATTTTGCTCTGTTAATATTGAAACGGGCTCTGCGACGGTTATAGGAAATATCTATGGCAGCAATATGCAAGTAACCTGCCTTTACGCCGAACCGGAGGGCTACGTTCATATGCCACCCGAATCTATGACGCTGAACCTCGAAGATGCTTATCTTTTAATTGATCAGACCGCTCAGCTTTCAGCATATGTTATGCCGAAGACTGCGGAGCGCGGCGTTACTTATTTAAGCGATAATGAAAACGTCGTTACGGTTGGCGATGGGGGACTATTAACGGCGACGGGCATTGGAGATACCGTTGTTACAGTTACCAGTGCATACGCCGCCGTTTCAAAACAATGCAATGTACACGTTATAACTCCTGAACATCTATCCGAGTTTACGCTCAATGACGCGTGCAACGGAAAAGACAACAGCTATAATTTTACAAACAGTTCGACTTTTCCTTATGAAGTTGTCGCAAGAGACGGGCGCATAGCCGCAAAATCGACGATGCATGGGAATAATCAATATGCCCTTATTTCGTTCGATGCGGGATATCTGCTTGCCGGAAGTAAAGTAAAGTTCGACTGGAAAAATGACGCTACCTATATGTTCCATGGCTTTATTCTTTACGCAAACGTTCCATATACAGCGAACCTTACGGGGCAGACGGGCTGGCTAACCTATGAATATACGATTCCAACGAGCGGGAACTATGCTTTCACATGGTCATTTTGGAAAGATACATCTCCAAGTACCGGTGAGGACTGTGGATTTATCGACAATATAAGAGTTGAACCCGCCGTTCCGTCGGATGTTACGGGTGTTTCGGTTAACCCAACCGAAATCAGCATATACGACGATATGACGTATCAATTAAACGCCGTTGTTGAACCGATGAACGCTGCAAATACGAATATTTCGTGGTCATCTGATAATGAAAATGTCGCCTCCGTAAACGAAGTTGGTCTTGTTACGGCCGTTGCTCCGGGAACGGTAAATATAACGGCGACTACGGAAGAGGGCGGCTTTACCGCGTCTTCCGCTGTTACGGTTATCGATTCCGCATTAATAGACGCACCGATAAGCGCCGCTCTCAATACAGAAAACGGAACCCTGAGCTTTAAAAACGATAGACTTCACCCGTGGCTTGTAGATGAAGCGACTTTTGAAGGGCGTATTGCCGTTATTTCGGATATATCAGGGCTCGGTAATACGAGTACAACAATATCGTTAAACGATTTGACCCTTGACGCGGGAGATATACTTGCGTTTGACTATACCGCTGATTCTGAGAGTGAGAACTATGATTATATAGCGTTTTATGTCAATGGTACTTTATATTCGCGTATAGGCGGAGCCGGACTTGATTGGCAAAATATAAACTATTGTGTTCCTGAAAACGGGACTTATGATTTTACATGGATATACGTTAAGGATCGCTCGGGAAATACGGGACGCGACGCTGCATGGCTCGATAACGTTACTCTTACGAGAGGCGGCGAGATTGAATTGGGCGACGCAAATGGTGACGGCGCGGTCAATAGCGGTGACGTTTCGGCTATACTTCAACTTACGGTTGGACTGATTGCAGAAAACGATATAATTATGCAGGCTGCGGATATAAATATGGACAGCATTGTAAATACTGGAGACGCGGCTTTGCTTCTTGAATTGATTTTAGCGTAATTTAATTTAGAAGGATGGAAGATAGACTTTTTTCTTTGGGCTTCCATCGCCTTTTAGATTTAAAAAATCAAAACCTAAATTGCAGGTGCAATTAATTTGCACTTACAGAAAAAAAGATGTATCTTAGTTTGATACATCTTTTTTTCTTATAAATTTAAAAATAATTTATTTTTTGAAAAATAAAATTCCTAAAGTATTAGGTCCGCAATGCGCCGATATTGTGCATCCGGCCTGAGTTTCAATTATCGTTTCAAAGTTTCCGTATTTTTTTACGCTGTCTTCAACCATATCGATTATATTACGGCTACACCCGGTAGTCGTTATAAATACGCGACGACAGTCTATATCGCTACGATCCTTAAGGCGCTGCTTTACATAACGTTTAAGACACACTTCGAGAGAACCGCGAAAAGTATTTCCAACGGTCATTTTTCCATCTATCACTTCAATACAGGGCTTAAGTTTTAAAACGGCGGCGCTGAACGCCTTTATAGCGGAACAACGACCGCCACGCTTTAAATATTCGAGAGTATCGATTATAAAGCTTGCTTCAAGCTTTATCGAGAGTTTGGTAAGCTCCTCAAAAATCTTTTTAGGCTCAATTCCGTCTCTCGCCATAAGAGCAGCCTCATAAACAAGATGACCAGTGGCGCTGGAAAGGTTTTTAGAATCTAAAACATAAACGTTTTCAAGCTCAGCGGCGGCAGTACATGCGTTTTGATAGCATGCACTCATATCGGAACTTAGACAAATATGAATAACTGCATCGTTGGTTTTAAGAAGCCGCGTAAATTCTTCATGATACTGGAAAGCGTTAACCGCGGTGGTATGACAAAATTGTCCCTTGTTTTCAACAAGGTCAAACAGCGCATCGGGTGTTATATCAATCCCATCGCGATAGGAAGCGTTGTCTGTCTCTATGAGCAAGGGAATGATATTAATATCGAACTCACTAATAATATCTTTAGATAAATCAGACGTACTATCCGCACTTATTTTGATTTTTTCCATAGACTCTCCTTTCAGAAAATTAAGCGAGGTTTAATCCTTTATTTACCATGTTGACAATATCGCAGATTGTATCGGGCTTACAATCATCTAAAATAACGTCGTAAGTCTCTTCGAGTTCGAGAACAAGCTCCTCTATATCAAGACAATCAAGAGGTATATCCGAAACCCTCGTCGTTTCGCTTATTGTCTCTATAGGGATGCCCGTTAGCGAGTGCACTATCTCGCATATACAGTTAAAAATAGACATAAAAATCCTCCAAAAAAATATATAACAGTGCAAAATTGGCACGAATAAATGCCATCTCGTATTTTATCTTATTGTACGGAGCTTGTCAAACCAATATGCGCTCAATAAAAGGTAAATATGCATCTAAGGCAATCGGAAATAAATTCAGTGAACACTAGACAAAAAATCATTGTATAAATTAAAACAGGAATTAGGAATAAAAAACGTGAATCTTTTACAGGAATTTGTTAAAACAACATAGCTTAAAGAACTAAAACAGTGTCAATTTTTAATTCGGTCTGGCGAGCATGATAAATATATAGATTTATTAGAAGCCCTTGCTGATTCTAAAATTTAAAAGATGCCTTTAGAAGGTTTTTGGTGTGTTTTAAAAAACTATCTGAGACTAATATATGTTTATAATTCGATTCTTATTGATAGTACGAAATTGAATTGGAAAGTTAAAAACGTTATCTACAAATGCATCTTACACAGGGATTACTCACATAACACTGAATCACATACGAAAAATATACACGCGGAAGAGTTGGAGGAGGAAAAAATAAACGGATCGACGATATAAAATACCGGACGTACTGATTGGTTACGCCCGGCATTTTTTTATATAGTATTGCAGTCAAAGCTGTCCATCTTTTATATTGAATAAAAGGTAAAAATCAAATCAATTTTTGAAAGCGTTTAACCCCGTCGTGTTTTAAAAGGGCGTAGAAAAGCGCGGTTAAAAGGAGCATAAATAGAGTTGTTCCGATTTTAAATATATAGGGATCGATAGGCAAACTCGTTGCGATGAATATGAATATCATTGGGATAATCATGCCCGAAAATATTCCTATAAACGTGGATGTGCTCTGCTTTGCATATTGCGCTTCGGTAGTCCAATCCAATTTTGGAAATACGAGGTTAATATAAAGCCCAAAAAATCCAGAGAACATCATGAAAATAAGGGGCATGGCATACATGTACAGTAAATCCGCGATAGTTGAGGGCTTAAAAACCGTCATAATTAGAGTTGAATCAATTAATATCGTGGGTATTGCCATAGCAAAATACACCTTTAATTTCGCATAGAAAATTGTCATAGTCGAAACCGGAAGCATTTTTAAAAGTGGAAGGTGTTTACCTTCCATCGAAATCGAATTTTGCGTCGTACATGACATTGAAACGAACATAGAGACGCTAAGGGGCAGTATGCAGAACAAATTGTTCATTACAAGTAAAATATCGTCAGATGCAAGAACCGTTAAGATTTTTTCCCCGAAAACAATAGTTGCGACGGAAGCGAGAGTTAAAAGTAAAAGCCCAAAAATAGTATTTACGACGTATATAGTCGATGAAAAATATTGTTTCATCTCATTTTTAAAGAGAGCTTTTTTTACGGATGAATTTTTTATACTCGAATCGCTAAGCGTATATTTTTTTGAAGTCAATCTAGACGTAATGAAAGCATGTATAGGGGCAAAATATCGGATAACGATAGCGGACATAATAGAACCGAGTAAAACGCTGAGTCCGATAAAAAGCAAAAGTTCGGGTATAGCGCCGTTAAGCCCGAGAGCGAACCACATTGCTACGGGGTAGGCGGAGTTGAGAGAATTTCCAATGGAAATTATTATATTGATTATATTTCCCATTGAATCGGTGCTTGAAAACATAAATACAAAGTATAGGGCGAGGAGCAATAGTGAAAAAAATATTTTTAATATATTTTTATACTTAAACCGCGAGGTTATAACGCCTATGAGAATGCCCGGCAGAGTACCTACCGCGATAGGTATAAGCGGAGCGAGAAAAAAACATAGGAGATAGTAAACAAAAAAGAGGGGAAATACGGGAGTATATAAAACATAGGCAATAAGCGCCGGAAGCATGAGAAATACAGAAAAAAACAGATTGTTGAAATATAAAGTTAGAATTCTTGAGAATACGAGAGTGCTTTTTTTTATAGGCAGAGCCATAAGGGTATCAAAGTCGGTAAATGAAAATAAAACGGAGCCGGCCGTAAAGAGCGTATCTATTAGCATGACTGCGGACGAAGAAATGAGGGCGATAGCTAAAATAAGATAAGTTTGGCCAATTGATTCAAATATGGTAGTCATGCCGAAAAAGAACATAGAGAACATTCCGAGCATCATTATAGCTATAGCGATAAAACCGACCAGCGCAAAAACACGCGAAACGGTTTTTCCATCTTTTAAATAGCGGATTTTATTTATAGCAAAAAGCCGCTTTGTGTTTATTGAAAGCAATAATTTTAGATTTTTCATGCGTCGGTCAACTCCAAAAATACGTCTTCGAGGGACAAATTACCTTTTACTTCGTCGATATCGCCGGAGATTATGAGCTTGCTTTGTTTTATAATCGCAATTTTATTACATAGCTTTTCAGCGACATCAAGGACATGCGTCGAAAAGAATATCGCCGATCCATTATCGCAGAGCTTTCGCATATAGCCCTTTAAGACGTGGGCGGCTTTTGGGTCTAGACCCACAAAGGGCTCGTCTAATAGGAGCAACTTTGGGTTATGGATAAGCGCCGCTATTAGCGTAATTTTTTGGCGCATTCCATGCGAATATGTTTCTATAATATTGCCCAACGCGTTTTCAATTTCAAACGCAGTTGCATATTCTTTTATTCGGGCATCAATATCAGATTTATTTACTTCGTAAATATTAGCGATAAAATTTATGTACTGTATTCCCGTAAGATGCGTATATATATCGGGATTGTCAGGTATATATGCCATAACGCTCTTACAATACACCGGATCCTTTAAAATCGAAACCCCATCTACTAAAATATCTCCGCCTTCAAAAGGCAGTATACCTACGGCACAGCGTATAGCCGTTGTTTTTCCGGCACCGTTATGACCGATAAATCCATATATGTCACCGTATTCGACCTTTAGGGACAGCCCATCTACGGCGCAACTTCCACCCCTATATGTCTTTTTCAAAGATAAAAATTCTAACATGAAATCTCCTTATAAAACGAAAGAAAACACGAAAGTCGGATGTAAAAAAAGCGTATACCATATGACTAAAGCGTCTAAAAAGATGACTCTCCAACAATAAAAAACGCAAAACTATCCTTCTTAATCGGAACTTCCTTAAATTACAACTATAATAACATTAGTTTATATTACTTGTCAAATACTCGAATATGCTGAAAAACACCTAAGGTAATATGAGTGTCTTATAAAAAAGGGCGTGATCGATTTTGAACGATTACGCCCGAAAATTTTATTGAGAAAGCTGTTTTAAATAAATTTTATTTAAGATTTAACTAAAAACGCATTTATAAACGAATCAATTTCTCCGTCCATTACCGCCTGAATATTTCCGCTTTCGGCTCCTGTTCTATGATCCTTTACCATCGTATATGGCTGAAAAACATATGAACGGATCTGACTACCCCATTCGATTCTTTTCATTTCACCCTTAATCTCGGTTAGGTGATCCATGCGTTCTCTGTCCTGAAGTTCAAGAAGCTTACCTTTTAGCATACGCATGGCGGTTTCTTTATTTTGGAGCTGACTTCTCTCGTTTTGACATTGTACAACGATATTTGTAGGAATATGGGTTATACGGATAGCCGAGCTTGTCTTATTGACATGCTGACCGCCGGCACCGCTGCTCCTATAGGTATCTATTCGAAGATCGTCTAAATCTATATTAACGTCTCCTGTATCATCGTCAAAAATCGGTGCAACGTCGAGAGATGCGAACGAAGTGTGCCTTCTACCCGAAGAATCAAAAGGCGAAATTCGAACTAGGCGATGAACGCCTTTTTCCGCCTTTAAATATCCATAGGCATCATCCCCGTCAACTTCAAAGGTTACGCTCTTAACACCCGCTTCATCTCCGTCGAGAAGATCAAGTTCGCGAACGGTAAAGCCGCGTCTTTCGCAAAAACGCAAATACATACGATAGAGCATCGAAACCCAGTCCTGCGCCTCCGTTCCGCCCGCGCCGGCATGTAGGGAAAGAATCGCGTTTTGAGAATCATAGGGTCCTTTTAAGAGCGTTTCAAGTTTAAGATCTTCAACCTTTTCGGAAAAAGTCTTATATTCGTCCAAAATTTCAGATATAAGAGTTATATCCTCAGCTTCGTCTGCCATTTCAATAAGCGCTTCTATATCGTCGCCCATTGAGACGAGTTTAGCGTATTTTCGTAGTTTGCTGTCTATAGATTTTATCTTGGCGCTGATCTTGTTCGCATTTTCAATGTCGTCCCAAAAATTTGGTTCCGCCATATTTTGTTCAAGCTCATTCTTTTCCGATCTAAGACCGTCTAAGTTAAAGAGACTCACCTGCCTCTTTCAATGTAACAATCGTTGTCGCGAGCTGCGACCTATACTCATCCAACTGTACCAAAAAAATCACTTCCTTCTAAATCGTATATTATTAAAACTTATCCATATCAGTTGCCACCACAGCAGTTTTTATATTTTTTACCGCTTCCGCAGGGGCAAGGATCGTTGCGTCCGACTTTCTTTTTAGAGCGCGCCGGTTGAGCGGGAGAGTCACCGGCGGGTTCTATTGGCTTTGCCACTTGAACGCGCTCGGTTCCCATTCTAACGTTAACCGAGTAGAGCATCTTAACCGTCGTTTCGCGTATGCTGGCGATCATTTCGTCAAACATATTGAATCCCTCGTTGCGGTATTCGACTACCGGATCTTTTTGACCGAAGGCGCGAAGCCCTATGCCCTGCCGCAGCTGATCCATAGCATCAATATGATCCATCCAGTGCGTATCTACGGAGCGGAGCAGAGCAACGCGCTCAATCTCACGCATATCGTGTCCCGCGTCGTTTACGATCTTTTCTTTTTCGGCGTACGCTTCGAAGATTTCTTCCAGAAGGTTATTTTTCAGTTCATTATGCGACGATATATTTTCAACTACGCATTTCGGCTTAAAGAGACATAGCTCGGTAATAGATGAAATTAGACCGCCCAAGTCCCATGTATCGCTCTTCGTTCCCTCGGGGCAATATATATGAATGCGTTCGTCAATAGCCTGAGTTACCATTTCGCGAACCGAATCGCTTATATCTTCGCCCAACAGTACGCGCCTACGTTGACCATAAACGATTTCGCGCATCTTATTCATAACATCGTCATACTGTAAAACGTTTTTTCTTATCTCGAAGTTATGCGTTTCAACGCGCTTTTGAGCGTTTTCTATTTGTTTTGTTATGAGAGAAACCTCTATAGGCGAGTCGTCATCCGGCATAAGACGTTCCATGAGTCCCTTAACCCTATCCGCGCCGAACCTTTGCATTAGCTCGTCGTCGAGGGAAACGAAAAAGCGGGTAGAACCCGGATCACCCTGACGTCCCGCGCGTCCGCGAAGCTGATTATCAATTCGACGTGACTCATGTCTTTCCGTACCTATTATATAAAGACCGCCGACCGAAACCACTTTATCATGTTCCTCGTCGGTTTGAAGCTTGAATTTTTTAAAGGCTTCATAATAAGAACGGCGCGCCTCCAATATAGCTTCGTCTTTAGTTTCCGCATGCCCCGTCGCTTCTTCTATTATTTCATCATCAAGTCCCTTTTGTTTTAACTCTTTGCGCGCTAAAAAGTCGGGGTTGCCTCCGAGAAGTATATTTGTTCCACGTCCCGCCATATTTGTTGATATTGTGACATGAGCAAATTTACCGGCTTGAGCGACGATTTCAGCTTCCTTAGCATGCAACTTAGCGTTCAATACTTCATGCTTTATGCCTTTTTTTAAGAGTATTTCGCTTAGCATTTCGCTCTTTTCTACGGAAATCGTGCCGACTAATACGGGTTGCCCGGTTTTATGAGCAGCCTCTATTTCCTTTACAACGGCTCTGAATTTTCCTACCTCGCTCGAATATATCGCATCGTTATTATCGACGCGGATAAGGGGGCGATTGGTAGGTATTTCAACGACATCAAGATCATATATGCTTTGAAACTCAGCTTCTTCGGTTTTAGCTGTTCCGGTCATACCCGAAAGTTTCTTAAACATGCGGAAATAGTTTTGGAAGGTTATCGTTGCGAGGGTCTTATTTTCGTTTTCAATTTTAACGCCCTCTTTTGCCTCCAACGCCTGATGAAGTCCATCCGAATAGCGTCTTCCTATCATCAGTCTTCCCGTAAACTCGTCTACTATTAAGACTTCTCCATCCTGAACGACATAGTCCTTATCAAGATAAAAAAGTGCATGTGCCTTTAAAGCCTGTTGTATATGATGGTTAAGTTCGGTTACGTCAGGAGACGATATATCTTCAACCCCAAAATATTCCTCAGCCTTTTTTAAACCATCTTGAGTTAAATTGACAGTGCGCGACTTAATATCGACCATATAGTCGCCGCTCTCGGGCTGATCCTCACCCATTAAAAGCTCGGTTTTAGTACGTTTTTCAATATTTGCTCCGCGTTCAAGGCGGCAAACGAAGCGATCCGCCCGTCCATACATATCGGTGGATTTATCGCCCTCACCCGAAATTATGAGAGGTGTTCTAGCCTCATCTATCAATATCGAGTCAACTTCATCAACAATTGCATAGTTAAGCTCTCGCTGAACCATATTTTCGCGATAAACGACCATATTGTCGCGCAAATAGTCAAATCCGAATTCATTATTTGTTCCATAAGTTATATCACAATTATATGCTTCACGCCTTTCGTCATTATCCATATCGTGAACAATGCAGCCGACGGTAAGGCCCATGAACTTATGAACCTTTCCCATCCATTGCGCATCGCGCTTTGCTAAATAGTCGTTGACCGTAACAATATGAACACCTTTTCCGGATAGCGCATTCAAATATGAAGGAAGCGTTGCGACGAGAGTTTTTCCCTCGCCCGTTTTCATTTCCGCGATTCTGCCCTGATGTAAAACTATACCGCCAAGGATCTGTACGTCAAATGGCCTTTCGCCGACAGTACGAACCGCCGCTTCACGCGCGGCCGCGAAAGCTTCGATTAAAATATCGTCGAGAGTTTCACCTTTGCTTAATCTATCCTTGAATTCTTGAGTTTTAGCGCGGAGATCGGCATCCGAAAGGCTTTGCATACCGGGTTCAAGAGCGTTAATCTTGCCTAGTATCGGCCGCAGCTTACGTATGCGCGATTCGCCCGAGATTCCTAGTAGCGTATCAAAAAGTCCCATTTTTAAATAACCGTTAAACGGCATCCTCCATATATTATGTAAATTATCCTATGGCGAGAGCCAAGAGGGTCTGTAGCAAAAGACAGATTAGCGTATTCTACCACAAGCAAAATAAAACATCAATTTTATTAATGCAAATTTATAGTGAACAAATAAACGTACTCAGGGTAAGGGCATACGGTAAATTTTTAAACATTGAATCTAAATAGAACTATGTCTCCATCCTTCATAACATAATCCTTGCCCTCGGAACGGACCAGACCTTTTTCCTTACAGACGCTCATTGAGCCTTGTTCGATTAGGGTATTGTAGGGAACTATTTCGGCACGTATAAATCCTTTTTCAAAGTCAGAATGGATTTTCCCAGCCGCCTGTGGCGCTTTAGTTCCGTTGTCGATTGTCCAGGCGCGAACTTCTTTCGGACCCGCCGTTAGATAACTTATAAGACCCAACAATTTATAACATGCTTTAACGAGTTTATTGAGTCCACTTTCATTAAGCCCCATTTCCGTTATGAACTGCTGTTTTTCTTCCGGAGAAAGCTCGGAAATTTCGTCTTCAATTTTAGCGCAAAGCGTTATAGATTCCGATTTTTCAAGAGTCGCAGCCCCATATAGCCTTTTAACGGATTCGTTTTCTTCAAAAAGTCCATCCTCATCGACGTTGGCAACGTATATAACCGGCTTATCGGTAAGGAGGAAGATAGAGGCGGTGACGGCGCGCTCTTCATCAGTCATATTCATAGAGCGAACGGGCTTTCCCTCCTCTAAAGAGGATTTTATGCGTTTAAACAGCTCAAGCTCGGCTAAAAACTTTTTATCTCCGCCCTTACTGTTTTTTTGACTTTTATCTATACGCTTATCGATAGTATCGAGATCCGCGAAGATAAGCTCAAGGTTTATTGTTTCCATATCTCGTATGGGATTTACCGACCCGTCAACATGTACGACGTTTTCATCTTCAAAGCAGCGTACAACGTGAACAATAGCGTCTACCTCGCGGATATGCGAAAGGAACTTATTTCCAAGACCCTCGCCGCGGTATGAACCCTTAATAAGACCGGCAATATCAACAAATTCAATATTAGTTGGGGTTATCTTTTCGGGATTATACATTTTAGCGAGAACATCGAGACGTTCATCGGGAACGGCAACGATGCCGACGTTAGGTTCAATAGTGCAAAACGGGTAGTTGGCAGCCTGAGCGCCAGCCTGAGTTATTGCGTTAAACAGAGTGCTTTTTCCGACATTGGGAAGACCAACAACGCCAAGCTTCATAGTTTTTCTCCAATCGTTCATCTTATACCATGATACATTATAAGGCTAAAGTTGCTATTTTGCAAGGATCGGAGCAGGATAATCCGGAGTTACGGGTTAGGAAGCATAGATAACAAGAAACGGAAAGCTGATAAAAGGGATTGGGGGATTACAGACTGATAATAAAAAACAGCATATTTAAAAAGGACTCACTCTCTTTATTAAGATAGCAAGATAAAATTTTATGAGAATAATCAATACCAGAACCTCTGTACAAGCCTTGAAATAAAGATTTTTTATTGCTAAAGACATTTGATACGAAAAATCGCTTATCATATAAACTTCGATATCGCAAATTTAACCTATATTTCGCTTCTATTGACTTATGAAAATCAAAAAAACAGAAAGACATGTTTGCGTAAATACTGTAGTAAGCGTTATAATATGATGATTAAACTGACAAGGAGGGGAAACTATGTCTGTAATGTGTTCTGTTTACGTGCCGGAAGGCATTGTTTTGGCAACCGATAGTAGAATGACTGTTGGTCTTAAAAACGCTAAAGATGATCAGGCGCCAAATACGCTTTTTTCGATAAGCGATAATGCTCAGAAAATAGTGCTTTTAAGCAAGGTGCGCGTCGGTATAACCGCATGTGGGGCGGGTATATTGGGCGAAAAGGCTGTAGCCGACTTTTTACGTGTATTTGAAATTGAAGAGGTAACTCCATACGATACGGTGAGCGATGTGACAAAAAAGTTGCAGCAATATGCTCTGCGATATTTTCCACAGGTGCATTTTTTTGCAGCCGGGTACGATGGGGACGAGCCTTTTATGTACGATGTAAATCGCGAATCAAAGCGTTGGAATATAAAAGACGGAAAGATAAGATACGCTGCGTCTTGGAGCGGAGAACAGCAGGCGATAACAAAACTTATGAACGCGGATCCGCAAATGCTTATTAATTTCAACATAATGCCTTTAAAAGACGCGATAGATTTTGCGGAGTTTTTAATTGATCTTACTATCAAATATCAGAGATTCGAATCTCGTTTAAAAACTTGCGGGGGTGATATTGATATTTTGGTCTTGACTAAAGATGATGCTTTTTGGTATAGGCATAAGATTTACAAGCGTGCATGATTTTTCTTAATAATAAATTTGATAATTTAAAAAAGCAGAGAGGAAAATAATAATGAAAAAAAATATATTTACGGTTATTGCGTTGGGCTTGACGGCGGTGCTTATGTTCTCGGCAATGTCACCTTTGTCCTTAGCTTGGGTTGGTGCAGAAAAATCGCAAAATACGGGACATACGACTATAGACATGAATCCCGACGGCGGGTATGACGGCGATTATGTTGTTATATATAATCAATCGACCGGCGGGGACGGAGCCTCAACGGGAAATCTTTCGGGTCTTATAGAGACGAATATAGCGCCTTCAGAAAAGGGAGAAACCATAGCATTAGATAAGGACAGACCATCTATAATCAATGTTATTCCAGATACAAGCGTCGATTTAAAAACTTTAAAGAATACTCAACATGACGAACCGACGAAGACATATGCCGTAGGTCAGACCAAAAATTTCGAAGTGATTGACATGATTGGGTACGGTAGTTATACGATAAACTTCAAATGCCTTGCTGTGGGTCAACATTGTTATGTATGGACACCAAATTCAAATACTAATAACTATCATCCTCTCGACATTATAGATCCTACCTATGGGGATATAGTCAGAGATGAGTTTGACTCAAAGTTTGAGCTTATGGTAGATGCGTTTGGCGATTTTTACGACCCGACCGGGGAGAGAAAAATCAATCTTATGTACTATAATATAGATGACGGTTGGCAGCCGGGAGAATCGTATATAGCGGGATATTTTACTTCGGGAGATTACTACAGCAACGGTTGTGCTATGGTAAATATTGACACTTATCCCGGAGTTGAATATACAAACTCAGAAGGTGTATATAGTAAAAATATAGAAGAAACGTTCGGTACGTTTATTCATGAGTTTCAGCATCTTATCAACTACAATATGTCCGAAGGTGCATCGGATTCATGGTTAAACGAGATGATGAGTGCAGCATCCGAAGAGATAATATATCCGGGCAGCTCGCTTTACGGTCGTATAAAGACCTATATAGGCGAGCCGTATACAGTGCTTTATGACGAAAATGGAAATTCAACGGGGTTAATGACACCTCAGGAATGTCCCGTAACTTCGGATATCCAATCGGGAGCAACCCTATATCAATGGGATCAGAGCGATCATAATGTACTATATACATATTCTCAGGCATCTCTTTTAGCGCAATATCTATTTTCCCAGGCCAATACGAACACAATATTTAAGCGTATGTCAACTTTAGTTGCTAACGGAACCAGCTCGATAGCGGCTATAGGTCAGGCAATGACGGGAACGCCTATGGAAGGGAAAAGCACACAGGAAATAGTAAAGGGCTTCCGCGTTGCCCTCGTTGCTAACGACAGTCAAAGCTACGACGGACTGTATGGATTTGAGCATCAGAACGGTTACGATCCTTCTAAATTCTACAATATGGACAGTCTATATGAACTGCTTTCGCCGGTTGTCTTTACCGAGAATAGTTCTAGTATTGCGGGCGGCGGCTCAGCGGTAATAAAGCCCATAGGCAGGAACTTTGTTCCGCCGGCGAACGCATCTTCAAAACTTACCTATATAGGCGTTTCTATAAAGGGCAGCGGAAGCGTTCCTTCACCTGTTCCGCCGGTAACAGAGGGAACGATTTACCTTAAAAGTGATACTATCGAACCGGGAGAAACCTATGTTGTAGTTGCGGACGATCAATTTGCATTGACGGATGAGATATCCGGACGCGAATTTATCTCTCTCCCTATCGTAATAAATGATCAATATGTAACCGGAAATATAGATCAGCATGCCGAATGGATATTTGAAACAAACGGAGCGGGATATTCGTTAAGAAGTGCATTTGGTTCGGGATATTTGGGTTCGACGAGCGTTGGCTATTGCACCTTGAACCCCACGGCTCCGTCATATTATTTCACATATAATGCGACCAATGGAAGATTACAGATAGTTAACGGACCTTCCGGCACGTATAACTGTCTTCAGGGTGACATGGGCGGATTCGAGTATTACAGTGCGACCAGCTCTTCCTTTATAACGCTTTATAAGCGCATTGAGCTTGATCCGGACAGAGTTGCCAGCGTTAAACTTATTCCGTCTACTATACCGCTGCTAATGATAGGGCAAATGTATCAGTTGACGGCAGTTATTATTCCGTCGACAGCGCTTAATAAAGAACTTACATGGCAGAGCAGCAACAATGATGTTGTTACGATAAACGGAAACGGACTTTTAACCGGCATGGGAATAGGACAAGCGGAGATAACCGTTACAACTATCGATGGAGGTTACACGGCTAAATGCAATGTTACGGTTGTGCAGCCTATCGAAGGGGCCGCGACGAACTTTAATCTCTCTCTTTCCAACAATGCTCCGCAAGTAAACGAATTGTTCGATATTTCTGTAGTATATGATGGCAACGTCAATCCGGAATGTGTTGCAAAGATAGAATGGCAGCTTAAGAGCGGGTTGGGAAGCTTACAGCCTGTTCAGGGGGAAACGCCTATAAGCGCCTCCGCTTATGGCTATGTTGCCGGAGATATTACCGTACGTGTAAAAATTATCAATATGGACGGGACATACTGCGAAAGAACGCTTACTGTAACGATTGTCGAAGCGGCTATGCAGGAGGTTCCCGCGGGCGTTGAATATATCCGTGCGAACGCTATAGAAGAAAATAAACAGTATATGGTTGTTATAAAAAACGGCGATACTGCTTATGCGCTTTCCTATATAAACTCCGCTGTATATCCTTTTGAACCATTGGCAATTGCCGTTATGCTTTCGAACGACGGGAATCGCGTAATTTCTACCGGAGTTGGAGTAAGCTCTTTACAATGGTGCTTTGAAGATGGGAACGAGAGCGGATACGTAATGAAGTGGCAGGATGGCTTAGGTAGGGAACTTTATTCTGATACCGCGGGAAGATTGAAGTTTGGCTCTCCATATGCGGAATGCAGATTTAAACTTGAACCCGTAGATTCTTCTTATAGGCTTCGCGAAACTAAATTCGTTAATTGGCCCTATCTTGCCCTAGATGCGAATGCAATGAGTTTCACGGTAAGCGATTTGAGCGGAAATGAGAGCGCTTTCCCATCAAGCGTAATGTTGTTTGAACGCGTTGGAGGTTCTTCCACACCTACGCCGATGCCGACAGCAACACCCGTAGCGCCGACACCGACAGCCGTAGCGCCGACACCGACAGCCGTAGCGCCAACACCGACAGCCGTAGCGCCGACACCGACAGCCGTAGCGCCGACACCGACAGCCGTAGCGCCGACACCGACACCTGTTCCTTTGCTTATTGGGGACGCTAACGGAGATGGAAACATCAATACTGGCGATGTATCCGCAATACTCAGATATTGTGTAGGTTTCAATGATGATTTCTTCGTATTTGATGCGGCCGATATAAATGGAGACGGAAATGCCAATACCGGAGATGCCGCTATGATATTGTACGAAATTGCACTTTTGCATAATCTATTGAAATAAGCCGCTATTTGGTCGATAGCATTAGGCTTTGTTAATTGAATTTATGCCGCTTAAATTAATGCCGTTTTGCGTTATTTGGGCGGCATTTTTTATCCTATGCTATTGAACTGTTCTTTAACTAATAAGTTGTTCTGTTCGTTATCATTATTCCGACCTAAGTTTGTCACAAAAAATTCATCCTAAAAGTCGGATATCTATGCTAAAATTAGTTGCATATTCTGCATTTTTAATGGAGCTTGCCTTAAAAGGATGCAAAACCTTAAATAAAAAACAGAGAAAATCGAGAATAATCAATGTTTATCAATAAGCAAGCAAATTTACAATGAATAAAAGAGGGGAACTTAAACTAAAAAATGGAAAGTGATATAAAAAAGGAATACAGTCATAAATCAATAAAAGAATGGTTGTTGGCTATAATAAAGGGTGCAATAATAGGCGTCGGGGCGATATTGCCTGGTATAAGCGGGGGTGTTTTATGTATGCTTTTCGGCGTTTACGAACCTATGATGGCTTTTTTGGCGCATCCGCTTAAAACATTTAAACGTTATTATAAATTTTTCATTCCAATATTCGTGGGTTGGGCTGTCGGCTTTTTAGGGCTTGCCCGACTTGTCGATCTTTTATTTAAAAACGCAACAACGCCTGCCGTATGTCTTTTTATAGGTCTTATTGTAGGTACGCTTCCTGCGCTTTGGCGTTCGGCGGGTAAAAAAGGGCGTACAAAATTGTCATGGGTGACTCTTGCTGTTAGCGCCGCTGTTTCACTGGGATTGTTGTTATATTTACAATACGGTGTTAAATTAAGCGTCGAACCCACGATACTATGGTGGGCATTTTGCGGAGCGCTATGGGGAATAAGCCTTATTGTACCGGGCCTCAGCTCATCTGCCTTTCTTATATTTTTAGGTCTTTATCAACCGATGACCGAAGGAATAGCCAACCTAAATATGGGCGTACTTATTCCGCTTATCGTTGGGCTTATACTTTGCATTGCACTTTTTGCGCGCGTTGTAAATCGGTTGTTTGAAAAAAAATACGAAGTTATGTTTAGCATAATATTAGGTGTTGTAATATCATCAACCATAACTATAATACCGTTTTCGGAGTTGGCTTTAAATACGAACCTTATAATATATCTTGGTGCATTCGCAATAGGCGTGGTTATAGCGTATTTTATGGACAAACTGAGTATTAAATATGCTACGGAAGAAAAAATTCAATAATCGTTAAGGTTTAAACGTTTTTGATTTTTGAATTCAAAGTTTAGGAGGTTATTATGCTGAGATTCGGAGTTGATATAGGAGGAACGGCTATAAAGCTTGGACTTTTCGATGGTAATAAGCTTATCCAAAAAAACAGTAAGCTCTATACTCAAAAAAAACCGCTTGAGGGGCTTTGCCGCGAAATACGCGATATGATGCGAGAGGTTGTTTTTTTAAAGGGACTTGACTTTTCTAATATTGACGCCATTGGATTGGCTATTCCGGGGACAGTTGACGTATCTCGGGGAAAAATTATAGACGCGCACAATATTTTCTTACATGACGAGCCGATTACCGCGATGATGTTAGGGCTTACCGGCATTCCTTCTATCGCTTTAAACGATGCGGATGCGGCGGCCCTTGCGGAACTTAGATATGGGGTTTTACATGAAACGGATACGGCAATTATGATAACTATAGGTACGGGAGTTGGAAGCGGACTAATACTTGGCGGGAAACTATTTTGCGGTGGAAAGACGCAGGGCGTTGAGCTCGGTCATATGGTTTTCGATTATAACAGCAAGGTGAAATGCGCATGCGGTAATTACGGCTGTAACGATGTCATGTGCAGCGCAACAGGAATATTAAACTTAGCTAAGGACAGTATAGAGAGAGGAGAAGTGAGTCTGTTTAAAAAAAGAATGGAAGAAGAGTCGGTGAAACTTTCAACCGAGCTTATTGTTGCCTGTGCAAAGCAGGGAGATAAAGAGTCGATTGGAATTTTTAATGAGTTTATTGATAGGGTAGCCACTATGCTGGCTTCGGTAATAGCCTTTTTAGATCCGGAGATGGTTGCGATAGGCGGAGGTATAAGCGCGATAGGTGATTTTTTCTTCGAGCCTCTCGTTCGTCTTGTACGAAAAAAATGTTTTTATCGCTCATATGCCGATATCGTTCCGGCTTCGGTAAGAAACGACGCAGGTATGTTGGGTGCGGCTTTGTTTTGTGAAAATATAATGCAAAATGAAACATAACGGAAATTACATGAAGGGTTTAACTGCTTTGACTTTATAAGGTAAAAAGATTTATAATACTATTGTAGGGGACATGGATCCTAGGGGAGGTATTTATGGGTAAAAATAATGATGAAAAGTTTGAAACAATTAAATTTCAACGTGGCGGAGAAAAGAGTAGCGCTAAGGACATAATCTTAAACGTACATACCGCGCTTGAAAAAAAAGGCTATGATCCGATAAATCAAATAGTAGGCTATCTTATATCCGGAGATCCGACGTACGTTACCAGCTTTAAAGACGCGCGTTTTATGATAACGCGAATAGAGCGCGATGAACTTCTTGAGGAACTTGTGCGCTTTTATATTGATAATCATAAATCGGGAAAGAAAGACAGTGAAGAATGAGGTGTTTTGCTTTTGACGTTGGGGATAGACGAATCGGGCTTGCTGTAAGCGACCCATTAAATTATACGGCTCAGGGCATCCAGACTTTTATTCGTTCTGACGATTTTGATCTTGATATACAAAAATTAGCTGAGATTGTTAAGGTTTATGATCCATGCAGACTTATTTTCGGGCTTCCAAGGAATATGAACGGGAGTGAGGGCTTTCAGGCGGAGAATGTTCGCGACTTCGCCGATAAACTTTGCGCCGTTCTCGATAAAACGCCGATATTTATAGACGAACGATTGACGACGGTATCTGCCAACCGAATTTTAATAGAGGGCAATGTTAAGAGGGATAAGAGAAAAGGCGTTGTTGATAAACTTGCGGCAACAATAATTCTGCAAGGTTTTTTAGATTCAAACGGAGGTAATATATGAGCGAAAGAATTGACGACGAGAATATTTTTGATGAAGTTGTATTATTGGATGAAGACGGGAAAGAAGCACATTTCGACCATGTTATGACTTTTTTGTACGAGAAAGAGCGCTATGTAGCGCTCATGCCTTTAGATGAAGATTCCGGTCTTTCAGATGACGAGGTTCTTATTTTAAAGATCGAAACGCGAAACGGTGAGGATATTTATGTTCCTGTAGAAAACGACATACTTCTTGACGAGGTTTTTAACGAGTTTATATCGCTTCTTGAAGACGATGACGACGATGAAGAAGGCTAATAAAAAAATCCTTTCTAAGTGGAGCAAAAAAAGCTTTTTAGTGTTGCCAATTTAAAAACAAACAAGTATTTTTCGGCTCTCTTACGCATAAATATCTTAAAAAAGACTTATGCGTAAGGGAGACTTTTTTATGCGGAGAATCGTTGCATTAATAGTTGCGGTTTCGTTTTTATTTACTTTGCCGATAGGATATGTTTTTGCAGATGAGGAAGATGTGCGTGCGTTTATTTTGGGGGACGGGAGCGCTTTTAGCGTACTTTCCTCTAAGGAGGGGGAAAAAGCTTTATCTATTGCTGGACTATCAAGGCTACTTACGATTCTCATTATATCGGAAGCGTTCGACAATGGGGAAATCAATCCTGCGGCAACTATTAAGATAAGCGCGGACGCGGCAAATATAAAGGGATCCACGGCATTTTTAAAAAAAGATGAGAGCATGAGTGCGGAAAATCTATTTAAAGCGGCGGTAATGATATCAGCAGGAGACGCGATATATGCGCTTACAGAGGTTCTTGTTCCCGATAGGAACGCTTTTATATCGCGCCTAAAAAGCCGCGCCGATGCTCTTGATGTCGATTTTGCTATTGACGATGCGCTTTCGAGCGGGGCACTCGTTTCCGCAACCGCAATATATAAGGTCGCCATTGCTCTCGTTAAATCTCAATCATTTCTAAAATTTTCGGGCTTATATATGGATACTCTTAAACATGAAAATGCCGGGGATACTGAGTTGGTAAATCCGAATAAGCTTGTAAAGACATTGCCGGGCTGTATAGGTCTAGCAACCGGCTCGTCAATAGAGGCGCTTTATTGCGGAGTATATGCCGTTAGGCGAGGTGAAATGACGGTTATCGTCGTTATTATTGGCGCAAAGAACGCGGCGGAACGGGAAAAAAGCGCCGCTAAGCTGGCTGAATCGGCGTTTACCACTTATAAAAAAACGCTTTTCTATAACCCGGGAGATATAGTTGCTGAGAACGTTGAAGTGAGCGGCGGGATAATCCGAAAGGTGAATTTAATTATAAAAGACGAAGCCTCCGTTTTGGTTAAAAAAAGCGAAAAAGTTGAAGCGAAGGTTAATTTTGGAGAGCTGATCGCGCCTATTGCAACGGATATTGCTATAGGAAACTTTACATGCGTAGACGAAACAGGCGCAACAATTCTTACAATTCCTATTTACCCCGATAATGACGTTGAATTTTGTTCCTTTTGGGACTGTATCGTAAGGTTTGCTGTACAATTTTGCGGATTTATCGAATTCGGATAATTCGTAATTTTTAAAAAATCTGAATAAAAAAACAGAAGAACTGTTCAACTGTAAGAAAATGGTTTATAATGAAAGTAAATGTAATTAATTGGATATTACAGACGATTCGGGCTTTTTATAATCATGTAAATATGTTATCGGTAAAATATTTTTTGATTTTAAGCCCTACTTTAATCTTAGTATCGCTCCGCGCAATAAATATTTCGTGGTTTTTTATTTTTTAAAAATATCAGATTAAGGTGATTTTATGAAACCCAAAGTAATAGAGATAAGCTCCGTTCCGTGTGGCGGAAAGACAACGTTAATGGACGCTCTGCATAAAAAATATCCGCGTTCAGCAATTTTATGTTTTGACGATTATAAATTTATAGGTGTGCCAGATAATTTTAGATATATTCCGGTTTTAGATTGCAGAAATTGGGATATGGCACCTCTTATAAATGATATATGCTATCTGCTTGACAATAATAGAGCTAAATTTGATTTTATTTTTTTTGATTATCCTCTTGCGCCTTTAAATATGCAAATAAAGCCTTTCGTAGATTACAATGTATTTATAGATGTTCCTCTGGATATAGCCTTGGTGCGAAGAATAAATAAAGAGTGCGAAAAAACGGAAGTTCTAAATATCATAGACTTTCGCGACAGCTTTTTAAAATTTAAAAGGGATGAATATATAAATTTGACAGATGAGAAAAGGGCAAGCGCAAATTTAGTTATCGACGGCAGAATACCGGTGAACCAACTTGTGAACACGGTCTTAACTGAAATGGATCGTTTTTTTAAAGCGTAAATCTATATTTTGGGATTTTTAAAACAATTATTATTTTGCCACCTATTTTAACGGCACATGCCTTTTTACCCACATTTCTTACTTTAAAACTTCATAAGATATTTTAAAGGTGGTGCTATAGGTGAAAAAAATAAAAAAAATACAGATGATTTTTGCATCTGTCATGACAATTGCGCTCATATTGTTTTTAATATTCGCTCCGGGTTCAATAATAAAAAACGTGAACCGTAATATATACAGAGAGTGGAGAGAGATTGAAAATCCGGATCGTGCATGTATAATAACCGTCTGGCACATTGTCAAATTTAAAGCTCCCGAGGGCAGCATTACCGTCCTTTTAGATGAAATTGCATCAGGAATTGAAAAAGAAAATTTCGGCATATATTTTGAGGTTTTGGGAATGGACGAAAACGAATACCGCGAGAGACTTACTTCGGGCGACAGCTGCGATATAATTTCATTCCCTATGGGGCTGATATATAGTGACGAGCTTTTATCTCTCGAGACTTCGTTGACGGAAACGTTAAAGTCGCCCCTGAAAAATATCGGAATGGACGGCGATCTTCGTGCCCTCCCATATATGTATTCATATTATCAGCTGATTTTGAACGAAGATGCGTTAGCAAAGAAAAACTTAATTTTAGACGATATAGATTTTTTAAACGATGATCTTAATGGAAAGAACCTTGGGAATTTCTCCGGCAATCCTATTATAGGAGCACTTTTGGGAATAAAATCCGAAATCCTTCCGAGCGATGCTTTTTTTTCAAATGCAAGTGCCGCACTTTTATCGGATGCGCGCATGAGCTTCGACGCAATGCATCAATATGAGAATGGGAAGGGTAGTTTAACCGGAGCATACGACATAAGCGATTATACGGATTTAGTTCAGCTCTTAGGAATAGAAAAAAATATCGCTAATGAAAAAATGCAGTATGCCGAGAACTTTATCCGCCGCCTACTCGATAAAAAGGCTCAGAAAAAAATAAGTGAGATGCAGGCATTTTCAGTACTATCCGGAGGGGATATAGGCGAAATCGCAGGGAAAACTATAGCAAATTCGCCTATAGTTCCAAATGCATTTCTATATAAACATGAAATAGCTGCTCTTATTGAATATGCGAAAAAAACAACATTGGATTCCGCAAGCGGTTCGACAGAATTCAAAGAGCAAATTGGGAAAATTTTAGGCAACGATGAAATTTTATTGTCAAACTTGTTAAAAAGGCTAAAATAGACTTGTATAAGGAGAAGTATTAAGTTAAAATTAAACTATGAATACGCTTGAAAGAAAAATTGAGGATTTGTCATCAGCGCTTGCCTTCGCAACGATTTTGAGAGATGAACCTATGAGCAATCATACCTCCTTTAAAATTGGAGGAAGGGCGGCTCTCTTTATGTTGCCGAAAAGCGCCGATGAAATAGCGCGGGCTATTCGTCTTGCCGAAGAATACGATGTGCCGTGTCACATAATAGGGAACGGGTCGAACCTTCTTATTTGTGATGAGGCTATTTCGGCGTTGTTTATACAAATCGGTGATCGGATGTCCGAAATAAGGTTTTCGGAAAATATCGTTACGGCGGGCGCGGGAACTCTTTTAACCTTGATTTCAAAGCGCAGCGTATCTATGGGGCTTATGGGCCTTGAATGGGCGAACGGGATTCCAGGCTCGGTTGGTGGTGCGGTAGCAATGAACGCGGGCGCTTATGGCGGGGAAATAAAAAATGTTTTGCGGTATGTAACTGTTATACAAAACGGAGAGCTGAAGCGAATTCGTGTATTGGAAAACGATTTGGGTTACAGGAAAAGCGCGTTCGCATATCCGAACGCTATAGTTATTGAAGCAGATTTTGCTCTTGACGCGGATGACGGAACGGCTCTTCTAAAGATGAATGACTATAAGGAACAGCGTTGTAAAAAGCAGCCCCTAGCCTATCCGAGCGCCGGAAGTGTCTTTAAACGCCCAAAAGGCAGATTTGCGGGTGAACTTATCGAAAAATCGGGATTAAAGGGCGCTTCGGTTGGAGGCGCTGAAGTTAGTTCCTTACATGCGGGATTTATATTGAACACCGGCAACGCAACGGCAAAAGACGTTTTATCCCTTATAGACATGATAATAAAACGTGTTTACGAAAACTTCGGAATAATACTTGAAACTGAAATCCGTATAATATCCAATAATTAAAATCAAGCTAATAAAAATGAAACTCCTAATTTGGATTTCTGTTTTTTAGAGAGGATACATTAGATGTATATTTTAGTTGTAACCGGACTTTCCGGTTCGGGAAAATCGCATGCGCTCTCAAGGCTTGAGGATCGCGGCTTTTTTTGTATAGACAATTTACCAAGCGCCATGCTAAGAGATTTTGTTAAATTTTGTTCGCGTCAGAAACATCCCGTTGAAAAAGCGGCTATTGTTATAGATTCCCGTGAAAGCATATTTAACTCCAACTCTGAGCTTGAATTTTATAATTTTGATGTCTTGGATGATAAATATGATATATTGTTTTTGGAGTGCCGCAACGAGGAAATTGAGAGAAGATACAATGAAACTCGAAGACGTCACCCAATAAATGCAAACATAAAAATTGGAGTAATGCTCGAACGTGAATTTTTGCACACGATTAAGGACAGGGCGAATTTTATAATAGATACCAGCGATTTAAAGCCCCTTGAATTTGACAGAGTTCTTGACGAAACGCTTGCGTTTTCTCATTTAAATCCTTTTTCACTCATATTTCAGAGCTTTGGCTATAAGCGTGGAGTACCTTATGAAACTGACATGGTCTTTGATATGAGATTTTTACAAAATCCGTTTTACGAACCATCCCTTAGATATCTTTCGGGCATGGACAAGTCGGTTGTTGAATATCTTGAAAAAGATAAAACCATAGCCACTTTTTTAGACGAACTTGAACATATGCTAAGGATGTTAATTCCGCGCTATAAGGAACAGGGGAAGCATAGGCTTATGCTCAGCTTCGGTTGTACCGGAGGTAGACATAGATCGGTTTATGCAGCTAATGAGATGTATAAGCGAATGAAAAATGATTTTGACGCGAGCCTTATGAACCGCGATCTTATAAACGAGGGCGTCGATATAAAGACGCGGTTAACGCTACCTCGGGAGGAGTAAATGTCATTTACAGCGGAAATAAAAGAAGAACTTATCGCTATAAAGATGAAGTCTGATTCCGGGAAGTTGGCGATGCTATCCGGAATTTTGCGTTCGGCGGGAGCGCTCTCTATTCATAGGCATAGCGGCATAGGCATTACTTTTTCAACTGAGTTCAATACCGTATCGCGCATGTTTATAGATATTGCAGCGTCGCTTTTTAAAGATATACACGATACGCTAACAATACGCGAGGTTACAACTCTCGGAAAGTCAATGGTCGTCGTTAGCTTTTTTGGCGATTCGGGGCGGAAACTTTTAAACGCCGCTGGTTTTTTAAACGATTCAAATGAAGAAACGATGGAGGGTGGAACGCCTGTTTCGACTGTTAACGGTGATGTCGAAAAGCGCGCTTTTCTTTGCGGAACGTTTTTGGGCGCGGGATATGCTAGTGCGCCCGGAAGCGCTTATCATCTCGAAATTCTCTGTCGCATAGAGAATCTGGCAAAGGATATAATTTTGCTTGCACATGAATATTCGATTGAAATGAAATCTATCGTTAGAAGGCATACTACGGTTTTATACATAAAAGAAGCGGAATTGATATCCGACTTTTTGGTGCTGATAGGCGCCTCGGATGCTATGCTTGCTCTAGAGAGCGCGCGCGTTACAAAGGGCGTTAGAAATTACGCGAATCGAACCACAAACTGCGATATAGGGAACATTGTTAGGAGCAATACGGCATCAAAGGAACAGCGCGACGCTATTGAAATAATAATGAACGCGCCCGGGGAATTTGAAAAGTTAAAACCGACGCTTAGGGAAATGGCGGAGATACGCCTAAACTATCCGGAGGCTTCAATAGCTGAACTTTCTGAGATGATAAGCATATCGCGTTCGGGTGTCTTTTATAGACTAAAAAAAATTATAGAGGCGGCTGAGCGAATAAAGGCTTCCCATGGCGAAGTCATATGAGTTTTACGCATCTCCATGTTCATACCGAATACAGCTTGCTTGACGGCGCGGCCAGGATAAAGGATCTTGTAAAGCGGGCGCGGGAACTCGGGATGAATGCCCTCGGGATAACTGACCACGGAGCTATGTACGGCGTTATAGATTTTTATAATGCATGTAAGGCGGGAGGCATTAAGCCCATTATTGGCATAGAAACATATGTTGCGCCAAAGAGTAGATTTGATAGGGAGGGACATAGGGAATATGGGCATTTGATACTTCTAGCGAAAAACGAGCTTGGGTATCACAATCTAATAAAATTAAGTTCTATCGCCTTTACCGAGGGATTTTATTATAAACCGCGTATAGATTACGATATACTCGAAAAATATCATGAAGGATTAATCTGCACTTCTGCCTGCATAGGCGGCGATATCCCGCGCTATATGTTGGAAGGGCGCGACGATGAGGCGCGTTCTCTTGCTCTCCGTTTAAAAAAGATCTTCGGAGATGATTTTTATATTGAACTTCAAAATCAAAATTTTCCGGAACAGGCTGAGCTTTTGCCAAAATTAAACGATCTTGCGCGTGAGTTTAAGATAAAGACCGTGGCAACAAACGATATTCACTATGTTTACGCTAAGGATGCTGAGGCGCAGGATATCCTTCTTTGTATTCAAACCAACCGTTTTGTTGACGATGAAGATCGAATGAAAATGGTTTGTGACGAGTTCTATATGAAATCTGAAGCCGAAATGCGGAATATGCTCTATAATTATCAAGATGCGATAGATAATACCGAAGAAATAGTAAATAAATGTAATTTGGAAATAGACTTTAAAACCCGCCATCTTCCTCTTTTTATTCCGGAGGGCGGTTTAAAGGACAACCCTGAATATCTTAGACAACTTACTATCGACGGAATGAAAAAACGCGGTCTTTTTGATAGCGATGAGGCGCGCGCGCGCGTAGAATATGAGCTTTCGACAATAGAGAATATGGGCTTCGTAGATTACTTTCTAATAGTTTGGGATTTAATTCGCTTTGCTAAAAGCGTCGGAATAGCGACCGGACCCGGGCGGGGGAGCGGCGCAGCTTGTCTTGTTTTATACTGTTTATATGTGACGGATGTAAATCCTCTAGAATACGGATTATTGTTTGAACGGTTTTTGAACCCTGAGCGAATATCAATGCCCGATATAGATATAGATTTTTGCGTTGTGCGGCGGCAGGAGGTAATAAACTATCTAATATCGCGCTATGGAAGTGATCATGTTGCGCAGATAATAACGTTCGGAACGATGGCGGCGCGCGCCGTTATAAGAGACGTTGGGCGCGCTCTACATATGCCCTATGGCGAGGTTGATAAAATCGCAAAACAGATTCCGAGTTTCATGCATATAACTCTCGATAAAGCTATAGAGGATAATCCAAATCTTAAAGCGATGATGGAGAATTCCAACGTTAAAAAGCTTTTTGATATTTCAAAAAAGCTTGAAGGGCTTCCACGGCATGCGTCGACACATGCCGCAGGGATACTTATAACAAGAGAACCGGTTTATGAGTACGTTCCGCTTCAAAAAAACGATGACGCAATCACAACGCAGTTTCCAATGGGTACTCTCGAAAGTCTTGGACTTTTAAAAACGGATATTTTAGGACTCCGTACTTTAACCGTAATTCGGGATGCAATAGATTTAATAAAACAGAGCGGGAAAGCGGATATAGACTTTTCATGTATGGATTTTAATGATAAAAACATATATGATATGATAGGCGTGGGCGATACAGACGGAGTATTTCAGCTAGAATCTCAAGGGATGCGAGCGTTTTTAACTCAGCTAAAGCCAGATTGCTTTACCGATATAATAGCGGGGATATCACTGTTTCGTCCCGGTCCAATGGATCAGATTCCGCGCTATATAATGGGTAAAAACGACAGAAGCAAAATAGTATATCCAACGGAGCTTCTTCGTCCGATTTTAGAGGAAACTTATGGATGTATGGTCTATCAGGAACAGGTCATGCGTATAGTGCGCGACCTTGCCGGCTATTCTATCGGACGAAGCGACCTCGTTCGTCGCGCTATGAGTAAAAAAAAGTATGATGTTATGGCAAAGGAACGCGAGAATTTCATATTCGGCATGGAAGAAAACGGGGTCATAACCGTTCCCGGAGCTATTCGGAATGGAATAAACGAAGACGTTGCCGGGAAAATTTTTGACGAGATGATGGACTTTGCTTCTTATGCCTTTAATAAGGCACATGCAGCCGGATACGCCGTCCTTGCCTATCGTACCGCATATTTAAAGTACTATTATTTAACAGAATTTATGACTGCGCTTATAAATAGCTTTTTAGGGAACACGGATAAAATAGCCGAATATTTATTTTTTGCAAAAGAGCGGGGTATAAAGCAGCTTCCTCCGGATATAAACAAGAGCTTTGCGCGGTTTTCCGTTGAAAACGGAGCAATTCGATTCGGGCTTGCGGCTATAAAAAACGTCGGTGAAAAAGCGATTGACGATATGATATCGGAACGCAAAACCTATGGCGATTTTAAAAGTTTTAATGATTTTCTTATGCGCGCCGGATCTATAAATAAACGCATGGTCGAATCGCTTATAAAGGCAGGGTGCTTTGATAGCTTAGGGTTAAAACGTTCACAGCTTTTAGCTGTATACGATTCAGTGATGGACGATGCATCCGGAGATAGGCGAAAAAAATTATCCGGTCAGATATCGCTTTTTGACCTATCGGATAAAAGCGAAAACTATGATAAAGAAATTGCGCTTCCTAATCTTAGGGAATTTCCGGAAAAAACGCTGCTTCAGTTTGAAAAAGATGTAATTGGAATATACCTTAGCGGTCATCCATTGAACGAGTTTGAAAAAGAGATGCGGCGAATGAGCGCTACCGCTTTAAAAGTGCAACAGGCGGACGGAACGGGAGATTTTAAAGACGGGGCTTATCTTACTATTGGCGGAATAATATCTATGTTGCATAGAAAAAACACGAAATCCGGGAATGGAGTAATGGCGTTTTTTGTAATGTCAGATAAATCGGGCTCAGTCGAGGTTACGGTATTTCCAAAAACTTTTTCAATTTACCGCGATGTACTGGAAAACGATGCCATAGTCTGCGTTTCAGGTAGATTGAACATACGCGAAGATCAGGTGAACACTATTTTATTGGAAACGGTGAAACCCCTTAAATCCGTTAATGAAAACATGCGTCTGTTTTTGAGATTTAAAAACGATACCGAACGTAAAAAGAAAGAAATATTAGAGCTTTTGCGGTGTTTTCCCGGAAACGTTCCCGTTGTTTTCTATAACGAAGATACGAAAAAACAACAGCTTGCGCCGCATGAGCTTTATATAAACCCGGAGACGGGGCTTTTAGCAAAGATCAGAGCGGTTTTAGGTTCAGAAAACATTAAATTAAACCCTTAGCAGGGGGTCGGATTGCGACTTTTTAAAATGATACAAAAAATTCATTCTTTTATTTTATTTGTATTATGTTATAAAAAGCACTATAATATGGAAAGATATATCTAATTTGATTATCTTGAGAGGAGATTAGTGATGAAAAAAATTCTATCTTTTTTATTGGCTGCTTGCTTTATGTTTTCGACATTTGCTGGCGTTTTAGCTGAAAATGATCAAAAGCCATTACTGGGACAGACGATAATTTTACATACCAATGATTCGCATGGGCGCGCCGTTCCTGACGGGAAAAGTATAATGGGCTTTACTGCTGTTGCCGCTATGAAACATAAATATGAGGATATGGGTGCCACTGTTTTGGTTTTAGATGCGGGCGATACGCTTCATGGAATGCCGTTTGCGCAGTTATCGGAGGGCAGGGCAATAGTTGAGATCATGAACGCTGTTGGATACGACGCTATGACAACCGGCAATCATGATTATAACTACGGTTATCAAAGATTGCTCGAACTTTCTAAAATCACGAAATTTCCGGTTATCGCGTCAAACGTTGTATATGAAAATACGGGCGAACCCCTCTTTATCCCTAATACTGTTATAGAAAAAAACGGGGTAAAGTTTGGCATATTCGGACTTGCAACTCCGGATACTAAGGATAAAGTTTTATCATCATATGTAGCGGGCGTAGAGTTTTTAGATCCGATTGAAGTTGCGAAGGAACAAGTTGCGGATCTTAAAAAACAGGGCGTTAATTATATAATTGCGCTTGGGCATATTGGGGACGATAGTGCGTCGTCTAGCGTAATTTCATCTGAGATAGTAAATGCCGTAGATGGGATAGATATTTTTGTCGATGGTCACAGTCATTCCGCTCTTGAAAACGGGAATCTCGTTAAAGATACCCTAATAGTTCAAACCGGATATTATATGTCGAATATAGGGATTGTTACGATAGATAAAGAAAACAAGAAGCGCGCCGAACTTGTAAATTTGCGTGAATTTTCAGATACAGACGAAGCTGTTGATACCATCGTTAAAAAGCTGGATGATGAGATATCCGAAATTATGAATGAAGTTGTCGCAAAAACTGATGTTCAATTGGACGGAGAATATGAAAACATTAGAACGAGGGAAACCAACCTTGGCGATCTTATTACCGATGCAATGAGGTTTAATACGGGGGCGGATATAGCGATTGTTAATAGCGGAGGAATAAGAGCCTCAATAGATATCGGAGATATAACGAGAGGCGAGATAATAACAGTATTGCCTTTCGGGAACTACGGAGTCACAAAGTATGTTAAGGGGAGCGATATTCACGATATACTGGAGATATCACTATCAAAATTACCAGAAACCTACGGAGAATTTTTACAGGTAAGCGGGATTTCATTTATTTATGATAAAGCTGCTCCTGCCGGACAGCGAGTCGATATAAAAAACATAAGCGTTGGTAGCGAAAAAATAGACCCGAATAAGGAATATCTCCTCGTTACGAACGACTTTATAGCTTATGGTACGAATTATACTATGATTGCGGAAAAACCGGCCGTATGTGAGTTTACAACATTTGATGTTATGCTTTCCGAATATATTGTGAAGCTCGGATCGCTTAAATCATACGCGACGACGGACGGTCGAATCGTTGAAAAAACGAACCAACCTAACCCGCCGGATACCGGTGCGGATAGCATTTTGTCTTTTGCCATAGCTGTTCTTTTAGTTGGCGTTTGCGGTTTTATACTTGTTCTTAAAAGAAAAAACAGAGCATAAATTTTGGAACTTCCGAATGATTTTTTAAATAGAATGCGCAAGTACCTCGGCGGTGATTTTGAAAGCTTTTACGAATCGTTTTCAAAGTCTCCGACTAAGGCACTAAGGGTAAATACATTAAAGGTCGGCATAGACTCGTTTTGTGCCGCGTTCCCTTATACTCTAAAAAAGACCGGAATTATTGACGAGGGCTTTATCGTGGATGCGGACGGATTAGGTCGTCATCCCTATCATTTTGCGGGGCTTTATTATCTTCAGGAGCCGACGGCTATGAGCGCTGTTGCGGCTTTCGATATAAAATCGGGTATGAGAATACTTGATATGTGTGCGTCTCCCGGAGGGAAAGCGGCGGCGATAGCCGCTAAAATGAATGGGAACGGTATTTTAGTTGCGAACGAATTTATACCTTCGCGCGCAAAGACGCTTAGCAATACTATTGAGCGTATGGGAATTGCAAATTCGGTCGTTATATCCGCGCATCCGGGTGATATAGCAAAAAAACTCCCAAAATATTTTGACGCTGTTTTAGTTGACGCACCTTGTTCCGGAGAAGGTATGTTTAGGAAAGACGAACGCGCAATAGCGGAATGGTCGCTTGAACACGTAAAAGCCTGCGCTGTGCGTCAAAGGCAAATTTTAAGCGCGGCAGCGGAAACGGTTAAAACAAACGGCATTCTAATATACTCAACATGTACCTTCTCAAAAGAGGAAAACGAGGAAGTCATAGAGAACTTTTTGCGTAAAAATGAGGATTTTTCGCTCATATTTATGAAGCGTCTATACCCGCATACATCAGTTGGAGAGGGTCACTTTGTTTGTAAAATGAAAAGAATAGGGGATGGGGGAGAGACTGAAACGGGAGAATATAAAAATCCGAATCTGATTCGTGATAAGAACGCTTTAAATGTTCTCAAATCTTTTATGACGGATAATTTTTCAATACTTCCTTCCGGTGAGGCGTATTTTTTGAAAGACGGACGGATCTATCTTGCAAACGACGAAATAATTAATATAGCGTCCAATTTTTTCACATTGAGAGCCGGTGTTTTTGCGGGGGAGTTTAAAAACACACGTTTTTCGCCGTCGCATTCGCTTTTTATTGCTGAAGGCGGAGGCGTTTTTAAAAGGCAACTGAATTTTACTATGGAATCAAAAGAAATTTTGGATTTTCTTCGTGGGTTTACTCTTATTTTAGACGAAGAGGACGGGTATACGGCTGTAGCTGTTGACGGGTTTAACGTTGGTTTTGGGAAAATGAGCGGAGGAGTTTTAAAAAACTATCTTCCTAAAGGTTTAAGGCTTTTAAATTGAATGTGCCGCAATATAATCTAGTATCCTTTAAGTTTCGATAAAAAGAAACGCCGATTCCTAAAAAATCAGAAATCGGCGTTTCATAAACATTATTTTAGTACTTTAATAAAACCAAAAAAATAGAGATTAAAAGGTTAAATGCACATTTCTTCTTTTACTTCTTTAAAGCAACGTACTGCAAAATCAAGATCTTCTTTTGAATGACCTGCGCTGACCTGAGTTCTGATACGCGCCTTGTTCTGTGGAACGACCGGATAGAAGAAACCGACGACATATACGCCTTTTTTAAGCATGCGTTTAGCAAATTCTTGAGCGACCTTAGCGTCATAGAGCATAACGGGGACGATGGGATGAGTGCTTTCGGGAACGTCAAAACCGATTTTTCCAAGCTGGTCACGGAAATAAGTCGTATTCGCATGAACCTTGTCGCGAAGAGCCGTACTCTCGGTCAACATATCAAAAACTTTTATAGATGCGGCGCATATTGCCGGGGCGAGTGTATTAGAAAAAAGATATGGACGTGAGCGCTGGCGAAGAAGGTCGATTATCTCCTGTCTTGCGGCGGTATATCCGCCGGATGCTCCGCCGAGAGCCTTACCGAGAGTTCCCGTAATTATATCAACACGACCCATAACTCCGCAATGCTCCGGAGTACCCTTACCATGCGCACCCATAAATCCGACCGCGTGGCTATCGTCTACCATTACGAGAGCGCCGTATTCATCAGCAAGGTCGCAAATTCCGCTGAGGTTTGCTATAAAACCATCCATCGAGAAAACGCCGTCCGTTGCTATGAGCTTAATTTTCGCGTCCTTCGCGGATTCAAGCTGAATCCTAAGGTCATCCATATTGTTGTTCTTATAGCGGAAACGTTTTGCCTTTGAAAGGCGGACGCCATCTATAATACTCGCATGGTTTAACTCGTCCGAAATTATAGCGTCTTCCGCGCCGAGGAGCGTTTCAAATAAGCCGCCGTTTGCATCGAAGCAAGAGGAATAGAGAATAGCATCGTCCATTCCCAAAAAGTCGGATATCTTACGTTCAAGAGTCTTATGAATCTGTTGCGTTCCGCAAATAAAGCGTACAGACGAAAGCCCGAAGCCCCATTCGTCGTAGCTTTTTTTCGCGGCTTCGATAAGCGCCGGATGATTTGAAAGTCCAAGATAGTTGTTCGCGCACATGTTAAGTACGTCCCTGGTTTCTGTTGTGTCGATACGTGCCTTTTGCGGTGTCGTTATAATGCGTTCGTCTTTATATGTTCCTGAGTCTTTTATATCCTGAAGCTCATTTTGAAAAATACCATATGCCTGTTTCATTTTTATTCTCCTTTAATCATATAAAATTTATTTAGACCAAGTTAGAACAACCTTGCCGGATTCTCCGCTGTTCATAGCGGCAAATCCCTTTTCAAAGTCGTGATAATCGAATCTATGTGTTACCATGGGGGAAAGATCAAATCCGGCTTCTATCATTGCGCCCATCTTATACCATGTTTCAAACATCTTGCGCCCATATATGCCCTGAAGCGTAAGCCCCTTAAATATAACGTCGTTCCAATCGATAACGGTTCCGGGACCAGCTATTCCAAGAAGCGCAACTTTACCGCCGTTCCTCATTTTTTGAAGCATTTGAACAAGAGCCGAGCCATTGCCGCTCATTTCAAGACCAACATCGAAGCCCTCTGTTATATTTTGCGCTCCCATAACGTCTTCGAGCTTCTGTTTCGTTACGTTAACAGTTGCCGTTGCTCCCATAGTTTTAGCGAGTTCAAGACGATAATCATTTACATCCGTTATAACAACGCGCCTTGCGCCATTATGTCTGCAAATTCCGGCAGCCATCATACCGATAGGACCGGCACCGGTTATCAAAACGTCCTCGCCAACGACGTCGAACATAAGAGCCGTATGCGTTGCGTTTCCGTATGCATCAAAGAAAGATACCCAGTCGTCGGGTATCGCGCTGGGAACAGAAACAACGTTAGTAGCCGGAATACAAAGGTACTCAGCGAATGCACCGTCGCGATTAACTCCGACGCCATAGGTATCTTTGCACCACTGTCCATTACCAGAACGGCAGTTTCTGCAATGACCGCAAACGATATGACCTTCACCGCTTACGCGCTGACCGACTTCGTAACCATGTACACCATCGCCAATGGCGGCAATCTCGCCGACATATTCATGTCCTATTGTAACAGGCGGCTTTAGATTTTGCTGACTCCATGAATCCCAATTGTAAATGTGAACATCCGTGCCGCAAATAGCGGTTTTTTTAATTTTTATAAGTACTTGTCCGACACCGACCTGCGGTACGGGAACCTTTTTTAGAGTTAGCCCTTTACCGGGCGCTTCTTTTACAAGTGCATCCATCATGCTTTGCATAAAATGCCTCCCAAAAAATTGTTTGTAGCTCAATTATAACGCTACCGAATGCATTTTACAATTGATAGATTGAAAAAATCAGAAATCAAAATTCTTATAGCGGCAACTTAGTAGTAGGTAAATAGAAAACAGCCGCATCCACCGTCTGTTTTAATAAAACAATTATAAAATTGATTTATTAAAAACGAAAAAAATGAAAGTAATAAATGATTGAACTATAGAAAATACGATGAAATTTAAACTTTCGTTTCGCGTTCAAGCTTTATAAGGATATCTGAAAAATATTGAGGCATTGGAGCTGAAAATTCAATACGTTTTCCCGTTCGGGGATGCACGAGAGAAAGCCTATGTGCATGAAGTGCCTGACCCTCTATATGTAGTTTATTGCTTAAAGAGCCATAAACGTCGTCGCCGACTATAGGGTGATTGATATAAGCCATATGTACGCGTATCTGATGTGTGCGCCCCGTTTCAAGTGAAACATCGAGAAGCGTATAAGAAATAAAGCGTTTTAAAACTTTAAAATGTGTAACCGCTTCGCGTCCACCGTCCTTTAAAACGGTCATTTTTTTTCTGTCACGGGGGTGTCTTCCTATCGGTGCGTCTATAGAACCATTATCCTCTTTTATATTACCCGTTACGAGAGCATAATAATCACGTTCTATCGAATGCGTTTTTAATTGCTCCGATAGAAAATTATGCGCAAAATCGTTTTTAGCTATAACTAAAAGACCCGAAGTAAATCTGTCAATCCTATGAACGATACCGGGACGAAGCTCTCCACCAATACCCGAGAGATCAGTTATGCGGTACATTATTGCGTTTACGAGTGTTCCCGTATAATGTCCCGGGGCGGGATGAACGACCATTCCTTTTTCCTTATTTATGACCGCAATATCAAAATCCTCATAGACAACGTCGAGCGGGATATTCTCGGGGACGATATTAGTTACCTCGATTTTAGGCAAATTTAATAAAACTATATCGCCTTTTTTTATTTTTACATTGACTTTTGAGGGAGCGCTGTTAAGTAAAACACTGCCGTTTTCTATAAGCTTAGCGAAGCGCGATCTGGAATATGGGAAAACTCGCGCACAAAAAGAATCAAGTCTTTCGCCGGAAAGCTCGGCGGTAACCTCAATTATGTCGCATTCTTCTGATTCACTCATGCTTCTTACTTTGCTTTCTCGCCAGCCTTTTTTCTTTAGCGGTCTCTTCAAACTCAGCTAAAAGCTTACCGCCCTTTAAAAATAAGATATCTATTATCGTGAGAGTAACTCCTATTGTGAGCGAGGCATCAGCAACGTTAAATACATAAAAATTTATAAGTCTAAAATCAATCATATCGCGCACATAACCCAGACCAATTCTATCTATGAAGTTGCCAAGTGCCCCCGCAAGTATCAATATGATTGAAATTTTTAAAAGCGTATGGAGTTTATTGTAGTAATTTACTAAAAACCACATAATCAAACTACAAAGGAGAATCGTCATTATAAAGAAGAACAACTGCGCATTTTGCAAAAGCCCAAATGCTGCTCCGCTATTTTCAACATAGGTGAGGTGCAAAACATTTTGTATTATAGGATAAGTGCTATTTGTAAGCGTGGGCAGCCAGTTGGCGCATAAAAGTTTTGAGATTTGGTCTATAACAAGAACCAAAGCTCCAATTATAAAAGGCATATTACCTCCAAAAAAATAAAATACTGTATAATTCTAACGGAATTTCCGAGTTTAGTCAAGGAACCACCATTTTTCGACATTGCGCGTAATATCGGGTTCGCGCATGTCAAAAAGCCCCTGCAACTTTGCTGTATAAATTATACTGTTGAGTCTGAAATATAGAGTTAAAAATGGAAGTTTTTCAATGAAACATGAAGAAAATTCCGAAGAAGCAATGCGGCTTTCAGCTTCGCCGACGGCGGCGGTAATGGAGACAGCCTTAGCGTAAAGTTCAGCATCGTACATTTTTCCGTAATTTCGCTCTCCCGTTTCCGAGAGAAGCGCTGAGAGATCAAAATTTTGTGGAAGGTTAACACCGATAAGAGCGATATCAAATTCCCCGTTTTTAAGCATTGTTATATATTTTGTCTCTTCGACTGACGCGAGAGAATATTCGGCGGTTACAACGGTTATCAATATGCCACACTTTTTAAGTTGCTCAGCATATGCATCGGCAGCGTTTTTTCGTGCTGAACTATCTATCGTATCGTTAACGAGAAGGTTAAAAGAAAGCGTAACAGCACCTTTTTCGAGTATGCCGTCGCCGTTTGTATCGCTATAACCCGCCTCTTTCAAGAGTTTAGCGGCATATTCCGAATTATGTTCAAAAATCATTGATTTACTGTCGTATAAAAACGAATCTGGCGCTATAGGTACATCCGACGTTTGAGCCCTGTTCATATAAGTATTCGATATAACGGAACTCCTGTCTATAGCGTAAGCTAACGCCTTTCTAACGGCTATATCGGAAAGGGCGGCATTGTTTGAGTTGAAAAGCATAAGCTCAACATTTTGCGTCATGAGGTCGGCAATATTCGTAACGCCATCCTCTCTATATCGTCCGATCGAAAGTACAGAGGTAGGCACAAAGTTGAGCTGACCAGCCTCATATGAAGCGATTGCTGTTTCATTATTTAGCTTAGGTATAAACGCTATGTTTGTTATATATGGCGCTTGTTTCCACCATTTTGGGTTGGCTCTGAGTAAAACCTGAGTACCAGTAGCGCTTTGTACTTCATACGCACCTGTTCCGATAGGCGTTGCCGTAAGATCTGCATCGGTTTTAATTATAGGAAACGTAAAAAGATACAACGAAGATATCCCCGGGACTTTCATTGTTATTTTAAGCGTTGTATCATTGATCGCGGAGGCGGATTCTATAAGGCTAACATTGTAGGCGTAATAGCTGTCAGATCCAAGCTCTTTTATTTTATCTATCGTATAAACAACGTCATCCGCCTTTAAGAGCGCACTACTCCCATGAAAATATACATTACTTCTTAGTTTTATCGTAAAGGTCTTACCCGTTTCACTATCGATGTTCCAACTTTCAGCTAGAGATGAAACGGGCTTATTGGAACCGTCGAGACGAATAAGACTTTCAAACACCATAGAAAACATAAGCATAAGCTCTTCGGTGTTAACCGTTAGCGGATTCGTTATATTCGCGTTTTCGGGCATAGGAAATTTAAGCTCACCACCGGGCTTTGGGGTTGGAATTGGCGTTGGTGATAAGGTAGGTGATGGGGTTGGATTATTTTCGTGTCTCATTCCGCAGGAGGAAGTAAGAAGAGCGAAAACTAAAAGCATAGCAATACAGACAATAAGGAATCTATTTTTCATTTTATTTTTTAATGGCGACGGCATATAATTCGTCAACGACAGCGTATAGCGTCTCCATATCTCCGCAGTTCATAATTATATTTGTAGCAAAAGCGTTTTTTTTATCGTCACTCATCTGTGCATTCATACGGCATAAAACGTCTTCTCTTGAACAGAAGTCTCGCTCCATAACCCTTTTAATTTTAAGCTCCATTGGTGCGTCTACGACCCAGACCTCATCAACAAATTCATGAAACCCGGTTTCGATAAGAAGAGGTACATCAAAGAGCAAAATTTCGGATGTTCCGCTTTTTTTACGCTCAAAAGCTATATCCTTCATTTCGCCTATTATATAGGGATGCATAATAGAATTCAGCTTATTGAGGGCATCTTTATCGTTAAATACTATGCCCGAAAGTTTTTTTCGGTCAATAACGCCATCGCTTGAAAATACTGTTTCACCAAAAACCGTGTATATTTTATCTATACAAGGCGAATTTGGAAAAAGCGCCGTGCGCGAAATTTCGTCAGCCGATATAATCTCAGCGCCGAGAGCCGCGAGACGACGCGCAACGGTCGTTTTACCCGCGCCTATTCCACCCGTTAATCCTATCATTTTCATTTTTAGCCCTCTATTTTGCGTCAAACCAACTTGTCCCTATGCCTACGTCCGCAATTATAGGCACAGAGAGCTTGACGACGTTTTCCATGCATTCCTTTAATATTTGAGATACTTCGTCAACTTCGTTTGAGGGTGTATCTATAATAAGTTCATCATGAATCTGTAAAATCAGCTTTGCCTTAAAGCCGCCTTCTCGCAACCTTTCATTAACCTTAACCATAGCGAGCTTTATAATATCAGCAGCCGTACCCTGTATAGGCATATTCATTGCGACGCGTTCGCCAAAAGAGCGCGAATGGAAATTAGAGGAGTTTATCTCGGGAAGCGCGCGTTGCCTACCCATTAGTGTTGCTGCATAGCCTAAACGCTTTGCGGTTTCAACGCTCTCTTTCATATAGCTTCTAACCCCGGAAAAACGTTCTAAATAGCGCGTTATATATTCACCAGCGCGTGCTCTTGAAACACCTAAGTTCTTTGCGAGACCAAAGTCACTTATCCCGTAAACAATTCCGAAGTTAACGGCTTTTGCCGCAGTGCGCTGTTCTTTCGTCACCTCGTCGGTATCGAAAACTTCAGCAGCCGTTCGCGCATGAATATCCGCACCGTCTTTAAAAGCCTTTATCATTCCTACGTCTCCGCTGATATGTGCAAGTACTCTAAGCTCTATTTGAGAATAATCTGCATCTATAAGGAAATTACCGGGGCTGGCGATAAATGCGCGGCGAATTTTATGCCCAAGTTCAGTACGAACGGGTATATTTTGGAGATTGGGTTCGGTACTTGATATTCGTCCCGTCGCCGTAACCGTTTGATTAAGGGTTGTATGCACCTTTCCGTCTATTCCTATGAGAGGTAAAAGCCCGTCAACAAAGGTGCTTTTTAGCTTAGTTATAAAACGGTAGTTTGTTATTAATGGCAATATTTCATGTTTATCGCTGAGCGAATCTAAAACATCAGCATCTGTTGAATAGCCCGTTTTCGTCTTTCTCCCGTGAGGCAGCCCTAGCTTTTCAAAGAGAATAACCCCAAGCTGTTTTGTCGAAAGTATATTGAATTCTTCACCAGCAAGAGCGTATATCTTTTTAGCCAATTGCTCTTTTTTATCGGCGAAAGTTAGAGATAAGGCATCTAAAACGCTTCTATCCATGAAAAATCCCTGCTCCTCCATAGAATATAGAACAAATATTAGAGGGTGCTCAATTTCATCGTATAGAATATCGAGGTTTTTATCTTTAAGTTCCTCTCGCATAGCTGTAGCAATAGAAAGGATAGCAGAAGCATCTGCATTTCCGATGACATTCCTTTCTTTCATCAGATCAGAAAGCGAGTTTACGGATTGCGTAGCGTTTAATATATAGTCAGCTATCATTGTGTCAAATACTATATTACTAATATTAATATCATATTCTTTAAGCTTGTGCAAAATTGATTTAGCGTCGAAAACGACCTTTTTAACCTCGCTCTCAAAAAAAGGTCGCAGTGCGCGGATAGTTTCAAAAATAGGCGTTCCGTCGTCAGTTTCGAGAGGCGTTGACGAAAGCTTTATCGCGTATTGTTCATTTTTTTTGAAGGCTATAGTTATTGAATCCGAAAAGAATATCGCCGCCACCTTTTCTTTTGCTATTATCTCTGCAATGCGTAAAATATCAGCCTTCCCAGATACCCAAGTCGTTTTAACCGACTCAATAATTTCGGAAGAAATATTTTTCGTTTCTGTTTTTGGAATGCGCTCTATAAGCTTTTTAAGTTCAAGTTCCGTCATGTATGGAATTGCGTTTTTTATACTTCCCTTATCAAAAGTACAGTCGTCGAGGGTTTCTTTTACGGGAGCATTGGTATTTATAGTTCCAAGGCGATAACTGAGGAGTGCCGTCTCAATGTTTTTAGGTTCTTCCAACTTTAAGCGAAGTGCGCCTTTTTCGTTACTTGCATTAGCTAAAACGCCATCGAGAGTTTTATATTTTTCAAGTAACTTTAAAGCGGTTTTTTCACCTACACCTTTTATTCCCGGTAAATTATCCGAGTTATCTCCCATAAGACCCTTTAAGTCTCGCATTTGGTCTGGCGTAAGGGCATATTCATTTTTAAGGGTTTCAACGTCAAAGAGCTGAGTTTCGGTAACTCCTTTTTTAGTAAGCAATGCCTTTACGTTTTTTCCGATAAGTTGTAAAACGTCTTTATCTCCCGTTACGAGAATAGTTTCGATACCTTTTTCAGCAGCGATGCGCGAAAATGTTCCTAAAATATCATCAGCCTCAAATCCGGGGCATTCAATAACGCGAATACCCATATCCATAAGAAGCTTTTTTACTATAGGAAACTGAGCTCTTAAATCGTCCGGAGTTTCGCGGCGACCTGCCTTATAGCCGTCATATTCTTTATGGCGAAAAGTAGGCTCATGGGTATCAAATGCGACAAGAAGGCGGGTCGGTTCATAATCCAAAAGTCTGAATAGCATACTTATAAAGCCAAACACCGTTCCGGTCGGAATTCCTTCGCGCGTTATCATCGGAGGAAGTGCATAAAAAGCTCTATGCATCAGACTATTGCCATCTATCGCTATGAGTTTTTCCATAAAGATTAAGCCGCCCTTCACTATTTAACTTGTTAAAAAGCCAATTTAGATATCAATATAACTATTTTAACACAGTAGCCTTGTTTTTAAAAGCCTTCGAGAAATTATCAATTGAATTTTAGATTACTGCGCTGAGAAAAACAGCTTTTCTTTAAGAATATTTAGAAATAAAAGTGAAGATTGTGATTTTGTTATTTTTCTATCTAAGAAGGCAGGAAATCGAGGTTTATTTAAGAATTATTTAAAGTAAAGACGCGCAACTAAAGGCGCGCCGCGAAAGGAGCATAACCATGCGTATTTCGATTACAGGGAAAAACATTGAGGTGTCCGATTATTTACAACAGATCTGTGAAAAAAAAGTTGGGAAACTTGATAGGTATTTCCCCGAAGAAACTGAGGCGCATATAACGCTTGCCGTTGAACGCGGTCGTCATATCGTCGAAGTAACAATTCCTTACGATGGCGGACTTATCCGTGCCGAGGAGGTCACTGGTGATATGTATGCGTCTGTCGATAGTGTGCTTAAAAAACTTGAGCGGCAGATAATGAAACACCGTACAAAGCTTGAACGCAACCTAAGAGTCGGGGCGTTTAAATATGGCGAGCCGATTTTCAATGAGAATTCCGACGCGGAAACCGCGCAAGATGAAAAGTGCGTTGTAAAGGTAAAGCATTTTGATATTAAGCCTATGACGGTTGACGAAGCAATGATGCAGCTTGAACTTTTGGGGCATTCTTTCTATGTATTTACTAATGGAAATACGGGACTAATGAACGTTCTTTATTTGAGAAAAGACGGGAACTATGGTCTTATTGAACCGGATTGATTTTTAATTTTTTTATTCGGTTGCCGCGGTGAAGAAACGGTAACTTAAGATGATTCAATTATCAAAACGTCTCGCCTCCTCTTTAAGTTGGCGAGACGTTTTATATTAAAACGCGAGTAAAGAAATATTCGGCATAAATTACAAAAGTTAGCGCTACCTCTGTGGTTTAGCGTAATTTATTTTTGGAAATTTAGCGCTTTATTTAAAATACAAAGCGGCGGCATTGTAAAATTCCGCATCTACGCATTTTCTTTCGGTTACCGCTTTATCTAGGTCGGCTGCTACTATTCGCGTTCCATTAAGGGCAACCATGTTGCCATATTCTCCGTTAACGACGAGTTCGCCGGCCTTTACGCCGAGTCGTGTTCCGAGGACGCGGTCGAACGCACTTGGTGCACCTCCGCGCTGTAGATGCCCCAAAATTACGCTTCTGCATTCAAAGTATTTTCGTTTTTCGGGAAGCTCTGGATCTTCGCGCATAGCTTTTTCGAGTCTATCCGAAAGCGTTTTTCCTATTTCGCGGTTTATAAGAAGCTTATTTCCGAATGTGTCAAAGCCAAGGTCTTCATCATCTCCGCCTAGCTCGAAGCCCTCTGCTACAGATATAAGAGTGTATTTTTCGCCACGCAGATAGCGATTCTTTACAATAGTGTATATCTCTTCAAAAGTTTTTTTAAACTCTGGGATTAAAACCAGGTGCGCGTTTCCGGCCAGCCCAGCCTGAAGCGCTATCCAACCCGTATGTCGTCCCATACATTCAACTATCATGCAGCGGGAATGTGAAGCGGCGGTCGTATGAAGCCTATCTATTGCCTCCATTGCGATATTGCTGGCAGTATCAAAGCCAAAAGTATAGTCGGTACAAGAGAGGTCATTATCTATTGTCTTCGGTACGCCCACCATATTCATTCCGTATTCTTTTCTAAGTTTATTAGCCACGCCTAAAGTATCGTCGCCACCGATAGCCGCGAGTCCTTCAAGATCGAGAGCTGCCATGGTTGCCTTAATAGTCTGCGGTCCGTTTTCAATTTTCATTACGTTAGTTCTTGAGCTTCCGAGAATCGTTCCTCCCTTAGTTTGAATTCCGTCAACGTCCTTTAGCGTCAGCAACTTTCCTTCACCGGTAAGAGCACCGCGCCATCCGTCAAAAAAGCCATAGACCGAAACACCACCATTTTCGCAGCTCTCGACTATTCCCCTGATAACCGCGTTTAACCCCGGGCAATCTCCGCCGCCCGTTAAAATTCCGATCTTTCTCATCATGTCCTCCGTTTTTTTAAATTATATTTTTTTCTTTAAGTGCGCATACAACCATATTCGCAATTTTTTCTTTTGATTTCATAGAGCTTTCTTCAACGCACTGTATTTTTATTATGCTTGAAAACTTAGCGGCGCATTCCTCATATTTTTCAAAAACCCTAAGCTGAAGGTCGCGCGACGCTTCATAGACATCCTGCGTTTCATTGCCGAGATAACGCCTTTTTTTCTTTTTAAGCACATTTTTTTGAGCGACTACGGGGTCTACCGCTAGATAAATGTATGCATCAGGCTTAGGCAATTTCAATATATCGTGTTCAAACTTTAAAATGAAATCGACTATATCCTCGCCGCGTACGCTTTGATATACTGCATTACTCAATGTATACCGGTTTATGAGAATAAAATCACCAGACAACATATCCGTTCCGGAAATGCTTTCAAATCTATCAAGAGCAAACCAAAGCGCCATGCTCTTTGCGTCTATCGTCCGTGCATTAATATTATTTTTTCCGCGTAAAAGCGCGCCAAGCTCGGAGCCTATAAACCCATCATAATTAGGGAAATCTAAAATTTTAACGGTCTTACCCATTTTACGTAAAAAATCGCTTAAAATCTTAAATTGCAAGGTTTTTCCGCTTCCGTCTATCCCCTCGAACGCAATTATTTTAGCCATACTTCCTCCGTTTACCAATATTATTATAACAAGACTTAGGCGTAAGGGCAACAGCCGGGGTATTTAAAATAATCAATTTTGCTCAGCAAAAAACGAAGGACTTATAGAAAACAATACGTGACAACGGAAATAAGGACAATAAGGCTTATTAAAATTCAAGCGTCTCATGGCTTAACTTATATGCTTTTTTAGCGTAACTATTATATTCATGTACTTTGTCGTTTGACTACGGTTTATGATTGAAAAGCTAATTGCTTCGTGGTACAATTCATTGATTTTATTATGAATGGAGAAGCAATATGCTTTTGGTGCTTGACGTTGGGAACACTAATATAAAGGTTGGGCTGTTTAGCGAAACGGAACTTATAAGCAGTTGGAGACTGACTTCGGATAAACGGCGTACCTCCGATGAATACGGGATACAGATGGATGCGTTTTTTAGAAATATAGATATAGATACAAAAGAGATAAGCGGGATAATTATTTCGTCCGTAATACCTTCGATGAATTATACAATAGAACATATGTGCAGGATGTACTTTGAAGACGTAAGCCCGATTTTTGTGGATAAGACATTAAAAACCGGAATTATAAACAACTATGATGTTCCCGGAAAGTTAGGGTCGGATAGAATATGTAATTGCGTTGCGGCGAATAAAATTTATGGCGGCGATCTCCTCGTTATCGATTTTGGAACGGCAACAAGCTTTAACGTGCTTAATAAATCCGGCGAGTTTTTGGGCGGTCTTATAGCTCCCGGTATAAAGGTATCGACGGATGCATTGACGGAGAGCGCGGCGCTATTACCTAAAATCGAATTTATAAAACCCGTTAAAGTCATATGCACCAATACACAGGATTCTGTTCGCGCCGGGGTTATACATGGCTTCGTAGGAATGGTTGAACACATTATATTCGAAATAGCGCAAGAGTTCGGGAATCCAATAAAAGTCGTCGCAACGGGAGGAATGTCGGCTATAATAGCCTCCGAAACTCGCGCGATAGACGTTTTAAACCCGACGCTGACCCTAAACGGTCTTGCATTAATATATGAAATGAATTTCACCTGATACGAATATTGCGACTTTTATAATTATATTTGGATCAATATTTAAAAGGCGTATGCGGATGTTTATTGTTCATTTTTTAGACTTCCATCGTAAAATTGCATTATACCGTTAGCAATTCCATGAGCTAAAATAGCCCTATATTCTTCTGTGAGCAGTTTTTTCTCATCCGACTTGTTCGATAGAAATCCGCATTCGACTATGATAGCGGGTGCGGATGTTTCACGTATTACGTAATAATCACCCGGGTTTGAGGCGCGCTGAGAATGTCCTACCGCTTCACAGATTTCGTAGATCATGCATTTTGCGAAAGCTTCCCCGGGCAAAGATCCTTTCATGTAAAACACCATTGGACCAAAAACGCTTCTATCAGAAAACTTATTCATATGTATACTAACTATTATATCTATATTTTTTCCGCCTAATATTTCCTTTCGCTTTCTCATATCTGAGTTTTTATCGACTCCTATAGCGTCTTCAGTTTCACGCGTCATAACGACGTTGAAACCTTTTTTGATAAGCTCCGTTTTTAATTTTTTAGCAACGTCGAGATTAAGTTCGCTTTCCGGTGTGCCGGTAGATACTCCTGTAGCTCCGCCGTCGAAGCCACCGTGACCAGCATCAATTGCAACGGTAAAGGGATATTTAGTTGGTATTTCATTAAAAGTCGGTATAGGGGTTGCGTTAGGAAGAGAAACGCCCGAGTTTGAGCAGCCACTGATTAAAAGCAAAAAAAATATAAGCATGAGAGCAATTTTTTTCATTATTGAACAATCCTCCAAATTAAAGATAATATTCAATATCATTTTATGAAGAATATCCAATCAACATTCGATGAATTTTTATGCATTATATCTCCCAAAGACGGGGAAACACTAAAGTTTATGATGCATATATTTGGGTATCTTACAAAGAAACTTACTTTAATATACGGCTTCTATCCACATTATCCACATAGTTATCCACCGATAAACTCCAAAAGGGAGTGGAAAAAGGGAAGTTATCAACAATCAAAAACCTGTCCCCTTGTGCAAAACTAAAAACGAAACCGCAATTTAGTATATGCATAAATATGCAAAAAAATAAGTTTTAGGATAGAAATGAGCATATCTCTCCTAAAGCTTATTAAACCGGATTGTACTGTTTTACGTATTTTAATATAATATTTTAGCGTCGCCTTATATTATGCGAATTCAAGCATTGCTTTTATATTATTTTCCTCCGTCTCTTTTAAACGAATCGCCATTCCTAGAACCTGTTCGTCGTACCCGTCATATTCCTTCAGTGCGCGAACGATGTCAATTATGCCCATCGTACTTCCGAGGATGATCATCTCTGCCATGCGTTCTGTAGACTTATCCAGAAGGAGAGTTAAATCCATAGATGATAAAGCGCATTTCCGCGCCTTTTTAACTTTGACGGTTCGTTCTCCGCCGCAAAGCCTATTATCAGCTTCTTTTGCAATAGCAGCGTATTCCTCAATTTGCAACTTAAGTGCTTCAGCAAAACATTCATCATTGGCAGAACCTAAAAGTTTAACCAATAAGTCGTGCGCCATACGCGAGTTTCCCTCGATTGTATTTAAAAGTACCCTTGTCGGCAACATGCTTTTTTGCCTCCTTGTTTTTTCTTTAGATTCTGCAAAACAGCATCAATTTATACCGCCAAATTTATTAAATGATTGAAAAAATCAAAAAAATGAGATTGAGCATTTCAAAATCAAATTAATGCAATCCGGTTAAAAGGCAATGTAAATATCATATACTAAGCTCTGAAATTCTGATCTCATCAATATAAAAAAAGAGGGCTTTGTTGATAAAGCTCCTCTCATTTTTATATTTACTTACGATTTAATCGGCAACTATAAAATCTTCACCATCAATAACTATATGAATCGTACCCATATCAGCGGTAGAAATATACGGTATATTAAGCAAATCAAGTCTATCAAGAGTTTCAGGGTCGGGATGTCCATAAGAATTATTGATTCCGTAGCTGATAACGGCAAGACGCGGTGAGACGGCGTTTAAAAAATTAAGGGATGAAGAAGTTGAAGAACCGTGATGTCCGACCTTTAAAATATCGGCATTAAATAATGCCTTATCAGTAAGCGCGAGGGCGACCGTTTCTCCATAGCTCTCTAAATCGCCGGTCAACAATGTTGAAACCGAACCATACGTAACTCTAAGTACTATCGAAGAATCGTTAGGTTCGTCATAGTCGCCGCTTATATGCGGGGAAAGCACTTCGACGCTTACTTCTGGGTCAAAATCTATGTTGCTTGTCGTTTCCGCAGTTACATATATAGGGGAAAGGCTCATCTCTTTCAGAGCACGCATCATAGATTCATAAGCCGCGCTCTCGCTTTTAAGCTTTGGCATATAAAAGTTTTGAACGTTATAATCGCTTATGACCGATGCCATAGATCCAATATGATCGGCATGAGGGTGTGTCGCTACCGCAACGTCGATAGAATCTATTCCGAGAGAATCTAAAAACGAGGAAACCTTCGTATATGCTGAGCGTATACCCGTATCAATAAGGAGATTGAAGCCATTAGGAGAACTTATAAAAATTGCGTCCCCCTGACCGACATCTAAAAAGTATATATCGAGAGTGTCCTTAATTACCCGCATCGATCCATAGCAGGAAACCATAAAGGAAAAAGCTAGTATGAGAGCGATAATAAAAATAAGTTTAAGTTTCAAAGCGTCCTCCATAAAATAAAAAAATACTCCACACATACATGGCTTTTTCCGGTGCGCGGTTCAACTTTTTATAAGTAGTATTTTTTTATTATAATACTTTTACGCCTTAAGAAAATTGGCGAAAAAAACCAAAGCCGATAATATTTTAACGCGGCTTTATCAAATAAGAGAGGTTTTATAAAATAAAATCTCTAAGTTTATTACGCTTCGACTTTAGGCATAGCCGAAGGTATAAATTCCAACACTGCCGCAAGTATCTTTTCGGGTTTTTCCTCATGCAAAAGGTGTCCCGCGTTTCTAATAACGGCAAAGGAGGCATCTTTCATTGCGGCATGATATAGCTCGGCCATGGATAGTGTATGCCATTTATCTTCGCTTGGCCATAATATAAGGGTCGGCACGTCTATACTCCTGAGGGCAGAAGCAAGGTCTTCATCGTCAAAATTGCGCACAGTCTTTCGAATAGCTTTTTTTTGTTCTTTATCGCAAAGAATACTATAATACCCATCAATGCGCTCGTTTGTTACGGTAGTAAGATCTAAAAAGCATTCGTTTAGAACGTTTTCGACGATTTTTTCATTTAAGGTCGCGGAAAACCAAGAACCTAAAATCGGACTTTTAAGCATCCTAAGGGCAGGGGGCATCTCAGGGGTAATTCCGCCGGGAGACATTAGTACCATTCGTCCAACGCGTTCGGGGTGCTTTTGTGCGAGGGCGAGACAATACCCGGTTCCCATGGAAAAGCCCAAAAAATGTGCCGACTTAATGTTTAGAGCATCCATAAGTAAAAGCAGAGAATTAACATGATCTTCTATGTTATATTCAAAATATTTTGGGCAATCCGAATGACCATGCCCAAAAAGATCAACCGCTACAACTCTGTAATGCTCCGAAAGGCTTTTATAAAGCTTATTCCATGTATAAATAGACTGTGCAAACGAGTGTACCAATATTAAAGGTTCTCCGGTTCCCTCATCCATATAGTGCATTTTTACAGTCATTTCTTCGCCCCGCGTTCCATAGGGCAATATAATATCGACATACTCGCCGGTATGTTCGGAATTTATAAACTTTTTTAGTTCTAAGGAAAGGCTCACGTTTTCCTCCTAATACTTATACTGTAGCTAATTCTACATGTTTTTCAGGCGCAATGCAATACGCAAACAAACAAATTCCCATTTATTTCATTAAAAGTTTAAATTGTGGAATTTTCAGACGGAAAACAGCCCCAATAAAAATTAGTATAATTTAATTTGCTTGTTGCTATATTTTTTAGAACAATAAATAAGCTGTTGCTAAGCGACATTGAAGCTTTAATATAGTCCTCTTTGATTTCTTACAGCAATGTAAAATATATTATTAAATGGCAGGACAAATAAATTAAACCTTAACTGAAAAAAATCTATGACTTTAGGATTTTAGAAGTTCTAAAAATTCACTGCATTTGAACTTTACAAGCTCAAAATACCATGTTATAATCTTAACGAACCTTTAGCGCGGATACGCGTTTTTCCGGCGCACATCTGGGCTTATAGGCAATAAATTTTATTTGGAGGATTTAACCAAAATGGAAAAGATTACAAAGACCGAGATTATAGAAGCTCATGCGTTGCACGAGGGAGATACCGGTTCACCCGAGGTTCAAATTGCGCTTTTAACGAGCCGCATTAACCATCTTAATGAGCATCTTAAAATTCATAAAAAAGACCACCATTCTCGAAGGGGACTTTTAAAGATGGTTGGTCAGCGCAGAGGGCTTCTTAATTATCTTATGAAAAAAGATATTGAGCGTTATAGGGCGATTATCGCGAATCTAAATCTAAGAAAATAATCGGACACTAAAAAGTCGGAAATAGATTTTCAGACAGACATCCCCATTATTGAATAGCATTATATGCTGCTTAATTATGGGGGTGCTTTTTAATATAAAAAAATATGGAGAAACCGGATATATATTGTAGGACTTTTAATTTTCAGGATCTCCCTCCAATCCCTTATTGGGATAATCTTTCGTATTCGGCCGAGCGTTACGGAAGTAACGCAGATAAATGAGGCGATGTTTATATGCCTGACTTTAATGGATTAGTCTCAGGTAAGTTGCTAAGAATCATTTGACGATTAATATATTAATCGAGAAAGCAATTATAAATATGTATTTTTACAATAAAAGGTATAAACTTTTCCATAGGTATCTTAAAAAAATGGCATCTGTCAGAGATTTAATATATTTAAAAGGGAAAATTTATGTCCGGACAAGCCATTAGAAGTTTTCCTGTTTTGGAAATAAAACAATGCGTTATTTCCCAAACATGCATATTTATTAAGAAATCAAGTAAATACATTTTAATAATAATTTTAAATTTATTTGTCGTTCGCCAATTTTAATTAAATATTTTCCTCGCTGAATTTTTTCGACAGATGTTATTTTAATAAGCTCTTGCAAAAGGTTTTTATTTTTCATTTTTAAAAAGTCTATTATCAATTTTTTACACAATAATAGAAGACCATCATAAAATAATCGGTATAAAATTAGTGTTAATTTATATGCAACAGTAGAATAATTGGCATATAAAAACCGTCGGGAGTATTTATCCCGGCGGTTTTTTCTCAAAGGAAATATTCGTTTTTTTTACTCGGGCTGAGGAGCGCCAACGGGGCAAACGCCGGCACAAGCGCCGCACTCAATGCAAACTTCGGGATCAATAACATAATGAGCGTCACCCTGAGATATTGCCTTAACAGGGCATTCCGCTTCACAAGCACCGCAGCTAATGCATTCATCATTAATTATGTAAGCCATTTCGATAAACCTCCTATTGATTTTTCGCTCCTATTCTAACATCAATAAGAAAAAAAGCAAGTGCAAAATCAAGTAATAACGGAGTTTTTACTTGATTTAAAATTTTTCTATGCCCCAAATATCGTGTGCATAATCAAGAACAGCTCTATCGGAAGAAAAAATTCCCGCCGATGCCGTGTTTAAAAGGCATTTTGTCGCAAAATTAGGCAAGTTTTTATAATCGTTTATCGCCTTTAATTTGGTTTCAATATATGAGATTAAATCGTAGAGCACAAAATAGCCGTCGGCATGATTCCATCCATCGCCATAGAGAAGCGAATCATATATATCTTTAAACACTCCGGTTTCGTTGTCGGATAGAACACCGTTTATAAGGGTATCGACGACGCGGCGTATTCGATAGTTGCTATCGTACAGCGATTTTGGGGAATATGAATCTCGAATTTTATTAAGTTCATCTATAGATGCGCCGAAGACGTAATTATTAAAGGCTCCCGCCTGTTCAATTATCTCAATTGTTGCACCATCCCAAGTGCCAAGGGTAACTGCTCCGTTCAACATAAGCTTCATGTTTCCTGTTCCGGAAGCCTCCGTTCCCGCGGGCGAGATCTGTTCGCTTATATCAGCGGCGGGGATTATATGCTCGGCATATGAACAGTTATAATTTTGAACAAAAACAACCCGCATGAGCAGATTTACAGCGCTATCGTTATTTATAAGCTTCGCTACTTCGTTTATGAATTTTATAATACCCTTTGCGCGCGCATATCCGGGGGCGGCTTTAGCGCCGAATATAAACGCAGTTGGCGTGAAATCTTTAAGCGTTCCGTCTAAGATGGAATAATATATATCAAGTATCGAAAATGCATTCATCAGTTGGCGCTTATATTCATGCATGCGTTTTACCTGAACATCAAAAATAAAGTTTGGAGGAAGATAAACGCCCTCTTTTTTATTGATAATATCCGAGAGCTGACGCTTTTTCTCATTCTTTATATCGATAAACCTTAATATAGTATCTCGGGTTAAATGGTTGGTGAGCGTATGAATTTCCGAAAGCGAAAGTAAAAATTTATCCGTGCCAATTTTTTCGGAGAGGAGGGCGGTATATTCGGGGTTAGAAAGCCCGAGCCAACGCCTTTGCGATATTCCGTTCGTTACGTTTATAAATCTTTCGGGGAAACATTCGTAGAAATCCTTTAAAACGCGGGTTTTTAAAAGCTCGGTATGAATCTTCGCAACCCCGTTTATCTTGGTCGAAACGAAGGATGCGAGACGCGCCATATGAATAGTTCCATCCTTAACTATAAGCATATTATCTATAGTTTCTTGGGATTTATTCATGGCTTTTAGATCCGATATTTCGCGGTTGTTTATAAGGTAGATTATTTCAAGAATTTTGGGGAGTACAGTCTTAAAGAGATTCACATCCCATTTTTCAAGAGCCTCGCTCATTATCGTATGGTTTGTGTAGCAGAAGGTTTTTCGAGAGATATCAAAGCTCTGTGAAAAATCAAGACCTTCAAGCATTAAAAGACGGATAAGCTCAGGAATAGCGACTGTCGGGTGCGTATCGTTAAGCTGAATCGCGGCATGAAGCGAAAAATTTGAAAAGTCTGAACCGTGAATTCGCCTATACCTTCGCAATATATCCTGAATACTTGCACTGGCTAAAAAATATTGTTGCTTTAATCGCAGTATTTTTCCGTTATATGTGCTGTCGTTCGGGTAAAGGACGCGCGTTATATCTTCAACTGCGTTTTTTTCTCGGACAGCTAGGGCATATTCTTGATCGTTAAACAAAGAAAAATCAAATTCTTCGAGAGCCTCGCTCTGCCATAGGCGGAGGATAGATACGTTTTCGGTTTTATACCCGAAAATCGGCATATCATATGGAACGGCGAGGATTGTTTTATCCGCAAATTCAACCGTAACCGTTTTATCATCTCTGCGTTTACTCCATGGATCTCCGAATTTACTCCAATCGTCAGCCTTTTCGGACTGAAACCCATTTTTAAAGCTTTGTTTGAAAAGCCCAAATCTGTATCTAAGCCCATATCCGTCAAGAGGAATAGCATGCGTTGCGCTGCTATCCAAATAACATGCGGCGAGACGTCCTAAACCGCCGTTACCCAAGGCTATGTCCTCTATATCCTCCATTGAATTTATATCCACTCCTTTTTCCAGAAGCAAAGGTCTTAATTTATCTAAAATTCCCAAAGAATAGAGATTGTTGAATACCATGCGTCCGACAAGGTATTCAGCGCTAAAATAATAAGCACGCCGAACCATTTCATGATTCTGACGCGCGGACTTTCGACTTTCCGCCGTTAGCGCAAATACGGCGTTACCCACGGCGTTATGCAGTTGAACGGCATCCGCCTCATGCAAAGAAATCTGATAATCGCTCATAAGATTATCTTCTATTCTTTGCATGAGTCTGCTACAATCTATCATGTATCCCATCCCCCTTATATTGTCAGCACTGTATGCGATTTTTTATCCATTTTATCATAACCTATTTTTTGTTTTTTTTCAACACGCATACTGCTGTTTAAAGGGAACTAAATTTTTGATTTGGGATAATCGGTAATGGCTTTTTGTTCGTTAAGTAACGTTTAGCTTAGATTTGGTAGACGATTTTTTTATTTTGATAAAATGGTTGAAAAACAATTAATATTCATAAATAAATTGCAAATAAAAGTGGTTTTAAGGAGAAGTAAGGACTAAGCTGATTTTGCCGGATGCGTAGAATGCCCGATAAGAAAACCTACGCTGCCGGATACGAAATCGCGTAATTGCGAGATAGTAGCCGTTGCCATGCTACTATCTTCAAAAAAATCATAAACTATTATCAATAGTATAAGGGCGGTTAACCCTATCGCAGCAACGACAATAATTTGCAGACAATTCCGCTGTTTTGCTGTGATTTTATCATCGGCATTGCTATCTTTATTCTCCGGCTCAATATTATCAATCCCGTATAAAGGTTGGTTTTCGTTTTTGTAATTATCCGTAGAAACAACAGGTGTTCCGGAGAAATTTTCTTCGTTTTCGGACTTATCTCGACCAACATGCTGAAAATTGGCGCTGATAAAATATCCGAAAATCGCCGCCGCGGTTGTACGTACAATAACATTGAATGAAGTGCCCTCCAACATTGCGAGTTCATGGAAGAAAAGATTATGAGTCGATTGAAACATAAGAAGAAACATAAATATCAACAGACATTTATCAGCAAGATGCAGCATATTTAGCTCACATCGCATTTTTTTAAATATATGAGGTGTTTTCATATAAAAAAGCCACGTCCTTTTAGTTATATCTTTTTTATTCAGTCTATGCCGAATATCAAAATGGAGTGTCCTTTTATTTACATATAGCATAGTATAAAACGGAGAAAAAAGTTGAAATATGAGTGCTTTTGCATGACCTATTTCTCTTGTTAATTTAGTATTTTAATTTTAAAAAGGAGATTTTTTTATGCCAGATAATCAAACTTGTCCTGCCATAGGCTATCAGTCCGCATCTATATGTGTGCCGGTTACCGTAACTCCGTTTGCTCAAACAGGGACTACAACGACAAAATGCTGCGGTAATCCTATCGTAACTCCGGGAAGTAAGACTTGCGGCGGAGTTAAAAACGGAACTTGTTCCTTTACTATAAGTCAGGATATCTGCGTTGCTGTTCCCGTAGAATTTGGCGCGACGGCTAACGTTGGCGATACTTTCATAAATTGCAACGGCGCTTCAGCAGACAATATTTGCACAAATTGCGGTGTGACTTCCGGCTCTATTAAGCCCGCCGATAACGTAGAAAAATGAATGAAGAAACGCAGAAAGGCTGCGTCCATGAGGAGGGAAACTTGACTTGCTCAAGCGTTGCTTCCCAATATGCGGATGTGAGCGTATCCTTAAAACTAAAGCCATATGCAATCCTTGGAAAATTAGCGACAGAATGTTGCGGTGAGCCGATGATTACGACGCGCTCGTGTCAAGGCGCAAATTCATTCTGCGGATGCGAAATCACAGTTACACAGGTTATTTGTATTAAAATTCCGATAGAGTATGGAACGGATGCCAATATTTTCGATACAAGTGCGGTATGCAGAAAAGTCCCAAATCTTAGTACTAATCCGAACTGCCGATAGAAGTGGAAATACAAATACAAGGGGCAGGAAAAACCTCGATCGGTTCTGTTATCAAAAGAAATAACGTTGCAGATATGGGTAGCGCTAACAATGCTGTTTTCGGGGGCTTGGATTCACGGGTGGATATAAGCCCCCTGATTTCGCCGAATGCGCATAATCATATTAATAATATATTTAAATTTAGCAATCAAAAAATCTCATCCATGCAAATTTGGGTTGATAAACACTCACCTTTATAAGGCTTTCGAATTTCGATAAGGTTTAGAAGGGTATATCCGTGTTTTTTTAGGAATGTAATAGTTCCTTTATTATTTGGATGCACATAATTAAATACAGTATCTTCTTCATATTATCTTTCCAATGATTCTGATTTTTCGAATAGAAGTGAGGTAACGCCGTTCCTCCGATGCTTTTCAATGACTAACGATTAAATCCAAACTATTGGTTTATCAACACGGCATACAATGTGCCGAATACATTTTTTTATTTTCCTTTGCAATATATACGGGAAATCCGGATATTTAATAAGTTTATTTTTGTCCGCATTTATATCCGGATTTGAGATAATGCATTTATATGCTTTTTAAGTGATACGAAAAAAGAAAACTGAAAGAAGCCACGAAATCAATATCCTTTTTTAAGTAGAACATTTAGCCTCTACGAAACTTATTATTACACCGTCATTTAGAAGAAAAACTAAAAATAGCAAAAAAATAAACATTAATGTGAATTCTTTACAAGATGCTTGACATAGGAACTCTTATTATATAAAATGAAGACAAGAGAACTTAAGGAGGAAATTCAGACGATGGAATTACATGGTTCAAAAACAGAAAAAAACCTTATGGCAGCATTTTCGGGGGAATCAGAGGCACGAAATAAATATACATATTTTGCCTCTGCTGCACGCAAAGAAGGCTATAATCAAATCGCGGCGATATTTGAAGAGACAGCTGGTAATGAAAAAGAGCATGCTAAGCTGTGGTTTAAATTTTTAAACGGCGGTAAGATTGGCGATACGGAGAATAATCTAAAAGCGGCGGCGAGCGGTGAAAATTACGAATGGACAACTATGTATGCGACGTTCGCGAAGATTGCAGAAGAGGAAGGTTTCTCCGATATATCGAGACTTTTTGCCGGTGTTGCGAAGGTTGAAAAGGCTCATGAGGAGAGGTATTTAAAGCTTCTACAAAATATTGAAGAGGGCAAAGTCTTTAAACGCAACGGCGTTTTTGCTTGGAAATGCACTAATTGCGGATATATTCACCTTTCGGAGTCCGCTCCTGAGGTATGCCCGGTATGCAATCATCCGCGCGCATATTTTGAGATCATGGTTGAAAATTATTAATCAATAGATAACCTTATAATATGAGAAACCGATAAATGGCTTCCCATATTATTATTAAAAAATACCGCCATATGGCGGTATTTTTTTAGTCTTATAAAAGTTCTTCCCAACCGAATTTTTCTATTTCATCGAGGTATTCAACGGAACTGATAGCCGCTTCAATGCTTGCAATAACTTCGCTGGTCGTACCAACATAAACGATAGCAAGCGAAATCGCAAGCTCCGTATGTATATCCAATATTGCGCCATGATCGAAGAACATCATGAGCGGAGCGGATTTTTCTTCAAGGCGTTTATGCGCATTATATATATGCTTATAGGCAGTAGCTTGATCATAATTATAGAGAGCTTCTTTAGCGGAATCAAGTTCTTCTAATATATACGTCGCCATTTTATGTGTAGTAGCCCTTGGGTAGATACATAAAAAAGCCAATATAATAATTGATAAAAATATGGCTATCCACGTCGCTATGCGCGTTAGAAGATTTTCTTTCATTCCTTTGCCTCCGGCATATCAAAGAAATATACCCTTGTTCCATATTTTTCCTTAGTTTGCAAATGAAATTTTCTATCCGTATCTATCATAGCAAAGAACACTTCTTTTTCGCACTTGCATTTTGCTTTTTTAATTTGATTTTGCATCCATTTTTCGGATAGACCTGCGCGTTCGAGACTGTCCTTTATGCGCTTCCCATCCATTATTATGACCTGTGACGGTTCAGAATAGGGTGCTGAGAGATTCATATCGAGATACGTCGGCTGCTGGGCATAGCCTTTTAATAGGACACTTAAATCGCCGTCAGTTTCGAGTATTGCGTATTCTACATCGCTTAATTTAAAAATATCTTTTTTTCTAAGCTGCTCTAAAAGGTCGTTTATAGTGTAACTTGCTTCACGCAAAAAACCCTCGTTTATTTGACCTTTTTCTATTACTATCAAAGGTTTGCCGCACATGACCGATCTTACCTTATCGCTTTTTAATGATAAAAACGATAGCAATTTTTGTAATAAAAACAGCGCGATTATAGGAACTACCCCATATGAAAGCGGAACCTGCGTGTTCGAAACCGGCTGTGACGCAAGGTCGGCTACGAGTAGGGTTATAACGAGGTCAAAAGGCTGAAGCTCGCTTAATTGACGCTTTCCGGTCAGCCGTATGACGAAAAATACAAGTAAATAGATAATTATCGCCCTTATGAACAGAACTAGCATGGTATCACCTCAGCGGGTAGTCTGTCCTATATAAATGAATGGTATTCTTTAGCATTAAAATTTAAAAATAATTACCATATATTGCATAGTGATGATTAAAAAACCGAACCTCATTTTTTTGAGGTTCGGCGTAAATTGATTTATATTTTTATATTAACCTTCACAGTTTAGTTGTTCTCCGACGATATAGAGCGGTCTGCCCTTAAGTTCGTCATACATTCTGTTCATATAAGCGCCCTGTATTCCGAGGGAAGCCATTATAATTCCGTCTAAAATAACTAGACCATCGACGGCCCAAAGCCAACCGGGAACGCCAACCGTCGCCGCGAGGACAATTAGCGCGATAAGACCGAGACCGGCAATAATTAGGGTTCCTATACCGATACCGGTAATTAAGGTGAGTGGTCTGTCCGAAAAGCCTATTATCCCATCGAACGCGAGCTTTAACATTTTTTTAAGCGAATATTTAGTTTTACCCGCAAATCTACTGTGCCTTACGTATTCAACCGGAACCGTCTCAAAACCCATAAATCCGCTCATACCGCGCAAAAAACGATTATGCTCACGCATTTTTAAAAATAAATCCGCGACCTTTCGGTCTAAGAGCCTAAAGTCACCGGTATCGAGGGGAATAGGGGAGGCACTCATTGATTTTAAGAGACGATAGTAGCAAAAAGCGGTGAACTTTTTAAAAATTGTTTCTCCTTCGCGCTTTAAACGCTTACCGTAGGCTATATCGGCGCCATTTTCCCAAGCTTTAACGAGTTCTTTTATCGTTTCGGGTGGATCTTGAAGATCCGCATCTATGATAATGAGTGCGTCGCCCTTAGCAATGTCCATTCCGGCGGTTACTGCGAGCTGATGTCCGAAGTTCCTAGAAAAAGACAGAACTTTTAGCTGTTTATTTACTTTTGCTAAATTACGTAGCGATTTCATCGTATTATCACGACTTCCGTCGTTGACATAAATTATTTCATAATCATAACCAATATTCTTCATCGCCTCATTGAGCTTCTCAAATGAAATATCGACGACTTCTTCCTCGTTAAATACGGGAACGATGAGTGATAAAAGCTTTCCCATTACAACCTCCAAAAAAGCGCGTTGCGCTCAGCATTAGTTTTAACTTCATTATATGGCTTAAACCTTATTATTGCAAGGCGATGGGGAGAAAATTAAAGGCAGTAATTCATATGTTTGGTTTTGACTTGTATTGTGTGAGTTACTGCCTTCGCGACTTCGTCGCCAAATTATGAGACGAACAGACATATGTCTGCGAAAATATATTGTTACAGATATGTGCAATACTAGATAGTGTAGACAATAGTTTAAGCTAAAACAGCCGCTACGAATAATGCGCGGTTATTTTGCCTACCTCATTACAATTCTAAGCCAGCGCTTCAAGATATTTTCGACCAAGTGGCTCAGTTTATAAAGGTTTTTATTGTACTTTCGTTGTTCTTTCAGGTTTTTCTTAGATGGAATCACTGCCGGAATACCGAATAGAACAGTTTTCTTGCGGTCAGAAAGCAAATAATCAGCGCATAGTCCGTCAATTAGAACACAAACCTTTTTTTGCAATGCGCAACGGTAGCTGCTGTGATAAAAAAAATCTGACCGACCGCCATTCGCATCCACGGCAAAATGTATCTTGATATTGAGTCGCCTTTTGTGCGCTCAATGTCTTGTTCTCCGCTAACAGTTCCGGCTGCATCCGGATGTGCCTTGATATTCGCATCAATCATCAACCTTTCATAATCGTGTCTGTCTATCAACGCTTTAAGCAGACCTTCCCATATGCCTTTGAAACGACGGTTAACATTATTCGAATTCCCGTAGTCCGGTGGTAGAGTGCGCAATGGCGCGCCTGCGCGAAGAATCCAAAACGCTGAATTAATTAATCTGCGGTTATCTTGCGCATTCCCGCCCCATCTACCTTTTTCCACGAGTAGATGCGGTTCTAATAGCGCCCAAACTGCATCACTTATATCATGTCGATGATAATCTGCTGATATTTTCCCTCCAAAGGTAGTTTTTTTATTATAACACATTTCTATTGTCGACATAATCTAATACTAAGGTTATTTAAAAAACATTGTATGCTTTTGTTCCTACTAATTATAGGGTTTCAAGTTTTTCCAAGTAAAGAGGCACGTTTTTTCCGGTCCGGCTCTTTTTTATTTACGTATATGAATTATAATGCACACTTTTATCAGTTTAACACGGAGTGCGTTTTTTGTCACTATAGATTCCTTAGTGTTCTTAAAAGTTTAACCCTGTTTCTTATCCATAAATATTCAACTTTGTAAATTTTTCCTTGAGTTTTTAAAGATTTAGCGATATAATATAGATAGTTTCAATTATCTATTCAATACGTGTTTAGCTATGTTTTATCGAACAAAGTTATCCTATAATTACCCGACTGTATTTTATAGGGCAAAAAATAAATGGAGGTACTTATGAACGAATACAAAAAATTGACGAACGAAGTAGGCGCGCCAATTCCGGATAATGAAAATGCTATAACGGCCGGTCCTCGCGGTCCCGTAGTTATGCAAGATGTGTGGCTTTTAGAAAAAATGGCGCATTTTAACCGTGAAGTTATACCCGAACGACGCATGCATGCTAAGGGCTGGGGTGCATATGGAACTTTTACTGTAACCGGCGATATAAGTAAGTATACAAGGGCGCTGGTACTTAAAAAGGGCGAAGTAACCGATACTTTCGTTAGATTTTCGACCGTTGCGGGTGAACGCGGCGCGGCCGATACCGAACGAGATATAAGGGGCTTTGCCTGTAAATTTTATACTAAAGAGGGAAATTGGGATCTCGTTGGAAATAATACGCCGACTTTCTTTATAAGAGACGTACATAATTTTTCAGATTTAAACCGCGCCGTTAAGCGCGACCCGCATACCGGACGGCGTAGTGCCCAAAATAACTGGGATTTTTGGACTCTCCTCCCCGAAACCTTTCACCAAACAACTATCGTTATGAGCGACCGCGGAATTCCCGCATCGTTTCGCAACATGCATGTATTTGGCGAACATACCTTCAGCTTTTATAACGCAAAAAATGAGCGCTGTTGGTGCAAATTCCATCTTAAAACACAACAGGGTATAAAGTGCCTTACCGACGAAGAAGCCGAAAAAATCGCAGGTATGGATAGAGAATATCATGGTAAAGATCTTTACGAGGCTATCGAGCGTAAAGACTTCCCGCGCTGGACAATGTATGTTCAGATAATGACAGAGGAACAGGCGAAAAATCATTATGAGAATCCATTCGATATAACAAAAATCTGGAGACATAAGGAATTCCCTCTTATAGAGGTAGGCGTTTTAGAGTTAAACAGAAATCCCGAAAATTATTTTGCGGAAGTTGAACAATCTGCTTTTACCCCTGCCCATGTCGTTCCCGGAATAGGTTTCTCTCCAGATCGATTTTTACAAGGTCGGCTGTTCGCCTATGGAGATGCACAAAGATATCGTCTCGGAGTAAATCATAATCTTATCCCGGTAAACCGCGCGCATTGCGAAGTGAACGACTATCATCGGGACGGCGCTATGCGTACCGACGGAAACTATGGTAGCGCACCGGCGTATACGCCTAACAGCATTGGCGCTTGGTCGGCTCAGCCCGATGTTATTGAGCCTCCCCTCGATTTATCGGGAGCTATGTATCGTTACGATCCTAAGGACGATCCGACAGATGACAATTTCCGCGCCGGCGGAGAGCTTTTTAGGCTCATGACTGAGGATAAAAAGCAACTTTTAATTGAAAATACGGCGAGAAACATAGCTCCCGTAACGGAAAATGTAAAATACAGACATGCTGTTCATTGTTTTCTCGCAGACGAGGATTATGGAAAACGTATAACCACCGCTATTGGACTTTGCCTAAATAAGGTCATTGAACTTTCAAAGCTCAGTAACTCTGAGCTTATAGCCGCAACAATATAAAAGAGCGCCCCAAATCGCTCGAAAAGTAAAACTAATAATAACCGATTCATTTTTTTTGAATCGGTTATTATTAAAATCTTAAAATGAAAAAATAATTTGCGTTTTATCCTATGTTTTACGAGCTAACGCCGTTTTATTCCGCTGCATGCAGAGAATATTTAACGCGGTCTTTTTCAACAGCCTTCGCAAACAACGCTGAATTTTCGGTTTTAACCGTCGAAAGATATTCATGCGTCTCCATACGCGCGCTAGTAAACCAAAGTTTTTCGAGGGCAATATTTGAACAATGATCGCTTATCCTCTCGAAACTATTAACAATATCCAATAGAACGAAACCGGGTTCAACTCCGCATAAGCCATCTTGTACCCTTAGCGTATGTCTTATCCTTATCTCGTCTTTAAGCTCGTCGATAATCGCCTCAAGAGCCTCAACGTCGACCGTTTCAAGTATAGTCCCATTAACAAAAGCATCTATTGTCATGTTTATTATATCGACTACTGCGCGTTTCATAACGCCAAGTTCGGTTAGAGCATCGTCGGAAAAAACTATTTTTTTATCGTATAATTCGCGGGCAGATTCGGAAAGATTTAACGCATGGTCACCTATGCGTTCAAAATCGCTCAAAACGTGAAGAAGCTTCGCCATCTCGACGCTGTCTTCCTCGATAAGATCCTTCCCCGATATTTTTACGAGATAAGTCCCGAGCTTATCCTCAAACTTATCTATAAGCCTCTCGTTAGAGTGAACTTCCGCTTCGATCTCCGGGCTAAATTTATCGAACAGCGAAAGTGCGAGAAAAAAATTCTCCTGCGCTAAACGGGCCATATTGATAGCCGTCTGACGGGATTGCTGTATTGCGAACGAAGGTGAACTTAAAAGTCTCTCGTCAAGTAGTGGTGGCGAAAATTTTATTTCTTTCGGATCGTCCTTTATAATGCGCATAGAAAGCTTCGAAAGCAAGTTTGCAAATGGGTAGAGCATAATCGTATTTAAAACGTTAAACGCTGTATGTACTATCGCTATATCGGCGGGATTCATGGGCAACATTAAAAAGTCGAAGCCTATTATCGCGTTTAATAAATAGAATATCGGAAGAATTATCACGGTACCCAAAATATTAAACATAAAGTGCAAAAGAGCGGCACGCTTTGCGTTTTTCCCCGTACCTATCGAGGCTATAAGGGCAGTTGCGCAAGTTCCTATATTTTGTCCCATTATTATCGGTATCGCGGAAGCATAAGTAACGCCGCCGGTCATCGAAAGGGCTTGCAAAATACCAACTGAAGCGGATGAACTTTGGATTATTCCCGTTATAATTGTTCCCGCAAGAACGCCCAATAACGGATTGCTTAAACTCGAAAAAATCTCAGCAAATAAAGGTTCGTTCGCGAGAGGTAAAACCGCCGCGCTTAACATATCCATTCCGAATATGAGTACTCCGAATCCGATAAGGATAGTTCCGGTTTCCCGCCTTTTACTGTTCTTCGAGAACATGTAAAACACAACGCCTATCGCGCTCAATATCGGCGCAAATGTTTCCGGTCTTAAAAGCTGAATAAATATGCTGTCCCCGGTAAGGCCCGTTAGCGAAAGTATCCAAGCCGTTACGGTCGTTCCTATATTTGCCCCCATTATAACGCCTATTGCGCGCGTAAGCTGCATTATACCCGAATTTACAAAGCCTACAACCATTACCGTCGTAGCGGACGAACTTTGAATAATCGCGGTTACAAACAGACCTACGAAGAGGGCTTTTATACGTTTATCGGTGAGCTTTTCTAGGGCGCGCTCAAGTTTACCTCCGGCAAGACGTTCAAGCCCCCCGCCCATGAAACACATGCCGAACAGCATCATAGCAACTCCGCCTATGACCTGTACTAAAGAGAGTATCGTCATTAGTATACCTCGCTTCTTTTACTGATCTATAGCATAATGGGATTAAGTAAAATTAAGATTAAGTCTATGTAAAATCTATGTAAAATTTTCATTTACCTCGAATATTTTATAATGTGCGTGACGAACGATATTAAAGCTTATACGAAGGTACAATATTTTTTTATTAATGCAATAATTATTCAATAATAAGGATAAGTTTGAAACCGCTTCAGTTCAGCGATAGCTAAAAAAGAGCATAGCAAAGCAAGCCCTGTAAAAAAGGCAAAAAATCAATCAGGAGCTTTTACCAAATAACCTTGCCGCTGAGCGAGATAGATCGCCTGTTCAGGAGTAATCTCACGAGAAAGTGGCAACAACTCAGCAGTTTTGTAAAGCTCTGCGTTGTAAGGTTCAGCCTTTTTAATAATTTGATAGATGGCAGTGAGCAGCATACGAGTAATCGCAATAATAGCTCTTTTGTGCCCACGGCGTTTTTTGATGGAAAGGTAGCGGTTTTTAATTTCTGGATGCTTGTCGGATTTGACAACAGCGTTGGCAATTTGAACGAGCAATGGTTTTAGATAAGCCCCGGCACGAGAGATGCGGACAG
>JAVVSK010000003.1:0-152639 GCA_036654235.1 Clostridia bacterium | reverse complement strand
TTGCATCGCCTTTGTTATTGAACCGCCGTATACCGAACGGTACGCACGGTAGCGTGAGAGGTCGGCTAATCAACTAACGGTTAGCCTCCTACTCAATTCCGTTTAAGTTTTTAGAACTTTGTCGGCTTGCTGTTTTTGAGTTAAAGTTAATGTGTAGATTTAAAAAAACCACGGGATACAAAAAGTACCCGTGGTCACCGTTATAAAGGCAGTAAAGATGCTTATAATATGCCTTTTTTAATCTAAGATTACTTGTTCCTTTTATCGACCATGCGCTCGGTTACCTTAGCTGCTTTACCAACTCTATCGCGCAAATAGAAGAGCTTAGCGCGTCTTACCTGACCATGACGCACGACTTCTATACGACCTATGCGCGGACTATGGTACGGGAAAGTTCTCTCAACGCCAACACCGTACGAAACACGACGAACGGTAAACGACCTTCTAACTCCGCCGCCCTGAATCTTAATAATTGTACCTTCAAAATTCTGCAATCTTTCGCGCGCGCCCTCAATAACTTTTACGAAAACGCGAACGGTATCACCGACCTCAAGCTTTGGAAGATCGGTTCTTAGCTGTTCTTTTTCCAACTCTCTAATGATATCTGCCATAAATTCTCCTCGTTTAACGACGTTCTTACACGAAAATACACGCGCATTGGACCGTCAAAATTCACAAACCTTATTTTAGCACAATCAAGATGAGCTTTGCAAGCGATTTTTGACATATATTTTATTAAGTACAAAAAACCTAAAATCACTCGTGCTGCATATCAGAGCGCCGCTATTATTTTATTTCTTCGTATTCTGCATCTAGTACATTTTTACGTTCACTCGACTCACCGGGGTCGCTAATTTTTATGTTTGTTTCCTGCGAGACGGGTTTCGCCGACTCTATTGTAACGGGACCTATCGGAATAGCATTTTCGACAAACCGTTTCAATGTAAACGTGAAACATGTACCGTGCCCAACCTCGCTCTCAACGGTTATAGTTTCGCCGAGAGCCTCGATTATGCGTTGGGCGATAGAAAGCCCGAGCCCGGTCCCACCCGTTGTGCGCGCCTTATCTGCCTTGTAGAACCTTTCAAAAACATGATCAATATCGTTCTTAGATATACCTATACCTGTATCGCATACGCTAACTCTTATACTGTCGTCTTTTTTGGAGGGGGGGATTGTTCTTACCGTAACCGTTCCGTCCTTATGCGTATAGTTGAGCGCATTATCTATAAGTATGACGAGTAGTTGTTCAAGCCTATCCGGATCGGTCATTACAATAAGCTTTTCTCGCGCGTCTACCAATAAAGAAATGCCTTTTTCCTTAGCGGTATGAGCATAACCCTCAGCAAGGTCGGTTATTACCTCCGTTAAATTTACACGGGACAATTCCATATATTCCGTTCCGGACTGTAAACGCGAGAGTGTAAGCATATCGGTTATAAGGCGTGAAAGCCTTATGACCTCATGAAGCATTATCTTATAATACCTCTGCCTATCGTTTTCATCGGTAACCAATCCATCGCTCAAAGGTTCAAGGAGACCGCGCACCGCAGTTAGCGGAGTTCTTAATTCATGGCTTATATTCGCGATATACTCCCTACGCATTCGTTCTGTCCGTTCCATCTCGCTCATATCTTTAAACAATCCGACAACACCGGTGCATTCGTTATCCTCTGTAAAAACGGGAGACGCGGTTATCCAAAGGGTCTTGTCGTTAAGTACATACGTAATAGTCTCCGATACGCCCGAAATAAACACTTTATCGAACAACATCCATATTTCGCTCTGTGGAATAAGGTCTTCGCGCCTATTGACGCTCACAGCGCCGAACATGCGCATAAGCGCGGGATTATAATGCGTTAAAAGTCCAAGCTCGTCTATGGCGGCAACGCCGTCGTTTAAACTTGCGAGAGTAAGGTCGAGTTGACCCTTTTCGGCGCGAAGCTGATATATTGTTTTTGAAAGTGTTTCACAAAGGGTATTCATTGCGCGCGCTAAAAGCCCAACTTCGCCCGGCGCATGTTCATCGGCGCGCGCGTCGAAATTTCCCCTAGACATAGCTATAGCGACATCCGCCATCTTCATAATCGGGGCTGAGGTTTTTTTAATATTGAAGAACGTTATTATAAGTACGAGAGGAATAACTGATAGACAGGTTATAATTATAGGACTATTTACATTGTATATGGCAGCCTCAAGAGTATCGGAACGCTTAACGATAAACGCCGTACCGTGAATCGTTCCGTCGAGAGTTATTATTGGTGTACCGACAGCAAAAACGCTTGTGCTGGAAATTTTCAGCTTATTTGAACGATAAAAGGAGCCGGAGAGTGCCTGAGTTATTCCGAAATTAAGGGCAGTTTCAATATCCCCGTCTTTAAGTTCGGTTTTTGTAAGGTATTTTATATCTCCGGTATCGTCGGTTATAAAAGCGCAAGTATCGTAGTCGGATACAAGGCGCTCGGTTAGGCGATAGAAAGCATCTTCGTCAATATTATCAAGCTTAAGCTCATAAGCCATTTGAGCCAGTTCGTCAACCTTAGGTTTAAGCTCACTTACGCGTAACGAAACATACTCCCTACTGCTTAAAAACATATAGCCGAGGATCATAGCCGCCGTTGAAAGCAGTACGGTGATAAGTATGATACCGAAAAAACGCCGGAGGGCAACGCTTCTCATAAATTATTGAGCCTCAAATTTATAGCCGACTCCGTATATCGTTTTTATCGCCCATTTAAACGCAGGATTTTCAAGCTTTGCACGGATTCGTTTTATATGCGTATCTACGGTTCGAGTTTCTCCGGCGAATTCATAGCCCCAAACTTTCGTTAAAAGCTGTTCACGCGAAAAGACTTGTCCCGGGTTTGATGCAAGCATATGCAAAATTTCGATCTCCTTAGGGGTACAAACTACGGTCTCGCCGAAGAGTGTAACGGTATATCTGCTTAGGTCGATAGATAGCCCTCCGACAGATACGATACGTTCGTCATTAACATCCTGCTCAGCGGTTCTTCTAAGGACGGCCTTAATACGCGCAACGACCTCGCGCGGGCTGAAAGGCTTAACTATATAATCGTCAGCTCCAAGTTCAAGACCGATTATCCGGTCAATTTCCTCGCCCTTCGCCGTCAACATTATAACGGGAAGGCGGGAGACTTTCCTGATTTCTTTACAGACCTCTATACCGGACATCTCGGGCATCATAATGTCGAGAACGCAAAGAGCTATTTCCGGCGTTAAACTTTCGATAGCCTGTTTCCCGTCAAAGACATCTACAGGAGTAAATCCTTCGGATTTCAGATAAATTCCCAATGATTCATGAACGATCTTATCGTCGTCCGCAATCAAAATTTTAGTTTGACTCATAATAAACCTCACAAAACCGTATAATGGTAAAATCCAATTCTATATTAGCACAAAATTTCGCCTTTTTAAACAGCTAAAATGAATCTTTGCTCAATCTTCACAGTGGCGACGAAAAAACCTTATATATAAATGGAACGTTTTAAAAAGATGCACAGCAAAAATAAAGATTATAAAAATATAAATCTGCCTACAAAAAAATGCCTTGCCATTAATGAACTGTGAGCAAATATAAAAACTATGCTTTCCCATATATTTTTTTATACGAAAACATTAAAATTACAGTTGAAATATTTACAGATTAGGAGTATACTGTCGTCTGTTCAAGCGGTCGAAGCCGGGTTTGGTTTTTGCGCCTTACAGCGGGAACAAATGAATTACAAAAGTAGCTTTTGATTGTCGGGGCGTCCCCCCTAAATATTAATTAGGAGTAAAATGCAACAGAAATTGTTTTTTAAAACTAGAAATAATATAAAAAAGCCCAGAAAAGGCATGAGACCGATAGCGATACTTCCATTGGGCTTTTTTTCTATAATAGCTATAGGAACGATACTTCTTATGCTCCCCTTTTCATCGACCGGAGCGCCGCTAACCTTTGTTGAAAGCTTATTTTCGGCTACGACTTCTGTTTGTGTGACGGGGCTTACGGTTATAGATCCCGGCTCCGCACTCACTCTATTTGGTCAAATAGTCATGGTTTTACTTATACAATTGGGCGGGCTGGGCTTTATGGCTATAGCTACGACGCTCTTTATGTTTCTCGGTAAAAAGGTTTCCCTACATGACCGAATGACAATAGCCGAAAGCTTCGGACAAAGCCGTCTTCAAGGAATGATAAAACTCTGCTTAACAGCGGTAAAGCTGACTTTTTCTATAGAGCTTATCGGCGCGTTTCTTCTTATGATTAGGTTCATCCCAATGTATGGGGTGGTGAGGGGTGCATGGGTATCCATATTCACAAGCATATCGGCCTTTTGTAACGCCGGACTTGATATATTCGCAACAAATTCCTCTATGCTGAATTTTTCGGGTGATCCTTTTGTCCTCACCGTTGTAATGTCCCTTATTGTATTGGGGGGATTGGGTTTTGCGGTATTGGGCGAAATCCTTACTCATAAAAAAAATCGCCTTTCATTACATACAAAATTGGCTGTTTTAACTACCGGGATACTTATTCTCGGGGGCGCAATTCTCTTTCTCCTACTCGAATCAAGTAACCCCGATACTTTTGCGCAGCTTCCGTTCGGGAAAAGGGTAGTTGCCAGCTTTTTCCAAAGCATAACGCCGCGCACAGCTGGTTTTGACGCGGTGGGACAGAATTCTCTTACGCAGGCATCCAAAACGCTGACTATGATTCTGATGTTTATAGGCGCGTCTCCCGCCAGCACGGGCGGCGGTATAAAGACAGTAACATTTGCAGTTTTAGTTCTTCAGTCTTATACTATAATTCGAAACCGTCAAGCGTTGCATGTTTTTGGGCGTAAAATCAATGACGACATTATAAAACGCTCTTTTTGCGTTTTGCTTCTTGCTATGACTTTTGTCATGCTTATAACGCTAATTATATGCGTAATTGAAACTGAAACAAATATTAAAAGTACCGATATAGCTTTCGAGGTAATTTCGGCTATGAGTACTACGGGATTGTCCGTCGGTATAACGACATCGCTGGCGGACGCGTCTAAAATATTACTCTGTCTTACTATGTTTGGCGGACGGGTTGGACTATTAACGCTCGCCCTTATTTTGGGCGCGCGGAAAAAAGATATTGCTATAATAAAATATCCATCCGAAGAAATTTTGGTGGGTTAAGGAGCTGTTTTATGATAAAAAAAACTTATGCTATACTCGGTTTAGGGCGATTCGGCTCTACCTTAGCAAGGACTCTCTATTCGCTCGGGAACGAGGTAATGGCTGTCGATAAGGACCCCGAAGCCGTACGAATGATAATGGATGATGTTAATCAGGCGCTCGAAGCGGATACGACGGATGAACATGTTCTATCGAAAATAGGAATAAGAAATTTTGATTGCGTCATCGTTAGTATTGGACATGATATTCGCGCATCTATACTTACGACCGTGCAATGTAAGGAACTAGGGGTTAAAATGCTTATAGCGAAAGCTTCGGATGAGCTTCATGCTAAGCTTCTGGAAAAGACGGGTGCGGATAAGGTTGTTCAGCCCGAAAAAGATGGCGGCGAGAGACTTGCGCGTCAGCTAATATCGCAAAATGTTATAGACTTTTTAGAGCTTTCCGATGAATACAGTATAAAAGAGATGCATGTTCCGCTCAGCTGGGTTGGTCAATCGCTTCTCGAACTTGATGTTCGTAAAAAATACAACGTGAGTATAATCGCGATAAGGCGCGGAGCGCATATAATCCTTGCCATAGATGTCGCTATGATATTTCAAACGGGGGACGTTATAATAACGATTGGGCGAAATACAGATCTCTCGTTAATCGAAAATTTAGCTTCCGGCATAAAATGAAAAAAACTTCCACTAAAAGAAGCTTCTTTGTAAATTGTGCGATACCGCAATATTTTTTAGTCTAAATTTTAGGAAAATTATTTTCGCGCCGCATCCCAACCTATAAGTCTGCCCTCATAGCGGCGCGCGATTCTTATAATGTCAGTTGAAAGTATATCAAGTTCGAGCTTTTTCAAAGGGGAAATCTTATATACAGAAACGCCATGCGATTCTTCATATTCGGGAACAAAGGCGGTTTCGCCGATCGCATATCCGTTTATACGCGCTTCCTCCGAAAACAGAACGCGAAGAGGCTCTGTCGGGAAAAACGCATGAAAAGCGATGCGCCGTGGAACGTCGAGCTTATCGCCGTTCTTTTTATAGAGCGCTATCATCTTTCTGTTTTCTTCTGTTTGAAATTTTTCCTGAGTTGGATATAACTGTTTAAAATATATTAACCACGATGGGTCGTCCGAACAATCACAAGTAAATCCGGATAGATGTGCCTTTTTTAGAAGTTCCTCGACGTTTGAAATAGTTGCTTTCGAAGATGCATAGAAAAAATAAACAACAACTCCGCCGTATTCCATGAATCCGGCGTAGGTCATAGAGAGAACCTTTGTGCACTTATTTTTAAACGTCTCGGTTTTGCGTTTAACGGATGATTTTAAGGTTTCACTATTAAAATCAGAAAATTGAAGTTTTATAAGTATTGGGCGCGACGAATCAGGCGCGGACAATCCCATGTCCACGCCGAAAATCGCACTTTTACCTTCAAAATGCCAATCATATTCCAAAAAACCGTCACTCATCAGTTAAAATAGCCTTTATACGCCTAACACCTGCGCTAGACGCTTCCTCTTTTTTTATTACAAAATGCTTTAACTCACCCGTACTATTAGCATGGGGTCCTCCGCATATTTCTTTACTAAACGTACCCATGGTATAAACTTTTACTACATCGGCATATTTGCTTTCGAATAATCCCGTTGCACCGCTCTCTTTAGCCTTTTCAAGTGACATTTCTTCGCATATTATGGGGACATCTGCTGCGATAGCCTCATTTACAAGACGCGCAACTTCCTTAAGCTCCTCGGGAGTAACCTTTCTAGGAAACGAAAAGTCAAATCTAAGTCTCTCGGTCGTTATATTAGAGCCTCTTTGTGCGACGCTTTCGTCTAAAACGGTTCGCAATGCAGCTTGTAAAAGATGCGTTGCGGTATGAAGCCGCGCCGTTGCTTCCGAAGTATCGGCGAGACCACCCTTAAATTTTTGTTCCGCTCCGGCATGTGACTTTTCGCGGTGCTTCAAAAACGCGGCGTTAAAAGCTTCAACATCAACGGTAAGCCCATTCTCCCTAGCCATTTCTTCGGTAAATTCTATTGGAAAGCCAAAGGTATCGAAGAGCCTGAATGCATTTGCTCCGTCTATAATCCCGTTAAATTCGCCCTTTATTTTCTCAAACTCACGCATCCCGTTTTTAAGGGTGCGTTCGAAGCGCAGCTCTTCCGCACGGATTTCGTTTATTATCTTATCTCGGTTTTTTTGAAGTTCGGGATAGCATACTGAATATTGCGCAACTACCGCCTCCGCTACTTCAGAAAGACTGTTTTCGGGGAATCCTAACTGCATTGCGTAGCGAATAGCGCGACGCAAAAGTCTACGTAGAATATATCCCTGATCGAGGTTAGAGGGGGTTACGCCATGCTCATCCCCTAAAATAAAGGTTGCACAGCGCATATGATCGGCTATGATTCGAAATGCCTTGATCGTTTCAGGATTGTCATTATAATTTTTTTCGGAAAGCTTCGATATTACGGCTAAAATATCCGTAAATGCATCGGTATCGTAAACGCTCTTTGCACCCTGAAGTGTTGCAACCACGCGATCAAGACCCATACCCGTATCGACGTTTTTTCGCACTAAGGGGATAAAACCCTCGGGTGTTTTATTATATTCCATAAATACATCGTTCCAAATTTCAAGGTATTTTCCGCAGGAACAAGCGGGACTGCATTCGTCGCAGCATTTTTCTATGCCCGTATCGTAGAACATTTCGGTATCGGGACCGCAAGGACCGGTGTTCCCGGCGAACCACCAATTATTCTTTTTTGGTAAAAAGAATATATGATCCTTAGCAACACCCATCTTGCACCATGTTTCGTAAGCAACATTATCGCGCGGAGCGTCTTCATCTCCGGCGAATACAGTAAAATATAGTTTACCTTTATCTATCCCTAGCCAGCGTTCGTCTGTTAAAAATTCAAAAGAATAGGCTATAGCCTCCTCTTTAAAATAATCGCCGAGAGACCAGTTGCCGAGCATTTCGAAAAACGTAAAATGCGAAGTGTCTCCAACCTCGTCTATATCGCCTGTTCGGATGCATTTTTGAACATCCGCAAGCCTCTCCCCGGCGGGATGTTTTTCTCCTAAAAGATATGGAACTAAAGGATGCATGCCCGCCGTCGTAAATAAAACGGACGGGTCGTTTTCGGGGACGATAGATGCCGACGGTAAAATCGCATGTCCCTTTTCTCTATAAAAATCTAAGAAGAGCCTTCTAAGCTCGTTGGTCGTAATATTTTTCATTTTTCCTCTTTAAGCGGCAGCAAATGACCACTCAGTAACAATATAACTATATTGCATTATACCGCAGACGGCAAATTGTGTCAAACTAAATCACCTTTATAAGGTTAAATTGCTTTAAAAGCAAATTTCCAAAGTAAGTTCAACTAAGAAATTTAAATGGGGAAGTGCTTGGAAACTTTATTAATATATTTTTTGGGCGCAAAAGATGCGAAAAAAAGTAAAATTGGGGGTTTACAAATCAAAAAGTATGTGATAAAATACGTTTCGGTTTTGAGGCTTTGTCTAAGTTGCTCGGGAGTCTCAGTAGCACATAAGAATTAATCTTTACCAAATCCGTGGGGCATTAGCTCAGTTGGTAGAGTGCCACACTGGCAGTGTGGATGTCAGGAGTTCGAGTCTCCTATGCTCCACCAAAAAGTGCAAATCCGAACACCTTGTTTTTTGTAAAGCATGTATTTGGGTTTGTAATTGAGATAGAGAGTGTGAAATGATTTTACGCTCTCTATTTTTGTTTTGCCTGTTTTTTCTTTACCCTATAGTGAGAGTGCCGCCCATTCCGTATTGGTCATAAGGTGCCAGCCCGAACCCTTCGCCGAACATATACTTGAAGCAGTATCGAAGTTTATAATTGCGGCGGGGTCTTCGGCGGGAAGGCTGTAAGCCCTTTCGTTTACGACCTTATTTTGATATTTGCTTATATATATCCCTGCTTTTTCGACACCATTTACGATAAAAGCCGGGTGAACGCTGTTAGATCCCCCGGCGATGACGTCCGAAATCTTAAATTTCGGAATATAGACCATAACGGAAGGCATGCCGATATTGTCTACGATAATTCTGTTATTCGGAAACGCCGCTTTAAGCGCGAGAGCTGTTAGCTCATATGTTTTGTTTTGCAAAGTCTTAACTTCCGTTGTGCTTGCCTTATCGTTTAGCAGCGTCTTAAGTTTAGCCCAAAAATGGGCGAAACCGCTTTGGTTTATAAAAAAATCATTCATTGTCTTATACACATATTGCGTCGATTTCGGCGTTGGTCAAGGGTATTAAATCAGATGTGCGCATATATGGCGACATGTCAATAAATCCGCCAATAACATCCCACACATATGATTTTGTACCGCCTATGTCTGTTTGTATGCATACAATATTAGTCCCTGCCGGATGCGCTTTTCCCGGGCCTTCTACAAAAGCCGCTGTAGTTGAAAAAGCATCGTTGACGTTATAAACATAACCTTCTATACTCCTATCCGGTTTAGGTAAATTAGCAAAAGTTATTGTTCCCGCCGCTTTATAGACGCTTGCTATCGCCGTTGAAATGGAGGTGTCAACATAAATCTTTACGGCGTTGGGCGTTGCGGAAGTAGTAGTTGACGTGTCAATAATTGGTGCAAGAGCGGGTATGGACGGTTTTCCGGTCAAGGAAGCATAAGCACCATCAAAGGTGCTCTTTGCATTCCACGTTGTACGTTCAGCCGCCGTGATGTGCGTTGCATTGCTGCAATGTGTTGATAAGGTATTCTGTACGGCTACCGCCGTAGCGTTGGCGGTTCTCACCGCGTTAGCGGAAGCGGCGTTTGTTGTGTCGCTCGATGTTACGTTGTCTATTACTTTAGTTACTCCCGAAATAGTACCCGTCGCCTCCGGAACGGATATAACGCCGCTCGCTACGGATATGTTTTCCCCTACTTTTACGCCGCCAAGTGCCGTTACCGTTGCCGCGGGAAGAGTATAAGCGTTGGCGTTAACGGCTATTGTAGCAAGCTTTGTTTTTTCATCGGTCGTATAGTCATTTGTGGATAATCCTTTACCTGCGGATATAGTTACCTTTGTGGTATCGGACGGATGCACATGGTCACCGCGAGAATATTTCTCTTCAATTCCGATTGTGGAAACACCGTTCATTTTTGGGGTGGTACTTGATGCGGGTATGGAATCTATAGCCTTGAGATAACCGGCATCGTTGTTTAATTGGCTAACATTTGTGGGCATCTTACTTGTTACCCACGTTTTTACCTTCTCCCAAAAGTATATTGCGCCGTCTTTACTCAAAAATTTCAGTTCTGCCATTTAAAAAACTTTCTCCTTTGCTTTTTTTAGTGCTAAATTAAAATAATGTCTAATTCTTCCTGAGTAATTGGCTTGAACATTGCCATTATTTTTTGAAGTATCATTTGTATATCTTTCATATCGTCAATTGATCCTACATCATGGATCGATCCGTCGGAGAGTGTAGCTTGCAGACGGTTATTTTCATCAATGATGATATTTGTAACCGTTAAGCCTATGCACATTGATAGGGTTGCCGTAAATATATTTAACGATGGCTCTAATGTAGCTAATGTCATTTCATATAACGCCGCCTTTCAGAATCCGCCCTAACGTAAGCAACATAATATTACTGGCTAACGCCGACCCGGTGTGATCACGCGCCCTTACTTGGAATTCAATAGTCGCATCTATATCCGGGTTGTTTTCTCCGAGTTGCAAAGTATCTTCTTGCGTAAGCGTGACGATTATCGACTTTCTTACGCACACCACATAGGGAGCGGTTTTGGTAAGTACAACCGCGGTTTCGGGCGGATAACTTTTAGCCGGCTGTCTAGCCACAAAAGTCACTTCGCAGTATTCAAATTCGGAAACATCTATATCCGTCATGATGGTAAGCGTGGGTGTCGTTCCGCGTCTCGGAAGCGCATTGTTCGCAATAGCCATATTTTACACATCCATTCTTGTAAAAAAAAAATAAAGCCGCGCGGAATCAACCGTTAGTGACTTTCGGTTTCCCCTTGCCCTATAGGGCTGCTGCCGATGCGGCATTTTCAAATCGCAGCACATATAATCCCAGATTAGGATTGAATTCCGCGCGCATTATGTACTGTCCGATTGGCAACGCGTAGCGTAACGGTGTTCCGGCTGTACCGCTTGAAGCCATGTAAACCTCGCCCGCGTCAAAAGTTAGCGTCGTGCCCTCGCTTTGGATGTAGGCCGTTATGACGTTTCTAAGGCCGGACAGCTTATTCCTTGATGACATATCAAAGTGGATAAGCGACGATCCGCCGGCGGATAATATGAGTCTGTAAGTGCGCTGTGGCGCCAGTAGCATAGAAGTTGTTTCGCCCGAGTTGTATGTGATTACCGTATCGTCATCGGCAACCCGCACCCAATGATAAGCGCCGATGAGCGTCGGTGCGGTGGTTGCCGTTCCGTGATAAAACCCAACCCAGTTACATGCGCCTTGTGTTGCCGAAAGCGTAGGCGGCGAAGCTATATCGTAGGGGTTTCCGCTCGCGAACCTTGTATGAAAATATTGCATCGTCGGCGTACTCGTCGTCTCAGACCCGTCGGAGGTCGGAATCATTATCTTTTTCCAGACCGATACTAGAGAATCAACGTGATAAGCGGCGTCAAGTTTGACGGTGAAAACCTCAATCTCATAGACCGTACCGCCGGCGGTGTTGATATCCGTTTGGCGCAACGCGGGAAGAGCGCTTACGCTGTCGGCGGCATCGCATTCAAAAGTAATTTGTTTAAATTCCGTTGTACTCGCGGGCTGTGACAAATCAATTTTCAGTTTCAGGCGAAAATAGCGTTTCTCAAATGCGGTGACTCCGATAGGCAGATCTTGCGTTAGATGTACGTGCCGTCCGCAAACTATGGCGTGTCCGGCTTTTACTTTGACGATCAAAGCGCTTTCCGCCCTTACTTCACCACCCGATATTACACCGTCCCGACAGCCAAACACGCGCCGCATAATCTCAGCGTCGTTATTGGCGGTGACAGCTTGATAGTCAAAAGTAACTCCGCGTATGACGTTATCCGGAATTGTTATTATTGTTGACACTACTCGTTACCCTCCCTAAGTTTAACCGTTAGATTCTGTGCCACTTCGCCACATGTATATTTGTAGCGGCTGTCTGTACTTGTTTTTCCGATTGCGGAAACGAAAGTATGAATGATTCTCCCCGAGGGTGTTTTGATCCGCATATTATCCATAAGGCAATATTTCTCCCTTGCTAAAAACTCAATTCTGTGACCGTATTTATTTTTTGCAAATTCAGCGGACACTTTATCAGCGTCGGATTTCTGCATCGTCTGCCATGCGCCCGACGCGCGAACAGCATTTCCCGGAGTCGTTGTCATCGTGCCGTCGACCAATAAGTAATAATCCGTAACGCCGTCATCGGTAAAGTTGCTGATCTTCGCCACACCTTCCTCGGCATAGTCCTCAATGACCTCATGCCCCGTGAGGTCTAGCGTATGGCTTTGCGCTACCCGCGCGGATATATCAATGATGATTTTGCCCTGCTTAATCATATATTTCGTTGCCACGCCAAGGCGCGATACTTTGTGGATATAGTCGGTAAGTACCATGGAGTAATCACCTAATTCGGGCGGTATCAAAGGCGTGGCGGTCATAGCTGCGTCGGCGGGAAGCTCCAAAAATGAGAGATCATATGCGGGGTCCAAGCCCAGAAAATGATTTACAATTATGCTTTTTATAAAGGTTTCCGTCGAAGCAAAGTCCGATAAATTGATATTGTGCGTATAAACGGGGCGTAAAAAAAGCTCATCAAGAGAGGAGCAGGATAGCTCCATTGTCCTCCCCCCATCCTCCGAAGAAATACCATTAACCAGCAAACCTTGATCCTTGTATGACACAATATCTCCGGCTTTTGCAATAGGATCATTCTTAGCAATAATCATTGACTTGTCACCAAATATGTCCGCCAGAACAACATCAAAAGACAGAACGTGCAGAGACCGGGTCACAAAGTAGCGGCTGTCGCGGATAAACCACATTGTATTTACTTCCATGGCTACACCCCTAAATAATAGGCATACACGCGTACTACGGCGTCAAGCGTTTTGTGTGTTGCGTCGGAGATATCAAGTATGCATGACTGATTCGGCGGGAGTCTGAAAAAATTGTTGTCATTAAGGTCGATGTATGAACAGGCGTTAACACCGCCAACCCAAACGCCATGCTCGCCACCGTAGCGAGACGACATAACCAGAGTTTCATCTTTAGCAAGCGCCAAGCCACCGAGGGTCATCTTGCCGAGAGTCGCGCCGTTTAGGGTCTTTAACTCCAGCTTTGGCGCGTAGGACGCACCCTTTACAGTGATTTCAAGTGCGGCGGGGATGTGTCCGCCTGCGCGTATAACGTTCTTTTCTCTCTGCAATACGGGATATCGGTACGAATACTTGTAAGGATTTATTTTAGCGCTGTTCACCGTCTCCGGCTGTATTACCCGAAACACCTCCGTTTTATCTGAGTACCATGGCGTTTTTGCCCTAAATGATATTGGGCAGGTCAACATTCCACGCCGCACCTCTCCTTTTTGGATGTACTCCAACTCTACATCGATGCGGTACTCTTCAAGTCGGGGTTTATAGACCAATATGAGGCTGTCCCGATAGGGCATCACGGCTTTCACAAACGCGCGATAACTCACATACGGCTGATTAGCGAAGTTTAGATCACCGGTTATTCCCGGTTGTGCGGGACCGGACTCTGTCGTACAAAAAAAACCGTTGCCCAAATTGCCAAAGGCAAGGTTGGCAGCGAATCCCAAACCGGACGGGTTAACGAGAAAGGCTCCATGAGTGTCGCTGAGATTTATGCGGTCGCCGCCGCATACCAAAAAAAATTTACGTTTCATATCATAGCAGTCTCCCCAAACGACGGTTAACCGTATTAACAATATAGTCTACTTGCGAGCGCGACAGCTCGCGCGTATTGATTGTTATAGTGTTGGTTGGCACGAGGGCTTTACGCGCCTCCGCTTCTCGAGTTTCTAACCTATACCCCCCGATTGACCGTCTGTCGGACGCTTCAAATTCGGGGTTGGCGGCCTGCGCCAGCTTTTTTGATGCAGCTTTGACGCGGCTAACTCCTTCTTCAAGTTCAATTACAGCGGCGTTAGGTACTTCGCGTATGGTGCGCCGTACTTTTTTTGAGGGCGAGGCAATTTCAAGCTCGGCTTTCATCTCACTTATGACGGTTTGAGCAAGGCGTCGCGCTTTCCCGGCGACCGCGCTTTTTCCATCTGAGAGCGCTTTTTCCGTGCCTTGAGTTATCGCCTGTCCTATGTTATAGCCGGAAGTTCGTGCGTCCTCAACTAATCCGTCAAGAGCGGTCTTTATGCCGCTGTCGGCGGTTTCCCATTGTCCGATCCAAGCATCTAGCGCGCTATCGGTCATTTCTGACAGCTCCTTGACGGCTTTGGCTGCCGTTTGGGGGCCCTTTGTCGCAAGGTCGGTTAATAGGTCTTCGGGCAATCCGCGCTTAAGCAGGGTCGCCATGCCGTCGTAAAATTCTGATATTGTCGCGGACGTTTCAATTGCGTTCCTTAAAAGAGCGTCGGCGCTTAATTGGCTGTTGGTCTCGATGCTGTCGAAGACACTTTCTATTCCGGTCTGATAGGTATTGATTGCACCCTCAAGCACCGAGAGGGCTTGTCCGGAAGTATCACCCATATCGGTTAGGGCCTGACCGACATCGTAAGCATCGCCCATTATTGTTTTTGCGGCGATGTTGTATGTGTTGCCTAGCGTTTCAAGCTTCTGATCCGTTTCGGTTACGAAATTTGAAGCGCATTCTAAACTACGTTGAAGCTCATCAATAACTGCATCGCTAAAATCTCCGCTGTTTATTCTACTCGCAAGTACGGGAATCTCTCGCCGCATTATATCTGTATACTTTTGAAGGGCTTCGGCGCTTCCTTCCGTATTGCTTTTTAGTTTTAGCTGAAGCGCATTAGCTTGATTTTGAAGACCGATTAATATCAGTTCAGCTTCCGCGCGTTTTTTCTTTTTGTCGTTGAGCGCTTCTTCCGCTTCACTTTGGGCTATAACCGCGTTTGTATATTCGGTAATTCTAGTGCTGAACAGCTGTTCCTTAAGTTGCACCAGACCGCGTTCTTTCCAGCTGCTTATGTTATCAAGCAGCGATTCGGTATTTATATCAAGCTTCCCCGACTGTGCGTCAATTTTGAGGTTTAATTCGGGGATAAGAGCATTAAGCTTTTCAACGGTTAAGGTATATTCTGTTTGGGCTTCCTTTGTCCGCAATCCCTGTAGTTCAAGCTCTCTAAGCCTTTGGACAAGGCTCTCGGCGGAAGCCGCGGTAGCGTTTGTTTTTGCGGCGCTTTTCTCAAATGTATTAGAAGCTTCGTTAAGATTGTCTTTTATGATGTCTATGGTTTCATTAAGTTCAACGGCATCTTTGTTCAGCTCTCTAAAATTTTCCTTCGCTGCATCTACCGCGCCTATTATAACGGCGGTCAGAACGCCAATAGCAGCTATAGCAATCCCTACCCAGCCGCCCGTTGAAACCATCGCCATACCCTCGGCGTTAAGTTTTTTTAGCCCCCCGGTTATCCGTCCAAGGCTTTTTATGAGCTTCCCCGCGCCACTTATCAATTTGCCGCCTATCGTTATGATCGGTGCGATAGCCGCCACAAGCATGAGCGTCTTAACAATTGCTTTTTGTTCATCTTCGCTCATGTCATTAAACTTATCGGCCAGACCGCCGATAATATCCGCAACTTCCCCCATAGCAGGAGCTAGAGCGTCACCCGCTTGAATACCTGCATTTTTAACTTTGTTTATGGCGATTTCAAGCCGAACGCCCGTTGTATCGCTCACCGTAGCAAAGGCATCTGAAAGAGCGGTGGTGTTAGTACTCATCTCAACCAGCGCATCATTGAAACGCGCCGCGCCGTTATCCGATACCAACGACAGCATTGTATCAAGCGCTTCGGTTGAGCCGAATAATCGCGCCATATCCTCTGAGTTGCCGTGAGTTGTCTCTTTTAGAGTGTTCAAAAATTCCGCAAAGCCCCGGGCTTTTAGCGAGGTCGCCGAAAACTCAATTCCCAACTCGGATGCTTTTTTTTGGGCCTCTGCGGAGGGTTTCAGGATGTTTGACAGCGCCGCCTTAACCCCCGCCGCCGATGCGCTTGTTTCTTTTCCGCCCGCGGTTAGCGACGCGAATGCAGCAAATAAATCTTTGGCTTCAACACCCGCGGCGCGCGCGGTTGGAACAACCGTACCAATGCTTTTTGCGAGCCGGTCTACGGTTGTTTTTCCGAGGTTTTGAGTGATGATAAAATAGTTTCCAACCTCGTTGGCCTTTTCGGTTCCCAGATTATAGGCGTTTAATACCGTTGTTAGACCGTCAACCGCCGTGGTCGCTTCGGTGAATCCACCGCGTTGCAGTTTTGTAATCGTATCCAGGAACTCAACGGACTTTGCGGCGTCAACCCCCGCGGAAATGGTCTGATACTGCGCTTCCGCGAGTTCAATTGCGGCGATGCCGGTTTTATCGGACAAATCTAAAATTTCTTCGGAGTATTGTTTTATGCGTTCTGTTCCGGTAAGCGAGGCAACTTTAGCCATAGCATTTTCAAAGTCAATTGAAAATTTTGTCGCCGCTGTCCCCGCCGCGACAAGGGGGAGCGTAACGGACATGCTCAGCTTATTCCCGATATTTGAGGCTTTATCGCCAATTTTTTTTACTTTGTCGCCTACTTCGCCGAGCTTGCCACCGCTTTCAACGAGCTGCTTGTTTAGCGTTTTCAGCCGCTTTTCCATATTGAGCAGCTCATTTTCGGCAAAAGCTACGTCAGTTGCGAATTTCGTCACTTCTTCGGAATTCTCGCCATATTCTTTTTTTAGGGTTGTTAGCTGTTTTTCACCGGCCGCCAGCGCGTCTTTTTGAAGCTCTATTTGTTTGGTTAATCCGGCTATGCGCGTTTTCAGCGCCCCGCTGCTGTCGCCCTGCGCTTCCAGCTTCTTTGCGGCGACGGTCGTTTCAATCCCCAGCTTCTTTTGTTTTTGCGCAGTATCCTCTAAGGCGGCTTTATAGGCCTTGTTTTCAATTTCAAATACGGTCTTTACCTTTTTTTCGATCGCCATTATTTACATATCTTCCCGTTAAGCCAATTCTCATAGATCTCATCTATGGGATCATTCGTCTTTTGATCTATACGCTTGTTGATTTCATCAACAAAATGGTCGTCCATGTAGTGGAGTATGAATGCCTTTTCAGCGTTTCTTATGGGCTTTCGCGGTTTATCCTTTGTTCCGTGATCCTTTCCGCGCGGGTAGGTTTCAATCGCTTTTCCGCCGCTCTTCGTAATGCGTGAAGTCTTGTCGGCTTTTACGCTTTTTTTCATTTTTCCCGTAAGAACATGACCCCTTTCCTCAATAACGCTTTGCCACTCAGCTTTGGATACCACCGCCGCTGTCTCAAAAACCGCGTTCTCAAGAGTCGTAATTCCGACATTCAGCTTCTCGGTCCATTCTATAAGATCATCCAGCCCAACGGTCTTTATAGCCAATCTCCGCTCCCTCCTTCATCTTTATTTCCCGCAAGAGCCAATATCGCGCGGGGCGTTGTATTTAGAAAATCGGAATACGACAGCCCCTGCTGCATGGCAGCTACCAAAAGTCCGCGCCAATCCGTCTCGCGCTCATCTTGTGCGGCTTTCCCAACTTCCGGATAGTCCTCAGCCTCCCCGCCCGTGGCCGGTGCGGCATCAGGGACGGGTAAGCAGCTTATAAGCCCTTCGTAAACGACCTTAATATAGTGGCTGTAGTTTACAATGTCACACTCATCCAAAAATGCATCAAAGGTGTACGAAGGGTCATACGCCTTAGCAGCGCCGTACAGCAGCGCAAGCGTCGCCTCGGGTGCGCCGAACGTCTCAAGCAGCTTGTTGACAGTACGGGACTCACCCGCAAAACGCGCGTATTCCTGCGCATGAAGAAATGTTCCTATACACCACTTTAAGGGACGAACGCCGCCTAAGTCGGCTGTATTGACGAGAGGGAAAAGTATACCTAAATCTGTCATTTGCCGACTTCTTTCTCTTAAACTACTTCTTTAGTGTCCGAAGTTTCCTGCGGCGATGTAAACCAGCTATTAAAGGTTACGGACGAATATGCGCCCGTATCGCTGCGCATACTGTACTTTAGCGCTCCGTCGTTGGGACGCGGGTAAAAAGTACCCGTGATGGTGTGCGTCTGGAGGGTAACGCTGCTTTTTTTCTTTGTCTCGGCGGTTTCGGCGAACTCTTTGAATCGACCCCTATAGAGAACAACGCGTTTGCTGTGTTGATCTCCGCCGCCTACTCTACTGAGTAGTTCTTCCCAGGCTATAGCCCCATAGGGCGCGACATCGTTGCTTTTGGTGATGATACCGCCCTTTGCATCGAGCTTATGACCCAGCAACTTTGCGCGTATTTCATCGGTTAGCTGACTGACATTCACTGTCACCTCAATAGCTGTCAATATAGAGCTGTTATCCTCGGAAGTATCATCAGAATCCAGATCAGTGTCTACCATTGTAGGGTTTAGGTTAATAGAAATAGTGCGCGCTAACTTAACCGCCGCCCCATATGTGGTTTCTGTATCGTTTTCTTTGGTAATGGGGAAAAATGTTAATTTATCTACTCCAATGGGTTTTCCAATATAATTACGATTTTCTTCCATGCTTAAATTTCTTCCTTTCCGCACAAAACCGTGCATTTAAAACTGTGATGTATGTAATCGGTTGTAGCGTCATAATATACGACGTGTTCAAACGGGATACCCCCGTGTTTAAAGGCGGCGCATAACTTAACGGGTATCGGGTCGTTATCGCACTTGCTGAAGCGGTCTACATATATTGTGAGCAGATCCTCGTCTACGTCATCGTCGGCAGCGTTTTCGTCAAATTCGCTCACGCTCCAAACCGTATAAGCCGTATCGCGGCTCGCGGTCTTATACTTGCGTGCGGACGGATCAGCGCTTATTAATACGCTCTTAAAATAGTCCTGAGATGTCATAACGTGTTTTCACCGCCTTTAGGCTTATATCCGCAACGCGGGGAATTACTCTTGGTGGGGTTTCAATTTTGGTTATCTCGTACTGTTCGTGATCTATTTGAACAATGTCGCGCACTTCTAAATCCGGCAACAACGGACAACGTATCAGTAAGTCAAGTTCCGCGTGTTCCTGCATTGCCAAAAGTTTGCGCTGTACTCCGATAGCGCGCGCCGCAAAGGTAAGACGGTATCTAAAGACCGGCTTTTCTTTCGGTGCGTCTCCTGCCTCTGATTCATCCTTTACCGTGTATATGTCACATACGCCGTCGCTTAAAGGCTCAGCGCGTTTATTCGGTCTTCTCGGCATACTTCTCTTCCTCCGATATTCTGTTAACTCTAAGCTGGGTAAGATCGCTACGATAATTCTGCTTCCACTCGTCTAGCGCCTCAGCACGCGCATAGCGCGCGTAGTCAAACAGCAATCGCCGGGGAAGCCCCGGCGATGCGTAATCCTGCGGCGCACCCGCTATACCATCTAGTTCCACTACTCCATTGCTAATATACTCAGCAAGACTCAAGTCCGTATTTACGTCATACCACGTTATCTGTAAGTCTCTCTTTACCGCCGTGAAAAGTTCATCATTGGCATCGATCACGGCTTAACAGCCCCCCCATCGTTTGAGGATGTCGGGGTTGTGACGGAGACGTTAAACATCATCGGCGATAAGGCTTCAACGCCGGATATATCGGCGTAAACAAAGGCATTGTTGTCCTTGGGCTGACCTTCGCCGTAGAGCTTGATCAGGTAGGTACGTTCGTCCTCAAGGAATTTGTATTGGTCGGCATATTCAATTCTGCCGTCCTTTGGCATACCTACGCCCATGAAGTAACGGTCGCCGATACCCAATATAGCCTTACCCTTAGCGATACTCGCGCTCTGAATAATCTTAGTTGGCCACGGCAATACGTTGTTAGCATAGGTGCCCTCCGGACGCAGCGCCGTTGTGGCCGGCATAATGAGATTAAAATAGTCAACGGGATTGACTATCATCAGCACTTCGTTTACCGCGCGGGTTTCGCCATTGGGCGCGGTCGCAAGGGTAGATATGATACCGCCGTAGGTCTTAGGTGACAGGTCGGTAATCGCAACAACAGTCTTAGCCGGAAATACGCCGTTAGTTAGGGTTATGCCGCCCTGTCTGTTTTCGCCTGTACCGACCATGCGGATCATGCCTATTGGTTCGCCGTTGCCCGTGCCGTTGATGATGGCCTCCTCAAGACCAAAGGCTAGAGCCTCATACAGCAGCTCACGAATATAACGGTCAATCCAAACCGCGCCGAGGTCGAGCATACTTTTGGGCATCATGAAAAATGCTGACAACTTCTTCTGACCTATAGCTATTTTGGTAATGCCTGCCGTTATCTCCTTGGTTATCGCGGACGTGAGACTTCCCCAAGATGCCAGCTGTTTGGTGCTGTTGTTGAGTATTATTTCGGCTATCCCGGTGATGTTCTCAAAATTGATAGCCTCAAGCAGTGGATGATTCTGCGCTATATCGTCCATAACGCGGTCTAAGATGGTGCGCGGCATGGCTATGTCGATATTGGTTATAGCGTTTTGCGCTCCGGAACCGTTCGTCCGCGCCGCTGCGATTATCGTGTTGTAGTATTTCGTCTCCGCCCCGGTCAGCCGACTTACACCGCGACTCGCAAGGATATCCGCGTCCCCTGCGCGTCTGCTCTCTTCTGCCTCATTAAGCAGGCGAGTTTCTACTCCGCGCTGCCACTCCACTATAGAACCCGCAAGCGCGTTCAGGTCTCCATTTTCAAGGGCGTTGCTTATAGCGGCGTTTATTCCGCTTGTATCCTGATTCCTCATCTCAGACATTTCTCTTCTCCTCCGCTTTCGTTTGTTATTTCGCCTAAAAAGGCTTTTAGCCGCTTTAGCAGCTCGCCGTTTACCATTGCTTTTGCGTTACTGTCCGTTGTCGTACTGAACCCGGTTTTGGATTCGGGGTCATTATTTGGCTTACTCCGCGTCGGTGTTTCACCGAAGTGCATCGCGGAATAAATCTCCGTCGCACTATCGACGACGGTTATTCCCTCAAAGGTGCGCGCGACTTCCTCTGCGGTCATGGCGCAATCGCGCTCAATTAGCTTCTTAAGCGTCGATTCGTCTATTCCGCTCTTTGCGCGCGCCGCGTAAATGCTTAATAATGCGGCATCAAGCTGAGCCAACTCTTCCGCGCTCCGCTCATGATCTTTGCTGTCGCCGCATTTACATGCCCATGCGTTATGTATGTGCATAAATGCATTGCGCGGTATAATAACCGAACTTGCGCCAAAAGCCATAACACTGGCTGCGCTCGCGGCTATGCCGTCCACCACGGCTATTGTCTTGCTTTTATGCGCACGCAAAAGATTGTAAAGCGCAATCCCCGCGTAGGCCTCGCCGCCGTAGCTGTTAATGTGTATTATCGTAGCATCGCCGCCCGAAGCGGCAAACGCGCGGTTTAGGTCTAAAATTCCAAACTCGCCGTCATTACCGCCGTCCATTGTTATGTATCCGGTGGCATATACCGTTTGTTCACTCATCTAATGCCTTTGTCTCCTTTTCTATTTCTCCGTAGTTTTTGGTTATAAAGTGTTTTTTTGCCCAAGGCTCGTCTATCAAGGGCTCCCCGCAAAGGTCTAGGATGTTGTTAATGCAAAACGCGCCCGAGCCTATCAGCTTATCGATATTCGTGGCTGCTGTAAGCAGATCGACGTGCTTGATGGACTTTGTATAAAACTGTACATAGTTGCCGCTAAGAAACTCGCGCTTAGTGTATCGCTTGCGGTTAATCTCTTCTTGAAGCATATCGCATAGCGGGTCTATGCATATTGTAAGCAGCCTATCTACGGCCTCGTCTTGTCCGGCTATATCGCCATTGAGCAGCACCGGCGGCATTCCAATCGCGCGCGCCGTAAGGTCAAACACGTCATCGATCATGGCGCGAATGTCGCGTGAAGTCTCTTTAGCGGCGCGGTTTGACTCATTAAGACTTCGATACTTCATACCCGTATATTCGGGCAATACGGCGCTGTCGGCCTTCATGAAAATTTTCATCTGCTCATTCATAACGGTGTTAAACCGTTTTTCGGCATCGGAGTCGGGGGCATATGCTTCCACGGTCATGACCCCTTTTTCACCCCTGCTCAGTTTATATTTGCGCATGGCGTAGGCGGCGAGCTGTCCATATCCGGCGTACCAGTTTTTCAGCAGATCATTTACGCTGTCTTCCCCAAGCTCAAAAAACAACACTTCGCCGGCGAAGAACGGGCGCGAAAAAGTGAATCCACTTACAGTCACGCCTTCAAAGGCATTATCCAAAGTTGCAAATTCTTTCTTCGAGTAGCTGTCGGCGATTAACAGTTGACCACCCACGTCTATAACAAGAACCTCATTTTTCGTATAGAGAGTCGTTACAAGTTTCTGTAAAAACGCGCTGCTGTTCTGATTCTTGTTGGGTGAAACGTTCCAAAGGTAATATTCATCGCCTTTTCGAAGTGCGCCGCCGACAAATGTTCGAATTTCGCATTTGCTGATACACCGCGCGATGATACCGACCGCGCTCAGTAACGCAAGCTTGCGCGTATACACTTCGGCGGCAAGGTTCAAATTTTCTTCGATTACTTGAGTTGGCGAAATCGGTTTACCCGCAAATCGATCTAAAAAGTCTCTAAAAACTCCCGTACTATCCATCTCCTTAGTCATATACAAAGACACCCGGCGCAGCGTCAAGGTTTATGTCAATTTCCGACGGCAACTCGTCCAGCAAACAAAGGGCGGCGACTAATCCCATAAAGCCGTCATTCTTTCGGCTGAAACGCTCAATCTTGCCGTATGTCCAATTGCCTATATCTTTATTGCGACCGTCGCTTACGCGCTTTGTGTTGTTGCAATACCATCTAAACAGCGGATTGTCGCCGAACGCAAAATAGCCGTTGTTAAAATAGCTCTCGATAACGGGCGCAACACGGATTACGTCCGCGCCGCTAACAAAGCGGATGTTCGTCAGCCGCTTCTTTTCAAGGGCATTGCGCAAAAGCGCGTACCTGAATCTGTCCATACCTACCGCCTGTATATTCACGCGGGACGATTGCTCGGCTATCCAGCCCACCACTGCCTCCGGCGGTATCTCCGGAGCGTCTACCCACGTAAGTAGATTAAGACTCGCCCAGTCGTCAAGTGGAGCTTTTATATGATTCAAATCGCGCGACTGACGGCATACCCAAGAATGCGTTTTAACGTAGATCGTTTTCCCCTCGCGCACAATCACTACTGCCGCAGCAAAGTCATTGAGCGACGCATAGTCAATACCCGCTACTCCTTTTTGACCGTTGAATATAGGCACTTTACGCGCCGAAGCGCGCTGAATATTTGCCCACGACGTGAGAGCTTCCTCATCGTTGAGGTCAAGAGGTCGGTTCATGCGCTTAGCGGCAAACTCAATCTTTCCCGATTCACCTGTCTTTATTTTCGCGTATTCGCGTTGCATCACATCAAGCAGATCGGGCATGTAGCGCAAGCTCGGATTGGCTTTGTGCCACATGCGCTCGTCATTCATTTCTTCCTGATTATCCACGCGAGAAATAAACGGCAGTGTTCCGTTGTCGGCTTGCTTTCCGTTGAGGATTAGGAGATTGTTTTCAAGCATTCGATCAAAAACAGAATCACGCACCTTGCCGTTTGTGCCCAAGTACGTTTCGCGCGGATTCCGCACCTTGCCGAGACCACTTAAGAGCGTATCCATGCTCTTACGGTCGGTGTACTGGTGTATCTCGTCAAAATCAACCTTGCCCGAGCGAAGGCTGTCCTTTGTCTTAGGCGAGCTGGTTCTAAACTTAAGTTCAGAGCCGGTCTTCTTTGAGCGGATAAGCTCCTTGTTCCAGTAAAAGTGTTGACTCAAAATACGCCGGTGTTCCGGCGCGGCGTATTCCAAAATACAATAAATATCCTTAAACGTGCGCTCTGCTTGTTCCTCTGCGTTAGCGCAAAGCTCAATATTGTAATTAGTTATGCCGTGCACTTCCGACAGCAAGCAAAAATCCTCAAATGCAAGATAGCCGTTCTTACCCGCTCCGCGCCCGACGTTAAGAAAGAGCGCGGGAAAGCGCGGTCGTCCGTCCGCGCGAAAAGTGCAGCAATGCAGGGCAAAAACAAATACTTCCCATTCAAAAAGTTGAAATGGGAAGTATTTTTGAAGTTTCAAATAACGTTCGAGCAACTCATTGTCAAGTGTTACACCCGGTTCATCCAGACGCTCTTCAACAAAATCTATAAGCGTCACCTGTTCTTTGCATACCGGATACGGCGCCTTTGGTGCAGCGTCATTGCGAACCATCTTTACATACGCCTGAATGTGAGCATTATTAAAGTTCTTCTGAAGCACCGCCGTCTCCGTTGGGCTTAAAGCCCAAAGCTTCTAAAGTCTTGATCATCTGCTGGGTCACCTTTACAAGCTGCCCGACGCTCTGGTTACTCTTGACACCTTTTTGTCCGCCGCCGTTATCATATTCGTTGGAAACGCCGTGCTTTTCAATATCATCTATGAGCATATTCTTCGTGTGTAAAAGCGCCATGTAGGTTTCAATCATATCTAAATATTGAGGAGTAGCATCTCCGCGCACCTCAAGGCTATTAATAAGTGCTTTATTTATTTTGTTGAATTTGTTCTTTCCGGTCATATCTTTACCCCGTCACCTCCCCCCTCGTGCGTGTTGGCATCTTGTTATATAAGACCCCTCTCCCGGTTGACGCTCCCCGTACGGGCCCCGGTTTTTTTGAGGGGGGGGAGTCACCATTTCTCCCCGTTTTGGTATCCTTTCGGGGCGCTTTCGCCCCAATTATCCAGCCGCCCTTCGCGCCGCTCGTGACACGTCCAACATAGCGGTATCAGGTTAGGACGCGCAACACCGTCCGAGTCGGTGTAATACGCATCCAGCGCCATATTGGGATATAACTTAACGGGTCGCGCGTGATGCACGACAGTCGCGCGCGAGTACTTGCCCGCGCGTTTACAGTCTTGACACTCGTAGTTGTAGAGCACCAATACTTTTTTACGCACCTTGCGCCATGCCCTGCCCGTATAAAATACGGACACGCCGCGCGCGCGGATAACCAACGCAAGCTCATCGGGGGTCATTATCCCTCTCACCTCCCGACCACGCTAAAAAACCGCGATGCGGGTCGAATGTGGAGCAAGGATGATAGCACCTTGCGTCAAGGGATTGCGCGTGGCAAATTTTTGGTCAACGTAGACGCAAAGCTATTCGGAAAACAGTGGGTCATAACAGGGACAGCAATGCGTCGCGAATACGGCGAACCCAAACCCCAACCCAAGTAACCAAAGAACCGTCCGTGACTATGTTCGCGGACGGTTCAACTCTGCATTCCTTAATCTCATTCTTGCAAACTCATAATATTTTTTGTCGGCCGCAAGACCGCGTAGGCGAGTTCGCTCTTTTTTTGCAGCTTAACTATAACACACTTGTTTACTGACATTCACTGACATGTTTACAGCAAGCAGCGCGATGCCGTGCAGACGGTAGATATGTCGCTCCGTATACCCCATATGCAATGCGATATCAGGCCACGACATACCGGCAAGGTAACGCAGCTCCAACAGCTGTCGTTGCTCGGCATTAGCGACGTTCTCGAGAACGTCGGCTATCTCGCGCTTAAGATCTACGAGCCTGTCTATATCGGCGTCTATCTCACGCTCATAGTCAATCAGTCTGTCGATGGCTGACGCCATTCTGTCGCCGCCGTCCGCGCCGTGGGGCGTGGGCGACAATACGGGCGTTACGCGCTCCGCAAGACTGCGCAGCTTAGATATTTGCGTAAGCTTGCTGTCAATCTTTTTATCAAGTATATAGACCTGCCTAAGATACTCCTTTGGCGTCATGTTAGTTCCCTCCTCAAATCTGCCTTGACCGCCTCAATAAGGGCGCTCTGCGCCGCGTCCTTGAGAGACAAGGCTCTCATTATTCTCTCGTCAATCGTGTCCCGTGCGATTATGTGCTGGATTATTACGGTTTTCGCGCGCTGTCCCTGTCGCCACAAACGGGCGTTGGTCTGTTGGTACAGTTCCAAACTCCAAGTCAGCCCGAACCATACAAGATGATTACCGCCCGATTGAAGGTTAAGCCCATGCCCTGCCGACGCGGGATGGATTAACGCTACCAACAGTTCACCGTTGTTCCACTTGCGTAGGCTGTCGGTGGTATCCAGCCGTGAAAACGGAATGTGCCGGATTTTCAGTCTTGCGCTTATCCTCTCCAGGTCGTGTTTGAACCAGTAGGCGATTAACAGCGGTTTGCCATTGGCGGCTTCGATAATATCTTCCAAAGCGTCCAGCTTTCGGTCGTGTATATGATTGATGCCGCCGTTATCGTCGTAGACCGCGCCGTTTGCCATCTGGCTCAGCTTGCCCGACAGGGCGGCGGCGTTTGCGGCTGTAATCTCGCGGCAATTAAATTGCAGAACCATCTCACGTTTCATTTCATCGTAACGCCGCTTTTCTTCTTCCGCAAGGACTACTTGATACTCGCTGCTGATCAGCTCCGGCATTTTGATGTGATCCGTAGAGCACATTGATATCGTGATATCATTTATTTTATTGTATATTAGTTCTTCCGCGCCGGGAAGGAGCTTGTAACTGAATACCACTTGGCCGTTACGCTTATCGGGTATAAAATAATTCGTGCGGTACTGACCAATAAACCGTCCCAGCCGCGCACCCATATCAAGAAGTCTAAACTCAGCAAACAAGTCCATCATCCCGTTTGTTGCCGGTGTACCCGTTAAACCAATAATGCGCTTAAGCTTCGGTCGCACCCTGAGTAAGGATTTAAACCTTTTTGTTTGGGAGTTTTTGAAACTTGACAACTCATCGATAACCAATGTGTCAAAGTCAAAGGGTAAGTCACTCTCCTCGATCAGCCATTGGACGTTTTCGCGGTTGATTACGTAGATGTCGGCGGGTCGCGAGAGCGCCGCATGGCGTTCGCTCTCCGTGCCTACAGCTACGGAGCATATGAGGCGCTGTAAGTGATTCCATTTGGCAATTTCAGCAGCCCAGGTGTCCCGAGCCACCCTCAAGGGAGCGACAATCAACACCCGCCGCACATCGAAGTTTTCAAACAATAGGTCGTTAAGTGCTGTTAAGGCGATTACTGTTTTTCCGAGTCCGCAATCTAAAAAAAGCGCGGAAATAGGATTTTTCTTGATAAAATCAACACTGAATCGCTGATAGTCATGTAGTGTATATAGCATCAACTATTTCTCCTATATGTTGTTCTGAGTCTACAAGGTAAACCGTAAATCCAAGTCGCCTAAGCATCATGTGTCTTGCTTTTTGTAAAGGTCGCGGTGTTTCTCCCGGAGACTTGACTTCCACAAAAAACATTTTGCCCCCCGGCATCAATATGATGCGGTCGGGCATCCCGTCATAGTTTTGACATACAAATTTTAGAGCTATGCCACCGCTATTTTTAATCGCTTTTACAAGCTTTCTCTCAATCGTTCGTTCTCTCATTTTCTCCCATTCTATCGGGGCTAAGTAACCTCGATTAACCTCATATCTAAAACTCTTCTTAGTAATAATTTTTATAATAATTTATGCCTATAGTAAAGTTTAAGTATTGAGGTTAATCGAGGTTACTTAAGTCCCATGGCATAAGGGTTTTAGGTTTTTTAGCCCCTAATTTAAAAAGTCGTCAAAATCGCCGTTGTCTGCAAGCAAACGCAACCCTAAAAATATTCTTTTGTTATCTTTTTTAATCTTTTTAAAGTCGTTTTTTTCTAAGGATGTATAAAAATCGGTGGTATTGCGGACATATTCGTTAGTATTAGCGCAATAATTTCTGTAGGCTTGATAGAGCGCTCCGGACCCCTCGCGATACCCCGCGCCGATCTCGCACATGTCCTCTAAAAAATGCGCGAACCAGTCATTTTGCGCTCTGTACCCTGCTATGGCAGCCTGCACACATGCGGGTACGGGAATTTTGTAATCCGCTTCGATTACCTTCTTCGCGCCCTCAATGAGCCACGCAAGTATACTTTCTCCTGCGCTAGTATACAGCTGCTCTCCGTAGTTTTTGATGTCGCCGGCGCCTTCAATTTTTGCATTGAACGGAACAACAATCAGTCTGCGCCATGTGCCCTCGTCCGACGTGCTTACCCTTGGTAGGTGATTTGTGTACAAAACCAGGGTATGACACGGCGTAAAACTGAAGGGGTCTTTATATTTTTTTTCCGCAAAGACGTCATCCGTGGCGCAGAGCTGCTTCACGGTGGAGTCGTTGAGCCGCGCTCCTTCCGGCATCTCGGCGGCGATTAGGAGACGCTTACCGTTGACTTCCGCCAGCTCCGGTTTGATGTTTCGTCGACAGCCAACAGTGAGTGTGTCGGCGGATATATTACCGCTGTATAAGCCCATAACCCGCGATACAGCGTTCCAGAACGTGGATTTTCCGTTTCTTCCGTCGCCGTAGGCTATGATGAGCGCTTCCACGTACACCTTGCCGATCATTGCCAGTCCGCAAATCATCCGGACATACTCAATAAGCTCTTGGTCGCGGCAAAATATGAGATTTAGGCTATCAAGCCATAGTTGCGCGCCCTTTTGGCTTGGCGACACCGACGTAATTTTGGTTATAAAATCTTCGGGCGAATGTTCCCTCGCGCCGTCCATGCCCTTTCTCAGGTCATAAGTGGCGGTAGGTGTACAAAGCAGAAAACAATCGGCGTCGAGGTCGCGCGGTGATATCTCCAGCATGGGACGCGCCTCGCGGAGCGTCGAAGTGATGTTGTTTGAGTCCCTGCGCTTGATAGAAAACGCCTGATAGGCTTTCGCGGTCAGATATTTTTCATAGGTCTCCGCCTGAGCCTCATTGAAAAGCGAAGCGGCTTTGTTTTTTGAATTGGTGTCGATAATTTCCTGCGCGCCGTTTTCCCTGAGCGCTTTCATGGCGCTCAATAAGTCGCCGGTTGATTCTTCCAACTGTCGTCTGGTTAGCTCTTGCGCTACGGCTTGCGCGCCCGGCTCGGTCTCCCGCCAATAGTTCTCGCTGTAGCGGATATACTTGGTTGCCGGGGAATAGCGCAGTTCGCTGCCGAAATGCTTTGAAAGCACCGTAGCCTGTCCGACATCGGAGAAATCGCCGGGCTTGTAGGAAACCTCGGCGTTGTATATCTCCGGCGGGACATATTCGGCTTGCTGTTGGATACGCCCGTAAAAACTCCGCGCGCTTCGCCAGATGGTGGAAAGCTCCTGTGCCGGAAGCGGCGGTACGCATTTTGTTGCTTCTTCCATAAAACAATTGTGCGCTTCTTCGGTATCGCCGTACCGCTTGAGCACCCGCCCGGCAAAACGCGACATTGTGGTATTGCGGTTTCCTTCGGCAATGACGCGGGGCTGACCGTTGTTCTCCATATCCGCATCGAAATCATCACATTGTAAAAAGGTTGTCAGATTCATAGCGCCAATATGCAACTCAACCTTCGGTTCGGCGGTGCCGTAGAAGAACCGCGCCGCATCAAGTGCCTGTGTGTCGAAATACGGGAAAATACCGCTGACCATCTTTTTCATGGCGGCGTAGAGCTTTGCGTCTGTGACGCGGTCGATGGGAAACAACACGTGAAACTTCGGTCTTGCTTTTTTCCCGTTTTTCTCTTTCATATTGTTGCGGCTGTAATGGATGGCAAAGCCAACATCGGGAAAAGCGGCCAAAATGTCGGTGGGCGTTATCCAATCCGACGCGTCCTCGGAGTGGTCGTTGTCACAGTCCACGGGCAGACAATCAGAGCCGAGGAAATTTTTATTACTGCGGTAACTATCCCGGTACCGGGCGCAGACATAGTCGCGCCTGACCGCTTCTATCAAGGCAGTCTCATCTGTTACGCAGTGTTTGTCCTGATATAAGCAATTCCCGCGATTGCCGATACAGTCGGCACGGTAAAGCGTGATCATCATCATGTCACCCCTCATCTTTTTTATAGAACGCGCATTCGTAACCGTCGGCGCGGAGTTTGAGCCCTTTAGCCCAAGGCGGAGTGCGGCTCATTTGTTCACATACCGCATTGAGCGGCATCCGTTGGTCTGCTTCGATGACCAGCTCATCGTGGATATGCATAGTAATAAAGCAATTGCGGAGCGTCTGCATTGCGTAGCAGAGAATATCGCGGGCTGTCGCCTGAACGATGTTTTCCACGATTTTTGGACCGTAACTTTTGATGCGTTCCCACTTTTTTGCACCGACAATACCTTCATAGGTGAGACAATCACCGCCGAACCTGTTTTCTTCGATTTTCGGTTTTACATATGTAAGCCGTCTGCCCGAGGGCAACCGGATAAAAAGCATCCCGCTCTGATACGCAAAGCGGATGCCGTGTGTGTCCGTGGTGGTTTTCTTGCGAACCGCCGTTATAGCGGCGCGGTCAACATCCCACCAGAAACGGACGATGTTTTTGTTGGACGCGCGCCAAGCAGTTACCAGCGGAGGAAGTTCATCTTCGGTCAGTCCCATGTCCAGAGCGCCCATTGTTTTGAGCGCAACTACAGAGCCGCCGTAGCCGAGCGCGAGTTCCGCGATTTTGCCTTTCTGTCGCAGATGTCCATTGACACCGTGCTTCTCTACGGGAACGCGAAACATCTGAGAGGCAGAGGCGCAATAAATATCGCCGCCGTTCTCAAAAACTTTCTTCCGCCACTTTTCATCCGCAAACCATGCGAGGACGCGGGCTTCAATTGCCGAAAAATCCGCCACGATAAACTTGCGTCCGGACTCCGGCACAAACGCCGTGCGTATCAGTTCCGACAGCACCTCCGGTACGGAGTTGTAGAGCATTTCCAGCGCAGCATAATTTCCGCATCGCACAAGACAACGGGCCTGTTCCAAATCGGGCAGATGATTCTGCGGCAGATTTTGCATTTGAATCTGTCTGCCTGCCCAACGCCCGGTTCGGTTGGCTCCATAGAACTGAAACATTCCACGAGCGCGACCATCGCCGCAGACGGCGTTTTCCATCGTCTGATATTTTTTCACCGATGATTTTGCCAACTGCTGACGGAGCATCAACACATCACGCATCTCCGGCGGTGCGGTTTTCAATAGCTCTACCACTGCTTTTTTATCGAGCGTGTCGGTACCCCACCCGTTATCCGAAAGCCATTGTTTTATTTGCATAACAGAATTTGGATTATCCAGTTCGGTGAGCCTTTGCATTTTTGCGGTTAGTTCTGCGCGGGAACGCGTATCCATAGCGATGGCTTCCTTGACGAGCGTCATATCAAGCGCCACGCCCCGGTCGTTTATCTCTTGGTCGAGGTGATATTCGTCCCAAACGCTGTCCGGCACAGCAAATTTTGACAATTTCTCTTGTATCGACATTTCCGTTTCTACATCGCGTTTGTTATATGATTTAAAGGCATCCCATTTTTCCTTGGCGTGGATTGGAAGATTTCGTGTGCGCTGCCCATTTGCTGCATTGGGCTTGCAGGGTAAGCAGAAATACCGAATGAGGTCTTTGCCTTCGGTGAGTTTTTGCTTTTCAAGCTCAAGCACCGCGCCGACACCCTCAAGGGAGAGCGGCAGACCCATATATGCAGACCACACCATCGTGCAGCGCCACGCTTCCGGGTTAAGGTAATCGCCTACTGTATCCCGTAAAATGCCGTAGCCGATATTATAAAAGCGGTCGATATCGCGCAGATACCGCGAAAGGCATATCCTCTCGAACTGCGCGTTGAACGCCCACTTGACCACATTGTTATCCGTAAGAGCGGTGAGTATATGCGTCGGGAGGCTTTCGCAATTTGCAATATCGACCACATGAACTTCGCCGCCGTCAACAGAATATCCGAACAGCAGAATTTCAAAGTCCGGCGCTTCCGTATATCGGTAAACCCCACATTTGGAAAGATCGATGCTACTATAGGTTTCTATATCAATACTAAGATTCTTCATATGTGCTCCTAGACCGCTTAATATTGCGCGCGGTTTCGTTTAATGCCCGTAAAACGCTATGCGTATATATCAGCTCTTTGGTAATTCCCATAATTAGTACCTTTCGGGTTTTAGGAGTATCGTTAAGCGCGATACTCCTAAAACAGTGCCGTCAGTATAAAATTTCTTCGTATTCTTCGTATTCTTCGTTCTCCGTGAAGTCATCCTCCGCGCTTGTCTTGCCCCCGAGAGACTCACCGTCGCGCGTTTTTTGGATGTTATTAAGACCGCAAGCAATACCCTTGTTGCCATTTGTATTGAAAGCATAGAAGTTGATGCTTGCGCGACCGTACACGCCCGAATATATCTCCGAATGCGTCATTATTTGCTCTCGGTTAAGGTCTACAATGCCGGGAGCCGAGGAGCTGTTGGCATTGACAAAATAACTGTTGGCATATGCCTCATCGTCGGGGCGCTCTATGTCGCCGTCGCGCAGTGGATGTTTGATTGTCGCGAGTGGCGGAGTGGACTTACCGCTGCCTTTCAGCTTGGCCCCGCCCTCGCGGTAAGCCGCCTCGATAGCCGTCTTAATTTTGGCGACTGTTTTAGTGTCAGACTTTGGGATGATGAGAGACACCGAATACTTAGGCGCCCCCCCATTGATGGACTTCGGCTCCCATAGGGTTGCGTAACTCAGACGGCATTCGCCGGTTATTATCTTGGTCGGGTTTTTTATTATCTTGGCGTTGTTGTTAGTCATTATCGTTCTCCTCTGAAAAATCATTTTCCGCTGTGTTTATTTCCGGGCGATCGTCGCTCTTCGGCACAAGTGCGGGTCGCCCTCGTGGCTTTACGGTGAGACCACCGAGCAGTTCTCCGAATTTTGATTTGCCTAGCATTTTTTCCATCGCGGTTACGCCCCGTACTTTGCGCTCGTATGGGTCGTAGCCGGCGGCCGTAACGGTTGCCGCCACGAGGTTTTCATTCGTGTATTTGCGGTTAGCGCGTCCTTCGACCAGCTTCAGGGTACACCATTTCTTACCGCCTAAGGCGGCTTTTAGCGCGTAATCTTTTACATCCGCGCCCCAGGACACCAACTCGTCGACCCGCAATAGTATTGATTCGATTTCGTTATCTTCCAATAACGGCGGCAGTCTAAAATCGTATTTAGCGAGCGCTAGGTTACTCTCGGCGCGTTTGCAACACGTGGCTCTTGCCTTGCAAAACCCGCACCAGTCGCCGCATTGGTATTCGCCCTCTCCGGCATAGGCGAGCGCGGCAGCGGGTTTAAGCGTTTTTTCTGCCCATCGGCAGAGCGCGTCTTTTGTCATCTTGAAAGTGCTGACATTGTAGCGGCGCGGCTGGTAGATGGTCATGGACACTGTGGATATATCGTATAGGTCGTCGTATAGTTCCAGCGCGCCCAAAGCGTAAAGCATCATCTGCGAATTATCGTCCGCAAAAACCCGTACACCCTTGCCGTGTTTATAGTCCACGACGTGAAGCATACCGTCCGCTACAATGACGCAGTCGCCGGTGCCGAAGCCGCCTTCCACAAAACGGGAGTAATCGAGGCGTTGCTCAATGAGCGCAATAGGGTCACTGCTTTTCTCTTTTGCCGCTTCGACAAGTTCCATGACAAAAGCCGTGTAACCGTTGGCACAGTCTTCCATTTCTTCGTTGTAGTAGGAGAGCTTTTCGGTGGGGTCTTGTGCATCACTGCCGAGCGCCCGTTTCAGCTTGTATTCGCAAAGGCTGTGGGCGTCTGTGCCTTCGGCAGCGTAATCGCTGCTTTTATCCTCGTAGTTTTCACAGAGTCGCGCCGATGGCGGACAGTTAATCCAGCGATGCGATGACGAGGCAGAGAGTAATGCGTGATTACTCATTAGCGCTTCCCAACTTATGCGCCTCTGCGAGTAGCGCCGGGTACCCGCTCGGGGCAATTTCCGACAGTTTAGCCGCGCCGTGCTTGAGCAGCAGCGCGCGCACCGCTTCGGGCGGCCTTTTCGAGGATTACGAGGTTTTCGTCGATATGCCTGCGGAACTCCAAGAACTGCTCCCGTAGGTCAGGCAGAACCTCTTGCTCCTCCTCATCAATCCGCCCGTCGTCCATCATCCGAGCGAGATGCTCCATAGCAGCGTCGAGCTCCGTTACTGAATACAAGAGCTCTCTCCGGCGGCATTTGCTGTATCTCTCTGCAATCTCGCCCAAGAGGGCATTCGTTCGCGCAGTACCAAGCTCTGAGCTCCGGCTCATTGTAGGCGTCCGCCATGATGGCTACGGCTTCGTTCGGAGACCGGACAATATCAAGCCCGTACTTTTTTAGCCTGTCCTCGGTGATGCCAGAGAGCTCGTCAACGGCGGTCGCTCTTGTCAAGAACTTTGGATTGTACCTTGCTGCCTCCAATCGTGCCTGACAATACCGATTACCCGCCGCTTTGGTAACTTGCTTTGACATTTCTTCTCGCCTCCTTCGGTGCTATGATTATATTGCGGTCAAGGGGCACGCCACTATATGGGGCGTGTATTGCGTTCACCCGCTTACTTTTGACGCGAAACTGGGCTTTTATGGTTAAAAAATATCGTCATACTGATAGTTAAGGGCTTTCTTGATTTTAAGCCAAACTCTGAGCGACGGTTCTTTGTCCCCGAATTCGATTTGCTAGTAATGCGAACGGGAAATGCCAACGCGGTCGCTGAACGTCTGCTGAGTATAACCAGCGGCTTTGCGTAGCTTTTGGAGCTTTACTCTCATTGTTGCCTTCTCCTTTCTGCCCCATATTGAGACTTTCTATAAAACAGTACAGTCCTTAAACGGGGTAATTTGAATATAATTATAAATTGGAGGTGTACCTATGAAGCAATTTTCTAATCGTCTAATCGCCCTCCGAAAGGAACGCGATATGACACAAGCTAATTTGGCAAAGGCCGTGAACATGAAGCGCTCAACCGTGTCCGGCTACGAAATCGAGGGTAAAGAGCCGAGGCAAGAAACGCTCTGTTCCCTCGCGCAGTATTTCGGTGTTACCACCGACTATCTGCTGGGGCTTTCCGATAGCCGCACTCACGAGGAGGCGGTCTTTCAAACTGACGCAGGTAATTTCAAGGCCGTCTACGACGGTCTGCCGCGTGAACTCAAAGACACCGTTGCAAAGCTGTACGACGATTTCTATGTCTTGCTTTGCCGGGACATGAAGCTCCGACGGGAGGAGCAGCTCAATCTGTATCAGGAGTTTATGAACCTACTTCAGTCATCCCGCAACGAGATAAAGCTGAAAGTGGAGAGCGGAGGCGAGGCTCTGGCCGACCCGCTTTATCTTTCAGAGCTTATGACCTTGCAATCCAATCTAAAAAACAACGTGGCTTCCCTTCTCGACCAGCTCATGCAGGTCGACATGGAAGTGGCTTATTCGTTGAAAAAAGAAGGCAAGTCCGCATCGTCAAGAAAGTCGGCAATATAATCTATATGGATTTATGGAGATGAAAGTAGTACGCCTTTTTTGCTGCGCTGCTGCCTGTTCGCAATAAGCTCGGAAACGGTAAATACGACGGTGCGCTAAAAAAAGCGGAACGAGCTCGCCGTTAGTTTGAATGAAAAAGAACAATAAAGAGAGACCGATCCGGTTTCGGGGCGGCTTTTTGTGAAAGGATGTGGCCGAATGAGATATTGTATGTACCTGCGCAAGTCCCGCGCAGACGCGGAGGCTGAGGCGCGTGGCGAGGGTGAAACGCTGGCTCGGCATGAGAGGGCATTGCTTGAGCTCTCAAAAAGACTCCGGCTCACCGTAACGGAAATATATCGGGAGGTCGTGTCCGGCGAAACTATCGCGGCTCGTCCCGTTATGCAGCAACTATTGACTGAGGTTGAGGGCGGTCTTTGGGACGGCGTTTTGGTAATGGAGGTCGAACGTCTGGCCCGCGGCGATACCATTGACCAAGGCATCGTAGCGCAGACGTTCAAGTTCTCCGATACAAAGATAATTACCCCAATGAAAACATACGACCCGAACAACGAGTTTGACGAGGAATATTTCGAGTTCGGCCTTTTTATGAGCCGCCGGGAATACAAGACTATAAATCGGCGCTTGCAGCGGGGCCGCGTCGCCTCGGTGAAAGAGGGCAAATGGGTAGCTAATATTGCTCCGTTCGGTTATAAGCGCGTGAAGCTCGTAGGGGAAAAGGGCTGGACGCTTGAGCCTGTTCCTGCTGAGGCCGATACCGTCCGCTTTATATTTGACCTTTATACCTCCGGTGAGGTGCAGGAGGACGGTACGAGCAAGCGCCTCGGCGTTTCGCTCATCGTCCGGCGGCTCAATGCTCTGCGGCTGCCTCCGAAAAAGGGTAGTGACTGGGTTCCGGCATCCATCCGGGATATTCTAATCAATCCGGCATATGTCGGCAAGGTTCGCTGGAATTGGAGACCGACGGTCAAGCGTATGGTAGAGGGGCGGGTTGTCTTATCCCATCCGCGCTCCTCCGTAGAGGAGTGTATCATCGTGGACGGGCTGCACCCGGCGCTGATTGAGAAAGAAACGTGGGAGACCGCGCAGATGAATATAGCGCAAAATCCGCCGCGCCCGGTCGGAGAGCGGAACACTGTAAAAAATCCGCTGGCCGGTATTGTCGTCTGCGGTAAGTGTGGTCGGAAGATGGTGCGCCGCCCATACAGCGGAAAGAATAAGGCGAAGCCGGAGGCGCTGATGTGCGCCGCTACAAGCTGCGACAATATTTCCGTAGCGCTCCACTTCGTCGAGGAACGGATATTGGAGGCTCTGTCTGAATGGCTGGGAGATTATCGGTTAAAATGGGACGACGGTCCTGTGGTGAAAAAGGTGTCGCAGGTCGATGTAAAGCGAAAGGCTCTAAAAAAGATTGACGGTGAGCTGGTCGACCTCGAAAAGCAGCGGGACAATTTGCATAACCTCCTTGAGCAAGGCGTCTATACGACTGATATGTTTCTCGAGCGGTCGCGGGTGCTGTCTGAGCGTATCACGCAAGCCACGGAGAGCCGCGCAGCTATAGAGGGCGAACTCTCGCTTGAGCTGATCCGCGAGGATAGCCGCAAGAATATTATCCCAAAGGTGGAGCGGCTTCTCGATGTCTACGCCGCGCTGTCGACGCCAAAGGCAAAGAACGATATGCTGAAAGAGGTGCTCGAAAAGGTCGTCTACACAAAGGAGCATAATGGCCGATGGCACAACGCGCCGGACGACTTTGAAATAGTCCTGTACCCAAAACTGCCGATGTTCGATCCGTCTATAAAATGAAAATACCGTCCGCCCGAAGTCCATGCGGGCGGTTTCTCATTGATAACCTCCGGGTAGAAACGAGCTTTCGCATTGGGAAATGTTGGGCGTTATGATAATGCAGTGCTTAAGAAATGCGAGAATAAGCGATATTGAGTCGGCGGGCATGATGGGCTACTATTGTTTGCATAACCACGCCGTATACCCGTCCGACCCCAATGGAATTCCCTTTACCGCAGCATATATTCAAAGTACGGGCGACCCCGTTACCGACCTCGTTGAGGATATGGCAGCAGATGGGGCATTGTGACAAGTACAACAATTTAACAATATGTAGACCAATGATTTTCACAGCTTCTTTTGAAATTTTAATTGTTTTTTTCCTATATTATTAAAGCAGCAGAATGGAACTTGAATTTTAGGAAAGTAATGTACCATACACGTTTTCGGACATTTGTATTCGTTGCGTGGAATATACGACAGAATGCGTAAGACTATACTGTTCTTCTATTTGCGCAATGAAAAAAAGGATCGCTCACTATTCATACATTTACTCAATCTATAGAAAGAACAATTAATATAGATATCAAGCGCGAGATAAGCGAAATAATCAGTTATATCTCCATTGCCATTTTTCGGCTTTCGACACATTGATTATACTAGTGACCGTAGTATAATCAGACGTTTTTTGAAAGGCTTTAGAATATATTTTTGCGCGAATTGTCTATTATGGGCGGTTTTTGCGTTTAAGTATGAGAAAAACATATTACATAAACTTACCCCGGTTGCGGTCGGCTTGCTTATAGCTAACAATACGATGCCTAGCATTGAACATTTGAAAATAAACATTATAATAATTTAGTGCGTAACCCTGCTTACAAGAAACGTTACGGAAGAGCGTTGAAGCTAAGGGACGCTCATGCGTAAAAAAGAAGCGTACCATAGGCAGCAATCCTAAAAAGTACTTACATAAAATATTTTATTTAGGAGAGATTCAAAAAAATTGATATGTTGTGCGGTCTGGTGAGAAAACTTGTTCATACGTTTTATGGTGTTTTTCCAAAATCATATTGACTATGGAGTCGAATTATGTTAGCATACCCAATATTGAGCATGCGTGTTTAATATATTCTTTCCGCTTAATTAATAGAGTAGTGTATATTTAGTCTCGGCATGTTGAATTGCCGTATGTTACTATGTTTCATACGTTAATTCAAGAGCTGAAAGCGTTTACTCTGTTCTTTAGAATAACAATGTAAGCGGTTTGAACCCGCGGTCTAGCTTAGCACAATAGCGTTTTATATGTGTTTTTGCTCAATTGTTCATCATCCTAGCTGCTTATACAGTGACTATGCTTGACGTTATAGTGTGACTAGCTTGGCTGTTTTGTTTTACTATGAATGGGTTTTTATACAGCGCAGGTGCTATAAAAAGTTGCTCTATGAAGTTTCTTTTTTATAGGATAAAAATTGACAAACATACTTATTCCTGAGAACGAAAGTCAAGGGGCTTCTGTTTCGATGAGCCGATTTTTATCCGGAAAGTTTAACCGGAGAAGTTTGTGAAATGTATAAAAATACATAAAACGGCTTATATATTTTTTTCGATTTGCGGATTGATTTTATTGTTGCCGATGTATCTGATACTAAAATTGATTATTCGGCTTTATCGTTTTTTCGTCAATGACGCATTGGAATCCATAAGTCGGAATTTGCGATTCTAGAATTTAGGATCATGAAAATGAATACACCTCACGATATACCGACGCATCTTTTAGAGAGCCCAGAACAGTATCTTGTTTAAAGGCGGGTGGGTTTATGCGTAAAACTATCTTGGATTTATTACACATAGATAGCTCAAATATTGACATTTAAAATGAGCTTTATATTCGACTGCAAGTGTTTTTTTTGTACGAAAGTATAAAGATTTTTAAAAGAGACGGTGTGTTTGAAGGCAAAGCTAACGTGCTCATTGTAGAAATATAAAGAGAAAGTTGAGCTGAAGTGGAATCTGTATTAAATATAAACTTTGCATCATGATTGAAGTTAGAGACGAAAACAGCGGTCTTATCTTGGATGAAGCGCGCTTCAACTTGTGTAGCACTAGATTGTAAAAATTGCCAGTGACTCTAAATATCCTAAAGGCTGACCATTAGAGTGATGCGACCAGGATCGCTGTTGTTTGAGTATTTATCACCGATATCATATTGATAAAAGATCATTGTATCAGAGGTTTACGATAAGAAAGGGAAAAAACTATGATACGTCTAATGAAAAATCTTGTTAAGAAGACCTTTTTCATGATAAAATTAATGGGTAAACATGTGCATTTTTGCAGCCGATCAACTTTGGGTAAAAAAAATATTTTTGAAGGCAATAATTATATAGGTTATAATACTGCGTTTAACGGAGAAATAGGATATGGCTCATATATAGGAGATAATTGCCAGATAGACGCGAGTATAAAGCGATTTGTTTCCATTGCATCAGGTGTTAAAGTTGTTTCAGGCAATCATCCAACTTCTGTTTTTGTTTCGACATACCCAAGCTTTTATTCCAATAGTTGCAAATTCAGACCTCACTTTGTAAATGCGCAAAAGTTTGATGAATACACGTATGCCGATGAAAAAAACAAACATTCTATTGTTATAGGGAATGATGTATGGGTAGCTACCGATGCATTGATTCTTTCCGGGGTTTCCGTTGGAGACGGGGCAATTGTTGCTGCCGGTTCACTTGTAACCAAAGATGTTCCACCATATGCAGTCGTCGGAGGTATTCCTGCAAAAGTGATAAAATATAGATTCAATGAGGAACAAATTAAAGCATTGTTAGAAATTAAATGGTGGGATAGACCTATTGAGTGGATAAAAGAAAATGCGGATGCATTTGATGATATAGAAAAATTTATTGAGGGGAATTATTAATGAAGTTTTGCATATTTGCTTAATTATTATTATAACCAAGGATGCTCACATCAGCATAACAAACCAATATAATAAAAAAATGTGCAATAATATTACAATTATAGCGACAACGTATAAATATACAGACGATGGAGGAATCACAGATACACTGCAAGAAGATTATATTAACAAGGGTAGTGTTAGAATTATAAGAATGAGAAAAGAAGAAAAATATTGCAAATCAGATGCGATCCGGAATATATCGATTTTACAAACCGTGAAGAGGTCGTTTAATGTATTAGCTAAAAATACAATATAAAAATAATAATATTATTTGGCATGGCAATAAAATAAAGCCGGAGAAAAAACATTTAATTTGATTAATGCAATAAAAGAGCGCATAATTCAAAATTCAGGAGATTGGGCTAAGGCTATGGAGTTTGAAATAGTACAACATAACTACTTTATTAAATACGCTGAAGGTTAACTACGAAGGATTATTTTAAAATTTATATGGCGTCAGATATAGACGTTTTTTTCGGGATGTCAATAAGTTTTATGGTAGAAAGCATTTTGCAACAGTAGTTAAAAGTCATACTGTCGCAATTTAGGTGGAAATATTGAAATTCTTGATAGTGGAGCGATTGAAGAAATATGTGCGTTGCTGATATATAATCAATACTGTAAATACATTGAGATGAAAAAAGTTACCATGGAAAAAGGACTAGAATATTTTTCGTACAAACGAATATCAAAAAGGGTTTTAAGTTAAGCAGCTGGAGATAGTAATGTTCAAAAAAATCAATAATTTAATCGCTAAAATAAAAGGAAACAATTTCTGGAAGAGCGTTGCAGCGTTATCTTCCGGGCAGATTATTGCACAGTTAATTAATTTGTTTAGCGTTCCGATAATAAGCAGAATATACAGCAAAGAATCATACGGCGATTTTGGTATCATAATCTCAACAGCAACTATCATTATTGGATTTATCGGAATGGGTCTTGGATCTGCAATAATGGCGCCTAAAACAGATGAAGAAAGCGAAAAAGTGTTTAGAACAAGTTTTTCAATACAGTTTGTTTTATCTTTTGTATTATGTTTAGGGTTCTTGATTCTAATGCCATATTATCAATTTTTCACCTCGCAAATACCATATCCTGTAGCGATATTAATAATGTTTGTGTATATAAATTTGACGGTACTTTCTTCCCTGATGAATATTTATATTAATCGTTTAAAAATGACTAAGGTTTTATTCTTAAATCCTTTGATCGGGGCATTAGTAACATTATTAGTTACGTTGCCATTGGGATTATTGGGACTTGATGCTGTCGGATTATATATAGCTTCCATTATCTCATATACAATAATCAACATTCATATGCTAAGAAAAGCCAATCCATTTACAAAGAAACCATCTTTCGCCGAAATGCAATATATCATTAAAAAATATAGGCATTTTATAATATATCAATACCCTTCAAATTTAATGACTGCTTTTACCTCACAAATGCCAAATCAATTATTGTCAAGTAATTTTGGAAACTCCGCTCTTGGTGATTATTCTATGTGTAATAAAATATTTACTATGCCAATATCTTTAATTGCAGCGCCCATACAAACGATATATTTTAGAACAGTAACACAAAAATATAGAGATGGTGAAGATATTGCGGACTTTACTTTTTCATTAATAACCAAATTGATGTTACTGTCTATTATACCAATAATCATATTGATGGCTTTTGGCGAGCCTATATTTTCATTTATTTTGGGAGATCAATGGCGAATAGCAGGGAAATTGGCTTCAATTTTGGCGTTACAGTATGTATTTACTTTTTGCAATAATTGTATCACATACTGTAGAGTTACGATAAATAAACAAAAAATAAATTTACTGGTTTCCCTATTTCAAGCAATTATTATTATAATTTCTTTAATAATTGGAGTTTCAATATTTAAAACATTAATAGGTACGATAACGTGTTTTGCTATAGCGAGTACTGTTTATAACATAATTGATATTTTTATTAGTTTTAGATGCCTAAAAAAATACTCATTTAAATTTTTAATAATTTCATTTATTTATTGCTTAATTTGCATCTTATTTACCTCTGTAATAAATATATGGATGTGAAATTCGGAGGAAAAATTCAAATGATTAATGATAAAATGAACCAAACAATATACCAATACTGTTTGGTTATAATAAAATAACAGCAGAAAATGGAAAAACTGTAATTTATAAGGATATTATTACTTCTACTTATTTTCTAATTTCCATATATGAGGTGTTTCTCAAAAAAATGTTCGAGATGGTTATGATGGATTTATTGGTATACAATCTATACCATATAAAGCTAACTTTATTCACAGGCCAATCATTGAAGAACATGGATTATTATTAAAACAATTGCTCGTGAAAACAGTGAGTTTGTTATAAACGAAAAACCAAGATTCGAAAAAGTATATCTAATACACGATCTAGAGATTCTATGGCTAACATTTAATCCGGTTTGCTTTTAAACAGATGCTTGGACGATTAGTAATGAACCCGTCTTTTTTCGGTTGACCTAATTCAAAATTTAATTGGCGCCCAAAGCATGATCCTGCATATACTTTTGAGACTATAAATAAAATTGACGAACAGACTTATCAGATTATACATATAAGGACAAACTAATCATAATATATTTTATAAAAAAGGTGCGGCATATTTTCCAGGGAAAAATGAAAATTATCTTTAAATTCCTTGTTTACGAATACTATTTTATAATATGTATTTGAATAAAAAAATAAAACCGGAAGGTTTGTTTATAAGAAAAACATAGAATTATTAAAAACTAAGCATAGTTAATATTACAATAAAATGCATGATATATATAATAAAAATGTGATCCGGTGACATTCCTGGACTAGCGGCAAACTTAAAATTTCGTGCTAGTACTGATTTTTCTTTGCAAAAGACTTTAAGGTTGATTACCTATATTTTCACGTGTTTTGCCTGGATTTTTTGCAAAATACCTTGACAAGATTAAGGTAATCAGGTACAATTTTGAGCATTGGCGGTATATTTTAGTGCCGTATTTTTTTTAGGGGGAGAAATGGAGCATTCAGCATTTGATGATAAAAAAAAATATTTGAGGGTATCAAGATCTCTACTTACCGTTATATTCTTTGTTTTGCTTTTCCTATTGATACTGATTATAATTTTTGCTGTATTGCTTGCGAATGCGCAACGTTCGAATGATATAGGCGCGGCTCAAACGCCACCCGTATCATCCGGCGCTATGCTGACTCCTATTCCTACGGTTTTGCCTTCTTCTTCCGCGTTACCTCAGACGACTCAAAAAAATCCTGATTCAACTAATGCTAATATCACCGCAGATTATGATTTTTCTGAATTTGTAAAAAAAAGCGATAGTGTTGATGACCGCTATTTTGATGATGTTGTTTTTATCGGTGATTCGAGGACCGAAGGACTAGCTATGAATATTGTTTTGCCGAATACTAAGTTTTACGCTTATAAAGGTCTAAATATTTCGTCCATATATACGAAAGAAGTCATCAAAATGGGCGATAAAAAATATACGGTTATGGACGCTTTAAAAAGAACCGACTATGCTAAGCTTTATATAATGTTTGGATTAAATGAGCTTGGTTGGGAAGCCGAAGACGTATTTATAAGTAGGTACGGAAAACTCATAGATGATTTGCGCGCTATCAATAAGAACGCGGATATATATATTCAGCTTATAATGCCCCTTAGTAAAAAATATTCAGATGATCATCCTGAAAAGTATGCAGAAAACAACACCAGAGTTTTTTTGTATAATGGATTGATTAAAAAAATGGCTGAGGAGAAGAAAATATTTTGTTTAGATACGCATTCAGCTCTTGCCGATGAAAATGGATGCTTACCCGAGGGTGCGGCAAGCGATGGTGTGCATTTAAATAAGTCATACTGTAAAAAATGGTACGAGTTTTTAAAAACTCATACTGTTAAATAAAAAAACAGGAGATACAAACCATGAAAAAAATGATTTGCGGATTACTTACGTTTCTAATGTGCATAGCTTTATCAGCGTGCTCTCCGTCGACTCCAAACCCTACAATCGATATAACGAAGGTCGGAGAAGAAATTATAGCCGGTGTAAAGTTTGATGATGCGCTTACGCCTACCGACAAAAGCAACATTGACCGTACCTATGAGTTTACAAACGTTGAAAAAGCTATAATGTACATCGGGAGCGGCGCGACAGCCGAGGAAGTTTCACTTTTTGAGTTTAAAACCGATAAAGACGCATCCAATGCGCACGCAATTGCCGAACAGCATATAAAAGATCAAAAAGAGGCGTTTCTCGACTATGTTCCGGCTGAAATTCAAAGGCTGGACAAGGCGATAATAAAGGTTAAGGGCAAATACCTTGTAGTTTGTGTTTCAGGCGACGCAAAATCAGGGGAAATCATCAATAAATATTTTAACTGACAAAGGTTAAAACTATTAGCTAAAGGGAAAATGCTGTCGCCCGGCAACAACATAAATTATGCTGAACGGGAGATTCTTTTTTACCTTTAGCTTTTTTTAAGAGGTATTACGTGGTTTTTAGTAGTATTACATTCGTTTTCGCTTTTTTACCCATCGCGCTGCTTATATATTTTGTTTGTCCACGTAAGGTGAAAAATCTTTGGCTTCTTATAATAAGCCTGATTTTTTACGCATGGGGCGAACCCGTGTATATATTTATAATGCTGTTTACTATCTGTATGGACTATGTATTTGGCTTATGGATAGAAAAATGTCAATTGAAAAGCAAGAATAAACAAAAGACAGCCGTTTTCATTATTGCGGTAATTGCCAATCTTTTGATACTGGGATTTTTCAAATACACCGACTTTCTTATAACCAATGTTGATAATCTGTTCACATTAAAAATACCGACCTTAGGCGTTGCACTGCCAATAGGCGTTTCCTTCTATACGTTTCAGGCAATGTCTTATATTATCGATGTATATAGGCGCGAGGTCGGTGCGCAGAAAAACATAATAGATTTTGGTCTTTTCATTTCTTTATTTCCGCAGTTGATAGCGGGTCCGATTGTGCGCTACAAGACGATTGCGTATCAATTAAAAAACAGAACGGAGAGCGTTGAAAAATTTGCCTATGGTGTACAGCGTTTTGCTGTAGGTCTTGCAAAAAAAGTGCTTCTTGCTAATAATATAGGACTTTTATATGAACAAATTTCCACGATGAACCCTGCCGGGCTTCCCGCATCTACCGCATGGATCGGCGCAATAGCCTTTACCTTTCAGATATACTTTGATTTTTCGGGTTATTCGGATATGGCTATCGGACTTTCAAGCATGTTTGGATTCGAATTTTTGGAAAACTTCAACTATCCCTATATATCAAAGAGTATAACGGAGTTTTGGCGCAGATGGCATATTTCTCTTGGCACCTGGTTTAAGGAGTATCTCTATATTCCTCTCGGCGGAAGCAGAAACGGGAAAGCAAAGCTTATTCGGAATATTATTATAGTCTGGGCAATAACGGGACTTTGGCATGGTGCGAGTTGGAATTTTGTTATATGGGGGATCTATTTTGGCGTTTTACTTATAATTGAAAAGCTGTTTCTTAATAAAATATTGGAAAAACTACCGCGCTTCATTGGTCATATTTATACTATGCTTTTTGTAATACTAAGCTGGGTAATATTCGCGTTTGATGATATGGGGAGGCTCGGAATGTACTTAAAAGCCATGTTTGGGCTAAACGGTGCAGGATTCGCAAACAGCGATACGATTTACTTGTTCTATACCAATATAATATTAATTGCGATATGCGTTATTGCGTCGACGCAGCTTTCAAAGCGCTTTAAAAGCTATTTGAAAACAAAACCATTTTCAAACGGGGGAGTTTATGCCGCATGTGAAATAGCCGCGTATATTGGACTCTTTGTTCTCTGCATCTGCTTTATGAGCGGCTCTGCCTACAATCCGTTTTTGTATTTTAGATTTTGAGGAGGTGAATTTTCTTGAAAAAAGCTACCGCTGCCATTACCACTGCGCTTTTTTGCGCTATAATAGTGTTTTTTGTTGTATCGGGAATTATAATTCCCGATAGCGATTTTTCAGAAAATGAAAACCGTTTTTTGACCACTGAGGTTGAGATGTCTTTTGAAAGCATAGTTTCCGGAAAGTTTACATCTACTGCCGAAAAATATATTGATGATCAATTTTTTCTAAGGAATGAGCTGATATCCTTTAAAACGCTAACGCAGCAGATGATGCTGAATAAGGATATCGGCGGGGTTTACCTTGGGAAAGAAAAATATTTATTCGAGAAAATCCGGGATGGCGATTTTGACAATGCGCAAACGAAGAGCAATGTCGAAACTGTAAATGCTTTTATGGCGCGACATTCTAATATAACAGTTTCGCTTTTGCTTTCGCCAAACGCGGCTCTTGTTCTGAAAGATAAGCTCCCACCATATGCGCCATACTTTAATCAGTCTTCTGAAATAGATAATATTAAAGCGAGCATAGACTGCGGTTTTATTGACGTTCGAGAAGTGTTGAACGAAAAATCATCGGAATATATATTCTACAAGACGGATCATCATTGGACAACCCTCGGAGCTTTTTACGCATATCAGGCATTGCGAAACGCTAAAGGTCTTTCTTCCGTCGATATAGACGATTATGATGTAAAATTGATGACGACAGCGTTTCGCGGAGCGCTTTACTCAAAGGCGCTCAACCTTAATTCCGCCGATGACAGTATATATATATTCGAACCAAAGCATCGGGAAAATTATTCTGTGGAATACAATTACGGAAAAGAAGTGACGAGTAGCGTATACGACCTCAATAAGCTCAATACGAAGGACAAATACCAGCTGTTTTTAGGTGGAAATCCTCCGGAAGTTAAGATAAAAACAGACAATGCTGACGGAAAAAACCTATTAGTATTTAAGGATTCTTTTGCTAATTCATTTATACCCTTCTTAATAGGAGATTATAAAAACATTTGTGTTATTGACCTTCGTTATTTTAATCAAGATGTAAATGCATATATATTGGAAAACGATATAGACGAAATAATGTTTTTATATAATATAGTTAATTTTTCATCCGATAAGTCATTTGAAAAATTGATAAAGTGAAATTTGAAAGCGCCGGAAAAAACGAGCTTGATAAATGCCGGAAAATGGGAAACGTGTATTGCTCTACGTATGTTTAATTTACAGATTTATTGATCACATACCAAATTTTTTACGTCCACAGTCTTTTAAAGTTTTTTAAATGTCTTAATGCAATCGGCGCGTTGCATATGTTCAGAGAATTTGTCATAGGAAAGTTGGATCAAAACGGCTTTAATATTAGGATTTGTTTTTTATTTGATATGGTGTTAAAATATTCCCAAAATAAGTCATTGGGGAGAAAAATATGGAAGAAAAATATTGTCAGTCATGCGGGATGCCTATGGGGGAAGATCTTTATGGAACCGAAAAAGACGGCTCAAAAAGCGTCGACTACTGCATATATTGCTATGAAGATGGGAAGTTCACCTACAATTGTACTATGGACGAGATGATTGAGTTTTGCATTCCGCATGTTCTTGAAGGAAACGACGGAATGACGGAGGATGCGGCGCGAATTATGATGCGTAGCTTTTTACCTAATATGAAACGCTGGAAAAAAGCTGAAAGTTAAATATAAATTTGATATTTTTTTATAAAAGCCGCTTGCTATAGTGATCTTTATTTTGTAAAGATAATTTATAGCGGCGGTTTTTCATACATTAGTATTTTGCCTAAGCGTTGGGAATCAAAATTTTCAGTTTCGTTTCAGAAAAATGTGTTAGACTAATTTAGAAAGGAAGTATTTATAAATAGAATATAAGGTGAAAAAGTTATGAAAATTTTGATAGTTGAAGATGAGCGCCTTTTAAACGATGCGCTTATGCAGATTATGAAGGAACAGAAATATTTGGCTGATGCGGTTTTTGATGGCGAGGACGGATATTTATACGGTAAGAGTGATCAATATGATATAATCATATTGGATGTAATGCTTCCTAAGCTGGATGGTTTCGAAGTTGCAAAAAAACTAAGAAAGAACGGAATAAATACGCCGATTCTCCTTTTAACAGCGCGAGACGAAGTTACAGATAAGGTTAAGGGATTAGATAGCGGCGCTGACGATTATATGACTAAACCCTTTTCTCCGGACGAGCTTTTGGCGCGCGTCCGTGCCCTTTCGAGACGTCAGGGTTCGGTTATACTCAATGAGCTAAAATTTCATGACATAATTCTTAATCTTAGTACGTCGGATTTGGCTTGCAAAAACAAGTCTGTACATTTAGGTCGAAAGGAAAACGAGGTTCTAAAGCTGCTTATAGGGAATAAGAACATTATAACCTCAAAGGATGAACTTTTAGATAAAATTTGGGGAGTGAATTCAAACGCTATGGAAAACAATGTAGAGGCATATGTCTCTTTTCTCAGAAAAAAATTCTTTTTTCTTGACTCGGAGGTAAATATCGGGTCGTTTAGAAAACTAGGTTATAGGCTTGAGGTTGCCCAAAAATGATAAGCAAACTGAGACGTAAAATTGTACTTACAAATATGCTGCTTGTTACATTTGTACTTATTATAGTGTTTGTATCTATTTGCGTCTCAACGTCCAAAAACTTAGAAAACGGCAATAGATATTCTCTTTCTCTCGCTTTGAACAGACCACAGGACGATCCGTTTCTCCCGTTTGAAAAGGAAAATCCGTCGTCTGGCTCAATGTCCCCGGTTTTAATTATAATGACAGATGACGATGGAAATATACTTTATACTTCCAAACCGGATTTTTTATCTATATCAAACGAAACTAAAATGGGCGCAATAGCCGCTGTTTTAAATAACCCCGAAAAAAGCTACGGAGTATTGGACGGATATTCAATAATATATATGTATTCAGATACGAAATATGGAGTAAAAATAGCGTTAATGGATACGAGCCGCCAGATAGCGGCGATGGAAGAACTGATTTTAACTTCACTCATGTTGGGCATCTTAGGACTTTTTGCTTTTTTTTTCATAAGCATGTTTTTAGCGAATCTTGCCCTTCGTCCGATTACGAACGCATGGAGACAGCAGAGGCGGTTTATAGCGGATGCTTCTCATGAGTTGAAAACGCCACTGACGGTTATACTTGCAAATTCGGAAATATTGTTAAAAAATATCGAAAATAGTGGGCATGATGAAAATCAAAAGTGGCTTGAAAATACAAAATCGGAAGCGCTTCGAATGAAAGCCCTAGTTTCCGACATGCTCTATCTTGCGAAATCCGACGATAAACGTATAAAGAGTGTATTTTCAGAGATGAATTTATCTGAGACGGTTTTGAGTGAGACTTTGACTTTCGAATCTGTTTCTTTTGAAAAGGGGCTTATCGTTAATTCGGATATTGTTGAAAATATAAATATTCTTGGCGACGAAAAACAGATAAGGCAGCTTATTGGAATTTTATTGGATAATGCGTTAAAATATTCAGTCTATGGCGGTTCTATAGATGTGACTCTGAAGAAAGAACAGGCGAAAGCGGTCCTCTCAATAAAAAATTTTGGTGATCCGATTTCACCCAGCGATATCGATTTTATATTTGATAGGTTTTATAGGGGGGATAGATCGCGCCTGCATAATGGCGGATTTGGACTCGGCTTATCTATAGCAAGGAGCATAGTGGATGCGCATGGTGGGAAAATTATTGTTAAGAGTGATCCGAAACACGGTACAGAGTTTATTGTTCTGCTCACGCTAAAGGCACATAGAAAAATAAGCTGAATAAAATTAGGGTAGGAGAATTGTTTAAAAATGCAAAACTCATGCTATATAATAGGCGGAGGCCTTTTTGAAGGAATAGAGATAAAAAAGCGAGAAGGTGATCTTATAATAGCCGCCGATAAAGGCTATGATTTCGCGAAAGGCTGTGGCATTGAGCCAGACATAATATTGGGAGATTTTGATTCAATATCAAAAAAGCCGGAGGGATCAAATGTTTTGATATATCCCGAGGAAAAAGATGATACGGATACTATGATAGCGATAAAATATGCTCTTGCTCATGGGTATAAAAACTTAGTTTTATTCTGCTGCATGGGAAATCGTCTTGATCATACATTGGCGAATATTCAGTCCATAGCTTATGCATCTAGGATGGGAGCTAATGTTGTTATGCACGGTCGAGATACGGATTGCTACGCGGTGACAAACGGTATTTTGACTTTTGATTTTCCTGTTCACGGCATAGTATCTGTATTTTGCATAGGCAAAAACGCAGTAGGCGTAAATCTTGTTGGTCTGAAGTATCCGTTGAATGATGCAACGCTGATAGGGGATTTTCCGATCGGAATCAGCAACGAATTTTTAGGTGAACCCGCATCAATATTCGTTCGAAACGGAACTCTTTTAGTTATCCATATAAAAGCGCTTGACAAATAAAAATTCAATGTTAAACTTAGAAACGAATTGAATATACGAGCAGGGGAGCTTTATGCTGAGAGGAAATCATTTTGATTTCGACCCGTAACCTGATTTGGATAATGCCAACGTAGGGAGTCTTTTCTCATTATGTATTTACTAAGGGAGCCTCTAACGTGGGTTCCTTTTTTGTTCGACTTTTATTCAATATAAATTAAGGAGTTTTTTATTATCATGATTGAAGAAAAAAAGACATCGGTATTTTCAAACGCGCTTATATGGTTTGGCGCCGCAGTATCAATAGCCGAAATTTTAACGGGGACACTGATAGCGCCTCTCGGATTCGGGAAGGGGCTTTTAGCTATATTGCTGGGGCATTTAATAGGTTGTGTCCCTCTATATTTTGCGGGGCTTTTAGGTGCAAAAACCGGAAAGAGTTCTATGGAAACAGTTAAACTCTCTTTTGGTGAGAAAGGTTCGTTTTTATTTTCTGTTCTAAATATATTGCAGCTTGTCGGATGGACGGCGGTTATGATAATAAGCGCATCGCGCGCGGCAACTTCGGTTGCCAATATCGGCGGAGACTATATATATGCAATTATTATCGGAATTTTAATAATTACTTGGGTACTTATAGGGCTAAAAAACCTCGAGAAGGTCAATATTATAGCGATGGGAGCGCTATTTATTCTCACTATCGTGCTTTCGGTTATCGTATTTAAAGGCGGAAATGTTGGAGAAGTCGCTGGCGAAATTACATTTGGTGGAGCTGTTGAGCTTTCTGTTGCAATGACGTTATCTTGGCTTCCATTGATAGCTGATTATACGAGAAACGCGAAGAATGGGAAAAAATCAGCTCTTGTTAGCAGTATTACTTATTTCTTTTCAAGTTCCTGGATGTTCGTAATAGGCATGGGTGCGGCTATATTTACGGGAGAAAGCGATATTGCTAAAATAATGGCGACTGCCGGTCTTGGGATAGCCGGTCTTGTAATAATAATCTTTTCAACGGTTACCACGACGTTTCTTGATGTATATTCAGCGGGAGTCAGTGCCGTTAGCTTAAATAAACGTGTGAACGAAAAATGGGCGGCTGTAATCGTCTGTATACTTGGGACGATTATTGCGATATTCACACCTATAGAACAGTTCGTCGACTTTTTATATCTCATAGGCTCGGTTTTTGCTCCTATGATAGCTATTTTAGTTGCGGACGTCTTTATTTTAAAACGCGAGAGCAAAACTTCATTCGATATATTAAACATAATCTTGTTTGTTATAGGCTTCGCGATCTATAGATTTTTCCTTTCAATAGATACACCAATAGGAAATACACTGCCGGTTATGGTAATCGTAATTTTACTTACGGTGATTACAAACAAAATTTTCAGGAGAAAAGAAAATGCTTAAAGAAATGCTTAAAAACGTATATGAAAATCATCCTCTCATACATAATATTACAAACTATGTAACCGTAAACGACTGCGCCAATATACTTCTCGCTTGCGGTGCTTCGCCTATAATGTCCGACGAGGCATTGGAAGTTGAGGAGATAACCAAAATATGCAGTGGGCTCAACCTTAATATAGGGACGTTGAATGAACGCGTCCTGGCCTCAATGTTAATAGCCGGGAAACACGCAAACGCCTTAAATCACCCTGTACTCTTAGATCCGGTTGGCGCCGGTGCATCGTCCCTTAGAACAAACTCCGCAATTAAAATTATGAAAAAAATAAAGCTTTCCGTTATTCGGGGAAATATTTCCGAGATAAAAACTCTTATAGATGGAAATGGCAGGACGCGCGGAGTTGACGCGAACGAAGATGACGGCATAAGCGCTTTAAATGACGGGATCTCTTCGTTTAAGGCATTTGCTGAGAGCACAGGAACAATAATTGTCGTCACTGGTGCAACGGATATAATTACGGACGGGAAAATTAGCTATGCTGTTACAAATGGAGTTCCGATGATGTCAAGCATAACGGGGAGCGGATGTATGCTTTCGGCACTTATAACGGCGTTTATATCTGCAAACCGAGAAAATATGTGTTCGGCAGCTCTAGCGGCGGTTGTTATGATGGGAATTGCGGGTGAAAAAGCTTTCGCGAAGCTTCAACAAATCGGAGGAGGAAATTCGACGTACAGAAATCTCATGATAGATGAAATATATAATATGACTCCGGATTCGCTGGAGAAAGGTGCAAGGTATGCGCGCAGATAAAAAAGAGCTTCTATTGTATGCAATTACCGATAGGACTTGGTTAAATGGACGTACACTTTTAGGCGATATTGAAAAAGCGATAGACGGTGGCGCAACAATAATTCAGCTTCGCGAAAAAAACATGAGCGACGAAGACTTTTTAAGTGAAGCTGTTTTGGTAAATTCGCTTTGCAAAAAGAAGGGTGTAAAGCTGATAATAAACGACAACATATCGATCATGTTGAGGAGCGGGGCGGATGGCGTTCATATAGGACAGCATGACTCTGACGTTTTCGAAACACGAAAAAGGATAGGTGAAAATAAAATTCTCGGCGTATCCGCACAAACGCTTAAACAGGGAAAATCGGCGGAGTATTTGGGGGCCGATTACTTAGGGGTTGGAGCAGTTTTCCCTACATCCTCCAAAGATGATGCAGATGCGGTTTCGTTCGATACTCTTACATCTATAGCAGGGGCGGTTAAAATCCCTACGGTTGCAATAGGAGGCATAAACGCGGATAATATAGTCGAACTTTCAGGCACTGGCATAGTTGGTGTTGCTGTTATTTCGGCCATATTTGCTCATGACGATATTAAAAACGCTACGGAGGAATTAAAAAGAAGGTGCAAATTATTGATCTGTCAAAAATGAGGGCGGCTATTTTCGATGTAGATGGAACGCTTTTAGATTCAATGTGGTTTTGGGATACAATCGCCGAGACTTTTTTGCGAAATGCAGGTATTGAGCCGAAACCTGGCGTTCGCAACGAGGTACGCGAGCTTAGCCTTCTTCAGTCGGCTTATTTTTTCAAAGAAAGCTATGGAATAAAGCAGTCCGTAGAGGATATTATGCGTTCTATAGACTTGCTATTGGAAAACTTTTATTTTGAAAGGGCAGAGCTAAAGCCGGGTGTATATGATTTTTTGAGTAAACTTGCAGAAAAAGGCATTCCTATGTGCATAGCAACAGCAACAGACAGATATTTAATTGAAGCGGTTTTAAAGCGGAATCGGATATTTGATTTTTTCGGAGCTATATTTACATGCAGTGAGGTGGCGGGGAAGGATACCCCGGATATTTTTTATCGCGCTGCGGAATTTATGAGTAGCGAGCCTAAGACTTCTTTTATTTTTGAAGACGCTTTATATGCGGCCGAAACTGCCGTTAGGGCGGGATTTACCCTTGTTTCCGTATACGACGATTCGGCAAAGGAACAATGGAGAAAACTCGTTGATATTTCCAATATTAACGTAAAATCATTTAAAGAATTGGAGATAAGACCTTGAAAGAGATAAAATCTATAAAAAAAGTATTGACAATAGCCGGCTCGGATTGTAGCGGTGGAGCGGGCATTCAAGCGGACATAAAGACCATAACCACGCATAAAATGTATGCTATGAGCGTTATAACCGCCCTCACCGCTCAAAATACGACGGGGGTATTTGGCGTTATAGATGTTGATCCCGATTTTGTATCGCGTCAGATTGATTGTGTTTTTAATGATATTTATCCGGATGCTGTGAAAATCGGCATGGTTTCAAGCGCTGAGATTATAGCGGTCATTGCCGAAAGGCTTGCGCATTACGAGATGCAAAATATTGTTTTAGATCCGGTTATGGTTGCAACGAGCGGGGGAAAACTTATGAAAAACGGCGCGGCAGATGCGTTGATAAAACTGATGTTTCCCGTTTCTTCTATTATAACTCCCAATATGGCAGAAGCAGGCGTTATTGCCGGTATCGAAATAAAAACCAAGGCTGATATGGAATGTGCCGTGAAGATAATTTCGAAATTGACGGGTTCGGCTATACTTTTAAAGGGCGGTCATCTAGAAAACTGTGCGGATGATTTACTGTACAATGCTAATGAGATGGTTTGGCTTACCGGGAAACGCATTGAAACAGAAAATACTCATGGAACGGGATGTACACTGTCTTCCGCTATAGCTTGTAATTTAGCTAATGGTTTTACGATTTTAGAAAGCGTTAAAAACGCAAAGGAATATCTTGCTGGAGCGCTTTCCTATAAAGGTTTCGATGTTGGACATGGAAGCGGACCTCTATACCACTGCTACAATATGTAATATTGTAATATGCGGAGCTTAGGATGATTCGCTTACGCATTTTAAATTATATAGTAAAATTGGTGTTGAATTGCCAAAAAATCGCTTGACAACAAGCAGCCTACTTGTTAAACTAACAAGAGTGTGTTCATGAGGATGGTATTGTGACCATAGCCCCGGGAACGGTACGAGATCTGCAATGAAGCCGGAATAAACTTTTTTTGGAGGTAAGCCATGAAAACCTTTATGGCAAAGGCTGAAGAAGTCGAACGTAAGTGGTATGTCGTTGATGGAAACGGCATGGTGCTTGGGCGTTTGGCGTCGCAGGTTGCGGCGATATTGAGGGGTAAGCATAAGCCCATATATACTCCTCATGTCGATACAGGCGACCATGTTATAATAATAAATGCGGATAAGGTAGTTTTGACGGGCAAAAAGCTTGATCAAAAGATATATTATCATCATTCGGGATATCCAGGTGGACTTAAAGAAACTAAGTATCGTACACTTATGGCGAATAAACCTGAGTTTGCGGTATACGAAGCTGTGCGTCGCATGATGCCTAAGGGACCCTTGGGTAATCAGATGCTTACGAAGCTTCGCGTTTATAAGGGTTCGGAACATCAAAACGCGGCTCAAAAACCCGAAGCGCTTGTGCTTAAATAAGGAGGATGAATATGGCAAATGTTGTACAGTATCCCGCAACGGGAAGACGTAAAAAGTCTATAGCTCGCGTTCGTCTGCTTCCGGGCACGGGCTCTATAACGGTAAATAAGCGTGATATCGAAGATTACTTCGGGCTTGAAACGCTTAAAATGATAGTAAGGGCTCCCATGAATCTTACCGGGACGCTCAATAAATATGATTGTATCGTAAGCGTATATGGTGGCGGAACAACGGGTCAGGCCGGCGCTATAAGACATGGTATTTCTCGCGCTTTGCTGGTTGCTGAGCCCGAACTTCGCGGCGCACTTAAAAAGGCCGGATTTTTAACTCGCGATCCAAGAATGAAGGAACGCAAGAAGTACGGCTTAAAGGCTGCACGTAAAGCGCCTCAGTTCTCTAAGAGATAATAAATTTCAATATTTTAATAGCTCTCAATCCCCTACCAACGTCTGTTTGTGGGGGATTGTTTTTAAAATTGTTGTTTCACGATTCCAATGCCTTGATTTTATTACGCATTCAATAAAAAACAAAATGATCTTGCTTTGAGAATTGAACGTTCTTTTTATAGCCCATAGGACATAGGCTTTTCTATGATGGAAACTATATTTGCGCTCATATTGGTGTTCGTTGGAGCAATATTTATATTTAGGCTCAGATTGTTTTTTCTGCGTAAAAATCTGAAGCTTATAATATTTGCGTTTAAAAAAGATAAAAACGCGAAAAAAGGCGGTATAACGCCGTTTAAAGCTTTTGCTGCATCACTTGGGGGTTCCGTTGGAACCGGGAATATAGCGGGTGTTGCCGGCGCGATAATAATCGGAGGACCAGGCACGGTCATATGGATATTTATTTCATCAATCTTTTCAACAATAATAAAATATATAGAAATTTTTCTATCAATACGAATGAGAACGGCTAAAGGAGAAAATTTTGGTTCTATTACCTATATTGCGCGCGCGTTTCCAAAGTCAGGGAAATTTTTATCGCTTATTTACGCTATTTTGACTGCTTTAACTGCCTTTGGTATAGGCAATGCAGTACAAGCAAATACGATTTCCGACAGCGTTATCAGCATGTTTTCAAGCGCGTTTATAATGACGGATAAAGCTATTATAGTAATAAAGGTTTTGACCGGGGCGATTTTTGCGTTTATGCTTTTTATTTCGCTAAAGGGCGGAGAAAATCGTATATTTTCATTACTATCGATAATCGTACCTATAATGAGTGTACTCTATGTCTGCGCCGGTCTTATCGTAATTTTTTCTAATTTAGATGCCCTGTTGCCGACTTTAAAGTTTATAATAACGGATGCATTTTCAACAGCAAAACCGGCGGCAGCGGGCGTTTTATCGTTTGCTTTTATCAAAAAAGCCTCATTGGGGCTGACTCGCGGAATTTTTTCGAACGAAGCGGGGTTGGGCTCCAGCGCGATAGCACACGCAAATTCAACCGCGAGCGATCCGGTAAAGGAGGGGGCACTGGGGATACTTGAGGTCTTTATAGATACGGTAGTTATATGCGGTATAACCGCCTTTACAATATTAGTTTCGGGGGTGGCGATACCCTATGCGGACGCTGGAGCATCAACCTCTGTTATCGCCGCAAATGCCTTTGCTTCTGTTTTTGGGATCATTCCATCAAATATTTTTTTGACGGTCAGTATAATATTTTTTGCTTTTTCCTCTATGCTCTCATGGGCTTACTATGGTTTTTTGGGAATAAAATATGCCTTCGGCAGAAAATTTATAAAGTATTATAGGCTGGCTTTTTGCGCTGTTGCAATGTTAGGGGCGACCGTCGAAGCAACGTTCGTTTGGGAAGCGTCAAATTTTTTAAACCTACTTATGACTGTTCCCAACTGCCTCGCCCTCTTTGCTCTGTTTAATATTGTAAAGCGAGATACCGACTTTTTCTTCTCGCTTGAAAAAAAACGCGGAAGAACATATAATAGTAAAAGAGAAAAATTATTATACAGAAAGCAATATTAATAATGCAAAAAATAAACGGTAATATCAACGGAATAAAGAACATATTACTTGATGAAATGGAATCGTTATACGATATGGGGTGTAGCTCCGAGGAATTTGCGTCATTTGAGCTTATGGAAGCTATTGCGCGTTACACCGGCATATTGAACCGCGAAATATCGGTATATATAGGGCGTGACGGTAGAATTGAGGACGTTTCTATCGGTGACAGCGAAAAAGTAAATATGAAGGAACTGCGCCTAGTTCGAAACGAGGATAGGCTATCTGGCGTTAGATGTATCCATACGCATCCGAATGGCGATGCTAGGTTGAGTAGCGTCGATATAGGGACTTTAAAGAGTATGCGTCTTGATTGTATTGCGGCAATAGGCGTTAAAGATGGAGAAGCTGCTAGTATGTTTGCCGCTTATATAGGTGAAATGGAGGAGGGCGAGAGGGGCGTATTGATATATGGGCCTATGCGTCCGAAGCGACTTCCGAACCGTGCCCTAATCGAGGAAATAGGCAACGCCGATGATAGGTTTAAGGAGACTTCGAAGGAAGTTCTCGAGTCTCGTTCTGAGAAGGCAATCTTAGTTGGAATAGAGCGTCCGGGATATGATAGCATGTCTGAGTTAGCGCTCCTTACCGATGCCGCCGGAGCGACGGTCGTCGAAAAATTTACTCAAAAGAAAAACGGTTCCGACAATGCAACTTATATAGGAAGCGGTAAGGCGAACGAACTTTCTCTCCTTTGCAGTTCTCTTGAGGCGGACTTAATCATCTTTGACGACGAGCTTAGCGCTATTCAAATAAGAAACCTTGAAGATATAACATCGACGCGCGTTATAGATAGAACAGCGCTTATACTAGATATATTTGCAAAACGCGCGACAACGCGCGAGGGTAAACTTCAGGTTGAACTTGCACAGCTTCAATATAGATTATCGCGGCTTATGGGGCAGGGGATAGCCCTTTCGAGGCTTGGCGGCGGAATAGGGACGAGAGGTCCGGGTGAAAAGAAACTCGAAATAGATAGACGACGTATTAGGCGAAGGATATACGAACTTGGTCTTGAGATAGATGAAGTTGAAAAACAACGCGCTTTAAGACGCATCCGCCGTGAGAAGAACGAAAAACCTATAGTCGCATTGGTTGGCTATACAAACGCCGGGAAGTCTACTCTCTTAAACGCGATGACGGGAACTAATGTTTTAGCTGAAAATAAGCTATTTGCTACCCTTGACCCGGTTATGCGGAGCACTATTCTTCCCGGGGGAACCGAGGTTTTAATAACCGATACGGTTGGATTTATAAATAAACTGCCACATAATCTTGTAAATGCTTTTCGCTCTACACTTGAAGAAGTTGTTCGTGCCGATTTAATACTTCATATAATAGATACGCCGTCGCCCTATTGTGAGAAACAAAAAGAAGTTGTTATAGATATTCTTAACGAACTTAATGCAATTGATATACCGAGAATAGATGTTTATAATAAGTCTGATGTATATGAAGGGAAGATAACCACAACGGAAAACTCAATAGCAATAAGCGCGCTAACGGGCGACAATATAGATGTTTTAAGAAACATTATAGAATCCGCGGTGACGAAGCGCCTAATTGAGGCTTCCGTACTCATTCCATACGATAAGTATGAGCTTACAAAACTTATTCGTGATACGGCTATGATATTGAAAGAGGAACATAAAGAAGAGGGTACGCTCTTTACCGTACTTATGGACAAGATGAGCGCCGGGAAGCTTGCCAATAAGTTAAATATAAAAATTGAATCTTGATTTGCGATAATTTTTCAAAACAGAACGGGTCGTCTATGCTTATGCTTAAATCAATGTAATAAAAAACAAAATTGCGCTCAGTGGTTGAACCAATCACTGAGCGCAAAATATTTTTTAGAAATCAACCGCTGTATCGTAGTAGCAACATTTGAGTAGCTTTTCCATTTCTTCAACGGAGGGCTGCCTTGGGTTAGACCCCGTGCAAGCGTCACCTAATGCGTTTACCGCGATATTATGAACTCTCGAAAGGAATATATCTTCGGGGACAAAACCGTTTTCTGTCGGATAGCTATCCGAACCGTAGTTCTTTATGCAGTGCGGAATCGAGAGATCGTCGCTCATTTTACGAAGATGTGCGATAAGAAGATCAATCTTTTCTTTTACTGTTTTACCACCAAGATCCATTAGATCGGCGATTTCGGCATAGCGATTTGCCGCCATCTCATCTTTAGCGTTAAAGGCTATGACCTTAGGCAGATACATTGCGTTTGCGGCACCATGTATAAGGTGTGCACCGCAATCGGTAAAAGCTGCACCGGTTTTATGAGCCATAGAGTGAACAATTCCAAGGAGGGCGTTTGAAAATGCCATACCTGCGAGGCACTGTGCATTATGCATACGATCGCGAGCATTCATATTCCCATTGTAGGAATCTACGATATCATTCTTTATCATTTCTATCGCATGGAGCGCAAGAGGATCGGTAAAATCACTGTTTGCGGTAGAAACATATGCTTCGATAGAATGCGTCATTGCGTCCATTCCGGTATGTGCTACCAACTTTTTAGGCATACTTTCCGCGAGATCGGGATCGACGATAGCGACATCGGGAGTTATCTCAAAGTCGGCGATAGGATATTTAATCCCCTTATTATAGTCTGTAATGATAGAAAAGGCGGTTACTTCGGTAGCCGTGCCTGAAGTCGAAGAAATTGCGCAAAAATGAGCCTTTTTACGAAGCTTCGGAAGTCCGAATACCTTACACATATCCTCAAAAGTAATTTCAGGATACTCATATTTAATCCACATAGCTTTTGCTGCATCAATAGGAGAACCGCCGCCCATAGCAACTATCCAGTCCGGCTTAAAGTTGCTCATAAATTCAGCGCCGCGCATTACCGTTTCGACGGATGGATCCGGCTCAATACCTTCAAAGACTTCTACTTGCATTCCCGCTTCCTTAAGGTAATTTATTGCTTTATCGAGAAATCCAAATTTTTTTATTGAACCACCTCCAATACAGATGACGGCCCTTTTTCCATCAAATGTTTTCAGAGCTTCAAGAGCCCCTTTGCCGTAATATAAATCTCTTGGCATTGTAAATCTTTTCATAATGTAAAACCTCCTATAAATTTATAGTTTATGTCCGAGTTTCCCCTCAACATACATGTTTAGTATGCCCAAAAAAATAAATATGATATTCCGATAAACCCAAACTCATTATGAGCTGAAGAAGAGCAGAATAATAATCGTTATTTTCGATATTAGGGACAGCAATTATAGCATATAATGGATAAAAGCGATAGTAAAACATGGGAATTTAAAACAAACAAATGTGAAGTAATTTTTAAAATTAACTGCAACTGTAGAGTTGAGAGTAGTATTAAATCTAAGAGAATTTACGAAAAATGCAGCTATAGTAAGCCTTTCAAGCCTTTTTACTTTTTCGATGATCAAAAACTTGAGGGGTAGAACCCCAAAATAAAAAAATGCTTGTCAAGTTGAAACTTTTAGTGTATAATCCTCTATACCGCACTAAGCGGGGAGTTAGCGGTGCCCTGTACCTGCAATCCGCTATAGCAGGGTCTAATTCCCAAGTCTCGGTAGATGACCGCGTGGTCAGGTGGCAACGTGGAGCGTTGATAGCTAAGTCCTGTGCAATCGGCATTCGTGAATTATGTCAGATCCTGACGGAAGCAGCATTAAGCGAAAACGTCGATGTGCCGCAGGGTTACTTAGAAGGAGTCACCTGTTGCAGTTCCGCTAGTGTTCATCTCTTATCAAAACTTGGGTGTGCGGTTTTTTTAAATTACGGTCTTAGGATCGTTTTTTTTTATTTTTTACTTTTCTTATTCTCTTTTCTGCCGTATAATAGGAATATGAATTTAAATGAAAAATTATCTGCGCATTCCGCTATTGAAAGTAGTCTGGGTATTAAGCCAATAAACCCAAATACTCTTTCGCCCCTCACTCTCGCCTATATAGGTGATTCGGTGTATGATATGTTCGTAAGAACTTATCTTATACATATATCAAGCTGCACCGTTCATGGGCTGCATTGTCAGGCGACAAAGCTTGTCTGTGCTGCAGCTCAATCCGACGCATTTCATAAAATAGAGGGAATGTTACTGGAAAACGAATTGGCTGTTTATAAACGCGGAAGAAATGCGCATAGCGGGACTACCCCTAAAAATGCAAGTTTGGGTAACTATCGCGTTGCAACCGGATTTGAAGCCTTAATAGGATATTTATATTTATCGGGTTCTGACGCGCGTTTAATCGAAATAATGAAAACTGCCGTTTTTTCGAGCAATGATGAGGGAAAATAAAATGCAAAAGCAAAGTCTTAACGTTAAACTGCTTTCAAAAACTATCGATCCATCCGAAACGATAGCCTTGGCGGGGCGTTTATGTTATTCACCTAAAGAACTGTCGGACATTGTTGAGACAGTTAATAAACAGGCAGATGAGATGGTCGAAAAGTTAATGGGCTATGGACATCTTTCAACTTTAGAACATGCTTCGTTTACTTTCGGCATAGAGGGCGTTTCGAGGGCACTCCTTGCTCAGATAACGAGACATAGAATAGCGAGCTTTTCTGTACAATCACAGAGATATGTAGAATCGAACGATTTTGAATATATAATTCCTCCTTCTATCGAAGCGAATGACGCGGAGGATTTTGAATGCGACATGGAAAATATATCTAAAATGTATAATAAATGGATAGCAAGGGGCATCCCATTGGAAGACGCACGCTTTGTTCTTCCAAACGCGGCGGCAACACGAATGCTTTTAACAATGAACGCGCGAGAGCTTATACATTTTTTTGAGCTTCGAACATGCAACCGCGCGCAATGGGAAATTCGCCGCCTTGCTTTTGTTATGTTGGGTATTTTGCGGCGTGAAGCGCCTGCAATATTTAAAAACGTCGGGCCAAAGTGCCTAATAGGAGTCTGCGGCGAGGGCAATAAATCATGCAAAAAACAATCCGAAGTAAAACTTCTTAGTATCTCCCTCGATGAACTTGTTGAGCGTCACGCTTCGGACGAGGAGATAATACGATTTTTTGAGGAGTGTATAAATTAAAAATGAAAAAAATCCTGATTTTTTTGATATTATTGCCCGTTCTTATACTTTCGGGATGTTTTATGGGACTTATCCACGAAGATTTGCCAATAGAAAATCTTCCTCAGGTAGATCCAAACGGCGGCGCTATGCGCATGGTTCATGCGAAACTTTATTATATGCTGGACAATGAAGAGCTTCTAATACCATTAGATTCGACAATTAAAATAAACGGAAATGAGCGCACAGAGTATGCTATAATTCGCGCACTTATAGAAGGTTGCGACAATATTTATGCAGAAAATTGTTTTTTGCCAGGAACGCGGGTCATTGACGTAACCGAAAGCGGTTCGATTTTCTATGTTACAATGAGTAAGGAAATGATAGAAACAGATCAATCGTCTTCCGGATATTCAAGTCTTGCGAAGCGTATGCGGCTGTATTCAATAGTCAATTCAATCTGTGATTACAACAAAGATTCACGGGTTCAAATACTCGTAGATGCGGACGGGTCGGGAGATGGGGAACGTTTTCCTCTGTCCGTACTTGGCTTTTCCGGTCAGGATAATTTAATTGAACCACGGACATTCCAAAATGATATAATTGCATCTCCACCAACCGTGATATTGGCCTTCTTACAACATATGGTTCATTTTGATTATGTTGCGGCATACAACCTCTTGTCAGACGTTGAGATGAGTGGACTTCAAAAGCCGTCTTATACTAAGTTTCTGAATAGTGTCCATGCTATAGGCACTATTGCAAATTATTCGGTGCTTTCAACTAATATAAGTAAGAACGGTTTAACGGCCGATATTAGGATTATAGTAACTATTATTGATAACAATGGCATAAGTAAGGATATGACTATTAATCTATCCATGATGGCGCATATTGGCGTTTACAAGCTGAATTATTCTTCATGGGAGAAAGCGTTTTTATGGGGAGAGGAAAGATGAGTAAAATTTCTTTATTATCTATGGTTCTTGCGGTTTTGATGTTTTGTTCCTGTGTCGGCGGTCGCGATAAAATCGAACCCTTGCCAATAAATACGGCCGAACCGCCGGCTGTTCAACAGGATGGAAAGCCTGTAGGCTTCTTTAACGCACAACTTTATTATGTATCCAACGAATCGCGCGTACTTTTACCGACAACCGTGAGAATTGACGCTATTAAAAATGTTTCGCTTATAGGCACCCTTATTTCGCGCCTTTATGTATCTATGGATTCTTCGACCAGTTCATGCCTTCCAAATACGGTATTCTATCAGGATGCTATGGTTTCAAACAATGTAGCTAATGTAAACTTTACCGGAGCTATCTCGAAGGATCCGTTTGTGATGCTTACGTTTTCAGCAGGTATAACTGCGTCTCTTTGTAAAACCTTTGGCTATAGCGCCGTAAATATATTTTTAAATGACGAACCTATCTATCTTTTGGACATGCCTCTAGGTACGACCTTTCCGATTGAGGGTAGTCTTTCTTCCTATATAGAAAAGACAGTGGCCATTTATAATAAGGATTCAAATGAAAGCGTAAATCTCGATACATTTGTAACCCTATACCTTCCCGTTCCAAATTATGATTATCTGCTCATGAACTACATGGAATTTGGATTTTCAAGAAACGAGCCACTTAAAAATAATATATCAGACCTTTTAAAGCTTCTTATGGGAAAAATGAAAGGGAATTATCCTACTATATCTGCACTTTTGGGCGAGCCGACTTTTTCTCTGGGAGAAAATGGGGAAAATCGTTTGGAGCTTTCTTTCCTTACCTCAAAGAAAACGTTTGATGAAAATCTTTTTGCTTATGCTATAACGCTTACTCTGACCGGATATTTTAAGGATATTGATAGTGTTCTAATAAAATTTTCCGACGGTATTCGTACATGGGAAGTAAATTCAGGAACTCCCCTTACTATGAGATCCTGTAGATTTTCGGTCGCTAATAAGGTAACGTTGTCATATCCATCTTATACAGCATTGTCTCTTGAAAATGCGGATGCTTTTATAAGGTTTGATAAATCGCGGAATCTTTCGGTTATAATAGAGGAAATGCTAAAAAAGACGTTTTACAAGGATGCAGTTTATCCAAACTTCGATGGAAAAGAGCTTATTGATGCTTATGTAAATAACGGTATAGCGGTTCTCAATTTTGATCTTACTTTTTACAGCGCTATAGACGAATATATACAACAGGGAACGGATGAGGCGGGGAAACAGAACCGTGAGCGACTTATAATCTATAGCATTGTGAATACCATTACGGACATAGATTATATAAATAGCGTATGGTTTTTGTGCGATGGTAAAAAACTTAATAAGATTCTTTATATTTCTCTGGAAAATCCGCTTATGAGAAATGTAGGTCTTCTGGTTGAAAATGGATAACAAAAAAATGACCGTATGAGTAAAAAACATCATAATCATACGGTCATTTGCTTTTCTTAGCTATTCAGATTACATGCAAAATTCCGTAAGGCGTGCTTTATGCGCTACGTTTGCGGCATTTTCAAGCCTTTTTATATACATGTGTGGGAGTTTGTTTATAAAATCCTTTTTTATGTTTGTAAATCCATATAATGCTCCGGCGAGAGCTCCGGCTACCGATCCCATAGTGTTAGTACAAATGCCGAGGTTGATTACTTTTATAACACAGTCCTCGTAGGTTTCAGTATTAAAAAGAGCGAAAAGTGCATTATTCATTACGTTCACTATTGTAGGTTTTGGATCTTTAAGCTCTTTATCAATTAAGAACGGAGTACACATTACCGTGTTTCGGACAATGTCTAACGATACGCCTTTTTCCTGTTTATCAACTATCTGATGAAGTATATTTGAAAAATATATCGCCTCTTGGGCAATAGTGTTGTCATTATGGGTAAGTCTCACAAACATTCCAACGCGGTTAGCCGCGAGCTCCGCATCAGCACAATAAAGCGGCGGGAAAATAGCTCTCGATAAAACATCAGCATGTTCAGTTCCAAATGCATTTGCTTGCGTTGTCTCCATAGCGGAAAGCAACCATTGTTCAACGCCGATAGGATAGGTATCTCCTACGGAGTTGTAAACTTCCTGACGATGTTTTACTCTTCTTAATGTATCTTCGGTATTCATGCTTATATCTTTTGGATATAGACTATACCAGATTAATAGCTTTTGACAAAATATAAGTATAGGGTCAGCGTTTTCCTGCGCCATGCTTTCCGCGACCATAAGCATAAGTTGAGTTTCATCGGTTATATTCCCGGGCAAGGTGCACATAGTACCTCCGCCTATCATTTCGCTTACATAGTCAAAATTAGCCTGTATTTTATCTACAGTCATGCTTTTAAGTGGACTTCCTAAAGCATCTCCAACTGCTGCACCAAATAATGCTCCCTTTATTGAATTGTATAGAGGATCAATAAACATAGCTTTTTTACCTCAGTTAAGCCTTTACATAATTTGTTATGAGCTTAATCGTATTAACGACACCGTCCATATGCGACCTTTCATAGCCATGCGAAGCGTAAACTCCCGCACCTATTAAGCCGTGCTTTATATCGAATCCCGAAGAAAGAGCCGCATCCGCATCTGATCCATAAAACGGATAAACGTCGGCGGCATACGCTATAGCGTTATCTTTTGCGCACTTTATAAGCGCACTTGTAACTTCAAAATTATATGGACCGAAGCCATCTTTAACGCAAATAGAAACGTCGCGTTCGGTACATGTAAGCCCTGACCCTATGCAGCCCATATCCACGCAAACTATCTCAGTTACATCGTCGGGAATTGAGGTAGAGCATCCGTGTCCTACTTCCTCGTAAACAGTTATAAAAAGATAAACCTTGCGTGAAAGGATAAGACTCTCCTCCTTAACGATACGAGCAAACTCAAGTAGCATTGCGACGCTCAGCTTATCATCTAAAAACCGACTCTTTATATATCCTGTTTCGGTTATGCATGTACGCGGATCGAAGCAGACGAAGTCGCCAACGGAAATTCCGAGAGCCTCGGTTTCCTTTTTTGAGGTAGTTATAGCGTCGACAACGACTTCCATAGAAGAAAAATCGCGCTTTGAGGTATTGTATTCTCCGTTAACATGGACAGATGGATCGTTTAGCATAAAGCATCCGTCAAATTCACCACCAAAGCGTAGCTTTATTTTGCAGTTTTCACCTTCGATATTTTGCGGCTGAAGTCCGCCGACCCGCGTTAGTTTTAGTCTTCCATTATCCTTTATCTCGGCTACCATACCTCCGAGAGTATCTATATGAGCCGAAAAGACAAGGGGATTTCCGTTTCCTCCGATTTCGACTACTATGCCACCCTTTACTGTTTTTTTTGGCGCATAGCCAAGGCGTTTAAGCTCACCTATTACGTAATCAGCGGCGTTATCCGTATAGCCGCTGGGGCTGTCTATAGCCATGAGTTTAAAAATTTGTTCTTTTACATATTCTGTATTCATATTTTTCTCCTTGCAACTCCACTTTTTATCGCAGCCTTCTTAACGGCTTCGGCAACAACCTGACCAACGCGAGGATCGAGAGGGTTGGGAATTATATAATCGCTGTTTAATTCCTCATTCGTAACGAGAGAGGCTATCGCATATGCCGCGGCAATTTTCATATCGTCGTTTATATCGCTCGCGCGAACGTCGAGAGCGCCTCTAAATATTCCCGGGAAAGCTATAACGTTATTGATCTGGTTAGAAAAGTCAGACCGCCCAGTTCCAACGACGGCGGCACCCGCCAATTTCGCGATGTCCGGCATTATTTCGGGCGTTGGATTTGCCATAGGAAACAATATAGCGTCCCTATTCATGCTCTTTACCATTTCAGGAGTAACAATATTTGGAGCGGAGACACCTATAAAAACATCCGCCCCCTTTATGACATCCGCCAATGTACCGCGTTCATTATTGAAGTTCGAAATTCTAGCCATTTCACGTTTAGCTTCGTTTAATCCTTCTCTTCCTTCGAAAATAGCTCCCTGCCTATCGCAGAGTATAACGTTTTTAAGACCCGTTGCCTGTAAAAGCTTTATAACGGCGATTCCCGCCGCTCCAGCTCCGTTAGTAACGACCTTTATATTGTTCATCTTTTTCCCGACAAGCTTAAGTGCATTTATCATAGCGGCAAGAGCTACGACAGCCGTTCCATGTTGATCGTCATGGAAAATAGGAATGTCGCAAATTTCTTTTAATCTGCGTTCGATTTCAAAACAGCGAGGTGCGGATATATCTTCAAGGTTTATTCCGCCGAAACTTCCGCTTATTAGAGCAACGGTTCTTACTATTTCATCAACATCCTTTGATTTTATACATAGCGGAATAGCGTTTACATTCCCAAATTCTTTAAAAAGAATACATTTTCCCTCCATAACCGGCATCCCGGCGACAGGACCGATATCGCCTAAGCCTAAAACAGCCGTTCCGTCGGTTATCACCGCTATTGTATTCCATCTCGCAGTTAAATCGAAGCTTTTACTCTCATCTCGCTGTATTTCAAGACAAGGTTCGGCAACCCCGGGAGTATAGGCGAGAGAAAGATCCATCTGATTTTTTAACGGCACCTTACTTACTATTTCAAGCTTGCCTTTCCATTTATAATGAAGTTTTAATGATTCCTGTGCGTAATTCATAAAACGTTTCCTTTCGACAAATATTCTTAATTATAACTTTAATTGGTCCTTATTTCAACTTTTTATTTTAACGGTCTTTAGTCTGAGTGCGTTTAAAAGAACCGTTAAAGAGCTTAGACTCATAGCTAGAGCCGCTATCATAGGATTTAAAAGCGTACCGCCGAAGGCGTATAGGACACCCGCCGCTATTGGTATGCCTACGCAGTTATAAGCAAAAGCCCAAAAAAGATTTTGTTTAATAGTAAGCATTGTGCGCTTTGAAAGAGCTATAGCGTCCGGTAAAAGGGAAAGTCTATCGTAAAGTAAAACTATATCGGCGCTAGCTATCGCCGTATCGTTAGCGGTTCCTAAGGTTACTCCCGTATCGGCAAGAGAAAGCGCTATAGCGTCGTTTATTCCGTCGCCAACCATTATAACTTTTTTACCTCCTGTCTTTAATTCGGCTATTATATCCGCTTTCATTTCCGGAAGCGCTTCGGCGCGAACATCTTTTATTTCAGCAGCCCTAGCTATTGCTTCAGCCGTCTTTCTATTGTCTCCGGTTATTAGTACGGTTTTTATATTCATTGCGTTAAGGCGCGATATTGTTTCCCGAGCGTCTTCTCTTATTGTATCGGAAACCGCCGCGGCGCATGAAACAACCCCGTCTACAGCCATAAACATAACGGTTTTTCCTTCATTGACAAGATGCATTACGTTGGGAGCAGTAAGTCCATTTTCATTCATCAGTTTTTCAGTACCCATGATCAGCTTTTTGTTATCAACAAAAGCCGTAGCTCCGAATCCGACTATAGCCTGAAAATCCTTAGCCGGTATAATATGAGCCTTATTTCCAGGATAATTTTGCATATATCCGTCAAGTATCGCGCGACCGAGGGGATGTTCGGATGGTTTTTCTCCGGAGGCAAATAAAGAAAAAAGCTCATCTTTTTCGCCGGTAAAAACTAAAAAATCCGTAAGTGCAGGATGTCCAACTGTCAGAGTACCGGTTTTATCCAGGGCAATTATATTTGTTTTACAGACGTTTTCGAGAGCTTCTCCGCTTTTTATAAGTATACCGTTTTTAGCGCCTCGCCCCGTTCCTACCATTATAGCCGTGGGTGTTGCAAGACCAAGAGCACAAGGACAGGCGATTACAAGTACGGAAACGAAAACTTTTAACGCAAATGAAACGTTACCGTTTACTATGAGCCATATACCCGCAGCAATGATAGCGATAAGAGTAACGATGGGGACAAATATTGCGCTTATTTTATCAGCTAAGCGCGCGACGGGAGCTTTTGTCCCTTGAGCCTCTTCGACAAGGCGGATTATTCGCGAAAGAGTTGTATCCGCACCAACATCTTCGCAGCGAATTTTTATCGCGCCGCTTATATTGACGCTTCCTGAGGTTACCTTGTCGCCCACGGCTTTATCAACCGGGAGACTTTCTCCCGTCAACATAGCTTCGTTTACTGCTGTAGAGCCTTCTATTATTATACCATCCGCGGGAAAAGAACCACCAGGGCGTACTAAAACCACGTCGTTTTTTAAAAGCTCACTATTTTCTATTTCCTTTTCAACTCCGCTTTGAAGAATCACTGTTGCGGTTTTTGGGTTTAGAGTAGTAAGCGCGCGAACACTCTCCGTCGTTTTATCCTTAGCCTGAGCTTCAAAGTATTTTCCTAAATAGACGAGAGCTATTATAACCCCGGCAGATTCAAAATACATATCGTGCGCTGCATGAATATCACCGGAAAAAATCCGAATTACAGATACAACGGAATAGGCTATTGCGGCAATAGTTCCGATAGCAACGAGGGTATCCATATTCGGATTTTTATGAAATACAGCGGAAATTCCGCGTTTATACATTGGAATACCAACAAAAAGTATAGGCAAAAGAAGTATTATTTGCAAAATAGCATAGAGGCGAGGGGTTTCGGGGGTTACGGGCGAATATAGTCCTATCATAGGAAACATAGCCACGTAAAAAAGCAAAAAGGCAAATACAAGGGCAACTATGAGGGTCGTTTTTTGTCCTTTGCGCTCTATTTTTTTCTCTGTTTCTTTTTTTAGATCAGCTTCTTTTGAACGTTTTTCCGCTTTAAATCCAATTTTTGAAACAGCAGCTATAATGCGGTCGTCTAATATGTTTTCGCTCCTAACGAGGAGACGTTCCGTCATAAGGTTAACATATGCAGCCTCAACTCCGTCTATCTTTCTTACCGTTCTCTCGATAGACGAGGAACATGCGGCACAATGCATACCGGTTATTATAAATTCAGTTATCATATCGCGCCTCCTTTGCGTTTCTTTCTATTCTGCTCAGTTGCGCGCTATATTAATACTTTTTGTTGATCAAATTAACGGATAAAACTTATACTTACTATCAATAGGCGCAAACTTACTATTGTCTGTTAATTTTAAACGCACATTAACGCGCATTGTCAGACAAAATTTCAGTCATTATAAAGTTAGATATTAGATACGGTGGCTGTGTTTAAAAAACATTATTATCATATTTGATGCTCAACACTTGATACATTACTGACAGGGCTCTTTCCACCATTCATCACATACTCATACATATAGGTACTATAGAGGAATACAACTATATGAGATAAAAAATCCGCCGGCTGAGGAGAATATTTTGATGAATAAGTATTTGGGAAGATGCGCGATAATAATGGCGTTTTCTTTTCCCAAACAGCCGTTACAGAGACGCATATGCTTTTTAAGACTGTTGGCGTTGAGGTACGATAATAATCGCCGACAATTGCCATCAGATATTGCAAAGAAAGCATTTGCACATCAATACTGGTTACGCAAATCTCCAAAGTACGTAGCATAAAAGAATATGCCGTACACTTTGGAACAAACCCCAATTCAATTAGATACCGTCCAATGCAATCCCTCAATCGCGACATAAAACATCCTCCGTTTTTCAAAATTGTGATGATGAAATTATCAATAATACATCGTTATTATCATAACACAAATAATGCAAAAAACAACATAAATTTGCATTTTAAAAAAATTATGTATTCTTATGTATAATGACCTCTTTATAAGGTGCTTTTGATATTTGAATCTAGATTTTATATAGGTATTTCTCTTTACAATATAAAATTTGAGGTGTAAAATAGAGAAAAAAATATTTTTGAGGTAGAAAATGGCTGATTTGAAATTTGAAATAAAAGAACATATTGGAGTACTCGGAGAATCTGCACGCGGCTGGAAAAAAGAATTGAATAAGGTTTCATGGAATGACCGCGACCCTAAATATGATATTCGCGAATGGTCTCCCGATTATTCGAGCATGGGAAAGGGTGTTACGTTTTCAGACGAGGAATGCGAAAACCTCTTTAAACTTCTAAAAAATCTTTTTAATTGACCTTGTTTGCCAACGCCGTCTTGCGTTTGTTATAATCTATAAAGTAATATCTTTAAGGGGTGGCGTTTTATGGTAAATTGTATGTATTCAAAGGCGGCGGTACTTCGCGGAAAAACCGCCGTTGATAATGTTTTTGTTCTCGAATATATGCAAAAGCTCCCCGAAAGCTGTTTGCGGGTCTATCTGTTTGGGCTTATGCAATCTCAATTTCCGCAGCTTTCTCGCGAGGATATAACTATAGCTTTAAAGCTTGACGGCGAAGCTCTGACGAAAGCATTTTCCTACCTTCGCGAACTTGGTCTAGTCTCTATAATTTCCGACTCACCGCTGACCGTTGAATTTTTACCTATAACCGCAATTCCCTCGTTCTCTGAAACAAAAACGCGTTATGACGGACTTTTAAATGAACTTCAGTCTGTTCTGAAAACCCGCGTTTTTACAGCAACTGAGCTAAGCTTGTTATATGACTGGATAGAAATATTTGGAATAAGCGAAAAGGCGGTCGTGTCTCTTGTCAAAATGTGTATTGAAACGAACGGAAGCCGCGTCAGCATAAAGTATATGGATAAGGTTGCGAGAACTTGGGCCGATGAAGGCATCTTTACGGAAAACGATGCGAAGGAATTTGCAAATAATTATATGTGCGAATTTAAAGGAGCGAAGGAACTTAAAAAACGCTGGAGGGTTCCCGGGAATATAACCGAGGATGAGCTTTCGCTCTACCGTAAGTGGCGTAAAGAATGGGGATTTTCTGACGAGGCTATTATCAATGCCTGTTCTGAGGTTGCGAATGCGACGCGCCCCTCTTTCGGCTATCTCGACAAGGTACTTCGTAGCTTTTTTGACAATGGAAAGGTTGACGTTGACGCGCTTATTGAGTTTAAAAATGATCGCTCAAAGACTTTTGAACTTGCGCGCATTATGTTCCTTCGCGCGGGGCTAAAATCTTCCCCTAGGAGGGAACAGTGCGACGAGATTGATTCATGGCTTGAAAAATATCATATAGACAGCGAAATACTGCTTTTTGCCGCCGAGTGTTCAAACGGAAAACGCTCTCCGTTCGGCTTTATGCGAAGTTTAATAAAAGCATGGGGTGATAAGGATATACATAATCTCGACGACGCTAAGCGCGATTTTGAGCTTTATAGTAAAAACGCGGCCTCATCAAAACCTACGCTAACTTTAAACTACAGTATGCGAAAGTATACCGAGGAAGAACTTAACAGTCTTATGAGCTTTGGAGATGATCTGAATGATCCCCAATGAAATTTTAATAGAATACGCAGCCAGCAAAAGAAAAGCCGAAGATGAAGCAAAGCTAAGACTTGAATTCCTAATGCGAAAACAACCGCGTATACTGGATCTTGAAAACAAAAGGCATGAGCTTGCAATTTCCGGATTTTTTCATACGGAAAATTTTGAGGACTTTAAAAAAGAATATGAAGCAAAACTTAGCGCAATCGACGAGGTTGAGAACGCAATCCTTTTAGACCTTGGGCTTCCTTATGATTATTTCAAGCCACGCTATCGTTGCCAAAAATGCAAAGATACCGGTTATATAGGTGAACCCTTAAAAAACCGCTGTTCATGTCTTGTTCAAAGACTCCTTTCGTATAGATTTTCAAAGTCCAGTGTCGAAAAAAATGAAACTTTTGAAAACTTTGACGAAAACATATATAAAGATTCAGAACAAAAGCGGAGGGCGCTGAGTATAAAACGCTTTTGCGAAGAGTATTCGGAAGCCATTCCAAATTCAGATGTTAAAAATATACTTTTTTCAGGGGAAACGGGTCTGGGTAAAACGTTTTTCCTGAATTGTATAACGCAAAGGCTTATCTCGAGGGATATTTATACGCTGAAAGCTACGGCTTATACGTTTATAAACGATGCATTGAACGCTATACGAAATAATTCTACACCGGATGAATATATAAACGCCGATATTCTGCTTTTGGATGATCTTGGTTCAGAGCCTATGATTCCAAATATTACACTGGAATTCATGTTTTCCGTCATTAATGAGAGGATGATCCACGGGAAAAATACAGTCATAGCGACAAATTTAAGCATGAAAACTATTCTCAATAAATATGGTGAGCGTATATTTTCGCGTATATGCGATTCGCGCTCTACACGTCTAATTACCCTCGTTGGCGATGACCTCCGGATAAACATACATAAACAATGAGGTTTTTATGAAGCAGCAACAGCATACAACGGATTACAATTCGCCTATAGGTAAACTTTATTTAACCGCAACGCGAAAATGGCTCAACCGTATAGACTTTGAACGTCCTGCTTTTTCAATTGATTTAGAGAGTACCGAATTTTTAGAGACGGTAAAACGTCAATTAGATCAGTATTTTATGGGTATTAGGCATACCTTTGATATTCCGTTGGCAATCGAAGGTACGGCTTTTCAAAAAGCAGTGTATGAAGAGCTTGAAAGAATCCCATATGGAGTTACGAAGTCGTATAAGGATATAGCGAGGATGATAGGCAATCCGAATGCAATGCGCGCGGTCGGAACGGCGAATCATGTAAACCCAATCCCGATAATCGTACCTTGCCATAGAGTTGTAGGAATAGACGGGAATCTTACAGGTTACGCATATGGCATAGAAATAAAAAAAACGCTATTGGAACTTGAAAAACGAAACGTTAGCTTTTTTCAATATGGTTCTGAGGCAATAGGGCATCTTCGATCTATTGATGATAAATTTAAAACTCTCGTTGACGAACTCGGAATGCTTCATTATGAGCTTATTCCAGATAGATTTCAGGCTCTTGTATATAACATAATTGCTCAGCAGATAGCTACAAATACAGCGAAATCTATTTGGATCGAATATCTTGAGAAATTCGAAAGAGTAACTCCTAATTCTATAGCATCGGCCGATTTTTCAAAGCTATCAAGGCGCATTAGCGCTCATAAGGCAAGGGCAATTCAATGGATCGCCTCTGAAATTATCTCCGGGCATATGGATTTATCCGATTTTAACGAAATGAGCGATGAAGCGGTCGTTGAAAAGCTTTGTTGTATAGATAAGGTCGGAAGGTGGACGGCTCAAATGTTCTTAATTTTCACTTTAGAGCGTCAAAACGTGCTAAGCTTTTATGATTACGGGATACGGCGCGGTCTGGCTTTACTTTACAATTTTACGGATATAAGCTCAAAGAACTTTAAAACGTTTTTTGAAGATTTCAGGGAAAAAGCAAGCCCATATGGAACTATAGCATCGTTCTATCTTTGGAACATAGGAAGTGCGCCGTCTTTTGCAAAATCGGAAGATGTATGATAGCATTAGTTTGACAAAAAGCGAGGTGTTGTTTGTAAAATGAAAAAGCTTTTTATGGCTATAACCCTTATATTATCTATTCTTTTCATATCGGGAGCTTTAGCTGAGCCAACGGAAACTTACGTTGCTATCGACAGCGTCGGAGAGATGGTCGTTCGTGTTCAAATTCGATTGCGTGAGCTGTCATATCTATATTTTAAGCCTACCGGAAGTTTTAAACGTATGACAGAATCCGCAACTCGCGAGTTTCAAAAAAATCAAACCGATGTTTCCGGAGGCTGGATAGGTGCCGACGGAACGATTGGACTACAGACAGCAAATGTTCTTTTTTCGGTTCGCGCAAAGCGCGCTCCGATACCCGTTAACGTTAAAATTCCTATAGGCAAGCCTCTTTTGGGCAAACCGACTATTATCGGAAAGCTCACACCATGGAACGAGGTTAAAACGCTTCTTATTTTGAAAAAGTCATATAAAATAACCGACTATAATACCGGCGTTTCCTTCAATATGTCCTTTGTTGGCGGAGAAAACCACGCTGAAATGGAGTGCGATACCGCAGCGGACGCGGCGATTTTTCTAAATATCTTCGGCGGTGTATATAACTATTCAAAACGTCCGATGATAATAAGCGTGGACGGAAAAGATGTAGCAGCATCAATGCAGGGATTCCCTCATGGTACGGATAGCAATGAGACGAACGATGTAGATGGGCATGCCTGTCTGTTTTTCGAAGGATCATTTTCTCATGTCGGAAATCTTCCGGATATTGAACATCAAAAATTGGTATACGTTGCCGCGGGAAATTAAATTCTAAAAGAACTAAATATAAAAAAACAATAGAAAATTTAAGTTATTTGTTTTCTCTGTTATTTCATTCGTCTTTTATTAATGAAAGGGATATCAATGGCATATCAAGCGCTCTATAGGAAATACAGACCTTCGCAATTTTCCGATGTTTTGGGTCAGGAACATATAGTTACCATACTTAAAAATCAACTTGCGACCGGACATGTTTCGCATGCCTATCTTTTTGCCGGAACGCGCGGAACGGGAAAAACGACGATGGCTAAGATTTTTGCGCGTGCTGTAAACTGCCTATCACCGGTTGAATCTGAGCCCTGCGGAAGCTGTAGCGCATGTCTCGAAAACGAATCGGGCTGTGTCGACATACTTGAATTTGACGCTGCATCGAACAACGGAGTTGAGGATATGCGCTCATTGATAGAACGCGCGGTTTTTTCGCCTATTACTTTAAAAAACAAAGTATATATAATTGATGAAGCGCACATGCTTTCAAAGAGCGCATTTGATTCGCTTTTAAAAACACTCGAAGAACCTCCTGCTCATGTTTTGTTCATATTGGCGACGACGGAAGCACATAAAATTCCAGCGACAATTATTTCGCGCTGCCAGAGATTCGACTTTAGGCGGCTCTCCGTTGAAAATATGATAAAATGCATAGAAAGTATATTGGAACAGACGAATTCGACCATAGATCGAGAGGGACTTTTGGCAATATCGCGCGCCGCCGACGGTGCGATGCGGGACGCGATTTCTCTTGCGGATCAATGCCTTTCGTTTTGCGGCAACCATGTAACCGCAGAAGACGTTTACAATGTTCTCGGATGTATGGATAAGGATTTTATGTTCGAGATTGCTGAGCTTTTAGCCGAATCCAATGCGGACGGCGTACTTCGCGCTCTCGATAAAATTGTAAGAGCTGGACGCGATCTTTCTGTTTTTTCCGCGGACTTACTTTTTCACTTTCGTGCGCTGTTGTTTTCCAAACTTTGCGGTTCTTGTACCGACATACTTGATTGTACGGAAGACGCGATGAAAAGATATTTAAAACAATCGAAATCGTTTTCGAAGGAAAAACTTGAGAGGGCGATGGATATGCTCTCCGATCTTCTTTCCAAACTAAGATTTTTTCCGGCGCCGCGCGTACTTCTTGATATGGCACTTATAAAAATATGCCGTCCGGATTATGAGGATTCAATGCTTTCTCTTGTTGAACGATTAAACGCTCTTGAAAGCGGTGTAGCGATAAAAAAAAGCGCCCCTTCGGTGCAAACGCAAAATGCGAATTCTAAAAAATCAACCTATGTCGACGATTTAGAGCAATATATGCCGAGTCCGCCGCCCTCTAACAATCCGTATCCCGACTTTGCGTCGTTTGAAGCGGCTTTGCCTGAAGAAAAAAATTCTAAAAATGAGAACCAAGAAGTAAGCTCCGATAATGACGACGGAATTTTGGAGAACTTTAAAAACGCACTTAAAAAATTGGATATAATGGCGCGGGTGGCATTTTCACAGGCTATCGAATATAAGCTTTTAGACGATGCGATAATCGTTTCGTTTGATTCTAAAACGCACTATAATACTGCTATGAGCGCGAAAGATGATGCACAGGCAATTTTAAATTCTCTCTGTAACGGGATGATATTGTTAATAAAGCAGAAAGAATCTGAAAAAGAAAATGTTTCAGAGCGCGCAAGGCTTGTCTTTGGAGATAAATTGAGCATTGATTGAGTAATTATATATGTTGAGTCTTGTAAAGTTTTTAAAAAAATATAAAAAAGAGGCCATCATTGGTCCTCTTTTTAAGCTATTGGAAGCTATTTTCGAACTTATCGTTCCTATTTTGACGGCGCGTATAATCGATATCGGTGTTAAAACAGGCGATACTCATTACATAATAGGTATGGGACTTCTAATACTTCTTATGGGCATACTCGGTTTCGTATCGTCTATAACTGCACAGTATTTTAACGCAAAGGCGGCGGCCGGCTTTGGTTTAGAGATTAGGGAAGCTGCTTTTTCTAAAGTCTTAAGCCTGACTCGAAAAAATATTTCAAATATTTCGCAGTCATCAGTTATAAATCGCTTAACAAACGATATAACGGCATCTCAAATTGCTTTAAATATGTTTTTACGTCTGTTCTTGCGCTCTCCCTTTATCGTTATCGGTGTAATAATAATGTCGTTCATTATTGATTTTCAGCTTGCACTTATATTTATTACCATAACCCTCGTTCTTTCGATTATTGTATATTACATTTTAAAGTTCTCGGTTATGCGATACGGTAAAGTGCAAAAGAGCCTTGACAAAATTTCCCTTTTGACCCGCGAAATTTTAAAGGGCGCGCGCGTCATACGTGCTTTTTCAAAACAGGAGGCAGCAAAGGGCGAATTTATGGAAGCGACAGATTCTCTTTATACGGCGCAGATAACGGCGGCGCGCCTTTCAACATCCGTAAATCCGATAACGCTTTCTCTGGTTAATATAGGCATAATTTTAGTCGTCTACTTCGGGGCTTTTGCTGTATTTGATGCGCGCGTTACGCAAGGAGAGATAATAGCGCTGATAAGCTACATGACCCAGATGCTTTTAGCTCTTATAGCTATCGCGAACCTAACTGTTATTATAACACGTGGTATGGCTTCTTCTCGTCGCATAGCCGAGCTTTTGAAAATGACATCTCCAATTTTGGACGGGACAAAAGATTTTGGAAACGATGCTCAAAATGCAGTTGAATTTAAACATGTTTCTTTTGGATATGATTCAGAATCGGAAAATGCGATAGATGATCTCAGCTTTAAAATTAGAAAAGGGGAGACAATAGGCATAATAGGAGGCACAGGATCAGGTAAATCGACTATTATTCGTCTTATACAAAGGAGCTACGATGTAAATAAAGGCGAGTTGCTTTTGTTCGGACAAAATATAAAGGATATAAAGCGCAGCAACTTAAAGGGGAAAGTTTCGGTAGTTTCACAAAATGTTGAGCTTTTTTCAATGAGTATTCGCGAAAATTTATCGATAGGAAATGAAGGAGCAACCGATGCCGAATTGGAAGAAGCACTAAAAACCGCCCAAGTATTGGATTTTGTAAATTCTAATGGAGGACTTTCGTTCAATCTCGTTTCCGGAGGGAAAAATCTCTCGGGTGGACAAAAACAGCGTCTTACTATCGCGCGCGCACTAGTTAAAAAACCCGATATTCTTCTATTGGACGACTGTATGTCCGCTCTCGACTATAAGACAGAGAGCGCATTTTTGGATGCATTACTCGCTTATAGCCGTGACATGACTGTAATTATCGTTACCCAGCGGACATCCCCACTGCGTTTTGCAAATAGAATTTTAGTACTAAAAGGCGGGAAAATGGCGGGCTTTTCTAATCACGATATGCTCTATAAAACTTCGGAATCCTATAAACGCATATATGATATAGAACACAGCGAAAGCAAGGCAACATTATGAAAAAAGCAAATATAATTCGCATGTTAAGACTTATAAAAGAAAAACGCGCGTTTATAGCCGTCATAGTTTTATTTTCGCTTATTTCCGCGTTTCTTACTCTTATGATACCGGTTTATACCGGCGAAGCGATTGATCTCATAATTGAAGCCGGAAACGTGAATTTTGCCGCAATATTGCCTTTACTCTTAAAAATCGCCATAGCAACAGCGATTACGGCTCTCATGCAGTGGTGCATAGCGCTTTTGTCAAACAATATTGCGCTTTATGCTTCAAAAAAACTCAGAAACAAAGCTATAAATAAACTTCTTACGGTGAAGATCGGTTATATAGATAAGAATCCACATGGCGAGTTGCTGTCAAAGATCATAAACGACAATGAGCGTTTTTGCGAGGGTATGATTATGGGTTTGACGCTGTTTATATCAGGTATATTCACTATAATAGGCACTCTTATTTTTATTTTCTCAATAAATGCGTATATTGCTATAGCGGTAGTTGTTATAACTCCGCTTTCGCTTTTTGTCGCGCGATTTATTTCAAAACGCACATTTAAACTATTTACAGAGCAGTCCGTTACACTCGGAGAGCTTAGCGTACAAGTCAGCGAAACCGTTGAAAATTTTGATACCGTAAAAGCCTTTTCCTATGAGGATAAAGCCAAAGCACGATTTGAGAATGTCAATAAAAGACTTAAAACAGCATATATAAAAGCAACCTTCTTTTCATCGACGACGAATCCGTCGACGCGCTTTGTAAATGGTTTGGTTTACCTCGCGGTAGCTATGTTCGGTGCGTTTTTTTCAATCTCAAGCTTAATATCTATAGGTCAGCTTTCTGCGGTTTTATCATACGCATATCAATATACAAAACCTTTTAACGAAATTTCAAACGTTTTTGCCGAGCTTGAAGGCGCCTTCGCATCGTTTGAACGTGTTAATACAATAATTGACGAAAACGCCGAGCCAGATGGAGGCTTTTTATTGGAGGACGGTTCAGGAACGGTTGAGGTAAATAATATTGCTTTTTCTTATACTAAGGAAAGACCTTTGATTCAAAATCTGTCTCTTTCTGTAAACAGCGGCGCGCGCGTCGCTATAGTAGGCCCGACAGGATCTGGTAAAACGACGTTAATCAATCTGCTTATGCGGTTTTATGATTTGGACAGCGGAAGCATATTGGTTGACGGACAAAATATCGCATTTGTAACGCGCGAAAGTTTGCGTGCGCAAATGGGGATGGTACTTCAAGATACGTGGATAAAAAACGGAACGGTGTTTGATAATATTTCATATTCAAAGCCGGATGCAACCGAGGAAGAAATTAAAGCCGCCGCACGACTTGCTCATGCGGATGCATTTATTTCGCGATTGCCGCAAGGCTATAAAACAATGATAAGCGACGAGATGAGCGCACTTTCGGAAGGAGAACGACAACTTATTTGTATAGCACGCGTTATGCTGAAGCTTCCTCCAATATTGATTTTAGACGAAGCGACTTCACGAATAGATATTATTACCGAAGAAAAAATACAGGCTGCCTTCGATACTCTTATGCAAGGGAGAACTACTTTTGTAGTAGCGCATCGTTTAGTAACAATAAAAAAATCGGATTTAATATTGGTTATGAAGGACGGCGCAGTCATAGAGCAGGGCACACACGAATTCTTAATCAAACAGCGTGGCTTTTATTATGCACTATATAATGCCAAGTAATATTTAAGAAGTCGTCATAACTTCTCTTTGAGCTTTACTATTAGGCTTATGTACTCTATACTCAGTAGGAACACATGTGAAAGGACTTCTTAATTATGAAAAAAAATACCGCTATTATAGCTTTGCTTTTGGCAGTTGTGCTTGTGGTTTCCTTTTCTGCCTGCAAAGGTAGCGAGAATAATCCCTCCAATAGCCCAAGTTCGTCGCAGAACCCTGATCAAACGGGAAAATCCCCCACTACGACAACGACGATAACTCCTCGTCCAACAATTGATCCTTCGGCGATAGATCAGGAAACCCCTGAGAATCCTATGATAATGTCTATTGACAGCGCGGAGGCGAAGGTCGGCGAAAAGATTACTCTTACGGTTTCTCTTGACAATAGCGCAAAATGGACATGGTGTTCCTTCGAATTTACAATAAATTTTGATCCGGCTAAGCTTAAAATGATAAGTGCTACAACTACGGATCTTACGAAGGATATGTACGCTGCAATTAATCCCAATTATGCTGAGGGTAAGGGTAAGATAGTATGTGCTGCTGGGAACGAACTCACGGGAGATGGTGCTATCTGCACAATTGAATTTGAAGCTCTTGCAACGGGTACCTCTGATATAACGCTTACGGATGCACTCATGTTTAGATTCGTTACATCCGGCGAAGCTACAACCACAATGCCGATAAAGCTTACTATTGTAAATAGTAAGATTACTATAGGATAATTTACGCTGAAAATTATAAAACTGCTTAATTTTAGGATATTTCTAAAATTAAGCAGTTGTTTTTTAAAGAGCAAGATTAAACGAATTCTTTTTTTAGTCGGCAAATAGGCTCAAATGATTTTTTCGGCAATATATTTTTCAATAAAATGTTCAGGATAATATGATAATTTAGCTTTACGCAGTCCCGGAAGCCCCATATCTTCTTCTCTGTTTATATAAATTTTATTAATAAATTCATGCTCTATAAAATCTCTGTTAATAAGAGTAAATAAGCCTTCATAACCACTTTCCGCTTTTTCGATATGTATAAGCCCCGAATCCTCCGTTATATTTTCGCCAACGGTAAAAGCTACGAGCTTTCCGTCTATTCTTATCCCTCCAATTTTAACGTCAAGCGTTGGTGAATGCTCTATTATTCTCTTTATCGCGTCTCTCTCTCCCATTACTCCAGACTGAAAAACATCCTTTGTTTGCAGCCATTTATCGTAAACATTCATGCATTCCGGGAGATCGAAACTATGCAACGTCATAAATTCATATTCATATGCAAAACGGTTTATATGATTGCGCTTTGCATGGTAGCGTTTCCCACTGAGATTTATTAGGTCTTTTGTCGCATAAACATAGTCGTAGTTATCTCGATCTTCTTTTAGCTTATATTCATTTGACAGCTTCAAAAATTCGTCCTTAACAAAGTCGCATACGCCAAAAAATCTTGGCGCGGCACCAAGTTTAATAAGATGCTCGGAAGACAGCGAAACCGCTCTCTCAAAATCTCCGCCGGGCTTTAGAAGCGGCGCAAACATAAATGGCTTTTCAGTTCCGTATTGTAGGAGAAAAAACACCGCGTCCTCAGTCTCCGCAATTTTTATTTTTCCATTTGCTCCCCATATATAAAGGTTGGTAAAAGTATATTCAGAATTTCTGAGCTTTAATTCTTTATAAAGCAGATCAATTATAGGTTTATGCTCGAGCGTTATCGAGTCAAATTTAAGTAAACTCATCTTTACCTCCGAACTTGATTATATCTCAAAGTAGTGCAGTTGTAAAGAAACAGACTATAAAATCGGGAAGTCAATCGTTTAAAAAATAAACGGGGCGGGAAAGAAAAGCGCGGCATTTAATTTTAAATTGTTATAATTTCGGCGTTCACATCGCCGTTTTTAACTTCAAGTATGGCGAACGATCTATTTGAAGTTCCTATTGGTCTTGAAACGCTCCCCGGATTCAAAATTAAAATTGATCCCCGCGCACTCATGTGCGGATAATGTGTATGACCAAAGAGCGCGACGACGCAATTTAACTTTTCTGCTTGCAACGCTATATTTAATGTTGTGGTTTTTACGTTAAACGTATGTCCATGAGCCAGTAATATTCGCGCACCGGCAAGCTCAAGGATTTTTTCCGTTGCCTCCTGAGACATAAGGTCGCAATTCCCTTTAACGCAATATATAGGTACGTTTACCATTGATTTCATGCGCACTGTATCCGAGGAAAAGTCACCGAGATGAATCCATGCATCGACCGCCCCCGCCACATTTATCGCGGTTTGTATTGCGGGGGCATCTCCATGCGAATCACTAATTACACCTATCTTCATTTTCATATTCCAGTCTCTGCTTTTTCTAAACTATATTTTACCATTTTAATGCCTGCTTTGTATAGGGCGAAGAAACGACAAAGCATGCAAAACGCATAAATGAGTTTTCTCATTTCAAACCCCTTACACAAGTGCTTTTAAGAATTGCTGTCTATTGTACAATTCTTTTTTAAGCTCAAAGGCTTGTTCTACAGCGCGAATATCTTCAAAATATTGAGTACCCATTTGCGAATAATATTTAGGTTTTACGCCGCCCACTTTTCAATAGTGCGATTCTCTTCCTTATAAAAAAGTCATATATAAATGTCAATGATAACTCTCCACTATTCAATGACCCAGAATTCTCCGCGCGATTTCTTTCATGTTCATCTGTTTTTTTTCACTCGATTATACCACTTTTTCTGCTTTTTATTCATATTTTATTTAGTCATGCGTTTCGTGGATAGGTTTTACTAGAAATATTCTAATGAATTAGAGAGAGTCGGATTGAGCTTTGCGGTAATTAAGTAGACTATTTTTTCATAATATTTCGCTTTTTACGATGCTTATCATAGAACCATATTTCTAAAAAGTACAAGCAGAATCTGAATCTTATGTAAGATAGTGCATATCATGTCAAATGAAAGGAGGAGATCTAAATGCCGAAAACACAAATTAAAGTAAACTGTAAAAATATTTTTAAATCCAAAACGCCATCAAAAGCGGAGTTAACTCAAAAATGGATAGAGATCATAAATCGCATGGAGCAGAGCAAATCACATATCGACGTATCTTCCGCCGGAATCAAATCGGGGAAAGAATTATAAAGTTGGAAGTGATTTGTTCTACCTCAATTAGAGAGGGTAATATGAAAGTAGCAATTTATTGCCGCCTATCGGAAGAGGATAGGAATAAGCAAAATGAGATTGATGACAGCAAGAGCATACAAAATCAAAAGTCTCTGTTAGTGCAATATGCCACGGAATTGAGCTGGGAAATTTATAGTATATATAGTGATGATGATTACACTGGCTCGGACAGAAACCGCCCTGAATTTAAGCGACTGCTTGAAGATGCCGAACAACGCAAATTCGATATCGTACTATGCAAAACACAATCGCGTTTTACTCGTGAATTGGAATTAGTAGAAAAATATATTCACGGTTTATTCCCTTTATGGGGTATCCGCTTTTTAAGTATAGTAGATAATGCCGACACCGCAAATAAGGGTAACAAAAAGTCACGTCAAATAAACGGACTAGTGAACGAATGGTATTTAGAGGATATGTCAGAGAATATCAAAAGCGTTCTAACCAATAGGCGTGAAAATGGTTTACATATTGGTGCATTTGCCCTCTATGGATATAGAAAAGACCCAGAGAAAAAAGGACATCTGATTATTGATGAAGAAGCCGCCTCTGTGGTTCGAGAAGTTTTTACTTTGTTTTCTAAAGGTTGCGGTAAAACAGCAATTGCGCATATTTTAAACGATCGTGGAATTCCCAATCCTAGTGAATACAAAAGATTACAAGGGTTACGCTATAAATCTCCAAAGACTAAGCAAAGTACACTGTGGAAATATTTTGCGATTGCCGACATGCTGATTAATGAAATCTATATTGGCAACATGGTACAAGGTAAATATGGTAGCGTGTCATACAAAACAAAGCAAAATAAACCAAGAGCAAAAAGCGAGTGGTATATCGTTGAAGGTACGCATGATCCAATTATTGACCGCGAACTATGGAGCAATGTGCAGATGCTTATCGCACAACATGCAAAGCCGTTTTCCGGTGGACAAATAGGACTATTTGCAAAAAAAGTAAAATGCGCTAATTGCGGCTACACGATGAGAACGGTTAAATCGCATAACAAGCATTACTTGAAGTGCAGTACTCGCCACGTTGCCAAAGACGCTTGCATTGGCGCATTTATTTCGGTTGATAGACTTGAGCAAACTATATTAACTGAACTTAAAAAGCTATCGGACGAATATTTGGATATTGATGAATTATCTAAAGAAACCTATTTTTGCAACAATCTAAGCGAGCAAAAAGAACAAGCGCTTTCTGATATTGCAGCTTGCAAAAAAAAGATAGCAGAATACACAAACGTTATTAGAGAAAGCTACATAGATAAGGTGAGAGGTCTAATTTCTGATGATTTCTTTGCGGATTTATCCAAAAGCTTTTCTCTTGAAAAAGAGCGTTTGAACGGTCAAGTTTTAATCATACGAAAAAAGTTAGAAGCGTTGGAGACAAGGATAAAAGATGAGGATAACAGGCAAAAGCTAATTGAACGCTACATCAATCCAGAGAGCCTAACGCGCGAAATTGTTGATGCAATGGTAGATTATATATCTGTCGCGAAGCGAATACAGGGTGGCAATGAAATACCTATTGAGATACATTGGAATTTCTAATGTTATGCTTATATGATTGCAGCAGAGCAGAAGGCGCGAACGGCATATGAACATCTCATGACGTTGACCGACAATCCCGAATTGTTGAATCCTCTCCGTTTCCTCCGCGAGCGCGAAGTAGTTCATTATCAGAGATTTGGGGAATGCCTTGCGATAGTGCAAAATAAGCTTCCAAACAACAATACAAGGTACGTAGAGGGATATTCGGTTACGGAGAAAAAGCCATGCCATTGTTGCAGAGGATAAATAATATAAAGATATAAAAAAATCATGAATCTAAGATCAAAAACCGTCGATAAATCTATCGGCGGTTTTTGCACGTTCAATTATAAAAACGTTGACTTTATAGTTTAAGAGTGATCATGAGATTATCATAATCACCCTTAAAAATTACCAAACGGGAGGAAGGTTAATTAATTTTTGCAGAAGAGCTGGCAGCTAAAGACAATATAAGCGCCGCGTCTCCCGTATTTACGTAGCCATCAACATTTATATCAGAAAGAAAAAGCTGCGTTTCGTTCATAGGCGCAAGACCAACTATAAAACGAAGTATGCACGCTGCGTCTCCCGTATTGACATAGCCGTCAAGGTTTGCGTCACCCATTGCGTAGGGAATCGGTGTCGGAGTTACCGGGGGAATTGTCGGTGTCGGAGTTACCGGAGGAATTGTCGGCGTCGGAGTTACCGGGGGAATTGTCGGAGTTACCGGAGGAATTGTCGGTGTCGGTATAGGACCGGACCCAATATATTCTTCAGCGAGAGAAACCGTATCACCATTTGAGGATGCTGTGCAAGAAAGTGTGTATTCAAAGCCCGCTCTGAAGTCAAAATTATCTTTCCTTGCGTTTTCGCCACCGGCTATCCAAATTCTATCATTAGGAACAGGGTTGGTGACGCAAAAATCATAAGTTCCGGCGGGAACATCTATATAGATTGCATTATTTAAAACAACGTTTGAGGTTGTAGTTGAGCCATCTGCATCAGTTGGAATTTTATACTCAAATTCCTGATATACGCCGGCGCTTGCGTTGCCCTTAGGCGTTAACGAACCGACGGTAGGAATTATCGTTCCGTATGCTGTTGCATCAGAATCAAGAAGGAGTTGATAGCCTGATCCGTCGTTCCAAGGATCAAGCGCGAATAAAACGATTCTGGAATAGCCGTCGGCGAGACCAATGCGGGCACTTACGTTGATTACGCAAGAGGCGGTAAATCCTCCGTCGACCGTTGTTGCGGTTATAGTTGCCGAACCGATAGCTAAAGCGTTTATAACTCCGTTATTTGTAACGGAAGCTATAGCTGGGTTGTCGCTGCTATAGGTGCAAGTTTTATCGGATGCATTTTCGGGCATTACGTTAGTTGCAAGAAGAGCATATTGTCCCATTTCCATATTGAGAGAGGTTGCTGAAAGGGTAAGCCCGGTTACGGCGATAGGCGCGGTTATCGAAACATTATCAAGATAACCACAGTCGTCACCGGTACTAGCACTGCTATCCTTTGAATAGATCCATGAGAAGGTATAGTTGCTTGTCGATGTTATATTATAAGTAAATGTCTGCCAACCCACAAAGCCGGAAATGCGTTCCATCGTTGTTCCGTTAACTTTGAATTCAAGATAATCGTAATTGCTTTCGCTACTTACCTTCCAGTCAAATTTAAGCCTCAGACCGGCCGCAAGTTCATTCGCGTTAAGCGTCAGAGTGCTGCTCGTATTATTCATACTTGCGTTGCCGGATTTTGCACATTTGCGACCATCAGTATCCGTTACAATCCAAGGCTTTTGATTTTCATTGGTAAACGTAAGGGTACCGCCCTCAATATTTAAAATGTCGTCTAAAGACTCACTGCTTTCGCTCGGGTTTTCGAGAACCGGTGTTTGATTATCATATACATATACGTTGTCGAGGTCGAACCGCGCTCCGTTTTGCCCTTCGTAAACAAAAGCTAATGTTACCGTTTCATTTTGATAGGCATATGGAATATATATACGTTTTTCAACGTTTGCCCATGAAGTGAACATCGATTCGGTTGCTGTTGTATAAATTGTTTCGAAGTTTTCGCCATCCTTCGAAATTCTTAGACTGACAGCCGCATTCGCGTTTTGAACCATGACTTCGTAATCCGTAACAAATCTAAAGGCTACATTTATTTGGTTATCATATTCGGAAAGGTTGACGGTCGGAAGAACCAGCCATTCGTTTTGTGCGGATGTGGAAGGATTTATTCTAGCTACGAAGGTATCGCCACTTTCGCGCGTCCATGTGTTTTCGGATGTATTGTTTATGCTCCATCCCGAAGGAGGGAAAGTTGCGTTTTCGAAGTCTGAACCGAGTATTTTCATCGCATCTGTTATAGGCTTGTTCGTATCAGTTATGTCGGTTATGTCGAGCGAATACGTGCTCTTATTCGCGGCATAGTCTAAAGCGACTAAACCCAAATTGTTCGTATTACAGTTTGTAATATCTATACGATAGGACTTAGTTAGACCGCGTTCCGATTCGGCTATAGGCATATTAACATAAGCGCTTGTAAATGTCGCGTTTGTTACGGACAGGTTAGCAATATAGTGATTATCGCTGACTGTAACGTCGAGATACTTTCTGTCGCCGATTACGGAAACGCTCGCCTTTGTCATCGTCGGAGCTTCGGTATCTATCGTTATAGGAATAACCCATGTATCGTTCGAGCAATTTGATTCATGTATGTCGAAATCAACTTCGGCTTTTACCGTTAGCGTCGCCCGCGTTCCGTTCGGAAGCGGATTTGAGTTTGCATCGGTTCCCTGCCACCTATCTATGCGTTCGCCTTCATAGTATCCACAATATAATGTTTCCATATAATAGTTACAACTTGTGCGCGTCACATAGGGAATGTTTTTGGTATAATAGACACTACCATCTTCGCCGGTTATCGTATAGCTAAGAAGCTTTACACCGCGCAAAAGACCTAGCCTCAGCATTTCAATCGCCTCAAATTTCGAGTCGCCGTTGGGAGAAATTGCGTTTCTGTCAGCGAGGTAATTAAGGGTCGAACCGCCGGGGTTTGTTCCGAGATAGGTGTCCGACGAGCCATTTGTTGTTAAAATTTCATTTGTATAGTAATTTGTCCAGTCCGGATTTCCGTTAATCGTGTCAAAATAAAAACCATTATCGAGAGTTGCCGGTTTTGTCCAATCGCCAAAGAAACAAAGGAAGGGAACGCTAAGGTTAATTGAGTTTGTTCCCTGCGCAAGAAGTTTTATGAAGCCTTCGACATAGCATCCGTTTGCAAAATTCGACTTTATGTACATTATGTCCTTACGGGTAAGCGAAAGCGTTGCGTTAACCGTTACTTCGCTACCGCCGCTAATTGTAACTATATTGTCCGGGAAATTGGTCGAAAGTCCAGCGGAAAGAGGATACGAATTTTCGGTCATATATGTCGTCGGACCTTCGGGACCTGAAATTGTTCCCGCCCTTTCGGTAAGAGGAATTGCCGTAATCTGATACTGCTGTTCAGCTCTCGCCGTATTATGAATAACAAAGGTGAAATTATAAACTCCGGTTTCTTCAATATCGTCCATTTGGTCAAACTTAGGTCGGTCATTTCCAGGAACAGTTATATAGGCGGGAGTTCCTATAGCGTTAGCTATATTCATAGCTCCGGCACCTTGCTTTCTCGGAGAAATAGGAAGAGTTGGGGTTAGATTATCCTTTACGGAATCAGCGGTATTCATTAGTAGCGTACAGACTCTATTATATAGATCTGATTCGCTCATGGACGGATATATAAGCTTAAGATACTGTTTAACAGCCGCCATACCGCCGGTTACATGTGGGGCAGACATACTCGTTCCGCTCTTTTCACCATAGCCGCCTCCCGGAACGGAAGAATAAACGCCGTCACCAAAGGCGGAGAGTTCGGGCTTTAAAACAAGATCGGGAGCTGCGCCCAGAGAGCTGAAATCCGACATGGTTCGATTAGCCGCGGAACCGGATGTATGACTGGCTATAGAGAGGGAAGCCAAATACGTTGACGGTGATCCGACGATAGAATTATCGGGGTTGATTCCGTAAAGATTTCCCGTATAGGATTCCCCTCTTGGTTTTGCGCCGTATGAACCGGAATAAGCATTTCCGGCGGAAGCCGAGATTATAGATCCCGCGTTTTTGGCATTCATAAGAGCGTTTTCCATATTTTCCATAGTGGATGCCGAAGTAAAGCCGCCGTCGGAGCCTAAGCTCATATTGATAGCGTCAACGCCTAAAACGGCGCAATCCTCAATAGCGGCGAATATATCGCTATCATAAGCAAATTCGCCGGATGAATCGGATCTGAATACCTTCATAACTATAAGCTGTGCATTAGGAGCAACAGGATCAACAGAGCTATTAACACCGGAATTACCGCAGGCTATTCCAGCGACATGCGTTCCGTGAGAGCTTCCACTATCATGGTTTGCGTCAGCGTCTCTGTAACCATAGTCGAACTGATAGGGAATCTTAACGCGTTTATAAGCCTGATTTACATTGAAGTTGGGTAAAGACTCCGTAGCTATAAGGTTGCCGCTTGCAATAATTGTTTCGATAGCTTCTCTTGAAAGAGCAGGATCCGGAACATCGCTTGCAAAGAGCGGATGAGACATCTGGAGTCCGGTATCGAGAATAGCGATAATCATGCCCTCACCCTTATATTCCGTTGTATTGGCGGCGTTAGTCGTTATAACGGCGGGTTCGGAAGGTTCATCGGACTTTATTTCAGAAGGGAAATAAATACCGCTGACAGCAGCTGATTTTACGCCGTCTATCTTAGCTATTTCTTTGAGTTTTCCATAGGGGACAGTAACGGAAAATCCGTTTAATACCCGAGAATAGGTATATCGTACATCTAGAGTATCAAAGAGAATATCTTTTTCAATGCGCGATTTAACAGTTTCCTGTTGTTTTTTAATTTTTGAGATAATTTCAAGAGCCTTAGATTCCCCCGAATTTGCTTTCATTCCTTCATACGAAAGCAAAGGCTTTTCACTTAAGGTTATGATGGCACAAACCATTTCTTCATCATCAATGACTTCTGGTTTACCGGCATTGTTAATTTTAACGCCGGTTGTCGCGAAAAGTTCACTTATGAGTTCATCAGAAATTGAGTTATTAAGCTGAGTAATTTTTGCCTCATAATTCGAATTGTTCTCAGCGCCCGAAACGCCAAAGGCGAACGGAATCAGCATTAGCAGACACATAGCGCCCGCTAATAGTTTTTTAATGTTTCTCCCTGTCATTTTCGTACCTCGTATAGTTTATTTTTTTGCCGATTTTACGCCCGCGCAAAAGGAAATAAAAGTAAAAGTTCGGGCGAAGGGCGTGGAAATCTTAATTCCGAGTATAATTATACACAATAATGCACGTTTTAGCAATCAAAAATACGAACATTGTAGTTATAAAATGAACAATATTTTCTAAACCAAAAAATGGGATAAAAGCAATATATTATAGTTTGAAATAATAATAATACGAAGCAAATATGTTTGATGTTCCACAAATTAGGGCAGAAAGAGAAGCAAATTAAGAGGCCACTTTTTAATTGCTATTTGCTTCACATCTTTTCACGCTGTATTCACAAAGATAACGACTAAAGCTATTGACAAGCATTATAGGCTAGTGTATCCTTATCACGATGATTAGCACTCACATAGCGAGAGTGCTAACGACCGGAAGGAAGTGGAGGTTCATGGGTCTAGATTCAAGAAAACTTGCGATTTTGCAGGCTATAATTGACGATTATATTTTAACCGCTACGCCGGTTGGATCTAGGACTATATCGAAGCGTATTGGCATGGGGCTGAGCTCGGCGACTATAAGGAACGAGATGAGCGATCTTCATGAGCTTGGGCTTTTGGAACAGCCACATACGAGCGCCGGACGCATACCCTCTGATAAAGCATATAGGCTTTACGTTAACAACATAATGAGCAGGAGCGCTTTAAGCGACGAAGAGGCGCAGTTTATAAAGAAACATTATGATGAGAAACTTAGCGATATTGAAGATGTTATAAAACAGACGGCGAACGTACTTTCGAGCATGACACATTATATATCCATGGCGCTTACACCGAGCTTCAATACGATAAAATTGAGGCGCATCCAACTGATAAAAATAAGCGAAACGCGCGCCCTAGCGATAATAATAACAGATATAGGTGTTATGAAGGATGCGGTAATAAGACTCCCCACGGGGATAGACGATAGTCAGCTCGAAAAACTTTCAAATATGCTTACGAAAAAATATATGAATCGAAAGCTGACGGAGGCGGGGTCGGTTTTGCTTAAAGAACTGCAAAATACTTTGAGCGATCATCGTGAATTTTTGGATTCCGTTGCTACCGTGCTTTTAAACGTGAGCAAGTCGAGAAAAACCAACTTTGAACTTTCGGGAACAACGAATATACTGCTCTTTCCGGAATACAGCGATGTTTTAAAGGCGCGTCAGCTGATAGATGCTATAGAAGGGCGCGATTTACTTTACGATATACTGGATAACGCAAAAAAAGTTGAATTTTCGATTACTATCGGAAGTGAAAATGAAAGTTTGGATATGCAGGATTGCAGCGTTGTTACGGCGACTTATAGGATAGGCGGAGAAACCATGGGTTCTTTCGGCGTTATAGGGCCAAAGCGCATGGATTATTCAAAAATTTTGGCTATTTTGAGCTATATGGGCGAAAGCCTTAGCAATATATTGACGACAATGTTCGAGGAGGATGAAGAATAGCTTTGGGCAAGAATAAGGATAAAGATAAGGCTAACGGAGCTCAGGTTGGGTCGGAAGAAAAAACAGATACTTTTAACGCTGAGGACGAGATAGATCTTAGCGGAGAAGACGAGTGCATAACGCTTTCGCTTGACGAGATAAAAAAGCTTAGAACGGAGATAGCTCTAAGAGAGGACGCGAAGAACGATGCTGTATCTACGGCTCAGCGCCTTCAAGCGGAGTTCGACAATTATAGAAAGAGAAACGCGGCTATTCGTCTTGACAGCATAAATGACGGGGTAAGCAACGCGATAACGCCGCTTTTACCGGTGTTAGACAATTTTGAGCGCGGGTTAGCCGTCGTTGAAGATGGTGATTCTTTTTTTGACGGTATGAAGCTCGTATATCGACAATTGAAAGATACTCTTGCTAAGCTCGGACTTACGGAAATAGAGGCTGACGGCTCCTTTGACCCGAACTTTCATGACGCTGTTCTTACAGAGGAACGCGAAGATTTTGAAAGCGGCGCTATAATAGAAGTGTTGCAAAAGGGTTATATGATTCACAACCGCATAATTCGTCACGCGATGGTGAAGGTTGCGAAATAATAAATAAGATTTTTTGGAGGATAAAATTATGTCAAAAATTATAGGTATTGATTTAGGGACAACCAACTCTTGTGTTGCTGTTCTGGAAGGTGGAGAAGCTGTCGTTATCTCAAACGCTGAGGGAAACAGAACGACACCGTCCGTTGTGGCATTTTCAAAGGACGGCGAGCGTTTAGTAGGTCAGGTTGCGAAGCGTCAGGCGATAACCAACACGGATCGCACTATTGCTTCGATTAAGAGAGAGATGGGCTCTTCTTATAAGAAGACTATTGATGGTAAGGACTATACGCCGCAGGAGATTTCGGCGATGATTCTTCAGAAGTTAAAGCAGGATGCCGAGAGCTATCTCGGTGAAAAGGTAACGCAGGCGGTTATAACTGTTCCGGCTTATTTCAGCGATAGTCAGCGTCAGGCTACTAAAGACGCGGGGCGTATTGCCGGTCTCGAAGTACTTCGTATAATCAACGAACCTACGGCGGCATCCCTTGCGTATGGCATGGATAAAGAAGCAAATCAGAAAATCTTGATATATGACCTTGGTGGCGGAACGTTCGACGTTTCTCTGCTTGAGATCGGTGACGGTGTATTTGAAGTTTTAGCGACGAACGGTAACAACCGCTTAGGCGGCGACGATTTTGACAATCGCTTAGTTAACTATATGGTAGCCGAATTTAAGAAGGAAATGGGAATTGATCTAGGAAATGACAGGATCGCTCTTCAGCGCTTAAAGGATGCGGCAGAAAAAGCTAAAATTGAGCTTTCGGCGACGGTTTCGACTAATGTAAACCTTCCGTTTATTTGTGGAGACGCGACAGGACCTAAGCATCTCGATATGACAATAACGCGTGCAAAATTTGACGAACTCACGCATGACCTAGTTTTAAAGACAAAGGAATGTATGAATCTGGCGATGCGCGATGCTAACTTAAACTCAGCGGCTATAGATAAAGTTATCTTAGTCGGCGGATCGACGAGAATGCCGTCTGTTCAGGAAATGGTAAAGAATATAACAGGGAAAGAGCCGTTTAAAGGAATAAACCCCGACGAGTGCGTAGCTATCGGTGCGGCGGTTCAAGCGGGCGTTTTAGCGGGTGATGTAAAGGATATTCTTCTTCTGGATGTAACGCCGCTTTCTCTCGGGATAGAGACATTAGGCGGAGTATTTACGAAGCTGATAGATCGTAATACTACGATACCGACAAAAAAGAGCCAGATCTTTTCGACGGCGGCGGATGGACAAACGAGTGTCGAAGTACATGTTTTACAGGGCGAACGCGAATTTGCTCAGTATAATAAGACTCTCGGAAGATTCCAACTTGCGGGTATTGCTGCGGCTCCGCGCGGAATCCCTCAGATTGAGGTGAGTTTTGATATAGATGCTAACGGCATAGTTCATGTAAGCGCGAAGGATCTGGGAACCGGAAATGAACAGAAGGTAACGATAACAGCTTCGACAAATTTATCCGAGGACGAGATAAAGAAGGCAGTAGACGAGGCAGATCGTTTTGCGGACGATGATAAAAAGAAGAAGGAAGACGTTGAAGTTAGGAACAACGCAGACAGCATGGTTTATAATACTGAAAAAACCGTTCGGGAAATGGGTGATAAGATAGATGCTGCCGATAAGACGAAGGTAGAGGAAGAAGTAGCGGCTCTTAAAAAGGCTCTCGAGGGTACGGATACGGCTACTATAAAGGCGGCGGTTGAAAAACTTACGACGGTGAGTTATGATGTTTTTGGTAAAGTTTATCAGGCTCAGGCGCAGGCTCAACAGAATGCGGGTGGCGCTAATCAGGGCGGTTTTGACCCTAATGCGGATGCGCAACATGGTGGAGCGACACAAAACGGCGATAACGTAGTCGATGCGGATTATGAGGTTATAAACGACGACGAAAAGAAGTAATATTTAATAAAATGCGCGGGAAAGAGAATATAAGCGGCGGATTTTATATTCGCCGCAATCTTCCCGCTAATTATGAAGAAATGCTGATTTTTAGCGGAGACATAAGATTATCTCCGCAGTTTTTTCGCCGCGCATATTTGCGGCGAAATATAAAATCGACGGCGCTTGTTTAAGTGTCGTTAAATCCATAGTTAAGGAGCTAAGAGAAATTTTGGCAAAGCAAGATTATTATGAATCCTTAGGCGTAGATAAAAATGCCACGGATGATGAAATAAAGAACGCATTTAGAAAGGCCGCGAAAAAATATCACCCCGATCTTCATCCGGATGATAAAGCATCGGAGACGAAGTTTAAGGAGATAAATGAGGCGTACGAAGTGCTGTCGGATAAGGAAAAACGCGCAAAGTACGACCAATTTGGTCATGCGGCGTTCGACCCGTCTATGGGCGGCGGTGCCGGCGGTGGTTTCTCCGGATTTTCAGATATGGGCGATATTTTTGACAGCTTTTTTGGAGGTGGTTTTGGTTTCGGTGGTGGAAATGCCCGTGCGTCAAAAAATGCTCCGCGTCCCGGTCGAGATTTGCGTTATAGTTTAAATATAACGTTCGAAGAAGCGGCATTTGGCTGCGAAAAAGAGATCGGACTAAGCCGCGAGGAAAACTGTTCTACCTGCGGAGGGAACGGTGCAAAGCCGGGAACAACACCTGAAACCTGTTCAAGGTGTAAGGGTTCCGGTCAGATTCACGTTCAACAGAATACGATTTTAGGCGCATTTTCGACCGTGCAGACATGCAATGTTTGCAATGGAACCGGTAAGGTTATAAAAGAGGTATGTCAGGATTGCCGCGGCAATGGACGCGTAAGAAAAACGAAAAGGGTAAAGATTAGAGTTCCGGCAGGTATAGATAATGGTCAGGCATTCCGCGTTCCGAATGAGGGTGAAGCCGGCTATAACGGCGGGTCATATGGAGATCTTCAGGTTGTTATTTCGGTAAAACCACATAAAATTTTTGCGCGCAACGGCTTTGATATATATATGGATATGAATATACCATTTCCGGTAGCCGCATTAGGTGGAGATATAGAAGTACCAACATTAAAGGGCGGAAATATAAAGTACCATGTTCCGGCGGGGACACAGCCGAATACGACTTTTAGACTTCGTGAGCAGGGGATAACGCGCTTACATTCGACTTCAAGAGGAGATCTTTTGGTTAAGATCAACATTGTTGTACCGAAAAACCTTTCGGATGATCAGGAGAAGATAATACGTCAGTTAGCGGAGAGCTTGGGAAACGACGTTTCAGGAAAAAAGCGAAAGGGCTTTTTTGAAAAGGTCAAGGACAATATCTGATGACATTTATTGAAATTACAGTATATACGAACGCGCTCGGTACAGAAATCGTTTCGGGCGCGCTCTTTGCGCTCGGCTATACATCGCAAAGCATAGTCGATACGAGGGAAGACGTTGAAAAATTTCTTCAAGATACCGCGAAAAACTGGGACTATGCGGATGTAGATGAGTTTAATTTGACGGACGAGGCGAAGGTAATCGTTTATATAAACGACACTGAGAAAAAAGATGAGGCAATTTTAGATATAGAGAGAGCTATAAAAAACATAAGGGCATGTTCGGATCTTGATATAGGTTCGTTGCGCGTTACCGGCGTTGTTCGTGATGACGTGGATTGGGTCGATAACTGGAAAAAATATTATAAACCCTCTGCCATAGGTAATCGTTTTTTAATATGTCCAAACTGGGAAAAGCCGCCCGAAACCGATCGTATTAAGCTGACTATCGACCCCGGTCTTGCTTTTGGAACGGGACTGCATCCGACAACTCGAATGTGCATTGAACTTTTAGAGGTTGCGGTAAAAGGTAATGATGATGTGATTGACCTTGGTTCAGGCTCGGGAATATTGACGGTTGCATCAAAACTTCTTGGTGCAAAGAGCGTCTATGCGATAGATATAGATGAAAACGCCGTAAAGGCGACGAAGAATAATGTGAGCCTGAATGAAATAGACGGAGATACCGTTACCGTTCGATATGGCGACGTTCTAAATGATTCAGCATTTTTTAACGAAATAGCCGAAAGATCCTTTGATATAGCGGTTGCAAATATCGTTGCAGGCGTTATAATTCCGCTTTCAGAAACCGCGGCTGCTCTAATAAAGTGCAACGGTTTTTTTGTTACATCCGGTATTATAATGGATAGGCTTAAAGATGTTGAAATTGCGATATCGAAAAACGGTTTTTCAATAGAAGCGGTTAAGACAGACGGTGACTGGGCGGCGATACTGGCGCGAAAAGGTGGCTGATGTACAGATTTTTTATCGATGGACATAATGAAAATAACGAAGCTACGCTATCAAAATCGGATTCGGCGCATGCTTTTTTAGTTTTACGTCTTAGGGTTGGGGACGAGATAGTCACGGTAGAAAGAGGCGTGGAGTTGACCGCTATCATTACGGCGGCTTCAAAAAGCGAAGTAAAAATTTCTATAACAGGAGAAAAATTGGTTGATACGGAGCCTAAAACCGCGATAACACTTTTTCAGTGCATACCGAAATTTGATAAATTTGAGCTTATAATTCAAAAATCAATTGAACTCGGCGTTTTTTCTATCATTCCTGTTCGCGCGGCTCGATGTGTAAAAAGGCTTGAGGACGACGACGTTAAAAACAAACTTGAACGTTTCAATAAAATTGCCTATGAAGCGTCGAAACAGTCGCGTCGCGGAATAGTACCAAATATTGCGGCTCCGGTCGATTTAAAGAACATAAATTTTTCAGAAATGAATTTTGACTCTGTTTTACTTGCCTATGAGGGAGAGCGGGATAGAAGCCTTAAAGATGCGCTTAAAGCTCTGAAAGATCCTAAATCATTAGCTATTTTTATAGGACCGGAGGGAGGTATGAATAGAGACGAGGTAAGTTTTTTGACCGATCAATTTTGCATACCTGTTTCCCTAGGAAAACGAATTTTGCGCACGGAGACAGCTGGGATAGCAATGCTTGCTTCGTGCCTCTATGAACTTGAAGGCGAACTATGAAAGCTGCATATATAACATTGGGTTGCAAGGTCAACCAATATGATACCGACGCGATGCGCGTAATTATGGAAAAAAACGGCTTTGAAACTGTTAATTTTGACGAGATAGCCGATGTTTATATAATAAACACATGCTCTGTTACACAAACGAGCGATAAAAAGTCTCGCCAGATGATAAGTAGGGCACATGCGAAAAACGCTAGAGCTTGCATCGTCGTTTCTGGTTGCTATGCGAAGCTGCGCCGAAAGGAAGTCGAAGAACTTGACGGGGTTAATATAGTTTTAGGTACGGATGACCGTGCAGATATTTTTTCGCGTGTATCGTCATATTTAAACGGTGTTCAGGAAGAAAAAAACGAGCACGGAGCGCGATTCGAGGATCTCACAGCGCATTCATATGACCGCGCGCGCGCCTATTTAAAAATTGAGGACGGTTGCGATAGATTTTGCACCTATTGCGTTATACCATATGCCAGAGGGGAAATAAAGAGCAGATCTTTGCAAAGTGTTGAGCGTGAGCTCATAAGACTTTCGGGTATGGGCTATAAAGAAATTGTCCTAACCGGAATACATATTATGTCATATGGGAAAGATATGTGTGATGGGACGAACATAAACGACGTTATAAAGATGGCGGGAGAAATTGGAATAGAACGCATAAGGATGGGTTCTCTCGAACCCGAATTTTGCAATGAAAATTTTGTTTCCGCTCTTAGAAATGCGAACAATGTTTGCGCACAGTTTCACCTTTCGCTTCAAAGTGGGAGCGATTCGACGCTTAAACGTATGAATAGGCGATATACGACCGACGGGTACAGAAAAGCGGTCAGACTTTTGCGCAAAAATATAGATGATGCGGCGATAACGACGGATATCATCGTCGGCTTCGCGGGTGAAACAGAGGAGGAATATAGGGAAACTCTCTCTTTTGCGGAAGAAATAGGTTTTTCGCGGATTCATGTTTTTCCTTATTCAAGGCGCAGCGGGACGAGGGCTTATGACTTTCCTAATCAGATATTAAAGTCAGTAAAGGAGGAGCGCGCGAGGGAACTGATAGCGCTTTCGCATGAGCTTTCGTTAAAGTTTAATAAAAACATGCTTCAAAAAACCGCTAAAGTGCTATTTGAAAGTGAGGAGAACGGAATTTTTCATGGGTATACTGAGAACTACGTTGAAGTGTTTTTAAAAAGCAACAGAGACATTACCGGGGAAATATTAGAGGTAAAACTGGAGCAACTTTATAGAGACGGAATTTTAGGCGCTTGTTAAGTGCATGAATTCAATGTATAATAAACTGTATAATGATAAGTTTGGATTGAGAAAGGAAACTTTTTTTGAATAAAAAATTAAAAGTCATACCGCTTGGCGGCGTTGGCGAAATTGGAAAGAACATGACCGTAATAGAATATGGGGACGATATGATCGTCGTAGATTGCGGTTTGTGCTTTCCCGACGAGGAGATGCTTGGAATTGATCTCGTTATTCCGGATATGACCTATGTTGAAAAGAACATAAGTAAACTCAGGGGCATGGTAATAACGCATGGGCATGAGGATCATATAGGCGGGCTTCCATATGCTCTGAGAAAGTTCAATACTCCGGTTTATGGAACAAAATTCACTATTGCGCTTATTGAGCATAAGCTGAAGGAAATTCATTTTACCGAGGCAAATCTGAATTGCGTTGAGCCGGGAGATACGGTAAAGCTCGGCTGTATGGAAATAGAATTTATAAAGGTCAATCATTCGATAGCGGGCGCTGTGCTTTTTGCTATTAAAACTCCGATAGGTACAATTATACATACCGGAGATTTTAAGGTTGATTATACTCCGATAGATGGAGAACCGACGGATATCGCGCGGATTGCGCGGTATGGTTCGGAGGGAGTACTTCTTCTTTTGAGCGATAGTACGAACGCGGAGGCGAACGGCTATACCGAGAGCGAAATGGAAATTGGAAAGACTTTTGAACATGTTTTTGACCTCGCTCCCGGGCGCGTAATAGTAGCTTCTTTTGCTTCAAATATATATCGCGTTCAGCAGATAGCCGATGTTGCTATATCGTTTGGCAGAGTCGTATGTTTTCAGGGACGAAGTATGCAAAACATATCGGATGTAGCCCTAAAACTCGGATATATGAATTTGCCGGAGGAATCCGTCGTAGACGTTGAAAACCTTAAAAAATATCGCGATGATCAGATATGCGTTATAACTACGGGGAGTCAGGGCGAACCTATGAGCGGACTTTTCAGAATGGCTAATTCGTCGCACCGGCTTAACGTTGGAGAGGGGGATACGGTTATAATATCCGCTTCGACAATACCGGGAAACGAGGTGGGGATATCCAAGGTTATAAATCAACTTTACAGAAAGGGCGTTCACGTTGTATACGACCCAATGGCGGACGTTCACGTTTCGGGGCATGCGATGCGCGGCGAGCTTAAGCTTATGCTTACCCTCGTTAAACCGAAATTTTTCATGCCGGTTCATGGTGAGTTCAGACATATGTATCAACATGCAGGGATAGCTGAAAGCCTCGGCATACCTCCTGAAAATATATTTGTGACGGAGATAGGGGACTGTTTTGAAACGGACGGATCCAGCGCTTATATTTCATCGAACGTTCCCTCGGGAAGCGTAATGATAGATGGTCTAGGAATAGGGGATATAGGCTCGGCTGTTTTAAAGGATAGGCGCGCCCTTTCGCAGGACGGGTTGTTTTCAATAGTCCTTGCTATAGATAAAATGACGGGGGAAATGCTAAGCGAGCCTCTCGTTACTACGCGCGGCTTCGTATACGTAAGGAATTCCGAAGAACTTTTATCGGAGGCGGCGGTCATAGTGAAATTTGAAGCATCGAATTTTAAAAATCTTCCAAAGACAGAGTGGGGGAGTATTAAAAACAATATTCGCACACGTCTTAAGGATTATTTATACAATAAAACAAAACGTACGCCTATAATACTTCCTGTAGTTATGGAAATTTAAGCGTACGGAAAATACGCAAGAAACGAGGAAAAAACTATGGTTTACGACAAGGCTAGAGAACTTGCAAAGCTTTTAGGCACGAGCGAGGAGTACAAAGAATACAAAAAAACACAGGCAAAAGCTTATGAGAATGAAACGACTAAGGCGCTTTTGAAGGATTATCACAAAATGCAGCTTGAAGCGCAGGCAGGCGTCATTTCCGGTAAAAAGGATGACGAAACAATGCAAAAACTTCAAAAAATCGGTGAGCTTTTACAGATGAACGCGGACGCATCTATGTATCTTATCGCGGAATATCAATTGCATGCGATGTTGGGCGATGTTTATAAGATTTTGGGAGACGCTATAGATTTGGATCTCGGGGCGCTTGAGGCTTAATATGTTCTTTGGAAAATCTAAAAAAGAATTGACGGAGCGTGAAGCGCGTATATTGAAGGCAAAACGAAGGCGAATATATGTAGCGGCGCGACCGGCTATAATAGTTGCACTTTCGGTTGTCATAGCACTTTCCGGAGTTGCTATATTTTACAATGTAATGTTAAACCAATATATTTCGCCGGTAGATTCAAGCGACGCAACGCCTATAACGGTTGTTGTTGAAAGCGGATGGGGCGCGTCGACGATTGCAAAGGCTCTTTATGAAGCTTGCGGAGAGGGTAATCAGGGTCTTATTCGCAATAAGGCTGTTTTTAAAGTATATGTGGATTTTATGGGTAAGGCTCAGGATTTATTGCCCGGGAGATATTATCTAAGTAAAAATATGGATATTCCCTCAATTATTGATACGCTTTGCAGAGGCGGCGAGGAGATGAATATAGTTAGGCTGACCTTCCCCGAGGGGATGACCGTTAAAGAAATAGCGGCGGAGCTTAAAGCAAAGGGCATGGAGATTAGCGAGAGCGAATTCTTGGAAAATTGCAAAACGGGTGCGAATTTTGCGAATTTTGATTTTATAAGCGCAATGCTTCCTAAAGAGGGTACGGAAACTTCAAAGGAATCACGCAAATTCAATCTTGAGGGTTACCTTTTCCCCGACACTTATGATTTTTATCTAAATGCCTCGTCTGATACAATTATTCGAAAGATGCTTTCTCGCTTTGATCTTGTATTTACAGATGAGTATAAGGTGCGCGCGAAAGAAATGAATATGAGCATAGACGATATATTGATAATTGCGTCTATGATCGAAAAAGAAGCGGTACTTGAAGAGGATTACGCTAAAGTTGCCGCGATATTCCAAAAACGTCTTAAAACGGATACTACGCTGGGTTCGGATGCAGTTCTTGCATATTATTGGGACGTTAAGAAACTTAACCTTACGGCAGAGGAGCTTCAGGCAGTAACGCAGTACAATACTCGAAAGAATAAGGGATTACCGCCATCGGCTATTTGTAACCCGGGTCAAAAGACAATATATGCGGCGCTTCATCCGGATATGGCATTTGCCGATCAGGGTTATCTTTACTTTTGCTTGAAATATGCGGCTACAGGCGAGTTGGTATATGCAAAGACCTATGAAGAGCATCTTAAAAATATTGAGATGTATAAGCCGTATTGGTGAAAACAGGGGGAGCGGAAGGTAAAAAACCGGATGTTCCTGCATTATAGATTTTATTGTTATTTTAGAAAAGCTTTGCCGTTTGAATTTTAAAATTCAAACGGCAAAGCTTTTCTAATTAGGTTTGGCTTTAAAAAGTCGCGAAATTTCACCTTATTAGAAAGCTTTTAGTTTAGTCGGCTTCGTACCTTAAAATTTCAACTTGAGCCATATCAAAAATCTGCATGGCAAATTCGTCCGGATAACCATCGCCGTATATAACTTTATTTATTCCGGCGTTAACGATCATCTTTGCGCATATTACGCATGGTTGATGTGTGCAATAGAGCGTCGCTCCTTCTATCGCTATCCCGAGCTTTGCTGCCTGAATAATTGCGTTTTGCTCAGCATGTATTGCGTAGCAAATTTCATGTTGTTTCCCCGAGGGAATATTGAGCTTTCGCCTAATACATTCGCCCCGATCTTTGCAGCTTATTATACCGGCCGGAGCGCCATTATACCCAGTAGTTATTATTCTCTTGTTTTTTACTATAACAGCGCCTATTTGGCGATTTTCATTGTAACAGCTTGACCAAGTTGCTATAACTTTCGTCAGCTCCATAAAACGTGCATCCCATTTTGTAAAGTTCTCCATAATTAACCTACCTTGCTAAAAAAATCAATAGATTATTTTATCACCATTATTCACATTTGTGCAACAAGCACGCCACTTTTTAAAACGTAAAATAGAGTAAAAATGAGTATAGATGAAAAATAAAGATAACGGATGATATTTATCATGTTATTTCGTTATAATGGAGTTTTTCATCTGTATTAGGCTAAAATTGCACATTGCCGATAAAAGCTCAATGCTCTATCATAGGGACTGTTAGCACTCGATGAAGTTGAGTGCTAACAAACAAGTTGAGAATGATTCGGAGGTAATATTATTATGAAGCTTAAACCATTAGCCGATCGCGTGGTAATAAGAAGTCTTGAGACTGAAGAAAAGACTAAGGGCGGCATTATTTTAACGGGAACCGCTAAGGAAAAGCCGCAAGTGGCTGAGATTATAGCCGTTGGTCCGGGCGGAGTTGTTGACGGGAAAGACGTTACTATGTACGTTAAGGTTGGAGACAAGGTTATTTATTCAAAGTATGCCGGAACGGAAGTTAAGGTAGATGGAGAAGAAGTTACCGTCGTTCGTCAGAGCGATATTTTGGCAGTCGTCGAGGACTGAATTTTAAGGAGGAATTAAATCATGGCAAAGCAATTAAAATATGGTGAAGAGGCTCGCCGCGCTCTCGAAAGGGGTATCAATGCGCTTGCTGATACCGTTAAAATTACATTAGGACCAAAGGGCAGGAACGTTGTACTCGATAAAAAGTTTGGTGCGCCTACGATTACGAATGACGGCGTAACAATAGCAAAAGAAATAGAGCTTGAAGATTCGTTCGAAAACATGGGCGCTCAGCTTGTAAAAGAAGTTGCGACAAAGACGAACGACGTTGCCGGTGACGGAACGACAACCGCTACTCTTCTTGCGCAAGCTATAGTTCGCGAGGGACTTAAAAACGTCGCTGCGGGCGCGAACCCGATAGTCTTAAAGCGTGGCATAGAGGATGCGGTTAAAGAGGCTGTAGCTGGGCTTAAGGATCTAAGTAAACCTATTTTAAACAAACAGGCTATCTCGAATGTAGCTTCGATTTCCGCGGGTAACGAAACTATAGGAACGCTAATAAGTGAGGCTATGGAAAAAGTCGGAAACGACGGCGTTATAACTGTTGAAGAGAGCAAAACTATGGAGACTGAGCTTAATCTTGTCGAAGGTATGCAATTCGATCGCGGATATGCCTCTGCCTACATGGTAACCGACAGAGATAAAATGGAAGCTATTCTTGAAAATCCGTACATCCTTATAACAGAAAAGAAAATCTCAAATATTCAGGAGATTCTCCCTCTTCTCGAGCAGGTTGTAAAGACGGGTAAGGCTCTCCTTATAATTGCCGAGGATGTTGAGGGTGAAGCTCTTGCAACTCTCGTCGTTAATACTCTTCGCGGAACATTCCGTTGCGTCGCAGTAAAAGCTCCGGGCTTTGGCGATAGGCGCAAGGCTATGCTTCAAGATATCGCGGTTTTGACAGGCGGAGAAGTAATTTCCGAAGAACTCGGGATGGATCTTAAAGAGACAACGTTGAATCAGCTCGGAACGGCGCATCAAGTTAAGGTCGATAAAGAAAATACGACTATAGTTGAAGGTGCCGGCGATCCTTCGGAGATTAAGGCTAGAATCAATTCGATTCGCGCTCAGATCGAAGAGACGACGAGCGATTACGATAAGGAAAAGCTGCAAGAGCGCCTTGCGAAGCTTGCCGGTGGCGTAGCGGTCATATCTGTAGGCGCGGCTACCGAAGTCGAAATGAAGGAAATTAAGATGCGTATAGAGGATGCCCTTTCCGCAACTCGCGCGGCGGTTGAAGAAGGCATCGTCCCCGGTGGCGGAGTTGCGCTGGTCAGCCTTATAAAACGCGTAAAGGCTCTTGAAAACAACGCGGAGGGTGATAGGAAAACCGGAATTCAGATTATCGTTCGCGCTCTCGAAGAACCGGTACGTCAGATAGCAGCAAACGCGGGACTTGAAGGCTCTGTCATAGTTGAAGCTTTAAAGAACTCGACGATTCCGGGATATGGCTACGATGCCTATCTTGATGAATATGGTATAATGGAAGATAAGGGTATCATAGACCCGACGAAGGTAACGAGAAGCGCATTACAAAATGCGGCAAGCATAGCTGCTATGGTTCTTACGACCGAGAGCATCGTTTGCGATATTCCCGAACCTGAAGCGGAAGCAGCTCCTATGGGTGGCGGACAGGGCATGTATTGATAAAGCCCGAATAGATAAATAAAAAAGCGTCGATTGAAATCTTTCAATCGACGCTTTTTTATGCTAATTTATTGTATCTCTGTCGGAATAAGGTTCAGCATATCCTCATTGTTGGCAACATCCGTAAATACCTGAGGTACTTCGCCGACTATTACGCTTTCGGCTATTATAACCTCCGTTACAACGCTGATGTTCTGCGAAACACCGGGCATAATTATATATACATTCGCCGTTAACTTTAGCATTATTCTAAAAAGAGTTTGATTTATCCCTGAGGCTGAAAATTGCGAATCAAATTCACTTAAAACGCTTCCGGCAGGCGTAAATGTCATTTTTAGCTTAGGACCTAGCCCTGAAAACATTGGAATGTTCGTTAATGTTCCTAAAGCTATACTTATTCCCTGTTCCCCAAGCTTCCCTATGAAATCCGCCGCTTTTTCCGTGCATTCAGTAGCGAGCATATTCATTGCAATACTATCAGTTTTAAGCATGGACAGCCTTTCGCCTATCTTAACAGTTGAAAGTATATTTGAATAGGCTTTGTTGTTGCTCATAGAGGTATAAATTGAATTAAGCATAGCACGGTTTACAATTAATTTTACTTTAGATTCGGATAGCGCTATCATAGCCGGTCGTACGCTGTTATTAAAAAAACAAAATACAACCGTAAGCGAGACTATGACGAATATAATAAAGATCCCAAAACGTGCCCTGCGCTTTTTAAAAGAGGGGGAGGCTTTTTTTAGCTTCATATCGCATTACCACCTTTATTCTCTATACTATGCAGGATTTATTCATAGGTTGAATCTTCGTTTACAGCACAAATCTGCCTATTTCTTGTATCTCATTCTACAAATACAAATAGAAACATAATCTATACTGACACCGAAAGCTTAAACTTAGGGCGGTGTTTAATGTATATAGAAATTTTTCTTTTGGACAACGCCATTATGAATATGCTGATACTGAGATCCGCATGTGCAATTTTAAGGGTGAGAGGGAATATGCTTCTACAAGGTGCCTTAGCAGTATTGCTGGGCATATATGCGGCTTTTAGTTATTTGTTTCCGAATCCGCTCTCCAATTGGTATTTAAAGCTTCCTCTTTTGCTTGTAATGAGTTTAGGAATCCCATTTAAATCGTTCTTTAGGTACTTTAAGGGTGTTTTGGCGGTTCTGTTATCTACGGTTGTTTTAGGTGGGCTTTCCTATGCGCTGGTCTTTTTTCTTGGGGGTGCGTCCGAAAACGGAGCATTGTTTGTCGGCATTCCATTTCGCGTTGTTATATATACGGCGTTTTTGGGAATGTTTTTGCCACGCATTATCCGTGGGCTATTAAAAAGCAGGGCAATAGGGGAAGAAAAAGCTGAACTGATAATAGAAGCCGACAATAAAAAATATAATTTTTCAGCGATAATCGATAGCGGAAGCAGCCTAGCTGAGCCAATAAGCGGTTTTCCCGCAGTGATAGTTGAGAACTCTGAGCTTAAAGCGTTCGCAACAATACCGATTCCTATTTCAACGGTGAGTGAAAGCTCGGTATTATATGGATTTTTCCCCCAAAAAACCACGGTAAACGGAGTAACTATAAAGCTTTTTATTGCTATAAGTGAACGAAAAATTGATGGGGGCGAAGCGATAATTCCGCTCTTTGCTCTGCCAAATGAAATATTGAGGAGGAACGATGAATGCAAAATTTCGTTAGAAAATTACTCGAAATTTTATACAGAAGAACGGAAATTAAACAGAGTATCTATTATATGGGTATCGGGGAGGCTCTTCCACCACCGCTTTCAAGGGAAGACGAGCTTCTCCTTCTTGAAAGGTTTGAAACGGATAAGGAGACGGTAAAGACGGTTTTGATAGAACGGAATCTTCGTCTTGTCGTATATATAGCGCGTAAATTTGAAAATACAGGAGTAGCAATTGAGGATCTTATTTCTATTGGCACCATTGGGCTTATAAAGGCGGTTAACACATTTGATCCGAAAAAAAATATAAAGCTTGCGACATATGGATCGCGCTGCATTGAGAATGAGATATTGATGCACCTTAGAAGAACCTCGCGTTTAAAACTTGAAGTTTCTTTAGATGAGCCTTTAAATATCGATTGGGACGGGAACGAACTTTTACTTTCGGACGTTTTGGGAACCGAATCCGATATAGTAAGCCGAGATATTGAGGACGAAGTGGATAAGGAACTTTTGAATGCTGCATTAAACAAATTAAATGCGCGTGAAAAACGCATAGTCGAGCTTAGATTTGGATTGTTTGGAAACGAAGAATGTACCCAGAAACAGGTTGCGGATATGATGGGTATATCGCAAAGCTATATTTCGCGGCTTGAAAAACGAATAATAGGAGAGCTTAAAAGAGACATTTGCGCGATGAGCGGCTGAGAATGTTTTTTCTTCCCGTAAAAATATAATGACACACAAAAAAATCACATGATGCCGCAAGACAGAGATTTTTTTGCTATACTAATGCCATTATTCGAGGTTATAATAAAAGCGGAAAGTATGGTACAAAGGTTTTCCTCCAATTTACTATTATTTTGGGATCGCTTTAAAAAAATAAAGCGATCCCGCTTTATTTACTATTTAGAAAAAGTAAAAATAATAAAACGCCCATGAATATCATAAGCGTTGATTTTAGCGCTACGCAAATTCGCTCGTTATAACCGAGCGAATTTACGATAAAGCTATTTGTTAAAGGAGGAACAAAATAAAAAGCTTGCATATATAGGCTAACATATATAACTTAGATATGCATCACACAATTATTAAAATACACATCTTATTCAATTAAAGTTGTATTACTCTTCAAGAAAACATGCTTCCATGCTCACGAAATAGAAACCTTAAAATTGAGAAGATTATTCTGTAAAAGGATTAATTATTAAAACTATTATATAGTGCATAATCAAAAAACGTTTAATAAAAATACGGAGTATTTTAAAATAGTAAAAATCCCCACCCTAAATCAAAAAAGAGCGGGGAAGTTTAATTAAAACAAAACTATTTTAGCCTTTAAGAGCCTCCTCAACCGAAACAGCGCAAGCAACAGTTGCCCCTACCATAGGGTTATTGCCCATTCCTATAAAGCCCATCATTTCAACATGCGCCGGTACGGACGACGACCCCGCAAATTGCGCGTCGCTGTGCATCCTGCCCATTGTATCGGTAAGCCCATAGGAAGCCGGTCCGGCGGCCATATTGTCCGGATGCAGTGTTCTTCCCGTACCACCGCCGGAGGCTACTGAAAAATATTTCTTTCCGTTTTCAATACACCATTTTTTATAAGTTCCCGCGACAGGATGTTGGAATCTCGTAGGATTTGTAGAGTTGCCGGTTATAGAGACATCAACTCTCTCAAATTTCATTATGGCTACGCCCTCATTGACATCATTAGCTCCGTAGCAGCGAACGAGGCTCTTTTCTCCGTCGGAGAAAGCGCGCTCCTCAAGGATAGAAAGTTCGCCTGAAAGTTCGTTGTATTGGGTTTTTACGTAGGTAAAACCATTTACGCGGGAAATTATATATGCCGCATCTTTCCCTAGACCGTTTAATATAACTCGAAGGGGACGAACGCGCGCTTTATTAGCGGTTCTAACTATTCCTATAGCGCCCTCAGCAGCGGCAAAGCTCTCATGTCCCGCCAAAAAAGCAAAACAATCGGTATTTTCCGTTAAAAGCATTGCAGCAAGATTCCCATGACCTATTCCGACCTGACGCTGATCCGCAACACTTCCTTTTATACAAAAAGCCTGAAGCCCGATGCCTATGCTAATTGCAGCATCGCGCGCCGTCTTAGCTCCGGAGCTTATAGCTATAGCGGCACCAAGAGTATATGCATATACCGCATTTTCAAAGGCTATAGGCTGAACGGAGAGGACTGTCTTTCTTATATCCAAACCATATTTTTCGGTAAGCGCGACAGCTTCTTCAAGATTATTGATTTTATATTCTTTTAAGCACGAATTGATGCTGTCTATTCTTCTCTCATAACTTTCAAATGTTATCATATCTTTCATCCTTACTGCTTCCTCGGATCAATGACCGTTACCGCCTCATTAAAACGCCCGTATACCTTTGTGTTTTTAGTGAGTGCTTCGTTTGCGTCCATTCCCGTCTTAATATCATCCATAAATTTACCGAGACTTACGAATTTATAGCCGATTATCTCACCATTTTCGTCAAGTCCAAGTTCTTTAACGTAGCCCTCAGCCATCTCAAGATATCGTGGTCCCTTTGAAAGAGTTCCATACATCGTACCTATCTGCGACCTAAGCCCCTTACCTAAATCTTCAAGCCCCGCGCCTATAGGAAGTCCGCCGAGAGAAAACGCCGATTGGGTTCGTCCATAAACTATCTGTAAAAACAGCTCACGCATAGCTACGTTTATCGCATCGCAGACGAGATCCGTATTTAAAGCTTCAAGTATGGTTTTCCCGGGCAATATCTCGGAAGCCATCGCAGCGCTGTGCGTCATTCCGGAGCATCCGATAGTTTCTATCAAAGCCTCTTGAATTATCCCATCTTTAACGTTCAGCGTTAGTTTACATGCGCCCTGTTGCGGTGCGCACCAACCAATGCCGTGTGTAAGACCCTTTATGTCTTTTATCTCTTTTGAATGAACATATTGCCCTTCTTCGGGTATAGGCGCGTTATCATGACGCGCGCCTAGAGTGACGCAATACATTTCTCTGACTTCTTTCGAAATTTCCATAAAATTCACCGCCATTTTCAAATAATCTATAAAATAAATGCGTTAATACTAAGCAATCTGCAAAATTAAAAAATAAATTTTGCAGACTTACCGCTTATTATTCATATCCCAGTTCTCTAAGGGTCAACCCGCTGTTTCGCCAGTCGGGCTTTACCTTTACATAGAGCTTAAGATTTACATGTGAGTCTAAAAGCCATTCTATCTCGTGTCTCGAATCAATACCTATGCGCTTCATCATAGCGCCGTTTTTTCCTATAATTATACCCTTATGGCTTTCGCGTTCACAATATATGGTCGCAAAAACATCGGTTATATCTTTATCATCGCGTTTTTCGATTTTATCGATATAAACACCTATGCCGTGAGGAATTTCGTCCCTAATCATAGTGAGTGCCGCTTCTCTTATGAATTCTGCGCATATAGTACGCTCAGGCTGATCCGTAACCATATCTTCCGGGAAATACATTGGACCGGGAACGGCGAGAGACTCGAACCTCTCAATAAGCTTACCCACATTCGTTCCATCTCTTGCACTAATTCTTATTGGATTAAGCTCTTCACCAAAAAAATCTTCAAGATCACATACATCTTTAAGCGTTGAGCGATCTATTTTATTTATAATCGGTATAATCGGTGCCTTAGCTTTTTTAATACGCAAAAAAAGCGTTTCGTCGCGCTCTTTAACTCCAACTAGCGCATCTACAACAAAAGCAATGCCTTCGACTTCATTAAGGGCATTGTAAGCCGTATTTTGCATATATTCACCAAGACGATTTTTAGGCGCTATAACGCCGGGCGTATCTATAAAAATGAGCTGACAATCTTTCTTTGTCAGAATACCGGTTATCTTATTGCGCGTCGTTTGGGCGCGCTCCGTAACTATCGCTATCTTTTGCGAGACCAAACGATTAATAAGGGTAGATTTCCCAACGTTAGGAGAACCTATTATTGTAAAAAATCCGGACTTGAAGGTAGTATCAGGCATTAGTCAACCGCTCTTTCAAAAATGCCTTTGGCATAAGCTCAGAAAGCGAGACAACCGTTATATCGGAACTAATGTTTCTAAATATAACCGGCATTTCTGGGTCGCAAAACTCAGACAGCATCTGTAAGCACATTCCGCATGGAGGACACCCGCCTCCGTCCCCACCGATAGCGAGAGCATCGAAAACTCGTTCGCCTTCATAAACCGCCTTTAAAAGAGCCATGCGCTCAGCGCAAATTGTCGCTCCGTAGGATGCGTTCTCAACGTTACTTCCAAGATAGTATGCGCCGGTAGCGCCCTTTAAGCATGCGCCAACCCGAAACTTTGAATATGGAGCATATGCTCTATCTTTAGCTTCTTCTGCCATTTTAAGCATGTTTTTGACTTCAAAATCATGTATTGGTTTCATATGGTAATTATCCTTTCAACGATAAAACGCTAAATACGGAAATATATTTTTTAAAAGTGTTTATATGGCTATATTATCTTTCCAACTTTATTTCACTTAAAATATCGTCCTGCAAAGCAAACATCTCAAATTCGTCCTCCTGCTTCTCATGATCATATCCGAGAAGATGCAACATTCCATGAACCGTAAGAAAGGCTATCTCGCGTTCTATCGAATGATTAAACGCCAACGCCTGTTCCCCGGCTCGATTTAAATTGATGGCAATATCACCCAAAAAACCGTCCATAGGGAAAAAACCGGATTCACTGTCTATAGAGGGAAATGACAAAACATCCGTAATATCGTCCACACCGCGAAAATCACGGTTCATTCGTCTTATGCTCTCATCGTCCACTATCGCAATATTAACGTCACCTTTTGCGCTTTCATGTAAAAGCGTAAACTCAGCCACTTCTTCTATCAGCTTATTAAGCTCTTTTGAAAGTTCTGTGTTTTCAACTAAAATATCGATCAATTGCCGTCAACCTCCCTTGTGTTACGTTTTTCCGCGCGTTCATAAGCCATCACTATGCGCTGAACGAGTTCATGTCTCACAACGTCTCTGTGAGTGAGATAAACTATATCTATTCCGGGTACTTCCCTTAAAACCGAAATTGCATGAAGAAGACCGCTCCGCTTGTCATTAGGCAAGTCAATTTGTGTTACGTCTCCCGTAACAACGACGCGCGATCCTTCGCCAAATCGCGTTAAAAACATTTTCATTTGCTCAACGGTGCAATTTTGCGCTTCATCTAGGATTATATAGGCATCGTTAAGTGTTCTACCGCGCATATAGGCAAGAGGCGCAACCTCTATAGTTCCGCGCTCCGAGAGCGATTTAAATGTTTCCGGTCCTAAAAAGTCGTAAAGCGAATCATAAAGAGGGCGAAGATATGGATCAACTTTATTTTGGAGATCCCCGGGTAAAAATCCTAACTTTTCGCCGGCTTCAACAGCGGGACGCGTAAGAATTATCTTTTCAACCTCTTTATTTTTATAGGCAAGCACCGCCATAGCGACTGCGAGATAAGTTTTTCCCGTTCCCGCGGGACCGACACCGAATGTAACTGTTGAGCGCTTTAGTGCGTCTACATATCGTTTTTGACCTACGGTTCTGCTTTTTATCCGACGACCCTTATTAGTAAAAGCAACAACATCATCGCAAAGCTCAGTGATAAGATTCGCGTTTCCGTCCTTTGCGAGGTCAATACAATATCGAATCCTACTCCTATCAATGCTCTCTCCTTTTCTAAGAAGCGCAAGAAGTTTTTCTACAATAGTTTGCGCTAAAGCGCAAGCTTCGGCATCGCCTAAAAAGCTTATCTTATCGGTGTCTACACGTATAGTAGCATTTGTTTCGGATTCGATTATCTTTAGATTTTCATCAAAAGCTCCAAAAAGCTTTATCTGTTCCTCCATCGATGAAAACACAAGCTCCTCGTTTTCGCTTCGCATTTCTCATATCCTTTTTAAAATTGTTATTAAATATAAAGGGCTTTAAGGTTAGGCGGGCGAAAACTCGCCTATATCCCTTTCGAGGGTAACCGTTATAATAGCTTCGGCGTACGTATTTTTAAGTTCAACGGAAGTTTTTTTGCTTAAAATTACGACGTTTTTATCGATACCGTTCGCAACTGCGGTATTTGCAAGCATAAGCGCCATAGCGAGCTTCTCTGAATCATACAGTAAAGCTTCACGATATTCAAGTTCGAAGTATATACGTGCTTTAAACTTTATAGGCAAAAAGCACCTATCCATCGTAAAATCTCCGATTTCACGCGAAAAATACGAAGAAAATTCACATTTTCTTTGAAATTCCAAAGAAAACGCCGAAACATCAACGATGGTTTCAAATCTGCCAGTTTTAATCGGCTTTTTTTCGGTCTCTCCGACGGTCTTTTTGAATATATATAGGAGTTTAGCCTTTACAGTACCGCGCGCCCTTGTATATAGGGAGGTTTCCTCAGTTCCGATTGTTCCCGAAATAAGTACGTCCCCTTTTTTAACAGCATCGCCAACTTTAACGACGGCGCGACCGGAGAGCGCTTCAACGTAGGTAATTATTCCGTCTATCCCCGCTATTATATCGCCCGTTCCGCTTGTATCGACAATATCGGGCGGTTCCTTAGCTTCGACTATTTCAACGCGAAGAATAACGCCGTCTATTGAAACTCCCGCCCAAGCTATGCGTTTATCCAGCTCCATGAGCGCTTTCCCCGTATCTATCGGCATGATTGAGGATTTTAGGGAAAAAACCCCGCATCCAATATCGACTAGGGCGCTTTTTATGCTTTCGACATTGATTTTATCGCAACCCGAAATATCAACTCTAAATATGAAGCGGGATGCAAAAATAATAGCAAGAATAGCGACGGCGGAGCATATAACGAGGGCGAGCCTAAACCTAAGGCTATAGACAAAAAACGGAAGACCGGTTTTTTTTACGACCCTAATTCGGCATCCGGTACGCTTAGCTATAGGACGCAGCTTTTTAAAATCGTGCGGATGTATCCTACATAAAATCGCATTGGCATTGATGCGATTTATGGAAGAAAGCTCAATTTTAAGGTGTCCCGCAGCGTTTATAAATACTTCTGTACGACGCCCTTCTACTTTTATTATAACATACCCGGAAAAATAATTCCACATACTCGTTCTCTCCCATAATACTTTAGATTTCTCAGTTTTAGTTTATGAGGGAGAACAGAAGAAAATCGATATTTAATTTTAATTTTTAAAAAGCTTTATTTGGCTGGATACGAATATTGAGCCGCATACACTACTTTATACGCTATTTATTATATCCTCTTAAGTCAATAAAAAAAAATAATGGTGTGCGCTTTTTCGCTAAATATTACTTCAATCATGGGGTTTTTTTGTCGATGTGCACTATTATTGATTTGCAATTTTTAGGCTTTGCGTTATAATAGTGAGTGATACATAAAAAAAATAATTGAAAACTACGGAGGTAATTAATGAAGTACGTTTACTTGTTCAACGAAGGTTCCGCCGATATGCGTAATCTTTTGGGAGGTAAGGGCGCCAATCTCGCTGAGATGACTCGTCTGGGGTTGCCGGTTCCTTTTGGATTTACCGTAACGACAGAGGCATGCATTCGTTATTATGATGACGGAAAGACTATCGCTTCTGAAATAATTGATGAAATTATGCTTGCTCTCGAAGTTATTGAAAAAAAGGCAGGGAAAAAATTCGGAGATATTGAAAATCCGTTCTTAGTATCCGTTCGTTCCGGTGCGCGCGCATCTATGCCGGGGATGATGGATACTATTTTAAACCTTGGTTTGAACGATAAAACCGTTTTGGGTCTTGCAAAATTGACAAACAACGAGCGCTTTGCGTTCGATAGCTTCCGCCGCTTCATACAGATGTTTTCGGACGTTGTTATGGAAGTTCCGAAAGTTAAGTTTGATGAAATATTCGACGCAGAAAAGAAGAAAAACGGATGCTCTTTAGATACTGAGTTGACTGCCGAAAACTTAAAGAATATTGTCGCTTTATATAAAGAAATGTATAAGAAAGAAAAAGGCGAAGATTTTCCTATGGATCCGAAGATTCAGCTTATGGAATCTATAAAGGCCGTTTTTAGAAGCTGGGATAACCCGAGAGCAATAGTATATCGCCGTATGAACGATATCCCCGCTTCATGGGGAACTGCTGTCAACGTACAATCTATGGTCTTCGGTAATATGGGAGATGACTGTGGAACTGGCGTTGCTTTTACGAGAAATCCTTCTACCGGAGAGAGAAAACTATACGGTGAATTTTTAATGAATGCACAGGGCGAGGACGTTGTCGCTGGAATCCGTACGCCGCTGCCTATTTCGTCTCTCGAAATGACACAGCCCGAAGTTTATAATGAATTCGCGAGAACCGCCGAGATTTTAGAAACGCATTATCGCGATATGCAGGACATGGAATTCACGATAGAACGCGGGAAACTATTCATGCTTCAAACGAGAAACGGAAAGCGCACGGCGGCATCAGCTCTCCAAATAGCCTGTGACCTTGTTGACGAGGGTAAACTTACAAAAGAAGAGGCACTCTTAAAAATAGATCCTAAGAGTCTCGATTCGCTTTTACATCCGACGTTTGATCCTAAGGCACAAAAAAACATTACTCCTGTAGCTAATGGTCTTCCCGCATCTCCGGGAGCTGCGTACGGTAAAATTTATTTTACGGCAGAAACCGCAAAAGAAGCGGCTGAACGCGGAGAAAAAGTTCTTCTTGTTCGTGCTGAAACTTCTCCCGAAGATATTGAGGGCATGAATGCAAGCGAGGGTATCCTGACGGCGCGCGGTGGAATGACGAGTCATGCGGCGGTAGTTGCCCGCGGCATGGGGCGCTGCTGTGTAGCCGGATGTTCCGCAATCTCAATAGACGATGGAACAAAAACAATGAAAATAAATGGCGGTAAAACCTATAAAGAAGGCGATTTCTTATCGCTTGACGGTTCAACCGGCGCTGTTTACGAAGGAAAACTCGTCACTATGGAGGCAGAGTTTACAAATAATTTTGCTAGAATAATGGAATGGGCGGATTCAATTCGTACGTTAAAGGTTAGGGCAAACGCTGATACGCCTAACGACGCGCGTGTTGCTGTTAAGTTTGGCGCAGAGGGTATTGGTCTTTGCCGTACTGAGCATATGTTCTTTAAGGAAGACAGAATTCCCGCCGTTCGTGAAATGATAGTAAGTAAAACAATTGAAAATCGCCAAAACGCTCTTGATAAGCTCCTTCCGATGCAGAGAAGCGATTTTAAAGGCATATACGAGGCTATGGGCGAGCGTCCGGTTACTATCCGCTTTTTAGATCCACCTTTGCATGAGTTTCTTCCAAGTAATGATACCGATATAGCGACGTTGGCGAAGGACATGGAGCTTACGTTTGATGAACTAAAGGCTACCGTCGAAAGTTTGCACGAGTTTAACCCGATGATGGGACATCGCGGATGCCGCTTAGCCGTTACATATCCCGAAATTGCAAAGATGCAAACGCGTGCGGTTATAGAAGCTGCGATTGAAGTAACCAAGGAAAAAGGTATTAAAATCGTTCCAGAAATAATGATACCGCTTATCTGCACATATAAAGAGCTTGAATATATAAAGGATTTAGTTGACGAAACAGCTAAACAAGTGATGGCTGAGCGTGGGCTTGAAATCCAATATATGGTTGGAACGATGATTGAGATTCCCCGCGCGGCGCTTACTGCTGATGAAGTTGCAAAATATGCGGAGTTTTTCTCCTTCGGAACGAACGACCTTTCGCAGATGACATTTGGCTTTAGCCGTGACGATGCTGGAAAGTTTTTGGATGATTATTATAAAAAGAAAATTTTAGAAAGCGATCCGTTTGCGAGACTCGATACGATAGGCGTTGGAAAGCTCATGGAAATAGCCGTAAAGCTCGGTCAGCAGACCCGTCCGAATATAAAGCTCGGTATCTGCGGCGAACACGGCGGAGATCCATCATCTATCGCATTCTGCCATAAAATAGGTCTCAACTATGTTTCATGTTCTCCGTTCAGAGTTCCGATAGCGCGCCTTGCTGCGGCTCAGGCAGCTATCAACGCGCCCCGTGCTTAAATATTAGTTCAATATAGTTAAGAACGTAATCGAGTGCACCTTTGTAATATGGAGGTGTGCTCGATTTTTGTTAGACCTATACGAAGACGGAATTATTTTGATTTTCAGATCTCAATTAAGAACACTCCGTAAACGTCGAAAGCAATATCGTTAAAAAAGCGGCGCTACCATGTTTAGAAGGTAGCGCCGCATATAAGTTTATTTGTTTATTTTGAAACAAGGAAGTTAAGTATAGACGAAGCGTCTCCCGAGTTTACAACATTGTCTTCATTGTAATCCGCTAAAACAAGTTGATAATCGTCAAGCTCACAAAGCTTTGATAAATATCTAAGAATTAACGCAGCGTCCCCTGTATTTACCTCACCATCAAGGTTGACATCTCCTACTTTGGCGGGTATAGGCGTAGGCGTCGGTGGAACTATTGTCGGCGTAGGCGTCGGCGGAACCATTGTCGGCGTAGGCGTCGGCGGAACCATTGTCGGCGTAGGTGTCGGCGGAACCATTGTCGGCGTAGGCGTCGGCGGAACTATTGTCGGCGTAGGCGTCGGCGGAACTATTGTCGGCGTAGGCGTCGGCGGAACCATTGTCGGCGTAGGCGTCGGCGGAACTATTGTCGGCGTAGGAGTAGCCAATGGAGTTGGTGTCGGTGCTCCCGGCGTTTGTGCGGCCGTTAAGCGGAGAGAGGCAGAATCGCTGTTTTCAGTTACCGTTATAAATATTTCGTAATCATAACCGGCAGCAAAGTTAAAATTATCGCGCCTTCCGTAACTGCCATTGGCAATACGAATTCCTTCGTTCGGAATTGGGTTGGTGACGCAATAATCATAGCGACCGACAGGAATCTGAACAGTTGTTCTTCCAGAGTAAATTACATTATGCGTATTTAAAGCACCATCGGCATTTTCCGGGATTTTATTATCAAATCTCGCGTAGATTGCCGTTGCATCCTCATTACCGATTGTTAAATTACCCGTTGCCGGTATAACGTCACCATACGCGGTAGCGCTGGAATCAAGAAGAACCTGATACCCTGTGCCGTCTGTCCTCGGAGATGATATATTTATTGTCAAATTTGCAAATCCAACAGGAGGGGCGGGAATAGGGGGAAGCGTTGGCGTTGGAACCGGGGTTGGTGTAGGAGTAGGCGTTGGGGACGGATTAGACGGATATCCCAAATTGTTAAGTACAAGTTGAAGCCTATTCGCAAGAACGGCATACGATGATGCACCAACCATCGTATAAGCCGACATTACAGTTCCCACGTTATCTATAAATAAAATAGTAGGATATGCGTGGAGAGTGTTCAATACTCTTGAACGCAGTACAGCGTCGGGAAATATATTGGTATAAGTGACACCCTGTTGTGTTGTTATATTAATACCCTCAGAAGCTGTTCCATCGGCATATAATCCGAGAACATTTACGCCGAGGGCGGCATAGTCTTCACTAAGTCTTTGAAGAGCCGGCATTTCCTCGATGCAGTAGCCGCACCAACTTGCCCAACAGGGCATAACAGTTACATTGTATTCTTGTAGAATTGAACCGGTAACGGCATTCCCATATAAATCGGTTGTTGAAAATCCACATAAACCATTCGGATTCGGGGTTGGAACCGGAGTTGGGGTAGGATCCTCCGATAGGGCTGAATTATTTGACGCTAGCCCAATGGGCAATATGCAAAAAAGCATAGTTATCGCCAAAAGCAAGGCGAGAGTTTTTCCCTTCATAATATATGTTCCTCCAATAAAAATAGAAACATCTTTCATGTTTCCCTTCAAGAATAACACAAAATGACATCTCATGCAAGAGAAAAATTATATAAAAATATGGATAATTTAGGTTTAAAATATAAATAAAATTATCACTTTAAACGCTTAATATAAACAAAAGAATTCCCTATAAAATAAACAGTTAAACTTTAAATAACAAGCAAAAAATAGGCGCTGTAAAGTTAAAACGAAAAACAGCTCAATGAATCGTAGAATTACCTCAAGCTACGAGCAAATCCCCGTGTTTTTATTTTTTGGCAATATTTAAACCAGCAACTTGAAAAGGTGTAAGTTTGCCGAGAGCAGAATGATGACGAACGAAGTTGAAAAAAGAATACAAAGATGGAAATGAGATTATTACTACGATTGAAAGACGTACCCCCCTGTTTAGTTTTGCAGCATGCCTTGAACGGCTTGTTAACTCCTACTTAAAATAAGGCAATCTTTAATATTGAATCATAAACGGAGTATAAATAGAATAGAAAAGAAGGTTGCGCTCTTCTTGAACGGGAACGATTGAAAACAATTAACGGCAAAAAAGCAAGATAAAAATTATATATTACCGGCAAGAAAAATATTGGGCAAGTAAATTGGCAATTTACAGGGCCAGAACCCTAAAAAATGCGCTTGACTTAAAATAAAAAATAAATTATAATTGTAAAGAGGAAAATCTGAATAAAGAAAACTAAAAAGAGGCGCGAAATTTGAGGTACTGTGCGGGTATGGCTTTAAAAGCCGGAAAGTGGAAGAACTTTTTTGCCGCAACGGGAATGCTTATTTTGCCGAAAATGATTGTGTTCTTCATCGCTCGGTCATTTGGGGGCTTGCGCTCAGTGCGCGGTCACTGTCATCACTTTTTTTGATGGTGCGCTTTCGGTTCAAGTTGGCTTGGATTGATTGCGCTTTTTTATTTTACAATAAATTTACGGTAAAGCAGCGAGAAATTCTAATGCCCGATTCTCTCGGGTTTTCCACGCAATATTTTAATTTGGAGGATAAACTAATGAAATCTATAATCAGACTTCGCATGAGCGCGCATGATGCGCATTATGGCGGAAACCTTGTAGACGGAGCAAGGATGCTCCAGCTTTTTGGTGATGTGGCTACGGAACTTTTAATTCAGCACGATGGTGACGAGGGACTTTTCAAGGCGTACGACATGGTTGAGTTTATGGCACCCGTTTTCGCCGGAGATTTTATTGAGGCGACCGGTGAGATCGTTTCAGCCGGGAATACGTCAAGGAAGATGGTCTTTGAAGCGCGAAAGGTGATTGCTCCGCGTATTGATCTAAACGATTCTGCCTGTGATATACTTGAGCAGCCGATAGTTGTTTGCAAAGCCAGCGGAACTTGCGTAGTTCCTAAGGATAAGCAAAGGGGAGCGCGCTAATATGGAAAAGCTGATAATAACAGCATGTATTTGTGGTGCTGAGGTAACGAAGGAACATAATCCCGCGGTTCCGTATACCGTTAGCGAAATAGCGGAGGAGGCCTATAAGGCTTACAACGCCGGAGCTTCAGTAATCCACCTTCATGTTCGCCTTGACGACGGAACGCCGACACAGGATGCGGGTCGTTTTAAAGAGTGCTTTGACGCGATAAGGGCGAAGTGCCCCGGAGTCATAATTCAGCCGAGTACGGGCGGTGCTGTCGGAATGAGCAACGACGAGAGGCTTGCTCCAATAACCCTTAACCCTGAGATGGCGACATTAGACTGCGGAACTTGCAACTTTGGCGGAGACGATATATTTATCAATACCGAAAATACGATAAAAGATTTTGCCGAGAAGATGAACGCTAGGGGTATAAAACCCGAAATAGAGGTTTTTGATAAGGGTATGATAGATATGGCGATTCGCCTGAATAAAAAGGGATATATAAAATCGCCTATGCATTTTAACTTTGTTATGGGTGTAAACGGAGGAATATCCGGCGACTTACGCGATCTCGTTTTCATGGCGGGAAGTATACCCGCGGGTTCTACTTTTACGACGAGTGGTGTCGGTAGGTTCGAGTTTCCGATGGTAACGGCCTCTATTATGTTGGGCGGTCATGCGCGCGTTGGCTTTGAGGACAACGTCTATATTAAAAAAGGTGTAGTGGCGAGGAGTAATGGCGAATTGGTTGAAAAAGTAGTTCGCATAGCGGGAGAACTCGGGCGTAATATTGCTTCGACAAATGAGGCGCGCGAAATTTTAGGTTTAAAAAACAATTAATATAAAAATTTGGAGGTAATTAAGTATGGAAATTAAAGGTAATAAGTACGGAGTTCATAGGGTTTTAGAGCCTCAGGGCGTTCTTACTCAGGCGGCAAAAAAAATAGACAACGATATGAGCAAGATGTATTCGAACGAGATAATCTGCGACGTTATATCGCTCAATATAGATAGTGCGTCGTTTACTCAGATCGAAAAGGCCTGTGATAAAGATGTGGAAAAAATAAAGGCCATGATAATGAGCATAGTAAACGAGCGCGGCAAGATGCAAAACCCGGTAACGGGGAGCGGTGGAATGTTTATAGGTAAGATAGCTCATATAGGTTCAGACCTAAAGGATCGCGATCTAAAGGTAGGGGATACGATAGCTTCTCTCGTTTCTCTTTCGCTAACTCCGCTTAAAATTGAGTCGATAAACGACGTTCATATGGATATTGACCGCGTCGATATTACGGGCAAGGCAATTTTATTTGAGAGCGGAATCTATGCGAAGCTTCCGGATGACATGACCCATGCTTTAGCTCTCGCGGCTCTAGATGTTGCGGGTGCTCCCGCCCAAACCGCGAAGCTCGTTAAGCCGGGCGACAGCGTACTGGTTCTTGGCGCAAATGGAAAGAGCGGCGTTCTTTGCTGCTATGAAGCGAAAAAGCGCGTTGGACCGACGGGAAACGTCGTTGCTCTGGTTCGAAATGAAAAACAGGTAAAGGGACTCCTTGATCTCGGCATTTGCCATAAATGCATAGTGGTTTCCGCAACTGAGCCGGTAAATGTACTTGAAAAGGCGCTTGAAGCTAACAACGGGAAAGAATACGATATTTCGATATCTTGCGTAAATATTGATAACACCGAAATGAGCTGCATACTTCCTGTTCGCGACGGTGGTACGGTATATTTTTTCTCAATGGCGACGAGCTTTACAAAGGCGGCTCTCGGTGCTGAGGGTGTTGGAAAAGACGTTACGATGATAATCGGAAACGGTTATACTAAGGATCATGCGGATATAACTCTTGAGGAGCTTCGCGAGAGCGATAAAATACGAACACTTTTTAACACGATTTACGTTTAATATCAATATGGATCATAAGTAAATTGATTTAAATTGGTCTTTTCGCTTTTGGGATTGGCTTCGGAAGCGAAAAGACCGATTAGGATCTACGAGATAATGTTTTAAACGTAGCATTCAAAATTTTGTCAAGGGCGTACCGATAGCACGGTTTTTGTCCGTTGCCCTTCAGGCGGCGGTCGATTTTGCCCTCAAGGCTGATTTTGATTTCTTATTGACTTTTGGAGGGCATATCAAAAATGAATGACATATTTAAAAACGTTCCGCAAGAAAACTGGAACGATTGGCATTGGCAGGTAAGAAACCGCATAGAGACGCTTGAGGATCTAAAAAAATATATAACACTTACTCCAGACGAGGAGGAGGGCGTTAAACAGTGCTTGGGGACGCTTAGAATGGCAATAACGCCTTATTATCTTTCGCTTATAAATTTAGACGATCCATATGATCCTGTAAGAAAACAGGCTATTCCATCTGCGCATGAGCTTATAAAAAGCGAGGCGGATTTGCTAGATCCTTTGCATGAGGATACTGATTCACCAGTAAAGGGACTTACACATAGATACCCCGATAGAGTATTGTTTCTTATAACAGACCAATGCTCAATGTATTGTAGGCATTGTACGCGCAGGCGTTTCGCGGGACAAACGGATTCAGCCGTTCCAACGACGCGTATAGATGCTTGTATTGAATATATAAGAAACCATGAGGAAGTGCGTGACGTACTTTTAAGCGGCGGAGACGCGCTTATGCTTTCGGACGATAGAATTGAATATATAATTAAAAAACTTCGCGAGATAGAACATGTTGAAATAATAAGGATAGGGAGCAGAACCCCGGTTGTGATGCCTCAGCGTATAACTCCGGAACTCTGCGCTATGCTAAAAAAATATCATCCGATTTGGCTTAATACGCATTTTAACCATCCGAACGAAATAACAAAAGAAAGCGCGGAAGCTTGCGCGAGACTTGCGGATGCCGGTATACCCCTAGGGAATCAGAGTGTTTTGCTTGCGGGGATAAACGATTGCGTCCATGTTATGAAAAAGTTGGTTCAGGGACTCGTTAAAATTCGCGTTCGTCCGTATTATATATATCAATGCGACCTTTCGATGGGTCTCGAACATTTTAGAACACCCGTTGCAAAGGGAATTGAGATAATAGAGGGGCTTCGCGGACATACGTCAGGTTACGCAATACCTACCTTCGTAGTAGACGCTCCGGGTGGCGGCGGGAAAACTCCCGTTATGCCGAATTATGTTATTTCGCAGGGTTCTAGGAAAGTTATCCTAAGAAACTTTGAGGGCGTTATAACTACCTATACGGAGCCGGAAACGTACCATGAAACATGTCAGTGCGAGGTATGTACGGGTAAAAAGAATGCGGAGCTTATAGGTGTTGCGGGTCTTTTAAACGGTCAGGGAATGTCGCTTGAGCCTAATGGCTTAAAGCGTGCCGAGAGGACGCATAGAGATTAAATAAATATACAAGGCGCTTACCCGATATTATATTCATTTTATTACGAAAGCTTTAGAAAAATAGAATAAATTTTTTATCGGGTAATATGCCGTATTTATCACCATGAAAGGAGCAAGATGAGCAAACTAAATTTAAATCTGAATACAGTGAATAAGGCGCGCGAAAGCGCAAGAATGGTCGCCGAGGAAACGCAGGGATTTATTGATCTGCATACGACGGTAGCTGTTGAGCGTACAGTGTGCAGACTTCTCAATATAGATGGCATTAATGAACTTGGCATACCTCTTCCAAACGTCGTAGCGGATCACCTCATGGCGGTAAATATGTTGAGCGTTGGCGCGAGCTATGCTATAGGAAACGCCATAATTGAAACGAAAAAAACGCCACAAGAAATAGCGGAGGGAATAGACCGGGGAATTCTAAATATGGCAGAACTTCCGCGGCATCCCGTTTCCGAGATACGCGAAGCTATATCTCAAATCGTTTCGGCGACGCTGAAACGTATAAGGAACAACGTAAAAACGAGAGACAATTTTTTAAACGAGTTTGGAGACAAAGATGGCCCCTATATTTACGTTATAGTTGCGACGGGAAATATATATGAGGATATAACTCAGGCGAGGGCGGCGGCGAAACAGGGTGCGGACATAATTGCTGTTATAAGGACGACCGGACAAAGTCTTCTTGATTATGTTCCCTACGGAGCGACTACCGAGGGCTTTGGAGGGACGTATGCGACGCAGGAGAACTTCCGCCTAATGCGCAAGGCACTAGATGAGGTCGGTATAGAATGCAAACGGTATATTCGCCTTTGCAACTATTGTTCCGGACTTTGCATGCCGGAGATTGCAGCGATGGGCGCGCTTGAAAGGCTCGACGTTATGTTGAACGACGCGCTTTACGGGATATTGTTTCGTGATATAAATATGCAAAGGACTCTCGTGGATCAGAATTTTTCGCGCGTTATAAATGCATATGCGGGGGTTATAATAAATACGGGTGAAGATAATTATCTTACGACGGCGGATGCGGTTGAGGAAGCGCATACTGTACTCGCATCTCAGTTTTTAAACGAACAATTCGCAGTTTTAGCTGGTCTTCCCGAAGAGCAAATGGGATTGGGTCATGCCTTTGAAATATCACCGGACGTTGAAAACGGCTTTCTCTTTGAACTGGCGCAAGCTGAGATGGCGCGCGAAATATTCCCGAAAGCGCCATTAAAATATATGCCTCCAACGAAATTTATGACAGGCAATATTTTTAGGGGACATGTACAGGATGCGCTGTTCAATATGGTAACGGTTATGACGAATCAAAAACTGCACCTTCTTGGGATGCTGACCGAGGCTATACATACTCCCTTTATGAGCGACCGCGCTCTTGCTATCGAAAACGCACAATATATATTCAGAACTATGAAGGACTTCGGAAACGAGATAACATTTAAAAAGGACGGCATAATGGAGACTCGTGCTGATGAGGTTTTAAATAAGGCTTCTGATCTTTTAGAGGAAATCAAAAACATAGGTCTATTCTCGACGCTGGAAAAGGGTATTTTTGCCGATATAAAGCGCGGCCGTGATGCCGGAAAAGGCTTAAACGGGGTTGCCATGAAGGACGAGTCGTATTTTAATCCGTTTATAGAACGCATGAAGGAGGAGCTGGGATGAGTTCGGGTTTATACAACACTAGTAAACAGGATTTCGATAAAAATCTTGACTTAGATAATCTTAAAGCGTACGGCGATACGATGAACGATGGAAAAGTTCAGCTTTCATTCACGCTACCTATTAAGGACGATGATAAGGGTCGGGAGGCGGCGCGCATTATTGCAAAAAAGATGGGTCTCGTTGAACCTAACGTTGCTCATTCGCAAAGTCTTGATGCCGAGTTTACATATTACATAGTATATGGCTCATGTATACATTCGGTGAATTATAACGATATTCACGTTCAGGCTGTCGAAGAAGAAGTCATGGATATGGATCAGATTAATGACTTTATCAGAGAAAACTTCGGGCGAAAGATCGTTATGGTTGGAGCATCGACGGGGTCGGATGCGCATACGGTAGGTATAGACGCTATAATGAACCGAAAGGGCTTTGCGGGTCACTATGGTCTTGAACGGTATGAAATGATTGACGCTATCAACCTCGGAGCGCAGCTCCCGAACGATGAGTTTATCAAGAAAGCCGTCGAGCTTAATGCGGACGTACTTTTGGTTTCACAAACGGTTACGCAAAAAGATGTTCATATAAAAAACATGACCGAACTCATAGAGCTTTTAGAGGCGGAGGAGTTGAGGTCGCGCTTCGTTGTCGTTTGCGGTGGCGCGAGAATAACGCATGAGTTAGCGAAAGAGCTTGGGTTTGACGCTGGGTTTGGTCCGCAAAAATATGCGGGAGACGTTGCGACGTTCGTCGTTAATGAGATGCTCAGGCGCGGAATGAACTGAGCGAAAAAAATGGGTGTGTATTTTTTAGACTATGGTTTTACGATAGATAGCTCTATTAATAATATAAGCGAATCAGCGTTTATTGGGATTAGTTCTATTGTTGTTCCCCCGAACCGTTTTAGTTCGGGGGCTTTTTTGGAGGTTTTATGAAAAATTACCGCGTGACGGCTAATATAATGCTGCTCATGGCTGCGATAATATGGGGCTTTTCGTTTGTCGTTATGAAGGGGCTTATCGGAGTTTTCCCCGTTAGCTATTTGCTCATGATGCGCTTTTTCGTAGGCGCTCTCGGATTATCTTTTTTCATTTATAAGTTTAGAAAGGTAATAACAAAACGTACTGTTTTTAGAGGCGCACTTTTAGGCTTCGTCTTATATTTAGCATTTTTCGTTCAAACAACGGGGCTTAGATATACCTATGTTGGTGAAAACGCGCTTATAACCGCCGTCTACGTTGTACTCGTTCCGCTTATGATATGGGTTGTGGATAAAAAGCGTCCAACAGGGAGGATATTCTTCGCAGCTATAGTTTGTTTTGCCGGTATCGCCTTGCTTTCTCTTTTTAACGAGACAAACGACGTAAGCTTAGGTTCGCTCGAACTTTTTGGCAGCGTTATAACGGGAACCTCAGTTCGTTTTTTCGGAGATTTTTTAACGCTGATATCGGGAGTTTTATTTGCGCTTCATATAGTTATGGCAAATAAATTTTCACAAAAAGAAGAAATAATGCCGCTCACCTGTTATCAATTCGCTTTTGCCGCTTTTTTTGCGCTCATAGTTGGGCTTATTTTTGAGCCTTTTCCGACAGCGATTCCGGTAGAAACGCTTTTACCTCTTGCGTACGTATGTATTCTATCTTCTTTGGTTGCGCTAACGTTTCAAAATGTTGGAATTAAATATGCCGACCCATCCGTTGCCTCAATTTTGCTTTGCAGTGAGTCCCTTTTTGGATGTCTAGGCGGAGTCGTATTCATGAACGATGAGTTTACCGTTTTTACCGCGATAGGTTCGACTTTAATTATAGGTTCAATTTTAATAAGCGAGTTAAAACGAAAGAAAAAACTGCTTTAGAGTAAGATGAGCCGTAATCGACGGAGAGATCTCAGCTTCTTTGCTGTGCCGCGAGCTTCGATATTTCGGAAAACTTACTGACAATATATGAATAACTGTTTCTCTTATGCGGAAGCATACAGTTACTACAATCCTTTATTCCGTTTTCCATATATGAAAAGTTGCCTCCGCATTTGTCTCCGAGGGCATATAGCGGGCAATAGCAAAAAAGGCAATTAAAGTTTTCCGTGTCCTCGGTCTTATGGCACGGGAAATATTCGCATTTCTTGTGCGAAAAAAAAGAATATTCGCATTGTTCGGGTATTGTTCTCAATGCATCGCGTTTTTCATCTTTCATTTTGTACCTCCTAAAATTAACTATCCAGGGTCTGTAAAAGATATTTTTATACCACTAAATATAAAAAAGCACCAACTAAAATCGGGGGTCAACGTCGATTCCTAAAAAACCTTCGGAAAAAGCATATTGATCGGCAATTTCGTAAACCGCATCTACAGCTGCGCGAATGTGCTTAGTTCGCATGAGCTTAATTAAAACGTGAAAGATAAATTTACCCATAATGCGCTTTATAGGGGCGGGAGCGGCGGTAACAAAGAGTAGAGTTTGGTTGCATTCTGTGCCCAATTTTCCTTCTATATTATCGTACACTTTTTTAGCAAACTCAACCGATTTAGATTCAGTTTCGTTTTCGTTTTCGCCGTTAAATACCCCGCGTAAAAATAAAGAAAACGGTGGAAAGAGAGATCGTACCCGTTCACTGATCTCATACTTATAAAAAGCGTCGTAATTTTGAGTTGCTGCTAGATTTATTATCGTGTGTTCCGGTATATAGGTTTGTATAACGACATCTCCCGCTTTTTCGCTTCTTCCGGCGCGCCCGGCTACCTGGGTTAATAGCTGAAAAGTCCTTTCAGCACTTCGGTAATCGGGGATGGCTAACATAGCGTCCGCAAGTATAACACCGACTAACGTAACGTTCGGAAAGTCTAGACCCTTAGCTACCATCTGAGTTCCTATAAGTGCATCTGCCTCTCCGTTTCCGAAGCTCTCGAGAAGTTTTTCATGCGCATTTTTACCGCTCGTTGTATCGGAGTCCATTCGAATAGTTCGTATTCCGGGGAATGTGTTTATAAGTTCCAATTCTATTTGCTCGGTACCCAACCCGATATGTTTTAGATAGGGCATTTTGCAGTTTGGACATAGTGTCGGCAGAACCTTGACCTTATTACAATAGTGGCATTTTAGAACATTTTCATACTTATGATAGGTCATACTGACATCGCAGTTGTCGCATTTAAAAATATATCCGCAGCCCCTACATGTAACAAAGGACGAATAGCCCCGCCGATTTAAAAACATTATCATTTGCTCTTTGTTTAAAAGACACCGTTCTATATGCGAACGCAATTCGGCGCTGAACATAGAGTTGTTTCCTAAAGCAAATTCTTTTTTCATGTCAACGACATGAACGCTCGGAAGTTCCTGTTGCGCAACTCGCTTATCAAGGCGCACGAGAGTATATTTTCCATGTTGGGCGCGAAAGCTGCTTGTTAGAGAGGGCGTTGCGCTTCCTAAAACTAGGGCGCATCTGCTCATAGCGCATCGTTTTAAGGCGACTTCAGTAGCGCTGTAACATGGGACGGTTTCGGAGATATAAGAAGTTTCATGTTCTTCGTCTATAACGATCAGGCGAATATCATGAATGGGGGCGAAAATCGCAGAGCGTGCGCCGACGACAACGTTAACTTCCCCTTCGCGTATCCGTCTCCATTCGTCGAAGCGTTCTCCTGCTGAAAGCCGACTATGAATAACGGCAACGGTATCGCCGAAGCGGGCGATAAAACGACCGACAGTTTGTGGCGTAAGGGCAATTTCGGGAACAAGGACGATAGCTCCGCCTCCGTTTTTTATTGCATATTCAATGGCGCTCATATAGACCTCGGTCTTTCCGCTTCCGGTCACTCCTCTTAAAAGTATAGTTCCGCCTTTTCCGGAATTGGTACAAGAGTTTATAATATCCAACGCGTTTTTCTGTTCATCGGTTAGTACGGGGCGAACCTCAGGAGACATGCGCGCTTTATAAGGTCGGCGATATTCGGTGATAAAGCGCTCAATTAGCGCTCCGCGTTTAATAGCCGATGAAATTAAATGGGAACAGCCAGGGAAAAATTCGTTTAAGTCCGAGGTTGAGACGCATTCCACGATTCCCTTACAAAATTCGATTAGTTCAAACTGCTTATTTGCGCGAAGCGTTCCGTCTTTTTTTTTCAGCGATTCGCCGTAACCCGAAAAATCAAACTCATCGTTATAAATAACGGTGCGAATGCGTTTTTCTTTTATACGAAGTCCACGAAGCTGAGCGGGAATCATTAAGCGAAGCGCCGCCGCCATAGTACAATGATAGGCACGACTTATCCATTTTGCTAATAAAAGCTGACTTTCATCAAAAGCCGGATAATTTTCTAGCGCTTTAACTAATAACTTAACGGGAAAAGATGGCTTTTCATTGGTGAGTTCAAGAACGAAGCCTTCGGTCATTCGATTGCCTGAAGAAAAAGGTGCAAGCACACGAAAACCCGGAGCGATATTAAGTTCGTCCGGTACCTCGTAAGTATATAGCGTGTCTACGGCGCTGTTATTTAGATCTACTATAATTTTCGCAAACATTTAAAAGCTTTCGTTTTTTTATTTGATAAGTGCGCTATTTAATAGGCAATTCTTGTTTTTTTAAAAGCGCGTAATGATAAAGTCCCTTCGCTATTTTGAGCTTTGCAAGGACTTCAAAGCCGAGACCCTTATAAAAAGCTAGGTTGACTTGATTTTGCGTTTCTAGGAAGACAGGGGTTGTTGAAGTTTTCTCTATCATTTTACGGGCAATCCCCTGATGCCGCGCATCTTTACTTACGCATAAGAGAGAAATGTAATCTGCATTTTTAGGCATATATTTTTTCTTGCATCGTTCGCAAATATGGCGATAGTGGAGTCCTTTTATGCAGCAAATCGGATCGGTCTTAAAAAGAGCCTTTGTCATAAATGAAACCTTTATCTTTTTAAAGCTATCCTCGGGTTTCTTAAGGACAATAAGCCCCTTCATATCCTCTGCATAATATGTAAAGTCAATAGATTCCATAAGTTCATAAATAAAAAATATTACGGATTTTCTAAACCTCGTTTTTTCATTAGTGAAAAACCAGTGATATATAGGATCGTCTAAAAAGCATTCGGCATAAATCTTTGCGGCATCCTCAATCATACTTTTATCTAAAAGCTTCAACTCCATTTTTAATTAACTTCCTTTCTTAAACAAATATTATTTAATGCGCAATCATTGCAGGCGGGTTTTTGAGATTTACAAACGCTCCGTCCGTGAAAAATCAACATATGATGCGCGCTACCCCATAGTTCCATAGGGATACAGTTTTTTAAATCCTGTTCGGTTTTTTCCGGCGTTTTTGCATCCGCAAGACCTATTCTGTTTGAAACACGAAAAACATGTGTATCAACGGCTATAGCAGGTATTGAAAATGCATTATAAAGTACGACGTTTGCTACCTTTTGTCCAACGCCCGCGAGAGTCATTAGCTCAGCTAGAGTTTTCGGGACTTCTCCAGCGTAGTCGTTCTCAATTTTTTTACAAGCCTCGATTATATGCTTTGACTTCATTTTATAAAGCCCACAAGAATGTATTATAGGAATAAGCTCGTCAGTAGTCAGAGCAGCAAAATCGGAGGGGGTTTTATACCTTGAAAAAAGCTCCGAAGTGACTATATTGACGCGCGTATCCGAGCATTGAGCGGAAAGTATCGCAGCGATAAGAAGTTCAAAGGCATTATCGTAGCTTAACATCGGGCGTGCGTCCGGATATAGCGTATTGAGGGTGGAAAGCACCAAAGCAACTTCGTCTTTTGTCAAAAGCGTCATTATTTCATAAGCCTTTCGCACTTCGCTCTAAGCTTATTTGAGATTGCAAGCGATTTTTGTGATTGCGCGAGAAGTTTATTTGATTTATTAATAATCTGCTCAGCCTTATCATTGTTTTCTGGATCTTTCCTTTTAAGTTTTTCCGATTTTAAAATTAGCATTTGGCTTTTTAACTTAAACTGATCGGAATCCAAGGCGCGCTTTTTGCTCCTTGCCATAAGCTTTTCGCATTTTGCCAGACGCTTTTCGCGCTTTATGCGTAGTTTTTCTTCTTTTTTTTCAAATTTTTTTGTACCGTTGTTAGTTTCCATCATTTTGACCTTTTTTATTTAAGTCCTTTCTCTATAATACCGCCTCCGAGACAATAATCGCCGTCATATAAAACTGCCCATTGTCCAGGAGTTACTGCCCTTTCTGGTTCGAAACAAGTAATATGCCAGCCGTTCTCTATCTTTTGAACGCGCACTTTTTTATCGCTCTCACGATATCTAAACTTTGCGTTGCAAGTAAAATTTTCTTTCTCATCGTTAGGCACTATAAAGTTTAGGGTTTTAAGTATAACTGAGTTCGAAAAAAGCGAACTTTCCTCGCCTTGTGTAACGATAAGGCAGTTATTTTTCATATCCTTATCTACGACGAAAAAACTTTTGCCATTGCCGCCGCTAAGTCCGCCTATGTTTAAACCGCGCCGCTGACCTATCGTATAATACATAAGTCCATCGTGCCGTCCGAGAGTTTTTCCCGAGAGATCAATAATATCGCCGGGCTTAGCCGGAAGATATTGCATAAGAAATTTTTTAAAATTTCTTTCGCCAATAAAGCAAATTCCTGTAGAATCTTTTTTATTCGCATTTTCAAGTTCGAGACGCTGAGCAATTTTACGAACCTCGGTTTTTTTCATATTCCCGAGAGGGAATATCGCATTTTTAAGTTGTTCCCCGGATAGACCTGCTAAAAAGTAGCTTTGATCTTTGGTTAAATCTATAGCTTTTTTTAAACGAACCGCACCGTCTACCGATTCTATCCTAGCATAATGCCCCGTTGCAAGTGCGTCGGCACCAAAGGAGAGGGCAAAATCTAAAAAAGCTTTAAATTTTATTTCACTGTTACATAAAACATCGGGGTTGGGGGTTCTTCCGGCTTTATATTCTTCTAAAAAATAGGAAAAGACGCGTTCTCTATATTCGCGGGCAAAGTTTACAGTATAATAGGGGATTCCGATTCGTGAAGCGGTGAGACGCACGTCATCATAATCGGTTGTTGCCGTGCAAACCCCGTTTTCATCAGTTTCTTCCCAGTTTTTCATAAAGACTCCGATAACGTCGTATCCCTTTTCCTTTAATAGGTAAGCGGCGACGCTCGAATCAACGCCTCCGGACATTCCGATGACAATTTTATTTTCCATCAAAGTCTCCGTTCCCAGTAAAAATTTTAAAGCCAACTTTTGCCTGCTCATATAGCATATCAAAACCCGAAAGCGTTTTCAAGCCGCGTTCCGAAGCTTCGCGAAGAAGCTTTGTTTTAATGCGCCCATAAGCTATATCTAAAACAAGCCCAGCGTTGTTCATAGCTTTTAGCTCAGAACAGCACGGAAAATCGGAATATTGTTCCATGCCGAGAGGAGTTGCGTTTATAAAACAATCAGCATTTTCAAGCGAAAATCCATTTTGAAAATTTACGCCGAGCCTTTCTGCAAGCTGCTCAGCAGCGTCAACCCTCCTTGAAAAAATGGTAATATCCGCTTTCGCATCTTTAAGGGCTAAAATTATAGATGCGGCGGCCGCCCCTGCTCCATATATAACGGTTCTTTTATCCGCGATATCAAAGCCACTTTTTTTAATCGCGTTTTTGGCACCCATTCCGTCCGTCGAATATCCATATAATTTTTCGTTTCTAATGGTAACCGTATTTACGCTCATGACTTTTTTTGATAATTCGGAGATATTGTCTAAAAAGGGGATTATTGCGCGTTTATATGGCATAGTGACGTTAAAGCCGTTTAAATAGAGTGCCTTTGCCTTATCTTTTATAGAAGGAAGTTCAACAGGCTCTGTTTCAAGCAGAATATAGCTTCCATAATCGCCGTTTTCTTTCAGCAATTTCTCAAAAATCGTAGGCGACATGCTGTGCGAAACGGGTTTCCCAACGAGGGCGAGGCGATAATACATATTGTACCTCCAACGAAACTATGTTATCATTATACGCGAAAAGGTGATGGAAAAAAAGCATGAAATTACTTATACTATTGGGCCCAAACCTTAATCTTACCGGGCAGAGAGAAAAAAATATATATGGTATGCGCGAAATGAGCGAAATAGAGAACGATATTAAGCGCTATGGAGCGGGGCGCGGCGTAGCCGTAGATTGCTTTCAGAGCAATCATGAGGGTTGTCTTATTGATAAGCTGCAGGAAGCTCCCTCCAATTATGACGGGATAATAATAAATGCAGGTGCACTTTCGCATTATTCATATGCGCTTAGGGACGCGATAGCGGCGATAAATTTAAAAACCATAGAAGTACATATGAGCAATGTTTTTGCGAGAGAAGAATTTCGACGCGTATCGGTAATTGCTCCCGTTTGTGCAGGAGTTATTGCAGGTTTCGGAGGGATGGTTTATACTATGGCAATCAACTATTTTTTAGGAGAAAACGCATGAAAAACTTAAAAAAAGATATACCGTTTGTTTTTAATATTCCAACCAAAGTTTTTTTCGGGGAAAACGCCCTGAAAAACAATGCGGATGTACTTAAAACTTTAGGTTCACGCGCATTTATTGTTGCAGGGGCGAACTCGGGACGACTTTCCGGAGCGCTTATAGAAATTGAGGAAGCGCTGAATAGATTAAATATAGCCCATGCAAAGTTTGAGGGTATAGGCAACAACCCGAACGTTTCGCAATGTAAAGAGGTTGGTCTTATGGCGCGCGAATTTGGCGCGGATTTTATAATAGGAATTGGAGGAGGATCTCCTCTCGATGCTTCAAAAGCGGTTGCTGTTTTTGCCGCAAACGATATAGATGAAAACCGTCTTTTTACTTATGGGTACGATAAAGGCGTTTTACCTATAGTTGCTGTATCTACTACTTCGGGAACGGGGAGCGAGATAACCCCTTGGTCCGTCATGACCGTAGATAGCCTTAAAACAAAGCGCTCTTTTGGCGGTGAACTGACTTTCCCGCGAATAGCTATCGTCGACCCAAAATATACGAACGGACTTTCGAAAGAGATAACTCTTAATACTGCTATTGATGCATTTACGCATTGTTTTGAGAGCATGTTTTCGATAAAGGCATCTCCCATTACCAATGCGCTAAATCTTTATGCACTTGAGCTGTTCGGGGAATGCTTTAACGAACTTATGGATGGGAATGTTGATAATATTCGCGAAAATTTATCTCTTGTTTCTCTTTTTGGAGGAGCAACAATTTCGCAAACGGGAACTACACTGATGCACGCTATGGGCTATCCGCTAACATATTTTTATCACCTTCCTCATGGGGCGGCGAACGCGGTCGTTTTACCAACATACCTTGAAATAATGAAACAATATAGGTGTGATATACTGAATACAGCGCTCGGCGCAATGAATATAACTTATGATGAGCTTTTGACTCAAGTCTCCTTTAAGTATTCTTTAAAGAATAAACTTAATAATGATGAGATTTTGCTTTTCGCGTCGCAAACGGCGGCGCAGTCAGCAGCGAAGAATTCCGGAGTACCTGTTTCAGCAAAGGATTTTGTTGATTATTTTGGAAGACTATGACGCTTTACGAAAGAATAGCGAGTATTGCATACGGGTTAGACTTCAAAAAAATATATTTTACGACTCCGTGCGCTTTTAATGAGTGGGAAGAGCGGGCGCGGGGGAATGTGAATACTGCTAATGTTCTCTCAGAACCGTTTTCATCAATGCCTAATATATCGTCGGTCATACTTTTAATATATCCTTATTCGCCATTTGAAACGGAGTATTCATATATACCCTCTTATTACTTGAATTCAAATAAGGCGTTTTTTGCTACTAAAGAATTTGAAAAAGCCCTGAATACCGAAGGTGTTCCGGCTATGTCTCTTAATCTTCCGGCGCGCGCCGTAGCCTTATCGTCTAAAGTTGGTTCTGTCGGGAAAAATGCACTTCTTAGGGTTAAGGACTTCGGATCGCGTATTATTTTAACGACGGTCGGTATAGAAAATTTAGCGCCTCTTACGTATGATGAAACAATGCCGCCCTGTAAAAACTGTGAAAAATGTAAAAGCGCCTGCCCGGTGAACGCTATCGACGCGGAAAACGGAATTTATATACAAAAATGCATGCGATATCATATGGAAACCGCGGATCATCCGGAATGGGTAAACGCGAACATAAAGACGTTTTTGGGATGTGAGGTCTGCATGGATGCATGTCCGTTTAACTCAAAAGTAGAGCGCATATGTCCATCGCCCGAAGTTATATCCGCATTTGATATAGATAAACTCGCTTCGGGGGACACAAAAGCAGCGCGAGAACTCGTCGGTAAAAATAAAACGGGGAATGGAAAGCTTACTAAAGAAGCAATTTCAATCCTAAAAAACCTCGAAAAGCGGCGGGGTTGATAAAAAATTATAGAGATTGATATGCAAAATAAAATTAAAAAAGCGATCGTCATTTTAAAGATTGACGCTCGCTTATACTTTTTTATCAGCTTTATTAATTGAAGCTTCGACCGGACGAATAACCGTCTTTCTCATACATACCGACCCAGGTTTTTACCCGCTGTATAAATTCAAGATTGTTATCCGTTTTATCAAGCATATTTATAAATTGCTCTGTAACGTCACTATTATTTCCGCTCGCTAAACATTTTCGCATAGCGAGAGCACATTCCTGTTCGTCTTTATTTAAAAGAAGGTCGTCACGTCGCGTTCCGGATTTGTAAATATCAACAGCAGGAAAAATTCTGCGTTCCGAAAGCTTCCTATCAAGATAAATCTCCATATTTCCGGTTCCCTTGAATTCCTCATATACCATGTCGTCCATTCGGCTTCCGGTTTCAACGAGGGCTGTAGCTAAAACGGTTAGGCTACCTCCGTTTTCAATATTTCTTGCTGCACCGAAAAACCTCTTTGGCTTATGAAGCGCCGAAGGATCCATTCCTCCGGAGAGCGTTCTGCCCGTTGGCGGTATAGTAATATTATAGGCGCGCGCGAGTCGGGTGATAGAATCCATAAGGACGACGACATCTTTTCCCTGTTCTACAAGGCGCATAGAACGCTCCATAACCATCTCGGCGACCTTTGTATGATGTTCGGGCAGCTCGTCAAAAGTCGAATAGAGAACCTCGCCTTTTATTGAACGCTGCATATCCGTAACTTCCTCGGGTCTTTCGTCTATGAGAAGAACAATGAGGTGAACGTCGGGATGATTTGTCGTTATGCCCTTTGCTATGTTTTTTAAAAGCGTCGTCTTACCCGCCTTAGGTTGACTAACTATCATTCCCCGCTGACCTTTACCTATCGGAGCTATTAGATCTATAAGCCTTATAGCTAGGCTCTTATCTCTATTCTTTTGATCATATTCGAGAGTAAGACGCTCCTCGGGATAAATAGGAACAAGCTCTTCGAAAGGTTTTCTCTTTGTAACAATATCCGGCGATTCGTTATTGACAGCGGTTATATACAAAAGCGCCAAAAATTTTTCTGATTCTTTAGCGGGACGCGTTTTTCCCGTTATTAAATCCCCGGTTTTAAGACCGAATCTCCTTATTTGAGCCTGAGAAACATAAACGTCTCTATTCCCGGGAAGATAGTTTTCGGATCTTAAGAAGCCGTATCCATCGGGTAAAACCTCAATTACGCCTTCCGCGTCACCGCAGTCGCCCGCTTCTAGAATCTCGGGAACGGCGGGATTGCTTGTTCCATATTCCTTATTATAATACCCATCAGGCTTTGTGCGGTAACGCGGTTCTTCTTCGACAACCTCATATTGCGGCGGAACATATGGCTGCTGATATGGCTGTTGATATGGGGTTTGCTGCGGCGGATATGATGGCATTGGGGGCTGATAAATATCGTTTTGTCGAGAGGCATAATAATTTTGTCTCGGCTGATTTTGAGTATATTGATTATTATCGCGCTGATTATTATAATACGGTCTTTGAGCGTACCCTTGATTATTTTGAGTTCCCTGACTATGATAACGAGTATTGTTGTTTCTCTGTTGATAATTATCTTGCCGCTGATTATACGGCTGATTCGGGGGATATGTACGTTGCTGAGGAGAAGAAGGATATTGAGATGGGACGGTCTGCTGATAATGCGGTTTTTCCTGTGGCGAGCGCTGCGTTATATCTTCCTGAACTTTTTCATTTTGAGTAGTAGGGGTGACCTGAGAAATTAGTTGAGAGGGATTTTTAGTCGGCTGTGCGCTGTCGGCTTTTTCGCGCGGTTCAACGGTAATAGGGGTGGGTTCATCGTGGACCGAAGTTACGTTTACCTCGTCAATTTTATCATTTATTCCCATAATAAGATCGACAAGCTCAAACTTTCGATATTTGGTTGCATTTTTTACGCCCTGTGCTTTTGCTATGGTGCGTAAATCCATGAGGGTCTTTTCCAACATTATTTCACGGGTCATCATTAAAAAGTGTCTCCTTTTTTACTACAAAAAATAATCAACGAACCAATAAAAAACGCATAGAATGTGCGGTTTTTAGAAAAAATATGTATAATGTTTGTCTTGTAAGCCATAAGCTCAAATGCGATTATATAAACAGTCCCTATCAAAAAAAATAAAAGCGAAAAACACAAGAAAGAAAACTATCTGTATTAACTTAATACTAACATTGAACAGATTAATTGTCAAGCGAAAAATATGCAAAAAACACGCTTTTATTGTTAGACTTTATGACTAAAACGATAAAACTTATAATTTAAGACGCAAAAACAAAATTAATTTTTAAAACCGGAAATTTGATTCTTATCCATACGAAAGCAAGGTAAATATTTAATGATAAATGTTTTTTTGCGCAAGCAAATTCGACTTTCTGCATAAGATAGAGAAAACGGGAGGGAAGGAGGGAAGAAAAATGGCATGTATAACGTTTTGTGAACTATGTTCAAAGGAAGTCATAAATATATGCGACGGGGCGAAGCTGGGTTGTATAGCCGATCTTGAACTTGATAGCTGTACGGGGCAAATATCAGCGATAATAGTCCCGGGACCAACTCGTTGTTTTGGGCTTTTAAGAAGTGACGAGGAATTTGTTATACCGTATTGCAACATAAAAAAAATAGGTGATGATGTAATTTTGGTCGAAATCATACCGCGATAAAAGTTTTTCGTTTGACAATTGACTTTGTAAATCATAAACTACTCTCCGTACCTTTATGGGATTATATCAAATTCGGAGGGGAAAATCTTGCAAAATCAAACGGAGCTTTTAGCTACTGAAAGCGTTAAAAAACTTTTCTTTAAATTATCGGTACCGGCTATCGCGGCTCAGATAATCAACCTTTTATATAACGTCGTTGATAGGATGTATATAGGTCATATGCCGGAAGTTGGAAAGCTGGCGCTTACGGGTGTGGGCGTATGTCTCCCACTTATAATGATAATTTCGGCTTTTGCTATGCTGGCGGGTATGGGTTCGGCACCGCGCGCATCAATATTCATGGGTCAGGGAAATAATAAAAAGGCTGAGCAGACTTTAGGAAACGCGGTTACTCTGCTTTTTATCATATCCATACTATTGACTATCGTTTTTCAGCTTTTTGCGGACAAGCTTCTTTTAATGTTTGGGGCTAGCGAAAATACAATTGAATATGCATCAGACTATATGCGTATATACGGGATGGGAACGATATTCGTTCAGATGACGCTTGGGCTTAATGCTTTTATAAGTGCTCAGGGTTTTTCGACGACGGCAATGTTGACGGTACTTATCGGGGCTATTGCGAATATTATTCTTGATCCAATATTTATATTCCTGTTTAATATGGGCGTTAGCGGAGCGGCTTTGGCAACTATAATTTCTCAAGCGATCTCAATGGTTTGGATACTTTGCTTTTTGTTAGGCAAAAAAACAAACCTTAAAATAAGAAAGGAAAACTTAAAGCTAAATGCAAAAATCGTGCTCCCATGTATAGCTCTCGGGCTTTCTCCCTTCATAATGCAGGCTACGGAGAGCCTTATTTCGGTTTCTTTTAACGCATCGCTTTTAAAGTATGGAGGAGATGTTGCTGTTGGCGCTATGACAATAGTAGCAAGCGTTTTTCAGTTTTCAATGCTCCCTCTTATGGGCATGACGCAGGGGGCTATGCCGATTTTAAGCTACAATTTTGGAGCGCAGAACGGGAAGCGGGTTCGCGATGCCTTTAAAATCCAAATTATATCATGCCTCGCATTTTCAACTATCCTTTGGGCGGCAGTCCAAATTACGCCGGAAACCTTTATCTTAATATTTAATAACGATCCGGAGCTTTTAGGAATAACCTCAAGAATGCTAAGAATATATATGGCGGTAAGCTGTCTCTTTGGAGCGCAGATAGCCTGTCAACAGACGTTCGTCGCTATAGGTAATTCGAGAAACTCGCTTTTTCTAGCGCTACTCAGAAAGATCATACTTCTTCTGCCTCTCATATACATAATGCCAATGTTCTTTGAGAATAAGACTATGGGGGTATTTATGGCTGAGCCGGTTGCGGATGCGATAGCGGTAAGCGTAACCGTTATATTGTTCGCTGTACAGTTTAAAAAAGCTATGAGAAAACTTGATTGCGAAAAAAACGGCGGAGGTAAAGGAGTAAAAACCACTTTTTAAAAACAGAACTGCGGCAAAAGAGCTGCCTCAAAAAAGTTTGTGCAATCGGCTTATCTGAAACAACTTTTTTTGGGGCAGCTAAGTTGTTTAAAATAAATCCATAAAGCCGCTGTTTTGCTTTAGAAAGGCTTCTTGGACGAGATAGTCCGGCATAACACTTTTAACTTGTGCGAAAAAGCCGATGCCGTGATTTTTGTTTTTTATATGGCATAGTTCGTGGATAACTATATAATCTATAGCCGATGGGGAACACATAATGAGTCGCCAAGAAAAGTTAAGGCTGTTTTTAGAGCTGCATGAACCCCAACGTGTTCTTGCGTTAGATAATTTTACGGAGGAATATGAAACGCCAATAACGCGCGCGTAATATTCTGTACGTTTAAATATGAGCTGTTTAGCTTCTGCTTTCATCCATTTAATTATATAGTCCTTTGAGGCTGAAAGAGGCAGAATCAGAGAATCACCTTCAATCATGATATCCCGAACTGTTCTTTCTTGTATCTTATAAACCTGTCCTAAAAAAGGGATGCTGATAGAAAGATCGAACGCCGTCAGCTCGCGCTTTTTTAGAACAAGCTCCTGTTTTTCCAATATCCAAGATTCTTTATTATTAACAAATTCAGCTATTTTTTTTTCACTCAACCAATCGGGGGAGCGAACTATAACCTCTCCGTCTTTATTTATAACAAGAGCCATGGTTTTTCTCTTTGAACGTATAATCGTGTATTGAATGTTAATGATAATAAAAGCCCCTCTCAGGCGATAATGGTATCATAAAGACGATATGCAGTAAACGGTTGCCTTAATTCCAAATACGGCTTTACTACAGTGTGTCGATTTGCAGTTAACCCCGTACAAATTTCATATCCACGCTAACATCTACTTTAAATTTTCCGTTGAAACTTACTTTGGAAATTTACCTTAATTGGGGATTTTCTGTAGTGTACATACGGCGTATGAAGTCATGGACAGCCCATGTCCCTCGTCGTTTGTTCCCTCTGTTGTCGTTGCTTTCACATTTACTCTTGAAACGTCCAAATTTAGAGAGCGCGCAATATTTAAACGCATAGACTCAATATAAGGGCTGAGCTTTGGAGATTGAGCTACGATTGTAGCGTCCACATTGCAGGGAATATATCCAACGGAGAGGAGCATCTTACCTACATTTTCAAGAAGTAAAATGCTGTTGGCATCAGCATACGCGGGATCGCTATCGGGGAAAACATAGCCGATATCGCGAAGAACGGCGGCACCAAGAAGCGCATCTATTATTGCGTGAGTTAAAACGTCGGCATCGGAATGTCCGAGAAGACCCTTCTCGTTCGGTATAGTTACCCCGCCCAATACGAGCGCACGTCCAACAATTAGCCTATGCGTATCTGTTCCGAAACCGATAGGTCGGTCTTCTCCGAGGATACTCATAAAAAAAGGTATATCCGATTTAGTAGTTAGTTTTTGATTTATTAAGCTCCCCGAAACATAGTTGGGAGCGAAACCTGCTTTAAGATAAACCGAACAGTCATCGGTAAAATGCGTCAAATCGCCCGATAAACTTTCGTATGCCATTAGGATGCGATCGTAAAGAAAAGTCTGCGGAGTTTGAATAAGCAGAGCCATATCTCGATCTATACAGTCGTTTGTTACACTATTTCTTATAGTATCAAACGCCTTGATGGCGGCTATTCCGCTACCGAATTTACGGGCAGACTCAATGCTTTCTAAAATCATATCGGGCGAAACGAGACATCGCGCCGCGTCGTGTATGACAACTATATCTGCGTTTTCAATAGATTTAAGCGCAAAAAACACGGACTCGGCGCGGGAAACCCCTCCTTTAATCAACTTAACTGATCCGTATTTTAAAAGCTCAGTTGCCGCTTCAAGAGTTTGTTCCCCCGTTGTTATTATGATATTTGCAATTCCGGCGCGTCTAAGCGCAAAAAACGAGCGATTAAGAGGGCTAATTCCGTTTAAACTTATCGTTAACTTAGATTTTCCCATGCGCGTAGACGCACCCGCTGCAAGTAGTATAGCCGCTATGTTCATGTTTCCACCAAAACGTTAATTAGTCATTATATCGTACATGAGAGCCGCATCATCCTTTCGGACAACCTCAGCTATATTTGTCACCTTAACTTTAGTTAGGCGTTCGCCAAAGCGAATCTCGATAACGTCGCCTATAGCGATCTCGTTCGCTGCTTTGGCGGGTTTTCCGTTTATTGAGACGTGCCCTGTAGAGCACGCCTCATTGGCGACAGTTCGCCTTTTTATCAATCTTGATACTTTTAAATATTTGTCAAGTCGCACTGATTCCCACCTTATCTGTAAGTTCTGTATTTTTCTTTATAGATTTATCAGACTTCCATTCTTTCAACTTTGAATCATAAACCTTTTTCTGATCCGTAGGAAGTAGATAGCCTTTTATAGTTTCACGCATAGAATCAAGAGAAATGTCTCCGGCTGTTTCATCGGAGGCGTAAAATATAATGTGATAGCCCTTGCTGTCCGAGAATACCTCAGAGTATTTTCCAATTTCAAGCTTTGAAAACTCAGCTTTTACTTCTTTAGACCAGTCAGTTGCCGCATCTGCCGCGGGGTTGATAATCATTCCGTTTTCCTTAATATAGTCAAAGTTAAGGAAATTTAAATCGCTCGTATATTCCTTCATGACTGTTTTAAAGTCTGCACCGTTCTCAAGCTTTGTATAAGCCGCATTGATTTTATCTAAGGCATCTTTAAATAGCGTATCATGTTCCTCGTCGGTTTTCTTTTTTAAGGCGTTATACTCGCTTATTATTTCAGACATGCGCTTTTCGTTTGTCTTTCTTCCGCTTAGCGCATCTTCAAAAGCTAACTTTCCGTATTCCGCGGAAAGAGTATCCATTGACGTGAGATTCTTCTTATATTCATCCGAAAATTGCTTATCAGAGGTAACGTATATATGGAAAATACGCGAATAGCCATCGGGAATATAGGTTATTGGCTGATAATATTCAGTTCCGTATTGGTCAAAGAGATCACGGTCTATCTTATACTGAGACGGGTCATCCGTATATGTTTTTTTGTCAGTTTCAAGCTGTTTAGTATACCATGCCGATATTTCATCATCGGTTATGACCGTGTCCTTTGTTATCGTAGCCATCAAAAGTTCATTGAGATACATCTCATACTGCTCTTTTTTAACGTATTCAAGATATTCATCATAGGTGGTGTCCGGACCGATAAATAAAGATGCCTGTTCAAGAAGCATTTTCTGGGCAGCAGCCTCAACATCGATAGTTGGATCGTTATCCGCTTGTTTTTGTGCTTCTTTTAGATAGGTGTCATGCATCTCGGCAACAAAATTATCTATGTTTTTTTGAAGCTTGTCTTTCTGCTCAGCGGTGAGTTTATCAATACCCATTTCATGAGCACGATATAAAATTATGTTCCTCTCGGTAAGCATATCCAAAATGTTTTCTTGAAGTGCAATAATGTTTTCGGGGCTTGCCATTATGTCAACGCCCTGATAACTTAAATAAGCATTGACCGATGATTGAAAGTTCGTTATAAAATCTCTGAGAGTAGAACTATAATCTCCTACCTCTACGACCTTAGTATTGAGCTGCGCTTCGGAAAACTTATCCATCAACGAACTGGTTTCCGTTTGTGCGGCGGATGAAGACGGATTTGCGGAAGCGTCCGGATTCGCCGGAGTTAAGCTGCAAGCTGCTAAAAACGGCAATACCATAGCCAATATTAAAGCACAACAGGTTGTTTTTATTATACTTTTCATTTAATGATTCTCCTAAAAATACTTTCTCATAATTATAACCGTTACAAGAATGTTTTTCAATCCTTAAAATAAAAAGGATTGTGACATTTTAGGCATTATAAGATAGTTGAAACGGATTAAGAGAAGGATCGGGCAATAAAAGATAAAAAACCTATTTAATTTCCAACGTTTTTCTAAAATTGAGATGCCTGCTTTTTTATAAACAAGATTATCAATAAGACGGTGAACATTCTCCTTTTTTAATTGCAGGTGAAATATTAAATTTGGTGCGTATTCAGTCGAGCTTTAACATTCGATACCCAATACCGACATGGGTTTGAATATATTTTGGCTGAGAAGGGTCGGACTCTATTTTTTTTCGGAGATTTACCATAAATACGCGCAGAGACGCAACGTCGTTTTCCCAGGCGCTTCCCCATACAGCCCTCGTTATATAAGCATGTGTTAAAACTCTGCCGATATTTTTAGCGAGAAGAGAGAGAAGTTTATATTCAATAGGGGTAAGGTGTAGCTCATTTTCTTCAAGATAGGCGCATCCGGAGGCATAGTCTATCTTTAAGCCACCATTTATAAATTCGGAGCTTTCCTTTCCCGCGGCATTCTGAATATAACTGATACGTCGGAGGGTAACCCTAATTCGCGCCAGAAGTTCCTCAACCGAAAAAGGTTTCGTAAGGTAATCGTCAGCACCGGCATCGAGAGCCTCTATTTTATCTCTGTCCTCATTTCTGGCGCTTATCACGATGATCGGCATACTTGACCATGATCGGATTTTTACGATAATATCTGTTCCATCCATATCGGGTAAGCCCAAATCGAGCAGCATTATATCGGGCGCTTGCGAAACCGCCTCAATAACGGCTTCCGCACCCGTAGCTGCCGTATGAAACCTATATTGCTGAGTTTCAAGCGCGGTAGAAATAAGGTTCCTTATAGATGGATCGTCTTCAACTATCAATATCAATGATTTATTCATGCATCGTTATCTCCTCAGCCCGTAATGTAAAGGTAAATACGGCTCCATGCGGCTTATTGTCACCCTCGGTTATTACACCACCATGAGCATTGACTATGGATTTGCACAGAGCCAACCCAAGCCCCATACCGCGCCGACTATCCGACAGCTTATTATTAGTCGTATAAAACATATCAAATAGATGTGGCTTAAACTCGTTTGCGATTCCCGGACCATCATCCGCAATTTTAATTTTAACAAGTCCGTTTTCTTTTTTTGCGCATATAACGATTTCGGAACCGCGGGGCGTATATTTTATTGCATTGTCTATAATATTTATAAAAACCTGAAGTATGAGCCTTACGTCCATCTTTGCTAAAATAAGCTCATCGTTCTGTATAACGCGGATTGTGTGCTCAGCACTTTTTCGGTTGATATATCGCAAAGCTTCCGCGATTACCTCGCTCACAAGTTCCGATTGTAAATTAAGATGCATAGTTCCGTCCTCAATGCGCGTAACGGAGAGCAGATTTTCGACAAGACCTATAAGCCATGCGGAATCGTCGAATATATCGAGATAAAGCTTTTTTTTCTTTTCTTCGCTTATTGCGTTTCCGTTCGTTAAGAGCATACTGGCGTTTCCCGAAATGCCGGTTAGCGGAGTCCGCAAATCATGAGAAATTGACCTTAGAAGATTTGCGCGAAGCTGCTCATTTTTTGCTTGTATCGCTGCTTTTTCCCGTTCTCTGTCGAAGGCATCCTGTTCAAGAGCGAGAGCGCATTCGCCAAGAATTGAGAGCATAAGATTAGTTTCAAAAGTTCCTATAGATTGTTGGGAGAGAAGGTCAATCCCAAATACACCGTAAATATTCTTAGCACTTCTAACCGCCAAATATAAGCATTTTGCGCTTGATAGAGTGTTGGTTGTCGCTCCTGCATGTTTGTTATTTTTATATACCCATGCAGCTACAGCCTGTTCATTGGGAGTTAAGTAGGCTTCGGATTTATCTCCTCCTTCCGCAGGGAATACTATAGGAACAGCAAGAGCCTGATCATTTGCGCCATAATATACGACGGTTTTATCAAGAAGCTTTATCAGTTGTTTTGCGGTTACCTCGGCGATTCCGTCGGCGTTTTTTTCCTGTTGAAGAAGCCGATTTGTTTCAAGAAGCACGCTTGTACGGTATGCAACCCCGGCGGACTGTTTTGCTTGTTTTTTTATTCTTCCCGCGAGACCACCGGTTATAAATGCGGCGAAAAACATAACAGCAAAGGTGACGGGATATCCAAAATCATAAAACGATAAGGTAAATCGCGGTTCGGTAAAAAGAAAATTAAATATGAGAACGCTTAATAAAGACGATAAAAGGCTGTATATCCTATTTCCGGTTGCGGCGGCGGTAAGCAAAACACCGAGTATATATATCGTAATAATATTTGATTCGTTAAAACCGGAGAGATAAAAGATAAAGCCTATTAAAGTTGATATGAGCAGTATCAAAGCCGATTTAATTAGATCTATTGGATTAAAAGCGTTTTTTGTTTCGGCAGAATATTTTGCCTTATAGGGCGGGGTAGATTTATCCGGAATTATGTAAATATCTAAATTTGGAGCAAAGGAAGTGAGCTTTTCGGAAAAAGATTGCTGCATAAGACCGAACCTTCGTTTCGTGTTGCTCCTACCGATAACAATTTTTGAAACTCCAGAATAGCGCGCAAATTCTGCTATCTGAAACGCAATGTCGTCACCAAATACGGTTTCAATTTTAGCACCCAGTTGCTCCGCTAGGCGGGTATTATTTATCAACCTTAGCTTATTTTCCTCGGACATATTGTCATAGCTTGATGTTTCGACGAAAATAGCGGTGAATCCGCCGTTAAAGGCGTTCGCGAGGCGCGCCGCAGTGCGTATGCTTTTCGGGTTTGTCGGAGACGATGAGAGGCATACTAATATATGTTCATCGGCGTGATGCCCTATTCCGGGGGAGAGTTTTGCTCTTTCGGAGAGTCTGTTTACACGATCGGCCGCGCGGCGCAGTGAAATTTCCCGAAGTGCGGTAAGGTTGTCAACCGTAAAAAAATTATTTAACGCCTTTTGCGCCTGATCCTGCCTATATACCTTACCCTCCGTTAGGCGGTTTATAAGATCGGTTGGCTCAATATCGACAAGCTCAACCTGACTTGCGTTATCAAAAACATGGTCGGGTATACGCTCGCGAACGGTAACCCCCGTTATTGAAGCAACAATATCGCAAAGACTTTCGATATGCTGTACGTTGACGGTCGTGTATACATTTATACCGGCAGCGAGAAGCTCCGCAACGTCCTGATAACGTTTTACATGCCTACATCCATGCGCATTGGTATGCGCCAACTCATCTACTAAAATAAGCTGAGGTTTTCTTAAAAGAGCGGCATCGAGATTAAAATCTTTTAATGTAATACCCTTATGTTGAATTTTAAACGGGGATAAAACCTCAAGCCCGTTTAAAAGCTCCATGGTTTGAGGGCGCGTATGTGGTTCAATATACCCGGCAATAACGTCTATACCATGTTCCTTAGCTAATTGCGCATCCTCAAGCATAGCGTATGTTTTTCCGACTCCGGCGGCATATCCGAAGAAAATTTTAAGCCGTCCGTTAGGCTGCCTTGCTTCTTCTTCGATTCGTTTTAGAAGCTCGTCGGGCGTTTCGTGTGTATGTGGCATATTGAACACCTCCCTTCGCGTTTTGTTTAAATATTATACCACATGATTCAAACGTGCGATATCTAGATTTTGCATTATTGTTTTTTATGACGAACGTTTATTTAAGAATCCCGTCGAGCATAAGATTGAATTTTAAAACATTCACCGTCTCTTCGCCAAAGATTCCCAAAATACGATGGTCGGTACATTTATCTATTAGTGCTTCAACCGCTTTTTCCGTCATATCATTGTTCTTCGCTATCCTTTCCGCCTGATACATAGCAGCGGCGATTGATATCGAGGGATCAAGTCCGCTTCCCGAACATGTAACGAGGTCTACGGGTATTGCTGTTTCGCCTTTATTGGGGTGCGCCGCGCGAATTTTTTCAATTCGTTTTGCGACGAGAGCTTCATATTCATCGCCTGCCGGGCTAAGATTGCTTGGCCATGAATAGATAAGCGGTTTTCCATCTTCGCCTATGAACGTCGTCGTATCTATATTCATTATTCGCCCCCACATATGTGAATCATCAGAATATTGCTGACCTAGGAGCGCGGAACCGTATTTTTTTCCTTCTATTTCAATTATACTGCCATTCGCCTGATAGGGAAAGAGTATCTGTGCTATCCCGGTTACGGCGGCGGTATAAATAACGCCGCAAAAAAACGTAAATAGTAAAACCAATATAACTGCCTTTGGCAGAAAAGATTTTATTGTTTTCATATATAACCTCCGTTTATAGAATATTTTTTAAAGTACCGCTATATTGCAGCGTTAAACTATACCAAGACCAAAAAGGAACATGTCGATCAGCTTTACGAAGATAAAGGGTGTTATGACTCCGCCAAATCCGTAGAGGAGAAGGTTTTTTGAAAGCAACTTCCCGGCCGAAACCTCCCGGTATTTAACGCCTTTAAGGGCGAGAGGAATGAGGGCCACTATTATGAGGGCATTGTATATAAGCGCTGAAAGCACGGCGCTTTCAGGACTATGAAGTCCCATTATATTAAGAGCGGAAAGACCGGGATATAGCCCCATAAAAAGAGCCGGAATTATTGCAAAATACTTTGCTATATCGTTAGCAATAGAAAATGTTGTAAGACTCCCCCTTGTCATTAATAGTTGCTTCCCTATGCGAACTATATCGATGAGCTTAGTGGGCGAGCTGTCGAGGTCTACCATGTTGCCTGCTTCCTTTGCCGCTTGCGTTCCAGTATTCATTGCAACAGCAACATCCGCCTGTGCAAGAGCCGGTGCGTCGTTCGTTCCGTCGCCGGTCATTGCGACAAGATGCCCCTTGCTTTGAAAATCGCGTATCATGTTCAGCTTAGCCTCGGGTGTTGCTTCGGCGAGGAAATCATCAACTCCAGCTTCCGCGGCGATTGCGGCGGCGGTAAGAGGGTTATCTCCCGTTATCATTATGGTTTTGATACCCATCTTTCGTAAATCCGCAAATTTTTCCGACACTCCCTGCTTTATAATGTCTTTAAGATGCACAACCCCAAGAATTTGATGATCCTTCGCAACGACGAGAGGAGTTCCGCCATCTCCCGCTATTTTTTTTACGATTTGCTCACATTCGTTAGTATAAACGCCGCCATTCTCTACGACGTATTCGCGAATTGCGTCTGCCGCGCCCTTCCGTATTTGGCAGTCGTCAAAGTTAACACCGCTCATACGGGTTGTAGCCGAAAACGGTATAAACACCATACCCTTTTCAGTTAATGAACGCCCGCGAATACCGAACTCTTCTTTAGCGAGAACGACAATGCTTCGTCCTTCAGGCGTTTCATCCGCAAGAGAGGACAGTTGAGCCGCGTCGGCCAGATTATAGGGATCTATATTGCTGAGGGGAATAAGCGCTATCGCCTGCCTATTGCCTAAAGTTATCGTTCCGGTTTTGTCAAGCATGAGAATATCGACATCTCCGGCGGCTTCAATTGCCCTTCCACTCATAGCCAAAACATTAGCCCTGTTTAGCCTGCTCATTCCCGCTATACCTATAGCGGAGAGCAACGCTCCGATAGTTGTTGGAGCGAGACAGACGAGGAGCGCGACGAGAGTTGTTACAGATGTAGGGTTTTTAATCCCCACTTGATTCGCCGAAAAATTTGAATATGTGTAAAGCGAAAGCGTTACGAGTATAAAAATTATTGATAGAGCGACGAGAAATATTTGCAGAGCTATTTCATTTGGTGTCTTTTTTCGGGATGCCCCCTCAACCATAGCTATCATCTTATCTAAAAAGCTTTCTCCCGCCTCGCTCGTAACCTTTATTACGAGCCAGTCGGATATAACGGTAGTTCCTCCGGTAACGGCACTTCTATCGCCGCCGCTTTCGCGGATAACGGGAGCGCTTTCCCCGGTTATAGCACTCTCATCTACGCTCGCCGCGCCGTCGATGACATCACCGTCCGCGGGGATCTGTTCGTTCGTCTTAACGAATACGATATCTCCTTTTTTAAGAAGTGCCGATGAAATTAATACATATTCATCTTTCTTATCTACTGCTGCTATTTTACGGGTTTGCATATCTTTTTTCGCCGCACGAAGGGAATTCGCTTGTGCTTTTCCGCGTCCCTCGGCTATAGCTTCTGCGAAGTTCGCAAAGAGCACCGTGAACCAAAGAATAACGGCTATAGCTAGAGTATAAAGAGCAGATGCATCCTTTATTCCAAAAAGGGAAATTACAAAAAGCAGCGTAGTCATAATGGCAGAAATATATACAAGTAACATAACAGGATTTTTTGCCTGTGCCTTTGGATTTAGCTTTATAAAAGCATCTTTTATAGCAGCAACAGTCATTTTTTTGTCAGCAAGGACATTTTTGGTTTTCATGAATTTTACCTCCTATGCAAGCATACCGAAATGTTCGGCTATCGGTCCCAAGGCGAGGGCAGGGAAAAAGCTAAGCGCTCCAACTAAAAGCACGATGAATATGAGCATGAAAATAAACATAGCGTTTGAAGTTGATAAGGTTCCTGCGGTCGTCGCTATTTTCTTTTTTCCGGAGAGATTTCCGGCTATTGCCAATACTCCTATCATAGGGATAAATCTTGCGAACAGCATACATAGTCCCAACGATACGTTAAGAAAAACAGTATTAGAGTTAAATCCGGCAAATGCGGAGCCGTTGTTGCCTCCCGCCGACGAATAGGCGTACAACATTTCGCTAAATCCATGCGCGCCGCTATTTTTAAGGGAGGCGGCGACTTCGGGAATAGCGGCGGCAATACCGCTTCCGACAAGTATCGCAATAGGCGTTGCGAGGCAGACGAGAACAGCCCATTTCATCTCATACGGTTCGATTTTTTTACCAAGATATTCCGGGGTTCGTCCAACCATAAGCCCGGCTATGAATACGGTAAGTATTGCAAAACCCAACATACCGTAAAGCCCACAGCCTACACCGCCAAATATTACTTCACCCAGCTGAATAAGAAGCATAAGCGTCATTCCACCGAGAGGGGTAAAGCTATCATGCATTGAGTTTACCGAACCGTTAGATGCGGCGGTTGTGAATACGCCCCATGCGGCCGACGAGCCTATGCCGAAACGACTCTCCTTGCCCTCCATATTTCCGCCGGATTGCCCAATGGTTGAAATATCCACCGCGCCGTTCTGAGAGAGTTGAGGCGTTCCGAACTGTTCGGATACAGCTACGCTCGCGAGGGCGAAGGTAAGGATGATAAACATTGCGATAAATATTGCTCTGCCCTGCTTTTTATCATTTATTGAGCGTCCAAAAGTAAAACACAGTGCCGCAGGAATTAAGAGCAGCGAGAGCATTTCCAGAAGGTTGGAAAACCAAGTCGGATTTTCGAGGGGGTGCGCCGAGTTAGTACCCATATATCCGCCGCCGTTAGTGCCCAATTGTTTCGGAGCGATCTGACTTGCAGCGAGACCCATAGGGACAAATTGTTCCGTAATTATTTCAGCATTTTCGACAGGTATTCCGTTAACGGTGACTATTCCGTTTTTAATATCTATTTCGGCGTTTTCAATGATCTTACCATCGGTATTAACGGCGATTGGTTCAAGAAGTTGAACCGTTTCAGCCGCTTTCATATTTTGGATAACGCCCTGAGAAACAAGACCGATAGATAAAACGAGAGACAGGGGTATCAGGATATAAAGCATTATTCTAGTAATATCAATCCAAAAACAGCCGAGCCCGTCGCATTTAACCTTTATAAAACCGCGAATAAAGGCAAAAAGAACGGCAATTCCGGTAGCTGCCGAAAGAAAATTTTGAACGGTCAGTCCAAGCGCCTGAGTTAGATAGCTAACTTGATATTCGCCGCTATATGACTGCCAGTTTGTGTTTGTTACGAAACTTGCAGCGTTGTTAAATGCGAGATGCCAGCTCATACCGGAGACGTTTTGTGGATTACCGGGTAAAACGCCCTGAAGCATTTGTATGATAAACAAGAGGATAAAGCCTACAGCGCTGAATAAGAGCACCGAAGATAAATACTTTTTCCAGTTCATCTGTTCATTTTGATCTACGCGCATAATCCTGTAGATAAAGTTTTCGCAAGGAACGAGTATTTTAGACAGAAAAACCTTTCTTCCATTCATTACCCTTTCAATATAAATACCGAGAGGGACAGCGAGTAGAATAAATAAAACTAAGTAAAAAATATATTGTAATATTGTATTTGTCATTGTCTATCACCTCTGAACAAAAGTACGAAATAGTACCAAAGTAATGCAGCGGCGGTTAGCCCAATCGCATAGATTATAATTTGCATATAGAACTCTCTCCTTTTATTGAGAGAATATTAACACATGCGGAATTAAATCGGCATTAGGGGAAGCGCAATGATATTAAAAAAGTATAAAGAACAAATCATCCGCAGAGCAATATAGGTGCTATAATATTGTATGATGTTATTCTGCTTCAAAGAATTGCTTTTTAATATGAATATGCTAATAGAATGCATGATGCGTTATAAATAAACTTTTACTTAGACTAAAGGGGGAACTTATGGAAGATGATTAAAACAATCAAAAACAAACACTTAGCTAAGGCAGTGCAGGAGCAATGTTTCTATGAGTTTTATAGGCAGCTTGAATATTAAATGTAATTGGAATAACATTGAATTTGTAACAGCCGATAGATTTTATCCAAACAG
>JAVVSK010000002.1:0-155130 GCA_036654235.1 Clostridia bacterium | reverse complement strand
TCGTTTATGCTGATAGCTGATTGATTCCGTATTGCTTTAAATTTACACTTGCTTGATAATCTCTGTCGATTACATTTTCACCTTCAGCACAAATATATGTTCTATCGGAAAGTTTCAAATCTTTTTTTATATTTCCGCATACTGAGCATAGTTTGCTGTTTGGATAAAATCTATCGGCTGTTACAAATTCAATGTTATTCCAATTACATTTAATATTCAAGCTGCCTATAAAGCTCATAGAAACATTGCTCCTGCACTGCCTTAGCTAAGTGTTTGTTTTTCATCATATCGCTTACATTCAAATCCTCAAGCACAATAAACATTGGTTTTCTGTTTATTATCTCACTTGTTATTTGATACAAGCGGTTGTGACGAATATTCGTTAGTCGGTGATTTAACTTTAATAATTGTTTTTCGCTTTTTACAATATTGCTCGTTTTGCAGTAACTACCGCCTTTCTTATTTTTTAAGTATTTTCTGCTTACCTTGCCTTGTAATCTACGCTGTTTCTTTTTGATGTGCTTGATTTTGCTTGTGTTGTTGATGTTTTTGTATGTATTACCATCAGAACAAACAGACAAATCCTTGATACCAATATCAATCCCATCATTTTGCGGTGTTGTTGCTGTAATTATTCAGCCAAACATATTTTTCGGTTGATTTGAGAGATGTAAGAACTTTTCGTAAGTCAGCATCAGACATAAAGTTATTGCCGATGTCATAATTCATCTGCTGATAATTCAATGCCCAATTGTATACAAATCTTGCTACACCCGCATTTGCAAATAGTTTTGTTCGTTGTTTATTGTTTGGGCAGAGCATTACTTTGATCGTTTTAATCATCTTCCGTAAGTTCCTTTATCCTTTTCTTGGCTTTGTTTGCCCTTTTACCTTGTAATTTACAACTAAAAAGCAGTTACTGTTTGCACCAAATCTATCGCCCATATACATATTATAACTCAAAATATTATAAAAATAAATATATGCTTTATAATTATTTGTATATTTATTTTAACTGTTACTACCCTCCGTTTGCTTTTGTATATTGCTCATTTTATCCGTTTATATAAGTTTATCAGAGTGCATGTGGGTTTTCAAGGGCTTTATTCTTTTCTGTTTGATTCATTCCGCAATAAAAGAAATATGCAAAAAAAAGCGCGCCACTAATGTAGGCGCGCCGACAAAGTTTTTCTTACTTTTTAGCCAGCATTTCCTTCGTTTTCATGAGCCGAGTTAAGTTACCGCGCTCATTTTCGTCGAGTTTCATTTTTATAGTTCTTATTGCCTCCTGAAACTGAGGTATCATAACAAATTCGAGGGCATTTACCCGTCTTCTCGTCTTTTCTATTTCGTCCGCCAATAAATTGCAGGTTTTTTCAACCTCTGCAAGGCGAATAAGGAGAGGGAGAAGCGCGGAAAAAGCGGAAACCGCCTCGTCAAGTTCGCAAGAAGTAGTTAAAAAACCGTATGGCAACTCAGAGGTTTCTCCGCTAATTACGACTTCAAGAGCCGGGACTTTTACCGATAAAATATTTTTTACCCCCGCGCGAATTGAAGCTTTGCGAACAGGATAATAGAGAGCTTCCTCGATTTCCTCAATCGTCATAGTTGACCGCGCTAAAAGAAATTTTTGCATAGCTACGGACATACCCGCTTCAACGGATTCACGAAGCTCCTTATTTTGTTTTACATACACTATAAAGCGCCGAACCATCTCATCGCGCTTATCCTTCATAAGCTTATGTCCGCGCACGGCAACTTTAAGCCTTTTTTTAAGGTTTGAAAGTTCCATTCGCGTAGGCTTTACCGAAAGCTGCAACATATAAAAACCGCCTATTCTTCGGACTTTTTCGTCTCGGGAAGATATTTTTCGATAAGTTCGCTCTTTATTCGCTTTAGCTCAGTCCGCGGAAGAATAGAGAGAAGTTCCCATCCTAAGTTAAGCGTCTCTGCTATACTTCGGTTCTCATCACCCTGTGAAACATAGCGCGTTTCGAATTCGTCGGCGAATTTAGCGTAGAGCTTATCGATATCCGAAAGCGCCGCGTCGCCCAATATGATCGCCAATTCTTTCGCATCTTTTCCTCTCGAATAAGCGGCGAAAAGCTGATTCATCGTATCCGCATGATCCTCGCGGGTTTTCCCCGCGCCTATTCCCTTATCCTTTAAGCGGGAAAGTGAGGGTAGAACGTTTATCGGTGGCGTAACGCCCTTTCTGTTTAGTTCTCTCGATAAGATAATCTGCCCCTCGGTTATATAGCCCGTTAGGTCGGGGATAGGGTGCGTTAGGTCGTCCTCAGGCATAGACAATATTGGTATCATCGTTATGCTTCCCGTTTTACCTTTTATACGACCCGCGCGCTCATACATAGTTGCGAGATCAGTATATAAATAACCGGGATATCCGCGTCGACCCGGAACCTCCTTTCGCGCCGCGCTAACTTCCCTAAGCGCCTCCGCATAGTTCGTTATATCCGTTACAATAACGAGAACTTGCATATTTAAATCGTAGGCTAAATATTCGGCGGCGGTCATAGCCATTCGCGGCGTCGCGATTCGCTCTATCGCGGGATCGTTAGCGAGATTTACGAACATAACCGTTCGGTCTATTGCTCCCGCCTCCCTAAAGTCGTTTATAAAATAGTCTGCCTCTTCAAAAGTAATTCCGACCGCTCCGAAAACGACCGCGAAGTTCTCATTCTTGCCGAGAACTCTAGCCTGTCTCGCTATCTGAGCGGCTAAGCGCGCGTGAGGAAGACCGCTCCCGCTAAAAACCGGAAGTTTTTGACCCCGAACGAGAGTATTAAGACCGTCTATAGCGGAAATTCCCGTTTGAATAAATTCGCTCGGATAGTCGCGCGCTGCGGGGTTTATCGGGCTTCCGTTTATATCGAGACGCTTTTCGGGTATTATCCTAAGTCCCCCGTCCTTCGGATTACCCATCCCATCAAAGACTCGACCCAAAATATCCGGCGCAACGTCAAGGACAATTGAACGACCTATGAATTTCGCCGTACTGTCCGTTATCCGCATCCCCTGTGAACCTTCGAAAAGCTGAACAAGCGCTCTGTCGTTTTCGACTTCGAGAACTTTTCCGTGCCGCTTTTCACCGTTCGCGCGCGTTATAACGACTAGTTCATCATATTTAACGCCGCTAACGCCCTCTACCATCATTAGCGGGCCTACGACCTCTTTAATTGTCCGATATTCCTTACGCATATTCGTTTCCTCCTTCGTAAAGAGCGGAAAGCTCAAGAGCTATTTTTATAATTATCTCCTGATATCTCGTTTCGGTTTCTCCTTCGGGGACATATTTAAACCGTCCTATATCTTCGCGAACGGATAGCGAAGAAAGCTTATTAAAGCTCGCTTCCGCATCTATAGCGGGGATAGCCTTATCGTAAAATTCGAGTATGAGTTTCATCATCATAAGCTGCTTTTTAAGCGACGTAAACGTATCTACTTCGTGAAACGCGTTTTGATGAAGATAGTCCTCGCGAATTGAACGCGCAACCTCAAGTTTTAGCCTATCCTTAGGAGAAAGCGCATCAACACCGACGAGACGAACGATTTCGTCAAGCTCGCTTTCCTCTTGAAGTAAAATTATAAAGCGCGAAACGCAATCTTCCCAGTCTGAATCAATTTCATTATCGAACCAAGTCTTTAGTCTATCAGTATATAGCGAGTAGCTGGTTAGCCAATCTATAGCGGGGAAATGCCTCGAATAGGCGAGCTTCGCCGATAATCCCCAATAAACTTTGACGATTCTCAAGGTCGCCTGTGACACCGGCTCCGATATATCTCCGCCCGGAGGCGAAACCGCGCCTATAGCCGTTATCGCCCCTATTCGCTTATCACTTCCTAAGGTAACCACCATTCCCGCGCGCTCATAAAATTCGGCGAGCCTACTAGAAAGATAAGCGGGGTAGCCTTCTTCGCCGGGCATTTCCTCGAGACGACCGCTCATTTCACGGAGCGCCTCCGCCCATCTCGAAGTCGAGTCTGCCATTATCGCGACTTTATAGCCCATATCTCTAAAATATTCCGCTATCGTTATACCCGTATATATTGACGCTTCGCGCGCCGCAACGGGCATATCGGAGGTATTAGCGATAAGTACGGTGCGCTTCATTAGCGAAAGTCCGGTTTTAGGGTCTTTAAGCGCGGGAAACTCCATTAAAACGTCCGTCATTTCGTTTCCGCGTTCGCCGCAGCCAACGTATACGATTATATCCGCATCCGCCCATTTCGCAAGCTGATGCTGAACTACCGTTTTTCCGCTTCCGAAAGGACCGGGAACCGCGGCGACACCTCCCTTAGCTATCGGGAAAAGCGTATCTATTACCCTTTGTCCCGTTACCATAGGTTCGTTCGGCGGAAGCTTTTTATTATAAGGTCTTCCCCTTCGAACCGGCCATTTTTGAAGCATAGGAAGCTCAATCGTCTTTCCGGCTTCGGTAACGAGCCGCGCTATTGGATCAACTATAGTGCAATCTCCTACGAATATCCATTCAACCCTTCCCGAAATATTCGGAGGAACCATTATTCTATGGACAACGGCGGGTGTCTCTTGAACAAGACCTAAGACATCTCCCCCTGTAACAACAGCGCCTACATTTACGTTCGGAACAAAATGCCATTTTTTTTCATGGTCAAGGGCGTTTACGAATACTCCGCGCGTTATCCTGTCCCCCGCGATTTTTCTTATTTTATCCAAAGGACGCTGAATCCCGTCGAATATGCTTTCAATAAGCCCCGGAGCAAGTTCAACCGATAGGGGCGCACCCGTACTATAGACTGGCTCGCCCGGACCTATTCCGCCCGTTTCCTCATAAACCTGAATACTTGCCATATCTCCGCGAAGCTCAATTATCTCGCCTATAAGCTTATGTTCCGAAACGCGAACGACGTCGTACATTTGAACATCGGCCATTCCGTCCGCTACAATCAAAGGTCCCGAAACCTTTCTAATTGTTCCCTTTATCATTAACTTTCCTCCGCAAACAAAATATCAACGCCTATCGCTTTTTCTACGTTTGCCTTTAGCTCTTTCATTACCGCTCCACTTGACCCGTTTCCGTCGGGAACGGGAATAATTGCGGGGAATGGCGCTGTTTTATAACGGTTTATAACCTCACGGCAAATTTCAAAAACCGGCTCAGTTATAAAAATTATTTTAGTTTCTTCTTTCGCGAGACGAACGATAAGCTTTTTCGCGTCCTCGGGATTTTCAATGCCATAGGTTAAAAGCCCGGCGGCCTTAGCTAAAAGAACGCTATCCCTATCGCCTATCATAACTATATCAGCCATACAGCTCACGCAACCTTTCCGCGACGATTTCTTTGGAAAGCCCATTTCGCTTCGCGGTCAAAACGAGACGTATACATTTTACTTCTTGTTCCCTTGCTAAAAGATACGAAACGACGGGGGCGACGCTCTCCATATCCCATTTTCCTCTTTCCCGCGCAATCCCTATAAGGTAATTATCCCTATCCCGTTCAAAGCGCGCTATACTTAAATTTTCGGAGTACTCGGTAAGCGCCGATTTTATAGCGTCCATGAGCTTTTCAGAAGCCCCGGTCGCGGTTAAAAGGAGAGGCAATGCATTAGGTTCGGCAGAATAGGCAGAAGTCAGTGCATCGATTTCAATCGTTCCTCCGGGAATATAGAAAAATCCATCATACCCAAAACCCATGCGCTTTAGCCTAAACATTGCGTCTATATTGTAAAAATCAATCCATGCTCTAAAATATTCGCTTACGAAATCGTTTTTAACGGATAGCGCATAGGCGGCATAGGCTTTATCGAGAGTTACGCTAAGCATTTGCGGATCGGGTTTTTCCGCGAGTTTAAATTCAACCTCCGCTAAACAATCTATTATTTGTTTAGGAAGAGCGGAAAAGTTCCAAAGGCGAACCATTAGGCTTATAGCCTCCGGGGTAAAAACTCCGCCATCAATCAAGGGCGGCGCGGAGGCATCCTTTAAAAGTTTTTGTTTTATGAGAACCTTTAAATTATGAATATCCTGTTTCATTAAAAATACGTTAGTAACTGTCTCGTCGGAGGTCAGCTCAAAAACGAGAGAGCGCGCTTTTTTAAGCTCCCCGTTTAAGAGCGAATCGCAAGACGCGCTGTCCGATTTTTCCCCGTATCCAAATTCGGTTAGAAGATGCAGAGCCTCGGAGGGGGTAGCTTCGGAAAGCTTTTCGAGCTTTCCTTTATTAAGAAGATATTTTTCCTGAACGCGAATCCGCGCCGCACTGTAAATAGCGCTTTTTTGCGGCATAAGTCCGCTCCTTTCGTTCTTTCTGCAAAATATTTCCGTTATGGAAGGGGTAAGGTATTAAGATATAACCGCTATTTTTACTCAAATAAAATTTTAGCGACGTAGCCATCCTCGGTCTCTTTAAAGTCATCAATAATGTCTTCAAAAGAACAGCGCTTAAAAAAGCCCTTACCAACAAGCATAAAGCCCGACCTTAAATCTTCCGACGACTTATCCGAAAAAATAAGCGGTGAAAGTCCTGATTTTCTTAGAGCCGCGTTTCCGTCAAAAATAATCTCCGAAACTATATTTTTATGTACACTTGAGGAAACGACAAGTTCGCCGCCTTCAGCCTCGCGAATAAGTATTTTTAAGAGAATACTCCGAATTTCGGAGTCCGAAAGCGAATATAGCTTCTTTAGCGCATGCGCATACGATTGCGCTAAAAGGTCACGCTTTTTTCTTAAAAGATATTTCTTCGCGTCTATTTCTGCATTGGTTCTATTTTTAAGTAAAACGCTGTTTTCGTAAATTGAACATTCCTTTTCAGCCGCCGCGATAATCGACGCACTTTCAACTTTTGCCCTATTTAAAATATGTTCAATCTCGCGGGACGCTCTGCTTTTAGAAGCCTCAGCTTCTAGCTTAGCCTCTTCGATTATGCTGTTTATAAGCTTATCAGCTCCGCTTACCGTTTCAGGCATTATTCCACCCCTCAACCGACATGGATGTTGATGACCATAAGTAGGGAGACTAGGAACGAAAAAAGAGCATATGTCTCGACCATTAGCGTAAGTAACATTCCGTTTCCGAAGCTTTCGCCGCGTTTCGCTACGAGAGCTATTGCGCTGACCGCCGTTTTACCCTGCATTATAGCGCTGGTTAAGCCGCCTATCGCGATAGGAAGAGAGGCAATTAAAAATTGAAGCCCCGCGGAGGTCGAAATAGCGGAGACACCACTCATTATTCCCGAGCCGGTTAATATTAAGAAGGCAATTATCAGCCCATATATTCCCTGAGTACCCGGAAGAAGCTGTAATATAAGTACCGAACCAAACTTTTCCGGTTCCTCGGCGACAACGCCCGCCGCCGCTTGTCCCGCGCGCCCAACGCCTATTGCCGAGCCTATTCCCGAAAGAATAGGCGCTAAAAACGCGCCTATCGCGGCAAAAATAATTCCCCAATTGATTTGCATCGCTGTGTCTTTCATTTCTAAAAGTCCTCCTAAAAAAAATTATTGTTTTAACCTTATGTGATCCGTGTTGTATTTTAGCGGTTTAAATTCTCTGCCGCCTGCCTCGTAGAATTTTCCGAAAAATTCTACGTATTGAAGCCTTGAGGTATGCGCGAACGTTCCCAATGTATTTATGAATAGGCTAAAAACGTGTAATAAGATAAGCACCGCCATAGCGGCTATTATTCCTAATATTTTTCCAACCGCTCCGCTTCCGAACGCCCCCGCGAGCATCGCTCCGAGGCTGTTAAAAACCTGTCCCATGGCTCCCGTAACTAGACCTAGGGCATATACGCGCGCATATGAGAGCGTATCGCTAATATAACCGGTTACGTCATAAAGCGACCCAAGCCCCTTTCCTACCCGCGCTATAAGATTTTTTTTAGCGCGACCGGCAAAGAGAAGAATCATGAGAAATCCCAAGACTATCAATATGAAAAACGGTGCGGCATATTCGCCTGCCAAAAATACGCCGACTATGCCGATAAGAACGAATATCCAAGCGACGCAATCGAATATTGCGGTAGCGGTATCGCCGCGTTTTACGCTCATATATGCTTTAGTCCCTATTCCGACGATCATATGAACGACACCAAGACCGCAACATAGGTAAAGCATAGCCATACTCTGTTTAAGCGGATCAAAGAGCAAAGGAAAAGGTCCTTCGTCAACTCCGTAGAAAACGGTATTCCAGCTCATGCCGAAAACTGTCCCAAAGAGAAAACCGCAAATAACAGCAAAAAGCCCACCCCACGCGATAGTCCAGACAATACTTCCAAAAACGCCGTTCGGTTTTTTAAATTTTATATATAAAAGCCCGAGTATGAAAAGCACAAGACCATAGCCGGAATCTGAGGTCATCATTCCAAAAAACAGAATATAAAAAGGCACCATTATAGGCGTCGCATCAATTCCGAACGGATCCGGTCTTGCGTAAAGATTCGTTACCGCCTCGAACGGCGCTATAAATTTATTATTTTTTACTACGGACGGCGGGATTTCGTTCTCAACGGGATCTCTTATCTCCAAAAAACATGCGTCGGTAACATTCTCAATCGTTCGTTTAACGCGGTTTTCGTCGTAATCCCTTATCCAACCCTCAAGTATAAAGGAACTTTCCGAGAGCATTAGCTCAATTCGCGCGCGTTCCCTATCACATTCGGTTTTAGCGGCATCCGCCGCGAATAAAAGCTCCTTATTATTTTTAACAAGAGCCTTTAACTTTGTCTCCGCCCGTAAATATTCATCTCTTTTTAAAGTAAGAGCACATTTTGCATCGGCAATATTAGCGCCCGCCGTTCCGACCGCATCTTTAGGCAGCGGCGATTCAACGAACCCGAGATTTTTCAGCTCGGTTTCTACGGATTCCCTTTTTTCGGTCCTACAAACGGCGACTATATATGACTTTTTAGTATTGAACGGAACTATAGAAAATCCTGCGTCTATTTTGTCTAGAAAATTCAGTTTTTTATTTCCGATAATACCTGTTAGACAAATTGTTGAGCGCGTAGGCGCGACGTTTTCGAGATTATCGGGAAGCTCAGCCCACGGGGAAAAGGCCGCTAATTTTTCTTCCGATTTTTCTATTTCAAGTTTAATTTCGTCGAGAACGGCTTTAGCGTTTTCAACGCTTTCGCATATAGGAAAAGCCTCAGTTAAACTGCGCTTTAAATGTTCCTTGGTTATTTCGGGCTTAGGGGTAAGAAACCCTTCTTTTTCGACATATGGCTTTAATATATTTATGGAATTATTTATACGATGATAATTGCTTTCAAGGCTCAAAAGCTTTTTATCATCCGTCATAAATTCCCCGGTCGATACTATTTCAACAGCCTCAATATTTTGGAGAACCGTAAGTATATCCCCCTGATTACGTCTTAGCGCTATCAGCGTGATTTTCTTCATCGGGACTATCATCTCGTTATCCTTTCAACAATATAGGAAACTGATTTTTCTATATTAGCGGAAGCACCAATGCAAAAAGCATCAGCGTCTTTTAGCTTTGACGTTTGAATATCGAGATAAACGCGCCGCCCTTGCCTATCCGATTGTTCTCTACGGCTTATTGTATAATCTTTTGATTTTGTTTTTGAAAGGGCTATCTGCCTTTTAGCTTCGGCGTTCGCGTTGAAAATTAAAGCGCTCGCTTCTTCCGCGCCTAAAGCCCGAATTTTTGCCGCTTCGGTTTCGGCATTCGCTACCATATCTATTATAGATGACATATTATACCCCCGACGCTTTATCACTAGGTATTATATCCCAATTTACAGTTTTCTGCAAGTAATTAATTTGTTGCGTCGCAATAAAAGCGTAAGTAAAGAAACTATTAATTAATAACGGCAAAAACCGGATAACAGCTAAATGCATGAGATCTTTTTAACTTTGCAAAAAGATTGTTTCACTATTGAACTAATCGGCTTAATAAAGCTAAGACTAATTTTTACGGGGAAAAGTGCGCGGATAAAGTATTGACCTTCGCCAGAAAAAAACAAACCAGGCAAAGAAAACCTATAAAAAGCTATTGTATTTTATCGCGGACGATTTAATATATCAGCATTAAAATAAGCTCGATGGGTTTAGCGCGCGCATAAAATCCAAGTATCTATCTTCTGAAATCGCCGTTCTTATATCCTCCATTAGCTTCAACGTGAATCTTATATTGTGAATGGATATCAATATAGAGGCTAAAATTTCATTCGCCTTAACGAGATGTCTTATATAGGCGCGAGTGAAATTTTTACAGGCATAGCAATCGCAATCGTCTTCAATAGGCGAAAAATCGTGCGCAAATTCGGCGTTCCTCAACATGCGCTTTCCTTTTCTCGTCAGAGCAAGACCGTTTCTCGCCGTTCGCGTCTGTAAAACGCAATCGAACATATCTACCCCGCGAAGGACGGATTCTAAAAGACAATCGGGGCTTCCGACGCCCATTAGGTATCGCGGCTTATTCGCGTCTATTAACGGAACGGTCGCCTCTAACATATCATACATTAGCGGCTTAGGTTCTCCTACGCTTAGTCCGCCTATACCCATTCCGAAAAAGTCCATGTCCGAGAGCACTTTAGCGCTTTCCATTCGTAAATTTTTATACATCCCGCCCTGAACAATAGCGAATAATGCCTGATCATCCCGTGTTTGCGCTGCCTTACATTGTTTAGCCCATCTATGCGTTCTCTCCATAGCCGCCCTTGTATAGGTTTCGTCGCTAGGATGTTTTGTACATTCGTCGAATGCCATTATTATATCCGCGCCCAAAGCTTCTTCAATAGCAATGACCTTTTCGGGCGTAAAAAGATGCCTACTCCCGTCTATATGCGATTGAAACTCGACGCCGTCTTCCCGAATCTTATTAACCGCGCTTAAACTAAAAACCTGAAACCCGCCGCTGTCCGTCAATATCGGTTTATCCCAATTCATAAAGCCATGCAACCCGCCCGCCTCGCGAATAAGCGTATGCGACGGACGAAGATATAGGTGATACGTATTTGCGAGAATAATTTCCGATCCGGATTCGATAAGGTCGCGCGGAGTAAGCGCCTTTACAGTCGCTTGCGTTCCTACGGGCATATAACATGGAGTATTTATTACTCCATGCGGCGTTGTCAGTCGCCCAAGGCGCGCTCCGGATTGTTTACAGGTTTTTATAAGCTCAAAGCTGTATTTTGCCATATTTCTTTCACTATACTCCAATTTATTCAATAAACATAGCGTCTCCGAAGGAAAAAAAAAGGTATTTTTTCTCAATCGCGTGCGCATATGCACGAAGCATTTCCTCTCGAGAGGATAGGGCGCTAATCAGCATAAGGAGGGTAGATTCCGGAAGGTGAAAATTTGTTATCAGCGCGTCGACCGCCTTAAACTTATAACCCGGGGTTATAAAAATTCCCGTATTTCCGCTTCCGGGGATTACCGTTCCCGATTTATCCGTAACGGTTTCGAGAGTTCGGCAGCTCGTCGTCCCGACGGCAATTATTTTCCCGCCGTTTTGTCTTCTTTCATTTATAAGTTTCGAAGCCTCCGGCGACACCTCATAATATTCCTCATGCATTTTGTGATCCTCTACGTTTTCGACTGATACCGGGCGAAATGTTCCAAGACCAACGTGTAAAAGTACTTGCGCAACAGCAGTTCCCCGCTGTTCTATTTTTTCGAGGAGTTCCTTCGTAAAATGCAGCCCAGCCGTCGGCGCTGCTGCCGAACCGCTCTCTCTAGCATAGACCGTCTGATATCGGCTCTTATCTAAAAGCGTTTCCTTTATATATGGGGGAAGGGGTATTTCACCTACCCTATCCAATATTTCCTCAAGAATTCCGTCATATATGAGGTGTAAAATTCGCCCTTCGGCATCGGTCTTTTCGCCTATTTCTACGGATAATTCATCGCTAACTTTATAAATTCCACCGGTATGCGCGCGCTTTCCCGGTCGAACGAGAGCGGAAAAGGTGTCATCAGATATCCTTTTTAAAAGCAAAAATTCCATAACGCCGCCGGTTTCCTCGCGAACGCCATATATCCTCGCGGGGATAACCTTTGTCGTATTTAAAACCAAAACGTCTTTAGGACTTATATGATCCAATATGTCGGGGAAAACACCGTCCAAAATGCTTTTATTTTTGCGATTATATATTAAAAGCCGTGAAGCATCGCGCTTTTCTATAGGGGACTGCGCTATTAGCTCCTGCGGAAGATCGTAATAAAAATCACTCGTTTTCAAAGTTGCATGACCTCCTAAAAGATACTCGGAGCTTTCTCTTTTCCGCCCCGATAAAAAACATTTAATTTTACAATGAATATCTCTAAAATGCAATTCGCGGAATGCCGCGATTACTCGCTTTTAACTGAAAGCGATATGCTTAAAAAAGATATTGGTAGAATGTAATAACGTTACGGTTGTAGGGAGTGCACTTTATCGTCAAAAGAAACGTTAAAAGATATTCATACTCTTTATCAAACAAGCCGAAATACTTTGGGTTACCTCTTGTAAAGGTCGAGGGCTAACGCAATTCCTTGATTTCTATTTTACCGTGTATTTTCTCAAATTCAGCAACGCTCAATAATGCCTAATATCAAGCAGCAGTCGGAGAGCATCCTATCGTCCGCGTACTTTCAAGTAGCCTGCGGTGGTTACGCTTTAAGAGGTAGATCTGCTGATTGATTTCATTTAGTCGTATAGAGATATTTGATCTCAGCATTTTTGTAGGGGATGCCGACGGCATCCGGCTCGGTGGCAAGGCAGTTGTGAATATTTAGGGCAAACCGTGAAACCAATTTAACCGGGATGAGGTCAAATTTCCCTTTGCGGAAGTAGGCAAGCATCCGTTGAAAATTCTCACTCTTGTCTGCACGGGTTTCGGTGACCGCCTCGTCAGTGCGGATATCTATCAGCTCCCGTTTCTCATTTTTATCGATGAGCTATTCTGGTAATAATCCATCTGCACCGCGAATGAGCCAAGTCGGTCGGCGGAGTGACTGCTAACTTTGATATAGGCGCAGACAAGCCGGGCATATTGCAAAATTGCGTTGATTGGTTCAAGTACCTATTAACCGTGGCATGGCTGTGCCTTTTTTAATCATATTTGTTTCATCTGCGTTTTTTCCTTTCGTATGACTTCAATACCTTTTTGGTATTAGGACACACGATACCACATAGATGCGGACAAAGCTATTACAATAACCACTAAACAATCCGCAGTTTGTGTTGGTGCTTTTCACTGCATGTTGGTCGGCAATATTGAATTCCTGCAAAGTGATTTCCCCTCTGCTACAAAAAACGAGGGTTTTGAATTGCTCATTCAAAACCCTCGTCAGACCGCATAAATACTGAGTTTCTAAGCCCTGCATCTATTTTGACCTATTGTTATGGTGCGAATGGCGGGATTTGAACCCGCAAGGTTTCCCCGACGGATTTTAAGTCCGTTGTGTATGCCGTTCCACCACATTCGCACATAAGCGGTATTATAGCGTATTTTTAATTTGCCGTCAAGATAAAATTTACAAAAAACGTGCAATTTCTAAAACGTTGAGGTGAAAAGTTAAACTTCGCTTAGGTTAAATTCTAAAAAGATAATTTTTCAAAATAAAGGTAAGGGCGTAATTTCCTTTCTCTTGTTTTGCCCTGAAAGTTACCCCGGTCTTCCTTGACGAAATAGCGGGAAAGGTGGTAACATTGCTATGAAAACGTTTCGGAGGATAAAAAAATGTTAAAAAACGATCAATTGGGCTTTGCCACGAGACAAATACATACCGGAAGCATGAAAATACCCGGTATAGCCCCCTTAGCAACGCCAATATTTCAGACTTCCACATTTGTTTTCGAAAATGCGGAACAAGGCGCAAAGCGCTTTAGCGGAGAAGAAAACGGTTATATTTATACACGTCTCGGAAACCCGAACGCTAATCTTTTAGCTGAAAAGCTCGCGAACCTAGAGGGAGCCGAAGCCGGATTTTTCGCTTCTTCAGGCATGGGCGCTATAACGTCCGTTCTATGGACAGCCCTTAAAGCCGGAGACCATATTCTATCGGATAAAACCCTCTATGGATGTACTTTTTCTTTTCTGAAACACGGTATATCCAGAAATGGCGTTGAATATTCTCAGGCGGATTTTACGGATTTAGATGCCGTTAAAGCCGGTTTGCGCGAAAATACTAAAGTTGTATATTTTGAAAGTCCGTCAAACCCGGATAACAGGGTTATTGATATAGAATGCGTATCTAAGCTTGTCCATGCATATAATAGTGATATAAAGGTCATAGTTGACAATACCTACTGTACCCCTTATATTCAAAGACCTTTAAGTCTCGGTGCGGACGTCGTAGTTCATTCGGCAACTAAATATTTAAACGGACATGGCGATGTCGTTGCCGGTGCCGCCGTCGGTAAAGCGGACTTCATAAACGAATGCGTTATGTTCGGCGTTAAGGACATGACGGGCGCTGTTTTAGGGCCTTTCGAAGCATTTTTAATCAACCGCGGAATGAAAACCCTCGATATCCGCGTAGAGAAGCATTCGAAGAACGCTATGCAGATAGCGCAATTTTTAGAGGCGCACCCGAACGTTGATAAGGTCATGTATCCCGGACTTCCATCATCTTCATCATTTGAGATAACAAAAAAACAAATGGCTCTGTTCGGCGGAATGATAGCATTTACATTAAAAACGGATAGAAAGGGAACCGAAGACTTTATAAATTCACTTTCCCTCTGCACCCTAGCCGTTAGCCTTGGAGATGCCGAAACTTTAATAGAGCATCCCGCGTCAATGACCCATAGTACTTATTCCGAGGAAGAGTTGGAAGCTGTCGGAATATCGCCAGCTCTTATTCGCTTAAGCGTCGGTCTTGAGGATGCGAAAGATATTATCGCCGACTTATCCGAAGCCTTAGATAGGATTAAATGATCAAACTTAAAGCTCTCTTGAAAGAGAGTAAAAAATATATATTGGTGGTAATAGTGGGCATATTGGTTTTTGAGCTTTTCGAAAACCTCGCCGGAGTTTTTTCTGCGCTTACGACGCTTCTTCACGTTTCGCGTTCGCTAATTATCGGCATTATTCTCGCCTTTATCGCCAATATACCTATGCATTTTTTTTACACGCGTCTATTTGAAAAAATAAAGAATGAAAAGCTCAGGCGCTGCGTTTCGATGACACTGTCTTTTATCGTTATCCTTTCGCTTCTCGCGCTTTTACTTATTCTTCTGATTCCGACGTTTACGGATAGCCTAATAAAATTCGTTTCCGAGCTTCCGGGCTATATAGCCGGGTTCAATACATGGTTAAACGGAATTTTTGATTCCTCAAGCGCCAACCCAAACTTGCTTTCGGTACTCGTTAGCGCATGGGATAAGCTTTCCGTTTGGATAGAACAGGAGGCGGCTTCTTTGCTGCCATCGGTTCTTACCTTTACTTTCGACTTTTTATCCATGCTTTTCGACTTTTTAATGGGCTTTATCGTAAGTATATTCGCTCTAGCGAATAAAGAGAAACTAATGACTATATTTTCGCGTCTTACGGATGCGATGTTCGATAAAAAGCGTTCCCATTCCTTAAAAGAAACCGGAGCGGCATCTAACGAAATATTAAAAAAATATGTGAGCGGGCAGTTTGTTAATATGCTCATATTAATGCTCGTAATCTACGTAATGATGAAAATATTTATAATGCCTTATCCGGAGATGGTTGCCGTTATAATCGGGTTTGCTTCGCTCATTCCGATAATAGGTTCTTGGATCGGAACGCTCCTTTGCGGATTTTTCATACTTATGATCGACCCTATGAAAGCGCTCTGGTTTGTAATCGGCGCGGCGGTTATTCAACAAATAATCGGGAGCGTCGTTTATCCGCGAATAGTAGGAAATGCGGTCGGGCTTACCGGGTTTTTCGTAATATTGGCCGTTTTACTGTTTGGCGGGTTGTTTGGCGTTATCGGAATGCTGATAGGAGTTCCCGTAATGGCTATTATCTACTTACTCGTTAAAAAATTCGTTGAGAAAAAAGAAACCGAAAGAGCGAAGGAAAATGGAAATAAAATCTGAAAAACACGATTTTTTGAGGCGTCTTCCCGTTTAAAACTTAAACCGGAGGTCGCTCCTTTTTCTTTTTTTCGCGCTTATCGATTAAAGATATGGGGCTGAATACATATGACATTTTTTGATAAATTCACCGAAGGTGCTTCTAAAGCTCTCGCTCTCGCGCAAGATGCCGCTAAGGCTCTTGGGCATAATTATGTAGGGAGCGAACACCTCCTTCTCGGGCTTATACGCGAAGGTGAGGGTGCTGCCGCTAAGGCTCTCGCTTCTCTTTCAGTTACGGATCAGCAGGTTTTATCTTTCGCCGAAACTATGGTTGGGCGGGGCAATTATCATTTTACAGATACCTTCGGGTATACTCCGCGAACGAAGAAGATAATTGAAATAAGCCTTTACGAAGCGAAAACTTTAAAGAACAATTATATCGGTACCGAGCACCTTTTATTAGCCCTTATTCAGGAGAGAGACGGGGTCGCGGCGCGCATACTTATTGAGCTCGGGGTCGACCTAGTAGAACTTAGGAGAATTCTAATTAACGGTTTCTCCGCTACCGCGGTAATAAAAAGTAAAACGCCAACGCTTGATAGTTATAGTAAAGACTTAACGAAGCTCGCGGCCGATGGCGGCTTAGATCCCGTTATCGGTAGGGAAAACGAAATAAAGCGAATAGTTCAGATTTTAAATAGAAGAACGAAAAACAATCCTGTTTTAATAGGCGATCCAGGCGTAGGTAAATCTGCCGTAATAGAGGGTCTCGCAGAGCGAATCGCTTCGGGAAAAATACCCGATCTTTTAAAGGGGAAACGCGTTGTTTCCCTAGATATAACCGCTATGATAGCCGGAACCAAGTATAGGGGCGACTTTGAGGAACGCATAAAAACCGCTATCGACGAGCTAAATAAAAGCGGAGATACGATTTTATTTATAGACGAGCTTCATACTATAGTCGGCGCGGGAGCGAGTGAAGGTGGGACGGACGCATCTAATATTTTAAAACCGGCTCTTGCCCGGGGCGAGATTCAAGTTATCGGCGCGACGACCGTCGACGAATATCGTCGCTATATTGAAAAAGATGCTGCTCTTGAGCGCCGCTTTGCTCCCGTTAACTTAGGCGAACCCTCGCGTGACGAAGCCGTTAAAATCCTCTTAGGGCTTAGAGATAGGTACGAAGCGCATCATAAAGCGCGGATTACGGACGAAGCGATAAGCGCCGCGGTTGATCTTAGCGATAGGTATATAACCGATAGATTTCTTCCGGATAAGGCTATCGACCTAATGGACGAGGCGGCCAGCAAGGTTCGCATAGAGTCCTTTAATTCCCCTCCGGACGTTAAAGAACTTGAAGCGCGCCTAGAAGCGCTAATGAAGGAAAAAGAGGAAGCGATAAATAATCAAAATTTTGAGCGCGCCGCCTCCGTTCGCGACGAGGAGAGGACTCTAAGAAAAGCCGTTAAAGATACTATGCAGGCTTGGGAAACGAGCCGCGACAGCGACGTTTGTCTCGTTACCGAAAACGACGTTGCGTCCGTCGTCTCAATGTGGACCGGCGTTCCCGTAAGCAATATGACCGAAGACGATGCGCTAAAACTTCTTAGTCTCGAAGATATACTTAAAGAACGCGTAATCGGTCAGGACGAAGCGATAAGCGCCGTTTCCCGTGCGATTCGCCGCGCAAGGGCGGGGTTAAAAGATCCGCATCGTCCAATAGGTTCATATATGTTCCTAGGTCCATCCGGCGTTGGAAAAACCGAACTCTGCCGCGCTCTGGCTTTCGCTTTGTTCTCGGACGAAGAAGCTATGATTCGCCTTGATATGTCCGAATATATGGAGGCGCATTCCGTTTCAAAGCTAACGGGATCTCCTCCCGGCTATATCGGCTATGACGACGGCGGACAGTTGACTAAGAGCGTTCGGAGAAAACCCTATTCCGTAATATTATTTGACGAAATTGAAAAGGCGCATAACGACGTTTTTAATATATTTTTACAGATTATTGAGGATGGGCGTTTAACGGATAGTAAGGGGCGGACGGTCGACTTTCGGAACACAATAATAATAATGACGAGCAATGTTGGGTCTGAATCAATAACCCGAGAGCATACAGTAGGCTTCAATACAAATTTAAAGAGCCTTCCCTACGAAAGTATGCGGGACGACGTAATGGCGAATCTTAAAAAAGCCTTTCGTCCCGAATTTTTAAACCGCATTGATGAGATAATCGTTTTTAAGCCGCTAATGCGCGAAGAAAGCGTTAAAATCGTTGGTCTGATGCTAAAAAATGTGGCCGAAAGGCTAAAGGAACGCGGAATTATTCTCTCCGTTACGGACTCCGCTAAAGAGCTTTTAATCGGCGACGGTTTCGACCCGCAATATGGCGCAAGACCGCTAAGACGCGCGATTTCCCGGGAAATAGAGGATGGACTTTCCGAAGGGATATTAAAAGGAACTATAAAACTCGGAGATTCCGTTACCGTTAGCGTCATCGACGGAAAACTAAGCTTTGAATCCGCTAAAACAGAAATAGAGCTTGAATCGAGCACAAAACTATGAAAAATATTATGAACCGCGTCTATTCGGAACTTTTAAATGGGCATTCCGTAAGTCTCGCCGTTTTAATCGAAGTTGTCGGCTCATCGCCAAATAAAGCGGGTGCGACTATTGCGATTTTCGAATCCGGCGAGACTATAGGGACGATTGGCGGAGGCGCTATTGAGTTTTTCTCGATAGCCGAGGCTTTTAAAAATAAGAATGTTCAACTTTTAAAAGATGTTTCACTTACGGATTCCGACGAAAGATCCGTCGGAATGACTTGCGGAGGTTCGGCTAAAATACTTATTAGAAGATTTGTGTCTTCGGACGCCGAACTTTTTCATAACCTATCCGATATAGAGAGAGATAAATGGCTCGTTTTTGACCTTTCTTCCGAGCGCGCATATATAGCGGATAGCGGTGCGGCTTCGCCTATTCTTTTAAATGAAACTTTTATTCTCCCCGTTTTAAAACCCGAAGGCGCGTTTGTCTTTGGAGGCGGGCATATCGCCATCGAACTCGTTCCGATTTTAAAGCAGCTTAATTTTTTCGTTTCGGTTTTTGACGATAGAACGGACTTTTCGACGGTTGACCGTTTCCCTTCCGCCGATAGCGTTGCTTTCGTCGATTTTAGCGACGTTAAAATCGATTCTATAACGGAACGTGACTTCGTTTTCGTTCTTACCCATGGGCATATATTCGATACTGCCGTTTTATCTCAAGTTTTAAAGAGCGAAGCGCGCTATATAGGCTGCGTCGGAAGCACGAAAAAGACGGCAGCTATGAAAACGGCGCTTAGCGCTCTTGGCTTTAGCGACGCTAATCTAAATCGGATTCATTCGCCTATCGGACTAAAAATTGCGGCGAAATCACCTGCCGAAATTGCCATAAGTATTGCGGCGGAAGTAATTTTAAATAGGAGAACGCAAAACGCATGAGCCTAAGTTCTAAATTAACCCATATTGACGAAAACGGTGCAGCGCGAATGGTAGACGTATCTGATAAGCCCGTTTCGCTTCGCGAAGCTATAGCTTCCGCCGTCGTTTTATTGCAGGAAAATACGGTTTCTTTGATTGAAAAAGGTGAAGTTAAAAAGGGCGACGTTTTTTCCGTCGCTATAATCGCGGGAGTTATGGCCGCTAAAAAAACCTCGGAAATAATTCCACTTTGCCACGCTATACCAATTTCATCTGTAAATATTGATATAAAAATTACGGGGCGAAACGAGATTACAATAACTGCGCGGGCTGTAGCCGAGTATAAAACCGGTGTCGAGATGGAGGCTTTAACCGCCGCTTCCGTCGCTGCGCTTACTATCTACGATATGTGCAAGGCGGTTGATCGCGGAATTATGATAACGAATATCTGCCTTCTCGAAAAATCGGGAGGAGCTTCGGGAACTTTTAAGAGGGACGCGAAATGAACGACTCTTTTTTTAGGGAAGTAAATTACCTTCGCCTTTCTCTAACCGACGACTGTACTCTGCATTGTCCATATTGTCGGCGCATAGGCTATGACACCGAGCTTTCGCGAATTAATTCGTCTAAGCTTCTTTCGGTTTCCGAAATAAGCCGCCTCGTCCGCGCTATGAGCGAATTGGGAATAAATAAAATAAGGCTAACGGGTGGCGAACCTATGTTAAGACCCGACCTTATCGATATTATAAAGGTAATAAAGGCCGTTCCCGGCATAGATGAAATAACGATGACGACCAATGCGCAAGCTTTCTGCGGTAAAGCGAATGAGTTAAAAGCCGCCGGGCTGAATCGCGTAAATATTAGTCTTGATTCGTTACTTAAAGAGAGGTTTAAAAGGCTAACGGGTGGCGACCTTGACCTCGTTCTTTCCGGTATAGACGAAGCTTTAACTACGGGACTTACGCCCGTTAAAATAAACGTTGTTTTAATGCGCGGAGTTAACGATGATGAATTTTTTAATTTTTTAGAATTGGCTAAGACTCGCCCCGTAGATGTTCGCTTTATTGAGCTTATGCCTATAAGCTTTTTAGATACGGATTCTCTAAGGATACCTACGGACGAGCTTATAAAAAAATGCCCCGAACTTTTTAAGGTGGAGGGACGAAGCGGAAACCAGCCCGCCAACGAATATACCGCTCCCGGCTTTATCGGGCGCGTCGGCTTTATAAGCCCTATGAGCCATAGATTTTGTAATACATGCAATCGAATTCGAGTTACCGGCGACGGGAAAATTAGAATGTGCCTCGGGAATAACGACGAAATAGCGATTCCCCGTCCTATTGAAGACGGTAATATCGATGAAGTTAAGCGCGTTATAAAATTGGCGATTCAAAAAAAGCCGGAGACGCATAGCTTTTTAAACGATTTTAATACGAATCGAAGTATGAACGAGATAGGTGGATAATTTTTTAAAATAAACTAAGTATGGGAGAGCAATATGAAAATAGTTTCGATAAACATAAGCGAAAAGCGCGGAACGATTAAAAAGCCGGTCATGTCGGCGCGTCTCATTGAGAATTTCGGAATAGAGGGCGATGCTCATGCTGCTAACGATTATCATCGTCAGGTCAGCCTATTGAGTGTTGAAAGCGTAGATACGATGAAAGAGGCTCTCCCGAGTCTTTCTAACGGAAGTTTCGCGGAAAACATAACGACTTCGGGGTTAACCCTCTATACCCTTCCGATAGGGACGCTCTTAACTTTAGGACAAGGCTGCGTTCTTGAGGTAACTCAGATCGGTAAAACTTGTCACGATGGATGCGAGATAAAAAAGCTCGTCGGAAGATGCGTAATGCCTACCGAGGGAATTTTTGCCCGCGTTTTAAAGGGCGGAACTATCGAGGTTGGCGACGAAATATGCGTTACTTACCCCGTTCACGAATAAAGTTAAATACATATAATTTAAAAAGCAGAAATAAAAATAGCCCTCAATACGTTGGCGGTCGCCTAACAATGGGGGCTTTTTTTATTTTATTCTAAAAAGGCAGATATAAAAAACGAAGCTTACATATTTTCGATTATCTCGACGATTTCATTTCCGATGCGCTTTTGCGCTTCCGCCGTAGATGCACCTATATGCGGAGTGCAGGATACATGCGGATGAGAATAGAGAGCCGCGTTCTTCGCCGGTTCTTCGTTAAATACGTCAAGACCGACGGCGCGAACTTTGCCGCTATTAAGCCCCTCTAAAAGAGCAGCTTCGTCTACGGTATTTCCGCGGGAAGTATTTATTATTATAACGCCGTCTTTCATTTTCTCGATAGAAGTTTTATTTACTATCGCGGGGTTACCCTTTGGACCCGGAGTATGCAGCGATATAAAGTCGCTCGTCCTAAGAAGCTCGTCCATCTCAACATAATGCATGTTTTCGTTTTCAAGCTCTGGAATTTGATATATATCGTAGGCGACGACCTTCATTCCTAACGCGATAGCGCGGCGACCCAGCGCCTGACCTATTCTACCATATCCAATTATACCGAGAACCTTACCCATAAGCTCGATTCCCTTATATTCTTTCTTTTCCCATTTTCCTTCGCGCATTGTATGACCCGCTATATTTATAAAGCGCGCCGCCGAGAACATATGCGCAAGAGCAAGCTCGGCAACGGTGTCCGAACTTGCCTTAGGTGTATTGCGAACGCGAATACCCTTTTCTTCGGCATATTGAGCATCGATATTATCGATACCTACGCCGCCTCTAATGATCATCTTAAGCTTTCCGCCTTCGACCGCCGCATCTATAACTGGTTCGCGAACCTTTGTAGCAGAGCGAACGACTAAAACGTCGTACTTCTTTACCTGCTCCTTTAAGTCCTCAACCTCATAAAACTGTTCAACAACCTCATGACCCTTTTCGGTTAACTTCTTGATTGCCGACTTGTCCATTCCGTCGCTAGCTAAAATACGCATGTCTTTTCTCCTTATTTATCGCAACAGCCTTGACCGTGCTTCTTTTCAAAATCTGCCATGAATGTAACTAATTTTTCAACGCCCTCGTATGGCATAGCGTTATATATTGAAGCGCGAATGCCGCCCGCCGAACGGTGACCCTTTAAGTTACTCATCCCCGCCGCTGCCGCTTCTTTAGCAAACTGTGCATCAAGATCGTCGCAGCCGGTTCTGAACGTAACGTTCATCATTGAGCGGCTGTCCGGGTTAATATTTCCTACGAAGAGCTTACTGTTATCGAGGTAATTATAGAGAAGCTTCGCCTTTTTCTGATTATGCGCCTTCATTTCCGTAAGGCCACCAATGCTCTTTATCCATTCAAGAACCAGCTTGCAAACGTATATTGAGTAGCAAGGAGGCGTATTGTACATTGAATCCTTATCGGATATCGACTTATAGTTCATCATTATAGGGGTGAAGGGCAAAGGAGTTCTCTCAAGAAGATCCTCGCGAACGATAGCGAGAGTCAGCCCCGCGGGAGCAACGTTTTTCTGAGCACCGCCATATATTACGCCGAACTTGGAAACGTCTATCGGCTCGCTCAATATGCAGGAGCTGAGGTCGGCAACGAGAGGTACTTTTCCGGTTTCGGGAATATAATTATACTTTGAACCGTAAATTGTATTGTTGAAGCAGATATGAACATAGTCCGCCTCGGGATCAAGTTTAAGCTCGTTCTGTCCCGGAATTCGGCAGAACTTTTCTTCCTTAGTTGTTCCCGCTATGTTGACGATACCATATTTTTTAGCTTCGTTAGCTGCGCTCGACGAAAAACTTCCGGTGCAGACATAATCCGCTTTGCCGTTGATTGTCATAAGGTTCATCGGAACCATTGCAAACTGCAAGGTAGCTCCGCCTTGAAGGAACAAGACCTTATAGTTATCAGGAATCCCCATTACCTCGCGCAAAAGCGACTGAGCCGAAACTATAATCTCATCATAGACTTTTGAACGATGGCTCATTTCCATAACGCTCATTCCAGAGCCATGATAATTTAACATGTCTTCCTTGCAAATTTCCAAAACCTCCAATGGAAGCATTGACGGTCCGGCTGAAAAATTGAAAATTCTGTCGTATGCCATAAAAAACTACTCCTCCTGCCTGTATTTAGGCAAACTTCTTTGGGCGAACACCCATACAGAAACTATTATAGTTACTCTTACTTAGACTTTCAACCATTTTAGCCGTCGAATTCAAATATATTTAATTATGCAAATTATAAAAATGTAAATTCAATATAGAAGGCGGGTTAAAAAGCAGAATTTGAAGCAAAATAAGGTCGACTACGTCGAACCGTTCAGAAAATTCAGAAATTATTTTTTCGGTTTTCTTTTTATTTTAAAAGGTTCTACAATAAAAATATAAATCTCGTTTATGAGGATCGACTATCCGATTATGGAAAGGAGTTCAAATATGCAAAAACTATATTACAATGGAATCATATTGACTATGGAGGGGTCTTCTCTTCCCGAAGCGGTTCTTACAGAAGACGGGATTATCGCGGCGGTCGGTGATTATAATACCTTACTCGCCATTTCAAAAAACGCTGAGAAAATAGACCTCGCGGGGAAAACGATGCTGCCTGCTTTTATTGATCCGCATAGTCATTTTTCGTCATATGCAACTTCGTTTTTACAGGTTTCTTTGGAAAAATGCACGACATTTAGTGAGATTTCGCAGCGGATTCAAAAATTTATTTCCGCGAACAATATTTCCGACGGACAGTGGGTAATATGCAGAGCCTATGACCATAATTCGCTCATAGAGAAACGTCATCCCGATTTAGCTTTATTAGATGCCTGCGCGCCTAATAATCCACTCGTTCTTCAACATGCATCGGGACATGTCGGCGTATTCAATTCAATTGCGCTAAGAGAACTTTGCGTCACCGCGGAAACGCTTTCGCCGGTGGGCGGAATTATTGGACATGAAAACGGGGCGCTTACCGGCTATATGGAGGAGAATGCTTTTTTCACTTATCTTAAAAAAGTACCGATGGCGGATATGAACGCCCTTATGTCCGCTTTTGAAAAGGCACAATATGGGTATGCCGCGCAAGGAATATCAACTATTCAGGAGGGAATGGCGGTTGGACAGTTGATTCCACTTTACAAGATGCTTCTAAGTCGCGATATTCTAAAGCTGGATCTCGTCGCTTACGCGGACATGAAAGATGAAACAGCTGTTTTTACGGCTTTCCCCGAGTCCGTTCAGAAATATAATGGGCATTTTAAGATCGGAGGTTATAAAATATTTTTGGATGGTTCTCCTCAGGGGTGTACGGCGTGGATGAAAACGCCCTATCTGGGCGAGACGGATTATTATGGCTATGGTACGATGAAAGACGGCGAGGTCGTTTCCGCCGTAAGCCGCGCCGCTGAAAACAATATGCAAATTTTGGCGCATTGCAATGGCGATGCCGCTGCTCAGCAGTATATTGACGCAATAAAAATGGTTAGCATAAAAGCGGATATTAAAAAACTTCGTCCGGTCATGATTCATGCTCAGCTTTTAGCGGAGGAACAGCTTTTAGATGTAAAATCTCTAGGAATTATCCCTTCATTTTTCGTTGCCCATGTTTTTCACTGGGGAGATGTACATATTAAAAATTTCGGAGCAAAACGCGCGGCGAAGATAAGCCCCGCCGGATCCGCATTAAAGCGCGATATTGTTTTTACTTTTCATCAGGATACGCCGGTTATTGAGCCGAATATGTTGGAGACGGTTTGGTGCGCCGTAAATCGCGTAACGAAGAACGGAACTCTTCTCGGAGCGGACGAGCGCATCTCCGTTTATGATGCACTAAAGGCGATTACGATAAACGCCGCATATCAATATTTTGAAGAGAATAAAAAGGGTAGTATCAGTATAGGAAAGCACGCCGATTTTGTAATACTTGATAAAAATCCGCTTACCGTAGAATCTATCGAAATACGGGATATCAGCGTAATAAGTACGATTAAGGACGATAAAGTTTTGTTTTCCAAATAATGTTTTTACCCGCATAGAAAAATCTAAAAAGCATTTAAGCCTTTAATGGCAATCGGAACGATATTCAAATATAATATATCGGATAATTTCACACAAAAAGGGATGATGCTTTCTTCTCAATTGAAAAGAGTCGTCCTTTTTTATTCTTTTATTTTATTACGGTTTGATAATCTTCTAAATATTGAACGAACTGTCGAATAGAAAGCTTTTTGAATATCAGAAATAAGTGATTCCAACGAAAAGGCTAAAAAACGTCATTATAAATTGACGAAGTAAAGGTTGATTCATGGAAAGACTATGAAGTATTGATAATTGAAACGAATCCTTTGGCAAAATAAAAAGACAAAGGCGTTAGTTAAAAGGTGAATGAAAAAAAGCATAGGTAGCGCGACGGATAACTCAGACATTTCCGTCGCGCTACCTTATTGTAGAATAAAAGATCCGTCTAGCATGAAATATTTTTGTATGATTGTAAAATTTATGCAAACATCTTTTGAACTATTATCGCAATAATAACAATCTATAAGCTAAAGAATCCGCTTTTCATAAGCCGGCGAAAGGCATTTCAGTATTGCCGCTAAGCAGTTTAAAGAAAATTATTAATTTGTTTTTTTGGCGGATTTTTGTTATCATAAGGTAATTGTTATTTTGTTGGGAGGAATTAAATTATGTTTTCTAAAAAAGAATGCAACGAAAACGCAATAACTGAATTTTGGAAATGGTTTCTCGAAAAAGAATCTTGGATAATTGAGAATATTAAAATGGATGGAATGAAAGTAATAGACTGCATTGAGCCTGAGCTAAGCCATATATTTCCTTATTGCAAAAAAGAGGTTGAGTTTACATTGGGCTATAATAACAATAAAGGCGAATTTTTCTTTTATGATTTGCATAATAAATATCTGAATCGCGATGCTAAAAAATTGAAGCAGGCTATGCCGAACAAGCTAAAAGAAAATTGGAATTTTGTTATTGAACACTAAAATCCAAGCTCTTAATTTTATTCTACTGCGAGCGAAACGAAAACTTATTTAAGATGATATGCCGTAAACCTAAAGGAGATTAACTATGAAAAAAGTTCTGTCAATTTTTTTGGTATTGCTCATGTTTTTACCGATGACAAGCGGACTTGCCGCGAAAAAAGTGGTTACGGGTGAATTTATAATTGACCTCAGCAATCGCGACGCTTTATCCGAAACAAAACTTTCGGGTTCATATACTACAAACTACTATGAGCAGCTGGATGACCGGGAAAAGTTTCTTTACAATGCGCGCGTTGACAGTATCCCCGTTATACGCCAAGGTGATGTCGACAAATATAAATTTGATGTACCCTTTGATATAACGGTGAACGCTTTTATCGCCGCTTTTTTCAACGCCGCCTATGCTTTTGACTTAGATAAGCCCGAGATTTTTTGGCTCAATAAATCTATTGTAATAGGCTATTCGTATACGGAAGGCGATAATATGGTCGTTGAGGGAAGAATATTAAAGCCGGATAACGGCTGGTATAATGCTTATTCTACCGGCGCGGAGGTTCGCGCGGCGGAGGAAACTTTTAACCGAAAGCTCGACGAAATTATTGGCGCTGCCCCGGATACATATAATGCACGCGTTAAATATTTTCACGATTTTCTTATAAATAATAATACTTACAACGCCTTTGTCGCGGAGGGCGCTGCGTCGGACGCGAGTCCCCTCGCTTGGAGCGCCGCCAGTGCCCTAATAGGTAATCCGAATTCAATACAAGACGATCCGGTCTGCGAAGGTTATGCGCGCGCTTATAAGGTGCTTCTCGATAGGGTATCAACCCCATGCGCCCTTGTAGTAGGTCTTGGGAACAATGTTCCGCATATGTGGACTTACATAAAGATGCAAGATAATAAGTGGTACGGGGTCGACGTTACTTGGGACGATCCGTATGGAAACACACCTACAATATCGTATACATATTATTTACGCGGTGCGGAATTCTTTTTAAGATCGCATATTGAAGTTGCCAACTTTACGAATTACGGAGCATATGCCTATCCTATTCTTTCCTTAGAGGACTATGTTCTTGATGAGGAGTTTATTTTAGGCGACGCGAACATGGACGGAGTTTTAAACAGCGGAGATGCGGGCGCGATACTTCAATATTGTGCCTCTGTAAAAACGTTTACGGAGGATCAAATGAAGCTTGCCGATTTTAATAAGGACGACTCAGTCAGTACGGGAGACGCAAGTGCAATTTTAGCTTTTTTGGCTTTTGGTGTCTAATAAAAAAAGAATATTGAATGAGAGAGATTATAGGGAGCGACGCGAAATCTTGCTCCCTATAATCTTATTTATTGCACAAATCCGCGCTTTTTTGCCTTTCGCCGCGCCTTTTAATATGTTATAATTACAAAAATTGTTTTTTGGAGTGCCCCTGTAATGTTGGCGCTTCATTTTAGGAGTGAGAATGAAAAAACTTAGGGGAAAAAGTATTTTAGATACGGTGCTGGTATCTCTTTTTATAGCCGTCGCTCTATTTTGTTATTTTTATTGGTTTATAAAAGATAAAAACGCGAGCCTTTCTATGCCTGAAATTGCAACATCGGGATGCATACTTCTTTTATTTACGCTTCTTGTTATAAAAATAATTCCAATGCTTACTAAATTTATGTTTTTCTATAGGAAAAAGCCAGACGACGTTCTTCCTTCGGATGAAAACCAAAGCTTCGCGCCCGAAGACCATATTAATCTTTTCGACGCGCCTCCCGAGCTATCCGAGGTTGAAACTATTGGAACGATAGAAGAAAGCCCCGCGCAAAAAGCTAAAGAAATCGAAATCGCGCCGCTTTCGCTTTCGGATAAGGACGATAAATATACTCGACTCATGATTTGGGGAAAGATCGCCCTTTTTGTCCTGCTTACGCGGATTATAATTTTTGTACTGGCTTACGTTTTCGCGCGGATATCGGGACGCAATGGCGACTTTATATCGCTCTTCGACCCAATTTGGCTGCATTCCGGTATAGATGCCCCCAGCTATTTAGGTATAGCCGAAAACTTTTACGTAACGAGCGGCGACCCTATGTACCATATCGTATTTTTCCCTTTTTATTCGTTTTTGATTAAAGCGTTCCAACTTGTATTTTCCAACTATTTTTTCTCCGCTATGTTCGTTTCGAATATCGCGGCTATTGGCGTTGGAATAGCCGGATATGAGCTTATGCGTATTGATTTTGACAGCAGCACTGCGCTTCGCTACGTTAAATATATATTCATACTTCCCGCTGCATTTTTTTATTCTGCACCCATGACCGAGAGTATATTCGTTCTTCTTTGTCTTCTTACGCTTATATTCGCGAGGAAACGTATATTTTGGCTTTCGGCTATTTTCGGCGCTCTAGCCGCTTTTACGCGTTCACCCGGGATGCTCCTCGTTATACCGGTCGCTATAGAGGCTTTCCACGCGCTTAAAGATACTTATCACGATGAGCGCGAACGCTTCGTCCCTCGCCTTTTCGGTTATGCTTTTTCGACTCTATTTATATTTTCGGGAATAATAGCATATATTTATATAAACTATTCCGTTTGGGGTAATCCTTTACAGTTTACTGTCTTCCAAAAAGAACATTGGGGACAGAGCATGAGCTATTTTTTCAATACCGTTCAATATCAAACCGGATATGCAATAAAAGCGTTTCAGACTATGATAGAAAGCGGAATGAGCGACTGGAAATATTTTTTTGCGTTGTATATGCCCGGGCTTATATATATGTTCTCGTCTCTCATAATCGTATTATTCGCGGTGCGGAAGCTGCGCCCGTCATATTCCGCTTATTTTTGCGTATATTTCGCGTTCGTTTGCGGAGCAACGTGGCTTCTTTCCGCTCCGCGTTACCTTATGGCCTCTATTGTTCTACCCATGGCTATCGCTCTCCTAACGAAGAAAAAATGGGCGGATATTACATGGACCGTCGTGTTATCACTTTTGTTTTTAGGGTACTTTTATATGTACGCGAGCAGCGCGCCGATTTATTAACTCCTTATTCGTCAATATTAAAAAACGACTTACGCAAGATAACTTTTGCGCAAGCCGTTTTATTTATATGTTATTTTAGCATATTGCGGATAAAGGAGAACGAATCAGCTCTCACCGACAGTTAGCTTGTCGATAATCCAATTTGAAGCGAAATATGAAAGTTCGCGTTTCGTCTCAACCTGATAATCCATGCATGCGTTTCGCGCGGCGGCGTATGAAACGGATATGCCGCGTTTTTTAAGAGTTTCTATTATAAAATCGGTATATTCGTTTAGCGTTGGCGGGTTTAGAGAGACGGAAACGGGCGCGAAATCGTTGGTTTCCTCGCTAGCCTTTACGATTAGAACGTTAGACGGCTGAACAATTCCGGAAAACAGAGCCGTATTAAGTCTCTTAATATCTTCCGCACTCATATCGTCAAAAAATACGACAAAATTTAAGGGCTGATTTCGGAGTAGCGAAAATAAGCCGTCTATGGATGCCGATGCCGCGGCGCGAACGAGGCGAAGCTCGGGAAGTTCGAAAAACAGGGACAGGATAAGCGAGGTTTTCCCGCTTCCCTTAGCTCCGGAGAGCGTTATATTATCGCCGGGGTTATTGGATAAAAAGTTCATTATCCGGGTGAGGAGTTCGTGCTTTTCTTTTTCGTAAAGGGACACCGAATGCGTAGGCATCGAAAGCGGGTCATAGGGAATAGGTATAAGGCGCGTTCCGTCAAAATCGAAGAGCCGATAGCGTAAAAAGTCGCCCGAACCATATGATGCGAAAAAGTTCCAAATATCGTCAATATAATTGGTCCAGTTATCTCCCGAAAACAGACGCGAGTATATTTCTTCGAGAGCCTCGTCCGCGAGATATGCGTCCCGAAGTTCGATTTCTCCGTATTTTAGGGATAAAAGCTTAGGGAGCGTGGTTTGAGGATTTTTTTCGTAAGACGTTCTTCCGCCCGATGTCGCCCCGCCTCCCCAAGCGGCGTTCGAAAGCTTGCTTATATTATCATCATTTTGTTTTTTCTCCTCGCCCGTTACCCATGTATCAAAAAACGCGAGACTTTGCAATATTACTATATCGTGCTTCATAGCGGCATAAGCCGCCTCGTCTAAAAAATTCCGTATTGCCATAACCGAAAACGCGTTTTCGCGATTTAAAAGCGTATGAAAAACAAAGTCGGTAAGTAGATTTCCACTTACTCTTCGCATAGGCTTTTTAAGCAGAGCGCTGTACATTTCATAATAATATCCAATTGCATTCGATTTTTCGGCGGCGGTAAACGCGAAAAACGATTTTATAACGTCGCTGTCTAAAATATCTCTGTATAATATAAGCGTGTTGAGCTTTACCGCCAGCTCACGCGGCGTTAATTTCTCCATACTCGCTCACTCCTTTTATATTTATACAGAGAGTATAACATTTTTTCGGGCTATTTTGAAGTGAGAATATTTCTTAATCTTCGTATTTCCCTTAACTAAAAAAAGCCGACGCTTTATGCAATCTCATAAAACGCCGACTAAGGACGGCTGTTCTCAGTTTTCCATCTGCTTACCCAAAAAATATGCGGCCGTTTCCGCAACCTTAAGTTCCGTTTTTTGCATAACTACGTTATTGTCGCGACTTGCTAAAATAACCGCGCCTATCGAATCACCTGAGGCAATTACCGGAACGACGACCATAGCTTTATAAGTTTCATTGTCGTTCTCATCCGTGGTTATTCCTTTTAAAACGTCCCCGTCCTTAACGTTTAAAACTATTCTCTCGCGTTCCTTCATGAGCTTTTCGATATCCTCATGAACGCTCTTTTCCAAAAGCTCGCGTTTTCCTCCCGAAATTGCGATAATTATATCTTTATCGCATATAATAGCGACGTGACCTAAAGAAAAATGAAGCGATTCAGCGTATTCCTTGGCAAAATCGCCAAGCTCGCCTATAGGGGAATATTTTTTTAGAATCACTTCGCCATCGCGATCAGTAAATATTTCAAGAGGGTCGCCCTCCCTAATTCTTAGGGTACGCCTTATCTCTTTTGGAATTACTACCCTGCCCAACTCGTCTATCCTTCGTACAATACCCGTTGCTTTCAAGTTTATTCCTCCAAATTAGTTTTGCTATTAGTATTTTCTTAAATTGGAGAATTATGCGGGAAAGCTAAGTTTTTTGAAACTTCGTTATTTTGTCTTTAAAATAAAAGTTCCGCGCGAAATCTCGCCAACTGTTTCCTGATCATAATACGGTATATAGACCTCGTTTTCATTTTTTGAGATATTTAGAGTAGTGTACATTAAATCGCATATTTCGCGGCTGCTAGCGGCGATAAGCGAATAAGAAAAAAGTGTATACGGGTATTTATCGGGTTCAGTTGACTCAGTAGTCGATCCATCGTTTTCGCTCTCACCGATTCCTCCCGAAAGCTTGTTTTCAAAATATAAAAGTTCTCCATCTGCCCAAATAAAATCGTAAACGTCAAAGCTTTCGGTAACTATAGTTTCTGTTTTATCTTTTGTACTTATTATTTTTAGAACGTTTCCGCTTCCCGAAGCCGAAATTCCGGACGCTGTTGAAACAGCCATGAACTTTCCGTCCTCGGACATCTTAAATAAAGTACCCGTAGCAAAAGCCTTTTTTATTCCGCCCTCCGGCTTTATTTCGTATATCGCCGATCCATTTTCGTCGGTAGCGGAAAAATATAAAAATCCGTTCGAATATTCGAGGCTTCCCTCGTCAACCTCGCCGTCATATACGAGAGAAAAACGTTTCGTTTCGTCGAGAACGGTAAAATCGTAGCGGTTAATATTCATCTTTCCCGTTCCGCTAACTGCATAAAGCGAAAAGCCAATATCGTCGAAAGTAAAAGCGCTTATTCTTTTTCCGAAGCCGCTGTCCGCGAGATCCGCTATAAGCTCTTTAGTATCCATATTAAAGACATAGAGATGCGAACCTGTCGTATCGTTTTCGAGAACTGCAAGTTTTCTTCTGTCGGCGGAATATTCGGCGCGTTCAATTGTGGCGAATTCAAATCGTAAAAGTCTTTCGCGCCCACCGTTTTTTTTCGAGAGCCAAATTTCCTGATAGTCATATTCGGCGTTTTCCCAAGCGGCGCTGTTTAATCTTTTGCTAAATATAAACCCTTCGGGAGAGCTTGAAAGATATATCCCGTCCGCAATTAAAACATCAAGCTTTTTTTCAAGTCCTCCGATTCTTGCCGCCTTTACCTCGTTGATTCTCGAATTTCCAAGTCGGTCGTTATATATAGGGATTTCGTTCATATATAGAGCAACTATTTCGCAGGCTTCTTCGCTAAGAGCCTGATTATTGTTAAGTGTTTCCGCCATAGCGCTTCTTGCCTCCGATTCGGACGAAAAAGCGTCCGAAATCAAAATTATCTGTCCATCGTCTCGCGAAAGCGTCGGCATCATCGGTATTTCGCGGCTCACAATATTCGCGCAATATTCATTATATGCGTTCGCGGTATAAAAATAGCGGAAATCATTTTCATCGGAGTCATTCTTTTGTTTTATAAAATCTATATATAGCTTATCCCCGTCTTCGCGAACCTTATATTGAATAAAATTCTTCATCTGAAAAAATATGTAAGAGGTGTTTAGATTTACGACGCTATGTTTAAAGCTGCCGTATATGAGGGGTGAATCCGAAAGATTAGCCGAATGAAGATAATCCCAATATGAAAGCGACGGAAATTCAACGACGAGTCGCGTCGGATTCCCAAGAGCATATACCGAATATTCCGGTATCGCAACGCTTTTTACCTCATCTTCAGTTCCGTTTATTCTACTACCTACCGTAAAAGCAAAGCAAAGTGAATAAACGTCGTTTTCAAAACCAAAAGTAAGCGAAGCCGCGTTCGCATCCGCAATATTTATTCCACCATCTATTCGTTCGGTGGTTTTATAGCCGCCGTTTTCCGCATCGGTTTTATCGTTTTTTTCTCTCGCGCATGAAGAAAAAACAGAGAGCGCGAATATTAACGTCAGCGCCATAGCTAAAAGTCGTATTTTCATGAGTTTAAATCCCCCTATTTATAATTATAACCGCGAAGTTCCAAAAATCAAAGCGAACGTGAAAATTTTTTAACCAAAGTCCTTGCTAAATTTATGCCTATGATATATAATGGCTAAAACATATTTTGGAGCGTATTTTTGACGAATTATTGCGGCGAACCTTTCAGCGCGGTGGCTTTACTGTTGCATCTCTTATATGGCGACAGAATAAACAATATTCGATTAATAACGCGTTCGCGTCAAAGCGAAATAGCGTGTTATATAAAACATTTAGGCACGCCGCCTTTGGATTTAAATACCCTATCGCTTTACCCGATAGAAAAATGCGCTTCAGACGGAACTTATTTAAATTTTTTCTTGAGCGATGCATTTTATTGCGATATTATGCGTAAAATTCGTAACGAGCTTCCGCTTCCGTCCGTTATTTTAGACGCTGAAGACGAAACGAGCTACGCGATTATCCGACTTTTTACTTTCGCGCATGCTCATTTTACGGACGAATTTATTTTGCCAAACATATATCCTATAAAAAATGCTTTTTTTCATGCGTTGACTCTCGTTTCACCTTCTCTTACACCTCCTTCCGCGCCTAGGCTACTTGAGGTTTCGCATGAACTTTTGCATATGACGGATGGACTTGTTTTTAAGGAACGTCAAGATATATTAAAAAACATTGGTGATGTTTCTGATGCTTGCGTCAGGGTTTTAAACGACGCTTATTTATCGATATTAGGAGGTAATTTATGAATATTACATGGTATGGCCGATCGACATTTTTAATTGAAAGCAGCGACGGAACGCGAATTTTAACGGATCCCTGTAACCCCCACTTTGCCGTTAATCAACATGATATCGATGCCGATATTGTAACCGTTTCACATGATCACGATGATCATAATTATATTGAGGCTGTCTCGGGCGTTCCAATCGTATTTAAAACTCTCGGGGAACATATTGCCTATGGAATAAAGATAACCGGTTTTCCGTCTTTTCATGACGATTGCATGGGTAAAAAGCGTGGTGACAATATCATGTTCATATATGAAGTTGACGATATGCGCATTCTTCATTGCGGGGATATCGGGGCAATTCCCGATCCATCGGTGATTTCCGCGATGTTGCCCATAGATATAATGTTCGTTCCTACGGGAGGGATCTATACTATTGATTTTAGGGAGGCTCGCGTTCTTGCGAACCTCATAAAGCCTTCTGTCTTAATACCTATGCATTACGGAACGGGGCTTCCGGGGGACAATTTAAGCGAACTTGCTCCTTTTTTAAACAGCGCGCGCGACTGTAAAATTCATAGGCTTAATCAAAGCTCCGCTACTATAGACAGACAAAATTTGGGTTCTGAGCGCATTCTTGTTATCGACGCGCAATGATCCAAATATTGATAATTAAGCTGATAAGAGATTATAAAAAAAATGCTTAATAGGCACACGATAGCGCCAATATACGATGCTTTTTCAAAGATATTAATTCTCGGAAGCTTTCCCTCAGTTATATCGCGGGCGGAAAATTTTTATTATGCCAATCCGCAAAATCGGTTTTTTTCGGTTATATCTGCCATATATAACGCGGAATTTCCGAAAAACGTTAAAGAAAAGAAAAAGCTTTTGCTGATGAATAATATCGCACTATGGGACGTTATAGCGCAATGCGAAATAGACGGCTCATCTGACAGCAGTATAAAAAATGCAACACCTAACGACCTTAGCTGTATTTTGACTTCGACTTCTATAGAACGGATATTTACGAACGGTAAAACAGCGGGTGCACTCTACGATAAGTTTTTATGGCCAATTACCCGGCGTGAGGCTGTTATTCTTCCCTCTACAAGCCCGGCGAACGCCGCATGGTCGCTCCCGCGCCTAATAGAAGCCTGGTCGGTTATTTTAAACGACGGCTTCCCCGATAAGATCCTTCCGTAGGGACAACTTTAGTTCTCCGCGGTTTAAAAGACGATACTCGAGGGATTTTATGAGCGTACAATGCGTATCCTTGAGATTTTATCGAAATATGTCTTAGGTGCGTGAGTACGGGGGAACCAAGGTTTGATACTCGCGGCTATTTGACAAGAGACACAACGTTTATTATAATATTTTGATAGATTTCTAGTGGGGTGATTTTCCTATGATTATAAAATTTCCGGACGGAAACGAAAGAAATTATGATGTGGGCGTGTCTGCGTTAGATATTGCCGCCTCAATAAGCGATAAATTAAAAAAGGCGACCGTCGCTGCCGAGGTGAACGGTAAAGTTGTCGATGCTTTTTCGCCTATAACGACCGACTCGACTTTGAAGCTCTTAACTTTTGCGGATGAAGGCGGAAGGAAGGCTTATAGGCATACTGCTTCGCATATAATGGCTCAGGCGGTGAAGCGCCTTTATAAGGACGTTAAACTTGCGATAGGTCCTTCTATTGAAAACGGATTTTATTATGACTTCGATACCGATATAACGTTTTCACAGGCGGATTTTGCGGCTATAGAAAAAGAAATAAATAAAATTGTTTCCGAAAATCTTCCTATTTCGCGCTTTGAGATGCCGCGAAAAGAGGCTATCGAATATATGGAGAATATGGGTGAACAGTATAAAGTCGAACTCATAAACGACCTTCCGATCAATTCGATAATCAGCTTTTATAAACAGGGCGACTTTGTTGACCTTTGCGCCGGACCACATCTTCCTTCGACCGGAATTGTAAAAAATATAAAATTGCTCTCGGTCGCCGGAGCTTATTGGCGTGGGAACGAAAAAAATAAAATGCTTCAAAGAATTTATGGAACAGCTTTTGCGAAGAAACAGGAACTTGACGAGTATATAGAAAAGCTTGAAGAGGCGAAAAAGCGGGATCATAATAAGCTTGGGCGTGAACTTGAGCTTTTTACAACCGTTGATATGATAGGTCAGGGCTTGCCGATATTGCTTCCTAAGGGAGCTAGGATAATTCAACTTTTAGAGCGCTTCGTCGAAGACGAGGAACAAAGGCGCGGATATCAATTGACAAAGACCCCTTTCATGGCTAAACGGGACTTATATAAGGTATCGGGGCATTGGGATCATTATCGCGATTCTATGTTCATAATGGGTGATTCGGAAGATGAAACGGCGGAAGTTTTTGCGCTTCGTCCTATGACTTGTCCTTTCCAGTTTATGACGTATTTAAATCGGTCAAGATCGTATCGCGATTTGCCTATGCGCCTAAACGAAACCTCAACCCTGTTCAGAAACGAAAGCTCGGGCGAGATGCATGGTCTTATAAGGGTTCGCCAGTTTACTATAAGCGAGGGGCATATTGCCTGTAGACCAGATCAGGTTGAGGAGGAGTTTAAGGGATGCCTTGAGCTTACCAAATACCTTTTGGGTACTATCGGACTTTTAGACGATATTACCTATAGATTCTCGAAGTGGGATGAAAACGATAAAGAAAAGTATATAGGCGCACCCGAGAGCTGGGACGCGACGCAAAACATGATGCGCGACATATTGAACGATCTTAACGTTCCATTTGTTGAGGCAGATGGTGAGGCGGCGTTTTATGGGCCTAAGCTTGATTTACAGATAAAGAATGTACATGGTAAAGAAGATACCCTAGTTACTATTCAAATAGATTTTCAGTTAGCGGAGCGTTTCGGTATGACCTATACGGATAGCGACGGCGAGAAAAAATATCCCTATGTTCTACATAGGACGTCGATAGGATGTTACGAGAGAACCTTAGCGCTTTTAATCGAAAAATATGCGGGTGCGTTCCCGACTTGGCTCGCTCCGGTTCAGGTTAAGGTTATGGCTATGACCGACAGAACTCAGGATCAAGCTATCGAAATTGCGGATAAACTTTTTAAAATGGGAATACGAACGGAAACCGACCTCCGAAACGAAAAGATAGGCTTTAAGATAAGGGAAGCGCAAATGCAAAAGATACCATATATGCTTATAGTCGGAGATAAAGAAGTTGAGGCGGGTGTCGTAGCGGTGCGTTCAAGGAAAAACGGAGACGAGGGAACGAAACCTTTATCGGAATTTGCCTCTGAAATTCTCCTTGAGATTGCGGAAAAAAGGAAGTAAAGCTTTTAACTTAATTTACGGCTTCAAGGTTATTTTTGCCTTTCATAGTTATATTTTTATTTTTGCTTTTTGGGCGGTGCATAGTGCGCCGCCCAAAAAGCATATGGGCATTATTAAAGTAATTTATCCGGGAGAAACAACCAATGGAAAAGAACGAAAAAAGCTATATTTACGAATATGTGCATGGTATATGACGATAGAGGGAATATTTTTGTACAAAACAGGATAGATCCGAATTGACCGGGAATAACGTTTCCGGGTGGGCATGTTTAAAAGGGCGAATCGTTTGTAGAATCCGTAATTCGCGAGGTGTATGAGGAGACAGGGCTAACTATAAAGAACCCTAAACTTTGCGGCATAAAACAGTTTCAAAGTTTTGACGGTGAGAGATACGTCGTTTTTTGTTATAAAACAAAGAAATATTTGGGAGAGCTTTGCGCGTCGAACGAGGGAGCTGCGTTTTGGATAAATCGTAGGGATCTTGAAAAGCATATCCGCGCGGAAGATTTTTTTGGAAATGCTCACCATTTTAGAGAATGATAATTTAAGCGAATTTTACTATTATATAGAAGACCAAAAATGGGGGAAACGATTTTTATAAAGAGACGGGACGAATGCTTTTTTGTACGTCATTATTTTTTTAGACAATGTCGAATATAAGTATGCCTTTTTATCCATAATTTGGAAACGAGAAGAAAGAATAAAGCGTCTGCTCCTACTTGCGAACATTGTAAAAAGGCGTTATAATATTGTATTACTATTATTATTTAAAAAAAGCGCATAACTCGAGGTATATATTTTTTCACTTGGGTGCGCTATAGTTATTTTAAAGAGGAGAATTCATTTGGACTTATTTGATTTTTCAGGGGTAGACTACATATATGATCTTATAGATTGTGGACTATACCCATATTTTAACGCACTGGAAACTGCACAGGATACGGAAGTCGTAATAAACGGAAAAAATACAATCATGTTGGGCTCGAATAATTATATGGGTCTAACGAACGATCCGCGAACAATAAAGGCGGCGCATCAAGCCTTAGATAAATACGGCACGGGTTGTTCGGGTTCGCGTTTTTTAAACGGAACTTTAGTTTTACATCAGGAACTTGAAGCGGAATTGGCCGATTTTTTTGGGAAGGAAGAGGCGGTAACGTTTTCGACCGGGTTTCAAACTAATCTAGGAATAATCTCGGCTCTCGCGACAAGGCATACCTATATAATAGGAGATGCGGAGAATCATGCGAGTTTAGTTGACGCTTCGCGCCTAAGTTTCGCTAAAAACCTAATAAAATATGAGCATAGCGATATGGCGGATCTTGAGGATAAGCTTGGGAGACTGCCCGCGGAAGCTCCTAAGCTAATAGTGACCGACGGCGTTTTTTCAATGAGCGGCGATATAGCGAAGATCCCCGAGATAGTTGAACTAAAGAAAAAGTACGGCGCGCGGCTTATGATAGACGATGCTCATGGGGTCGGGATGATCGGGAATTGCGGTAGGGGGACGGCGAATTATTATGGCCTTACCGATAATGTCGATATAATAATGACAACCTTCTCAAAGTCTCTCGCCTCTCTAGGAGGGTGTATGGTCGCGAATAAAGACGTTGCTTTTTTCGTAAGGCATAAATCGCGTCCGTTTATCTTTAGCGCGTCGATCCCTCCGTCGAACGCAGCATGTGCCCTAGAAGCGCTTCGTATAATGAAGAACGAGCCGGATAGACAAAAAAATCTTATCAATATCGCAAACTATATGCGCGGTGAGCTAAGGAAAAACAATATTCCGATTATGGACGGTGAAACCGCGATAATTCCGGTATATACTTATTCGGTGGAGAGAACGCTTATCGCCGCGAAACATCTGTTAAACGAGGGTGTCTATGTTAATCCGGTTTTACCCCCCGCGACACCTGAAAATCAATGCCTCCTTCGAACGAGCTATACGGCGACGCATACGAAAAGCGAGATGGACAGGGCAGTTTTAGCGTTTGTAAAGGTGTTCTCCGAACTTGGATAAGCGGTGTCTTAAATTTGCGGATAAAACATGCATTTTAGCCGCGCTTTTTGTTTCGGATTAACAAAGGAGGAAAGCAAATGATATTCAAATACTGCGTAAAATGTGGGAGAAAAATTGAGGGAACACTAAAGTTTTGTATATTTTGCGGTTCTCCGATTGAAGACAGAAAAATTTCCGATGAAGAATGCGTAGAAAGGATAACCTTAGATTCGCTTATTAAGGAAACCGGAAGCGGAAAATATATCGGTGACGGTAAATTCGATATTGATACGGCAGACTTTTCTGAGTTGGCTAAGATAGGCGCGGTTAGGACGGAGGGAAAATCTTTCGCATCGGCACTCGAAAACGATACAGAACCGGAAGAACCCGTTGCAGAGCCTATCGCAGCTTCGGAAGAACCCGTTGCAGAGCCTATCGCAGAACCGGAAGAACCCGTTGCAGAACCTATCGCAGCTTCGGAAGAACCCGTTGCAGAGGAAGAATCCAAGGAAACTTCCGAAGAGCCAAAAGTGGATGAAAAAGCTAAGGAAGATAAAGCGGAAATAGATACAGACCAATATAACTTTGTTTGTTTCGATGAAGCCTCTAACGACGAAGGTGAATTCGATGCAGATGGAAAAAAAGTAACAACAACGGGTTTCTTCTTTCTACAGCTTTTATTTTTTATTCCTATAGTCGGGCTTATTGCGGCTATAATAATGTCGTTTTCGAAGAAAAATCAGGTGCTTAGAACTTACGCTAAGTCGCGCATAATCTGGGGCATAGCTATAATTGCGATACTTATCGTTTTTGCAGTTATATTCGACTTAGTATTAAAGCCCATGCTTATAGCGCAGGGAATACAAGGTCTTAACCTTTGGGGTTTAGTAATAAAATTCAGCGATATTAACCTTTTCGGTTGGCTAACGGCGCTGTTTAACTAAAAAGTCATTTTTCAAAAAAAGAGGCTTATTCATGGATAAAAAAACAGGCATACGTATAGCGGCGGCGTCGCCGGCTTTAAAACTTTTCGACTCAGAATTTAATATACGCGGAATTTTATCCGCTATAGAGAAGGCGAAGACGATTTCGGCGGACTTTATTATTTTCCCTTCAGAATGCCTAACAGGTCTGACCGTCGGAACGCTTAAAAATACAAAAACCGTAGAAGCCGGGCGAAAAGCAGCATTAAACGAAATTCTTAACGCCCTCGCCGCGTCAAATATAACTGCATATTTTCCCGTAAACGAAAGGGCATACCTTCAAAAAAAATCATTAAAGGCGTATGTTTTGGATTCTGAAAGTGCTCTTATTTTAAAGGAAGTTGGTATTGAACCTATATCAAGCGTTTTTGACGCTCTTGAGCTTCCTAATATAGAGCTTTCATCGAATCGCGAACGCCTTTTGTTTTCCTCAACAGTTAGCGGTGCGCGCGCATATAGCGAGGGCGAGATACTTGCGTCGCTAAAAGACGCATCGAAGCGCGCTTGCGCGGCTTTTGCTTTTGCGTCTCCGAATATAGGCGAATCTGCAACGGGCGAGCTTTTCGATTCTCTTTGCGCTATCGTTAACGACGGAAAAGTTTTAGCGGTTAGCGAACCTTTTTCCGAGGACGCTTTCGTATTTGCTGATGTTGATATTTTCGCTATTGAACGCGACCGGATATATGAAAAAAAACCGGTTTCGAAACGGAAGTCTTATCTTTCGGAAAATAAATCGGAGAGGGAGGCCGAATGTCGGAGAATAGTTACGATGCAGGCGCATGCGTTAAAAAAGCGCGCGGAGCATATAAAAGCGAACGGCTTCGTAATCGGGGTTAGCGGTGGACTCGATAGTGCTCTGGCTCTTATCGCGGCGGTAGAAGCGGCGCGTCTTATGAATAAGCCGATTAAGAGCGCAGTTTTAGGGGTTAGTATGCCCTGTTTCGGATCGACAATTAGAACGAAAAATAACGCCGAGCTTCTCGTTAAAGCTCTCGGCGCGGACTTTAAGGAAATATCAATAGAAAAGGCCGTGCGTCAACATTTTTCGGACATAGGCTATAACGAGGAGCTTCGCGGTGTTACGTATGAAAATGCGCAAGCGCGGGAGAGAACGCAGCTTTTACTTTCGTTTTCAAATATGCTAAACCTTCTTGATGTCGGAACGGGCGATCTTTCCGAATCGGCTCTCGGCTTTACGACTTTCGGCGGGGATCATATGGCTCAATATTCGATAAATGCATCGCTTCCGAAAACCGTAATACGTGAAGTCGTAGCGCTGTATGCAAAGGATAACTTAGAATGCCAAAGCGTTTTAAACGATATATTAGAAACGCCGGTCAGCCCCGAGCTGTTACCTCCTGAGGCAGATTCCCCGTCTCAAAGAACTGAGGAAATTTTAGGTGACTATTCGCTTCACGATTCTTTTATCTACAACTTTGTAAACTACGGATGTAGCGTTAAAGAACTTTTTTTGCGCGCGAAAGCGGAGAATCCGTTGATAGATGAAAAGGTAATTATGGACGCGCTACTTGTTTTTATAAAAAGATTTTTTTCACAGGCGTTTAAACGCAACTGCGCCCCCGAAGTCCCAAATATATTGATTTCGATTGCGCCGAAATTTTTTGATATGCCGTCCGATGGGACAAATGCCGATTTTTTACGCGAATATGAGGAGTTATTAAAACAAAATTGAATTCACTTTATACAATACTTGAAACAAAAATCATAGCTATAATGCGCAATATACCCGACATTTATATTGATCCTCTAATGGACGCAGTGTATGCGGCGGGGATTCGTGCTATAGAAGCGACATTTTCGAATGAAAATTATGATACAATCTCTATAATCTCGCGAATTAGCGAAAGGTTCGGCGATAAAATGGCGATAGGCGCGGGAACGGTTATGACCGCCGAAAAAGTTGATCAGGCGCATCGTGCGGGCGCATCTTTTATTGTTTCACCGAATACGGATATCGCGGTTGTTGAAAGGACGAAGGAGCTTGGGCTGATTTCAATTCCCGGAGCGCTTACGCCGACCGAAATAGCTTATGCGGATTCTATCGGGGCGGATATAGTTAAAGTATTTCCGGCGGGATTATTTGGCGCACAATATTTTAAGGCGGTTTTAGCTCCGCTTTCTAATATAAAGCTGGCGGCTGTTGCGAATCTTAAAATAGAAGATATAGGCGGTTTTAAAAAAGCTGGGGCGGTTGCTTTCGGGATAAGCTCCGGCATATTCGACAAAGATTGCATAAAATTGCGCGATTTTAATAAAATTTATGAATTTGCTAAAAAATATTTGGAGGCGGCGAGATGAAAAGATACGCCGGTGCGGCGCGCCTATATTTACTTGTTGTAAACTTAGTTTTCGTTGCTAATCTGATAATTTCATATTTCAACCCTACCGACGTGGTTTCGTCTTTTCTCCTAAGCGCGCTATTTATAACGGTATTATCAATATATATTCCCGCGGTTTTCTTTACGAGAAAGGCTAAGCCGCCCGAATTCGGAACGCGAAGAATAAGCTTTCAACAAGGGGCTCTTTCGGTCGTTATAGGCTTTGGAACTTTCTTAATCATGAGCGGTATAATGGGGCTTTTTTATTACTTTACCCGCGACTTTACTATGGTCGAAACCGGTCTTGAATTGCCGTCGTTATTATCTTTCGCGGGTATAGCATATTTCTTTACAAGCTGCATACTTGCGCCGATCGCGGAGGAGCGGCTCTTTCGCGGAACGCTTATGTTTTCATGGCTCGTTATGGGGCGGACGAAGGTCGTTTTATTGACCGCAATATTGTTTGCACTTTTACATATGGATCCATTGAGCTTTATTGCGCTTTTATTTGCCGGGATTATGTTGGGTCTAGTAGCTTACGATTCGCGCTCTATCTATCCGGCGATAATAGCGCATATGACGATAAATACCGTCTCCGTTATTTTTAACGAGTTCGTTCCGAACGAATATTCAATGTTCGGGAACGAACTTTACGACGCACTGATATTAATTTTATTTGGTGGAGCGATAATTTTTCTTTCATATGGCGCGTTTAAAAAGCGCGGGTTGCAGCCCCTACTTCCAATTCCTGTTGAGAATATGGCGAGTATTTCGGCGAAAGAACTACAGGAAAAGGGCTATACCGTCGAAGATATCCCTGAACTTTTCCCGCAAATCTCGATAAGAAAGCGTTATATCCTGCCTCCACTTTTATTATCGGCTACGTTTCTCTTATTTGTAAACGTTCTTACGGCGCTCTATATATTTGGGGTCATGAGCTGATATGGCGGCGCATATTCGGATAATTGCCGTTGGAAAGTTAAAACGCGATTTTTTCGCGAGCGCATGTTCAGAATATATAAAGCGTATTTCTCGCTTTGCGAACATTGAGGTTGTTGAAATTAAGGACGAGAGCGACGAATATTCCGCGAGTGAAAAGGAGCTGTTTAAGATTAAGGCGATTGAGGGCGAAAAAATTTTAAATAGGCTCGACGGTAGAAATACGGTAGTGGCTCTTGCGATAAGCGGAAAGAAATACGATTCTTGTGCTTTTTCCGCGCTTTTAGAGGCTTCCCTTTTAAAATCATCGACTCTCGATTTTATTATCGGTGGTTCGAACGGACTTTCCTCCGATGTACTGGCGCGCGCGGATTATTGCGTCAGCTTTTCCGATTTAACGTTTCCACATATGCTCTTTCGGGTCATGCTTCTCGAACAGATATATCGCGCGTTTAAAATTTCTACCGGAGAAAAATATCATAAATAGATGACTAAGATAGTCGTTACCGGCAAATATATTTTGAATAAAGGCGTACATTTAGGGTTTTGAGTAGTGACAATTGGTTGAACTTGTGCTATAATTCATATTCGTGAGTGCCTTTCGTGTGCCAATGTAGCTCAGTTGGTAGAGCAGCGCATTCGTAATGCGCAGGTCTGGGGTTCGAGTCCCCACATTGGCTCCACTTTTTTTTCGAGGCGTAGCGCAGCTTGGTAGCGCGTTTGGTTCGGGACCAAAAGGTCGCAAGTTCAAATCTTGTCGCCTCGACCACTAAAACCGTCCTAAAAACTCTATGTTTTAGGGCGGTTTTAATTTTTTTTATTGTGCATAATTTTACGTTCAATTATGCTTTTGCGCTATTGCACATATTACTGCTTACCGTGGTTGCTCATACGATTGCGCCTCATAGCCCCTCAATAATTCTCATTCTTTTCTTTTTTAAAATATTTAATAATTGATCAATCTGTTTAAGGATGTACTTTTGATATTCAAGCTTTGACTATTTGAAATTCAGAAGAAACTGGTTCAATTAATTGCCTAGGTATTTCGTCACAATCGTCAATACCCGAATAGTCAAGCGTAGCTTTAAATTAGTATTGGTAAATATGGCGACGTTAATATGGATTCCGCTTTAAATACGGGTGACGCGGGAATGCTCCTAAACTACGCGGCAAAGCTATCGACGCTCGACGAAATGCAAATGCGCCTAGGGGACTATAATAAAGACGGAGCAGTTAACGTAGGCGACGCCGCGGCGATTCTCGCATTTATCGTTGGAGTTAACTAAAACATCGGTGGTAAGCTTTCCTCCGAACTATAACGCGGTGTAATAAAAAAGTAATAGTAAAAGGCTAATAGACAAACAAACTCCAACTCCGCTTTTTAGCGGGTTGGAGTTTGTTTTTACCAATAAAACTTGCATATAATAGAAAGAACGGAAAAATAAATAATATTTAAACCGCAGGAACAAAAAAATGGTAAATTATAGAAAAAATGCTTGCATTAAATTATGACGTGTAGTATCATAGGGATGTAAAAGGATATATAAAGAAAGGCGATGAAATTAAACGCATATGACGAAGCATCTGACAAAATTCATTTTGACTTTGTCCATTCCTTTTTCTGTGGATTCATTTTACGGTGAATGTATCCGCATTGATTGACTAAATACATAGCGACTTTAAATAAAAATGCTATGAAACAGAGTCATAGATCGTGAAAGTAATGGAGAAAATAATGTTAAAAAGTTGTCTTTTGTTTTATTGGCTATGGTCATGCTTGCTGTGACTATTGTTATGCCACTAAAAGCGGTATCTGCGGGAAATTCGCCAGAAAAGGTCGGCGGAATAGTAACCTGTCCTTGTACCTGTAATGGTGAATGTAAAAATCATACGACGGAGTTGCTAACGCATGTTGAAGTGGCGACAGCACCGACGGCGAACCTAATTCCCAGTACTTTCGATATTAGCAGTAGCTCGAATGTATATCATAAATATTTACCTCCAGTAAAACAACAAAACGGTGGTAGCTGTGTTGCATATTCATTATGTTATGCTCAATATTCGTTTGAAGTAAATAAGATGTTAAATAGAACGGTTGGCGGAACAAACACGTATTATTCTCCAATGTTGCCGTATAATATACTTAGAGAAGACACTATTGGGAAGGGAGGTATTAAGGTAAATAAAACATATAATTATTTAGAGAATCATGGTGATTTATTATGGCAGGATTTTAATCCATCGGGATTTACTGTTTTTCCGACTACTTCTGTAGGCGACAAGGCGAAGTTGCGTGATGCTTTAAAAATTCGTTCTAATCCTTACTATTCGCTCTATATTGATGGAACGGGAACTCCAATTACCGGCGTTAACTCGGTATCCGTTACAAGGATAAAGCAACGTCTATCTGAAGGGCATGTTTTACGCGCGAGTTCTTTTTTCACATGGAATGCTGCGGGAACGAACAACAGTATTTTGTATAGATGTATGATGGCTGATCAAGGTCATTCCATAGCGATAGTCGGATATGATGATACTTTCTATTATGATGTAAATAAGAATGGCGTTGCTGAATCCGGTGAATATGGAGCGTTTAAAATAATGAATTCATGGGATAATACCTATGGAATAAATGGTTACGCGATGGTTATGTATGATGCGCTTAATAAGGTAAGCAGCATTCCGAATAACGGAGAAAATCTATATACCGGAACTACTAGAATGCCTGCTTTCGCTTATAACGATGGAGACAATGCTACCTCAAATCATAACTGGTTTACCTGGATTGATGTTGCACAAAAAGACGTATGCGTTGTAGGCGAATTAACCTATACAGCTGCACATCAAAACGAAATGACGGTACAGCTTCGTAATATAAATAGTTGGATTCCAACTATTTATACGAATATTGGACCGGAAAGTCAAAGGACAACAGCAATTCTATTTGATTATAATAGCTTTATAGATGTAAAGGGACGGCTTGATATCGGTATTGATAGTAGAGTAAATATTATAGATAATAAAGCCGGAACTCCAATAAGCAACATATCATGGAGAATAATAGATAGCTTAGGAACGGAGCTGATTACTCCGCAGACTATTCCAAATACCGAGAATACAGCGAGCTCTTCGAATGCGGCGGCGGTACGCTTCTTTATAGGAGACCTAAACTATGACGGTACTGTAAATAGCAGCGATGCATCGAGGATATTGCAATATGCATCGGGAATGGTACAGTTTTCTTGTTTACAACTTTATTTAGGTGATTATAATCTTGATGGTGTTGTAAATACAGGAGATGCGAATGCGTTGTTATCCTCACTTACTCAATAAATAGAAGCGGCGATGCCGAAATGATGTTTTTATAATGAGACATTAACGTATGGTTAATGAAACTCATATAATAGATATATAGAAAGGATAATTGTAAATAATTATGAAAAAGATAGCACTTACATTAGCTTTACTAATAGCATTAAGCGTTTGTACGTTTAATGTTCCGGTTCTCGCGGAGGATCAAACCTTTGTAGCAACGTTTACCGCCGTAGACTCAGTTACAGATAACCCATTAAACGTTTTTCAAACTTCGGAGGGAACGCCCTGCTCTGAAATTAACATTACTTATGATGAAGGGTATGTAATTAAAGCGGAAAATATCCCGGAGTTTCATCTTGAAGCATGGGAAGATATAACTTTTGAAACTTGGAATACTAATCCGGTAGGATTTGAAATGACCGCAGATGTGATTTTTGTTGCAACATTTTGCAGCGGAACATTTTCCAACGTTAGATTTTGTGCAGTGGATAGATTAAGCGGCGAACCGATTGATGCTTTCCGTAATGGTTATGATACACAACCGGAGGTTACTCTTTCTTTTGAAAAAGGGCATATACTTACAGCAGAAGATCTTCCGATATTTGGTTTTGCACCGGGAACGATAGAAATGTTTGACGGTTGGGAACCGAACCCGGTCGGAGTTTCCGTAACCGATGGTCTTACCTTTACCGTGTACTTTGTACAAGGTTACGAGGTATGGTTTACAAGCCAAATTGCGCATATTTTTGATAGGCAGCTGGTTAAACATGGTTTAGATGCCGTTCCACCCGAACTTCCCGAAATTGAAGGGTATCTATGTCTTGGATGGGATAAGCCATATACGCATATAGTTGAAAGCGTCGAGATATTCGGTATATATTGGCAATATGGCGACGTTAATATGGATTCCGCTTTAAATACGGGTGACGCGGGAATGCTCCTAAACTACGCGGCAAAGCTATCGACGCTCGACGAAATGCAAATGCGCCTAGGGGATTATAATAAAGACGGAGCAGTTAACGTAGGCGACGCCGCGGCGATTCTCGCATTTATCGTTGGAGTTAACTAAAACATCGGTAAGCTTTGCAAATAGTTGCGACTAATTAATATGATTTAAACAAATTTGCCCCCGAAAGAGCCATAAAAACTTTTTCAGGGGGCAATTGTTTTTGTTTTCGGACTAACCCTTTTTCGCTATATAACGCGCACTGCCTTACGCAACGTAAGCATATATACGAAGCATTCTTTAACGCGTTTTCCGGTTAAGTCGGAAAGAGCGCGGGAATAAAGGGCGAGTTGTTTTTTATGAGCTGAAGCCGCCTCAAATACGCCGACATTTTTATCGACAGAGTCGGTTTTATAATCAATTATGACGAATTCGTCATTTTCGGTAAAGCAGCAATCAATAACCCCCTGAAGCAGGGTATAGGATTCGGAATCGGTTTCAAAAATTTCGGAAGCGCGTATCTTATAATTAAACGGGACTTCACGACGAACATAGCTGCTTTTTAAAAGTCGGGTGCCAAGTTCCGACCTTAAAAAAGCGGAAATTCCCTTTACATCTATAAGAGCCGACTCATCAAAGCTTAAAAGCCCGGCTTCTACGAGCCGATTCAATTCGCTTTTAACCCCGTTTTCATCGTGCGGGGCTAGAATTATAAGTTCGAGCAACCGATGCATTGCATTGCCGTATTTGAGTGCATTTATTCCGGATTCAGGCTCTATGAATGAGGGATCGGAAAGTATAACGGAGTCCCTTTTCAGTGTCCCCGTAACCGTGGTTTTCGAGGGCAGGAATGTATCGTTGAAATTAGGATATTCCCAAGAAAAAGCAGCGTCATAAATAGAAGTATCCGATTTTTCAGCTTCTTTAGCCCATTCGGAAAACTTAATTTTCGGGAGTGCATCGAAAGCTAAACTAGAATAGCCCATGTTATCGAGATTAGTAACGTAAACGGGAGGAACTTCATTATCAATATTACGTATAGGAAGCCCAAAAACTTCGTTAAGCTGAACCCCGGCGGGCGACTTTAAGAGGGCGAAAAGGATCAGCTCAAGATGCGATTTACAGCGGGTGACCGCGCGGCTTGTCTCGGGGGCGTTAAATAGTTGTTCCGCGCGCAAAGCCGGGTTTTTCATAGATCCGATTAAGATAAGGCGTTCGGAGGCGCGGGTTAAGGCGACGTAGAGCGTCCGGATCTCCTCCGCGAAGTTTTCGCGGCGCTGCTTTTCGTAAATTGCGTTATTAAAGAAGGTTTTTAGGCGGACATTCCCTATAACGGGAGAAAACCCAATCCCAAGCTCAGTATCCCTTAGTATATTTGGCGCTTTGTTTTCGCGCGAAACGAAGCGCGAACCAAGTCCTGCGACTATCGTTATAGGAAATTCCAGCCCCTTGCTTTTATGAATACTCATTATACGAACTACGTTTATAGGGCATTCGGCAACTTCGCTGACTGTCCCCGTTAGATTAGCCTTATCGGAATATTTTAAAAATCCAAAGAGCGAACGCACCCCGTTATTTTCAATAGTCTCCGCCTTATTTATAAGCTCATATATGTTGGCGACCCTAGCGCTTCCGCCTATTCCGGCGGAAATATATTCAAGATACCCTGTTTCTTCAAGTAAAAAAGTCATGAAATCTTTAACCGAAAGTAGGGTTGCTTCTTTTTTATATCGCGCTAAATCATCGAGGACGCGTTTCGCACGAACACCGAGGGGATCATCTTTTTTCGCGGCGGCAGCGAGACTTTTTTCAACACTCTCAGCATGATTCTTTAATCTGAGTTGAACGAGTTCTGAAGTATCAAAATTATAAAAATACGATCTTAGAACGGATAAAAGCGGAATATCCTGAAGTTTATTATCAATAACGCGAAGGAGATTCATAAAAATCTGAACCTCGACCGAGTCGAAAAAAGAAGCGCTGCGTTCGGCATATGTTGGTATTCCGTAGCGCATTAAGATTCGCGAGAAGTCATCAGCACGACCCTTTATCGAACGCATAAGAATGCAAAAATCGCTGAATCTATACTTTCTTGTTTCGTTTTTACTTTCGTCGAAATATTCGTCGTTTTCGATTATGTTTAGTATTCGCCTAGCCGCTAGTTCCGCTTCCGCCTCAGCATATTCGGTTATTCGTGAGTCGGTCTCTTCGTTTTCTTCCGCTTCGTTGTAACCGCTGTTCTCATTTTCGAGATCCGAAACTTCGCGCGCGAAAAGTAAAAGTTCGGTTTTTCCATTGGCTTCGCGCGTGCCTTTGAGGCGCGCCCTATTGTCATATTCGATTTCCGTCGCCTCTCTGTTCATTATTTTAGAAAAAAGCTCATTGACGAGGGAAACGACGGCGCGTGAGCTTCTAAAGTTCGCGCTAAGGTCAACTCGCGCAATATCGGGGCTATTGAGCTTTTCTAAAAAAAGGCGCGGTTCGGCTAACCGAAAGCGATAAATAGATTGTTTAACGTCGCCAACGAGAAACAGTCCGCCTTTTTTAGCGACGGAGGTCACTATTCGCTCTTGAACCATATTGCTGTCTTGATATTCGTCAACGAAAACGCAGTCGAAACTTTCGCGATATTCGTTTACAATATTGGGATTTTCAAAAAGCTTTAAAGTAAAATGTTCCATATCGGAAAAGTCAAGCATAGCATTTTCGCGCTTTTTATCCATGTACACGTTATGAAACCGTTCTAAAACGGTTTTAAAGGTTAAAAGCATAGGAAAAACGGATTTATTTAGGTCAATTTCTTGGGAAAGCGTTCGTCCACATCGCTTTTTTAGATCCTGCATATTTTTTTTTGCCACATCTCGAACGGATTGAACGTGTTCCTTAAGGTCGGGGTCGATCCCTCTAGAGAAAGTCATACGTGAAAAACTTAGAGAGCTTAAAAGCTCGATGAACTGATCGTATTTATTCGTCATGCTTAGGGCGCGAAGTTGTGAAATATCAAGGTCGAGAGCCGCGCAAGCCTTACTATCCTCCGCGAAGGAGCGCGCGAACGAATACTCGGCAATAGCGTCGTTAGTTATCCCCTTATATGCATCTAATAATAAGCTCGCGGCAGAAGAAGCCTTGAGAGCATCAGAATCAAGATTATAACTATCGACGGCTTTTTCTAGCCAAGAAAAAGGATCCGGTCGCGATAGCATAATGTTATAAACGGCGAAGACTGCTTCGATAAGCGCGTCTTCGGAGGAAAACGTTTTAGCGAGAATTTCTAAATTTTCGCGGTCTTCGTCGTAGAGAACGTCTAAAACCAAATCCATAGCCTCGTCTCTTAAAATAGCGCTTTCGGTTTCATCTCCGATTCTAAAGGCGGGGTCAAGACCGATCTCAGAATAATGTCTGCGTAAAACGCGAGAACAAAAGGCATGTAGCGTTGATATGCTTGCCCGTAAAACATTTTGAGATTCAAAGAGGAGTCGCTCTTTTTCGGAGTTGTTTTCAACGCTATCGGCGAGGAGGGCAATTCGCATTTCTATTCTCTTTTTCATTTCGTTCGCCGCGGCGTTTGTAAAGGTAACGACGAGAAGACGGGATATACTCCCCCCATTCGCAACGATACGCGCTATGCGTTCCGTTAAAACGGCGGTTTTACCTGCCCCTGCAGCAGCGGAAACAATTAAGTTGCCCCGTTGCTCAATAGCCGTTTTTTGTTCAGCAGTCCAATTTCGCAAATTATTTAGCCCTCCCATATCATGCTTTTTTTAAGTGATGCCTAAAAATTCAAAAAAGTCACGTTCGGAGAGTTTCCGTGCCCGCCGAAAAGCTTCTGAATCAGTTCGCGCGTCAAATCGACAGATGCTCTTATAGTCGCATATATCACAGGCCGTTCGGTTTCCGCTTTTATATGGCGAAACGGCATTTTTACCGCTAAGAATTTCATCGGTCGTATTTTTCGCCTTTTCAAGAGTATAGCCGATAACAGCATTCATTTCGCATTCGTCAAGAGCTTTTCCGGAAAAACCATCCTTCGTCTTTTGGAGAGAAACGACGTTTGAAAATCGTTCAAAAGAGGAGTCGGTTGCGTCGATAAGCTCAGGGTCTTTTAGTGTCAGCCCCGAAAGTCTAAATTGTTTTTCTATTGCGTTAAGAACGTCGGTCTTTTCAAGATCGCTCTCTTTTAAAATCGGCTCATGGATAGGAAGATAATAGAATCCGCCGGGCTTATTAAGATTATTCGAGGCAATATATGCCGCGATATAAAGGGGGAGTTGAAGGCGAACGCCGTTAAAAAGATCGGAAAAGTCGAAGCTAAGCCCACCGGATTTATAGTCTATAACGCGAATATATTGCCCCCGCCTACCGGAAAAACAGTCAACCCTGTCGATTTTTCCCGAAAGATAAAATGTATTTCCGTTTCCTATATCTATTTTTATCGGCGGGAGACTTCCGGCAGCACCAAAAACGACCTCGGTAGCGAGAACGGAAAATTTTCCGGCGTTAAGCTGTTTAATAAGGGCGAAAGCCGTATCGCGAATAGCGCCCGACATTATAGAAAGCTGCGCCCGCCCACGCGCAGTGTCATTTAAAACCCCGTCATTATGGATAGCTACGGCATCTTCGAGAACGAGGCTGACTATTTTGTCCGATATTTCGCGAGTAATCGTCTTAATATCAATTTTATCTTCCATTATTTTCTTTAAAAATCGATCTAAACAGTCGTGAAAAAGAGTTCCCCTATCTATGCTTTTTTCCTTATATTCTTTTTTAAGCTTAGGAGAGAGGGCGTAACGAACGAAATGTTTAAATGGGCAGCTATTAAATGTTTCGAGTTCGGAGGCGCTCCCCGCGCGAACGCCTCCATATAGTGCGCGGCTAAACTCCTCATCGATAGGTGATGGCGAAATTTCGGGGTATAATGCATTCCTTATAAGGGCAAGGCGGGAACGGTATATTGGACTTTTTATATACCAAGCATATAGGTTTTTAAGGTTACAATCTTCGCGTCGCGAATCGATAAAGCGCCTTAGACCACGGCTTAGCATAATTAGGGCACTTCCCGCGTTCTCGTTTTTAGCGTAGTCATGCGGAATAAGGTCACTGTCTTCATTGAGCTTAGGAAAAATATTTTTAAGCCTAGAGACGATTGACGAGGGGGAAGAAGCTTTACCGTTTATGGTAAGGGCGTATGAAATAGATAAGAGATCGGATGGGCGGGTTATAAGTCCATATATGTCGAAAAGATTTTTTATTATGAGCGTATCCGTTCCGCCCCAAACGGAAAGTCCGGCGTTAGCTAAAGCCGCTATTTCAGAATCGTCGATCATAGAGTCGTCCGTTAAGGTTTTAGGGAGAAGACCCTCGTTTACTCCGAGAATAAAAAGTGCCTTTATTTTTGAAAGTTTCGTTCTCTCGACGCTTCCGACGATAACGTTGTCAATAGTAGCAGGTATAACGCCGACATTGTAGGCGAAAAAACCTTCGAGAACGACTTCGCGGTATCGGGCGAGAGAAAGCTCCGTCTCCCCCATTATCGCGTTCAGCTGATCGAACATTTCCGCTATAGTGTTATAAACTTGAGCGCATTCTTCCATGAGTTCGAAGCGCTTTTCGCGCCCTAGCCTATCCGCGTTTTCCTGAGAGCGTTCCCTTAAACGAAGTTTTTTAAGATAGGCGAATAGGGCGGCGCTTTTTTCAGAAACAAGCCTAACTTTTAGCCCTTTTTGAAGCTCTATAAGTGGGATCATTAATGTTTTCCTCGCGTTTTCGAGAAGCGAATCGGGCGCACCCTTAAAGAAAGGTTCTGTCATTGCGTTCCCGCCTATTCCGAATTGAAGCATATAGTTTTCGAGGAGTTCGGCGTCGTCGGGGGAAACGTCCGTAAGCCCGGTTTTAATGAGCGCGAAAACATCGTTTTGTCTAAAACCATATAGGCAGGAATCAATGGCAGACATTATAAAAACGACTTCGTTTTTTTGAAACAAAGGATGTTGAACGTCCATAAAAACAGGGATTCCGTTTTTTCGGAATATGCGGCGAACTATATGCGAATAAGCTGCATAGTCCGAAGCTACAACGGCGATTTCTTTGTATTGAAGTCCTGAGCGCGCAAGGCGCGAAATTTCGGCGGCGGCGCGTTCAACCTCCGCCGTCCTATCCGTTCCTGCGAATAGAGTTAAAGGCAGAGCTTCGCCCGAAAACGCGGAAAACGGGTGTGAAAACAGTTCGGATTCGACAAAGGAAAGCGCGGGATCGTTAAAATATCCGGCGTTTTCGGAAAGCGTTTTGACGGCGCATTTAATTCCGTTTTCCTTAGCCATTTTAAGGAGGCGCAAAAAAAAATCGCGCTGATTTAAAAAAACGCGCCCATCGCGCGGCGCGGCGGAGGTGTCCATCCGGATACTTACGGTTAGGGTTTTCGCGCTTTTCATAAGCGCATTTATTATTCCGTATATGCGTTCATTAAAGGTATCGAGTCCATCTAAAAATACATGCGCCCCACTAAAGGAAGATTTTTCTATGCCCTTTTCGAGAGCCAAAAAAGCATCCATGGAATCGAGAAGGTGTAAGCTTAAATAATTTTCAACGGATCGATATATTAGAGAAATCTCAGTTAACTTTTCGGAAAGGATAGGGTTAGTTGAAAGTTCAGGTACTACCGAATCTAAATCGTCGGGTGTAATATTGAAAGCTTTAAAGTGCGTAAATAAATTTCCGCATTGCTTAGTGAATCCGCGGGTTTTAGCAACGCCCTTAAAAAGCTTTAGGTCTGTTTTTTCAAGTATGCTCCGTATGACCATCAACTTCCCCTGTTTAGAAAGAAACTCGCGCCGCTCCCCAACCTCCTTTAAAACGCGGGCGGAGAGGGATTCAAAAGAAAAGACCTCGACCGAATAAAGCCCGCCAAGCAAGTCGGAAAGCTCACGCTCGTTTTCGAAGGTATATTGCGGAGGGACGATAAGTATGGAGCGCTCCGGGTTAAGGTCGGCTATCATTTTTCTTATAGCATAACTTTTCCCGGTTTTTGCACGCCCGACTATAAGCCTAAGGATATCTGTCATTTGAACCGCTCCCTATGCATTGCGGTATAAATCATACCGTTTTTTCCGCGCGTACTTTCAAAAAGCGTTATACTCTGAACCTGCATAGATGCCTGAAGGCGAAGGGCGTTCATGGTTTCGACCGTTTTATCATCGTGAATAACGTTTCGCCCGAGGGTTATATGAGGAGAAAACCTTTTATATTCACGAGAAAAGCCCTCGTCGAATAGCGCCGATTGTAGCGAATCGTATATTGCGTTTAGTTCGGAAAGATCCCCTAATACGTTTAGATAAGATGTAAATGGACCGCCGCCAAAAAAACCGTACCCGCCCAGATGTATAGGGAAAGGCCGAATTCCGCGCGCACTTTCGGAAATAGCGTTTACCGCGCCGAAAGAGTTATTGCTTTCGCCTAAAAATCGAAGTGTAAGGTGCATATTTTCGATAGAAACGAACCTTCCGCCCGCGCTGCTTTTAATAAGAGAGGCGCGCGCCAACTCAATTTCAGATTTCATATTTTTCGATAATTCAATTGCGATAAAAAGTCTCATAATATTCTCTCTTCATAAAATTAGCCCACAAAAGTAAAGCTTAATAGGGATAAGCCTTTTTTAGCGCGGAGTACATTTTTCGGTAGAACTGTCGTATATTAAATTACGCATTATGCTGTAACATAAATTGCCGGACACTATAACGTGATCGATAAGCTCTGTACCGAGGGGCGAAAGCGTTTCTGATAAGCGATTCGTAGCCTCAATATCCGCGCGCGAAGGGAAAACGTTTCCGGAGAGATGATTATGTAAAAGTACGACTGAATATGCATTATGCCGCGAGATAATGCGCATTATCGTTTTAACGTCTATTCCGACCGCGATTAGGCTGCCTTTCGCGATAAGGTCGAAATGTATAACGTTCATTCCAGCGTCAAGAAGGATTAAGGCGATTATTTCCGAAGATTCGTAAAGCTTAACGTTCGAATGGCAATAGGATAAAAGCGAAAACGGAGTATCAAGGCAGGGTCTTTTTATCGATAAAAGCCTTAGTTTACTAAAAAGTGAGCCTAAAAAGGAGAGATATATGGCAGATTTTTCGCCTACTCCATCAATGTTTTTAAGATCGAAAACGTCCGCGCTTAAAATATCATTAAGCGAGCTGAACTCGTTTAAAAGCTTATGCGCCGTATAATTCGTATCTCCCCGGGTGTTAGTATAAAATAATAAAAATTCGAGGAGTTCTACTTCCGAAAAACCGTCTATGTTGTTATCGAGAAATTTCTTTCTCATTCTTTCCCTATGATCTTTATGTATTGAAACTTTGTCTTTTGTCATAGCTTACTTTTCGGGTACATAGCGGTTAAAAGGAAACGCACGGTACGCTTTGGAAGTATTCGTTTTAAGAATACGAAAAACTTATATTTAACACCGACGACCTTGCTCACGGGCTGATTTTTTCGCGCGATAAGAGATAAAATAACTTTCGTTACCGCGTCGGGAGAGCCACCGCTCAGTTCGTCCCTCTCCATTTGACGAATTGAACTTTGATATTCTTTCCCGTAAAAAGAGTTATCGTAGGGAACGGAGGTCTTTCGAGAAGCTGTGAATCCCGTTTTTATATCGCCGGGCTCAACGAGAACCGCCTTAACGTTAAAGGGCGAAAGCTCAATGCTTAGCCCTAAAGTTAGCGCAGAAACGGCGGCTTTAGAGGCGCTGTAATGTGTTTGGAACGGAATAGGGTATATTCCCCCTACCGAGCCAATATTGATTACTAGACCGTTTCTAGCCGTTCGCATATGCGGTAAAACGGCGTTTAACATATTTAAAATTCCAAAATAGTTGCCTTCGAACTGAAACCTTGCGTCAGAGAGAGAAACTTCTTCGACAGAACCGCAAATTCCGACTCCGGCGGAGTTTATTAATATATCGATTCGTCCCTCAGTGGCTATTATCGACGAAACAGCGGAAGAAACCGATTCGGTATCCGTTATATCTACTCTCAACATTGTAATTTTTCCTCCGGCGGGAGAATTAGAGTCTGTTCCACCGCGTCGGGAAAATCCATAGACAAAAAAACCAAAATCACGAAGGGTTTCGGCGGTATTCTTTCCGATCCCGCTTGAAGCTCCGGTAATTATAACGATTTTTCCATAATTATTATTCAAACTCATCGCCTCATGTCTGATTTTTTTTTAGTTTTTGTATTTGCGTTTTAATTTTTAAGAGCCATCAATTAAAAAGCCAATTATCGCCTAATTAAAAGAGTGGGCTGTTTTTTTTAGATAAGCTTTTAAGGGCGGTAAGAGCCGCGAAAATAACATGAGAATGGTCGCCCGCGAAATCCCCCTGCTCTAAAAACTCGGTTTCCTCGCCGAAAGACCCTATGCGAAGTTTTACTCTCGCTTTTAGGATAATTTCGTCGCATGAAAGCGTAATCCTATATATTTTCGCCGAAACGGTTTTTGCGAGTAGTTTGGTATCAATAGAAAAGAGCTTCGCCGCGGAAGCATCGTCACCGGAAGAGAAGCTAAGCGCATTGTATTGAACGAAAGCGAAATATCCAACGCTTATTACGCGGGTGCGCTTATCTCTATCGACTTTACCAAACGCGTAAAACTGTTTAAGAGGAGCGTTTTTAACGCAAGTTTCTTCGAAAAGCTCCCGCGCGGCGGCGGTATCGAGAGTTTCGTCTTTCTCGACGAAGCCGCCCGGGAGCGCCCATTTATATATATCCGGGTGATTTCCGCGCTTTATTAATAAAAGAGAAAGTTCGCCAATCGGCGTTAAAGTAAAAATCGCAATATCGACGGTGACGGACGGACGAAAATATTTACCGGGGTTATAAGCTTTTAAAAATTCGCTTTCTGTTTGTCCATTGGCATTTTTAAGGGCAACTTCATTAACTTTCGTAAGCTCATCAATTTTATCGAACAATTTATTATTGCTCCTTAGAAAATATCTTTGTAAACAATTATAATCATTATTGTCCTGCGCGGCAAGCGTAAAACGCGTTAATTTTTTTAAGTTAACCTTATATTTTACTATTTTTCGGCAGATGTAAATTAAATTTTCGCTATTTTAAACTAAATTATTTTCAGGGCTTAAATCTTTCGGGCATAATAGCATTTTTTTTCAGAAGACGCATAATTAAAAAAATCAATAATGCGTATATAGGGATCATTACGGCCTGATTAATCGCTCTTGGAACAATAATTAAAAAATATGGAATTCCCTGAAGTAAAGAGAACCAAAGGCTGTTTAACAGGACGCTAGCTATAATTTGAGAGATAGATATAGCGAGGAGAAGACGTAAAAAAGAAGGATCTTGTTTTTTGATAAAGAAAAGACCGGGAAGAACGCCTAGGAGCATTCCGGATATCGTATAAAGAGGAATATAGGCGCCCATAGGGAATAGCAAAGCTTGTAATATATCGACGGCAGCGCCAACCATTCCGCCATAAATTGGACCATAGAGTACTGCGGCGACGATCGTCGGCAAAGCTCCAAAACCAATTTTAAGCGTATAAGCGCCAAGGGGAAGAACAGGAATGGATAGAAGCCCAGAGAGGATTACACCTAAGGCGATAAGGATAGCACAGATGACGAGCCGTTTCATAGCTAGATGAGAATAATGCAATAAAAAATACCTCCTAAAATACTGTTACTACAGCATTAAAAGAGGCGCAACTCTTAAAATGCAGCAGCGGATTCGGTATTGAACCGCAGGGCGAAACCTTTCGTTCGGGGGAATAATCCATTCCCAAGACACTTAACGCGCAATACCTATTCTACTGAAATTATTTAATTTTAGCACATAAAAATAATACCATTCACTATACACTTTTGTCAACTCATTTTTTGTATTTATGATACTAAAATATCACGCTACATACAGTTAAAATATAAAAAGACGGCGAAACGATAGCCGCTTCGCCGCAAGTATAATTTAATATAATGTTGATTTAATCTACAAAGTCGAATTCCCATTCCCCCATTTTAACGGTTGAGCCTTCCTTAGCGCCCAAGGCTTTAAGCTTCTTTATTACGCCCTCTTTTATAAGCAGTTGTTGAAAGCGGCGCATAGATTCGTCGTCAAAGGCATCGGTCGTATCGAGTATGTATTTTATAAGCCCACCTTCGATGATAAAGATATCGTTGTCGCGCGAAACGGTAAAGTCCCCACCATATTCGGGGGTAATTTCGATTTCGCTTTCTTCATATTCAAAGGTTTTCGGGAGAGAGGAAAGAGAAAAAAGAATCTCATCTAAAAACGATTCAAAGCCGACGCGCGAAGCGGCGGAAACGGAATATATGGAGACATCATTTACTTCATTTTTAAAGCGTAAAAAATTTTCTTCCGCACCATCGATATCCATTTTATTACAAAGTACGATTTGCGGAAGCTTTGCGAGGCGTTCGCTATAAGAAGTAAGCTCGTTATTGACGGTTCGGTAATCTTCGATAGGGTCGCGGTTTTCTGAACCGGATATATCTATTGTATGGACTAAAAGGCGGGTACGTTCTATATGCCTCAAAAAATCATGACCAAGACCAACGCCCTCGGCAGCACCCTCAATAAGCCCAGGAATATCCGCGAGGACGAAGCTTTTATCTTTCCATGCGACAACACCGAGGTTTGGCGAAAGCGTCGTAAAATGATAATTTGCGATTTTTGGCTTCGCCGCCGTCAGTGCCGCCAAAACAGTTGATTTTCCGACGTTCGGAAGCCCTATTAGACCAACATCCGCTATTATTTGAAGCTCAAGCTCAAGTTCGCGTTCTTTCATTTTCTGCCCATTTTGCGCAAAACGCGGAACCTGTTTCGTTGGCGTTGCGAATCGCGCGTTGCCCTTGCCACCGCGTCCACCGTATAATACGATTCGCTCCTTACCCGGTCTATTCATATCGGCTATAACGGCACCCGTTTCTTTATCGCGAACTATAGTTCCGGCGGGAACCTTTATAATAATATCTTCACCGTTTTTTCCGGAGCACATACGTGCCGCGCCCTTTTCACCGTTTTCGGCAAAAAAATGGCGGCGAAATTTAAAGTCGAGGAGTGTATTTGCGTTATCGCAGGCGAGAAAAACGACGTTTCCGCCGCGCCCACCGTCTCCGCCGTCGGGACCGCCACGGTTTACATATTTTTCACGATGAAAACTTGCGAACCCGTCGCCTCCGCTCCCCGCACGCACGACTATTGTAGTTTTATCTATAAAATCCATTTATGAATCCCTTCTGTTATCTGCGCTTCGTGCTATTAAAAGAAGTCTTAAAAGCGTTACGATAGTGGACAACGCAGCAACGACATAGGTGAAAGATGCCGCACGAAGGACTTTTTTCGCGCTATCGCTTTCATTGTAGCTTAAAAAGTTGCCCTCTTCGAGCATAGTAATCGCGCGTCGCGAAGCGTTAAATTCAACGGGCAAGGTTATGAGCTGAAACAAAAACACGGCGAAAAAAAGTATAACTCCCGCCATAGCGAGATAGTAGCTTGAAAATAAAAGCCCTAGTATTACGATAAAAGGCGAAGCCTGAGAACCTATTTGTGCTACGGGAAGAACCGCGTTCCTAATTTTAATCGGGAGATAATTTCCTTCATATTGCATAACATGCCCAATTTCATGCGCAGCTACCGCAAGGGCGGCGACGGAGCTTTGCCCATATACCGATTCCGAAAGTCCAACCGAGTTTTCTTTCGGATTATAGTGATCGGTAAGACTTCCCGAAACCTTTTTAACCGTAACGAAGCTGTTCGCGTTTTTTAAAAGCGTTTTAGCGAGTTCATCTGCCGTTAAACCAGAGCTTGGGCGGACGGAGGAATATTTTTTAAAAGTACTTTGCACTTTCATTTGCGCGAACATGCCTAGGAGCATGACACCTATTAAGGCAATAAGTAAAACGGTCGAAGACGATCCGAAAAAATAAGGCGTAGGATAAAACATAGAGATCTCCTTTCAGATGAAGCTTAGTTAGCTTTAAGTTCAGTCACGATAAAAGCTATTTCCACCGATAAATTCGCGAAGTATTGAAGTTGGGGGTATTTCCGCGTCAGCGTCGCTGCTTAGAAAATAATTTAGGAATTTTATAAGCTCGCGCGCGGGAGCATAGTAGGCACTATTTGGCATTACCTCTGAGAGTAGAGGATAGACGTATTTCTTTAAAATAGATATCTCGTAAACCAAAATTGTGTTTAAAAAAGTATCCGCTTCCTCACGAAAAGGCGTTATCCAAATTTCCTCTCCGCGTTTTACGCTATCCCACATCGAGAAGGTGTGTTCCATACTTGCACTTCTCGTTTTATAGTCTCGAACGAGGCGGCGGAGGAGGCGAACGTCGGAAGTCCGAATCATATTATGATCATCGAGGTTGAGGGTGGTAAGGGCATTAACGTAAACGCGATATACTGTGCTTTTATCTATTGCGTTTGAAATCATTTTCGGGTTTAATGCATGAATTCCCTCTATAATTACGGGTTGGTTAGAATAAAGGGTTATCGTTTTTCCTGTTTCTTCGCTTTTTCCTGTTAGAAAGTTAAAAAGCGGGAGCGCTGTCGGTTTTCCCGATATGAGCGAAAAAAGATCGTCATTAAATCTTTCAATATTGAGTGCATCTATATTTTCGAGGTCGATCTCGCCGTTTTCGTCTAAGGCTATTTTATTGCGATCCCGATAGTAATTATCGAGGGAGATTAAAACGGGGGAAAGATCATTGACCCGAAGCTGAGTTAAAAGCCTATGCGCCGAAGTCGTCTTTCCCGAGGAGCTAGGACCCGCGACCATTACGGCGCGCGCTCCGTTTTTAACGATAGAATCCGCTAAAAGCGCGAAATTTTTCTCGTGAAGCGCTTCGTTAACCCTTATCAGTTCGCAAATCTTTCCGCTTTTTACTAACTCATTAAGCTCGGCAACGTTGGAGCATTTTAAAATTTCGGCCCAACGATTCCCCTGCCTAAATACCGTAGCTAACTTATCTTCCCTAACAAATTTCGCGGGTATTTCGGGATTATTTTTATCGGGTTCCATGAGCACAAAACCGCCGTCATAAGCTTCGATGGAAAAAACGTCGGTATAGCCCGTATCTAAAACCGTTTCGCCATAAAAATAATCTTTAAAGTCGGGGTATTCATCGAAATAGTAGAGCTTAAAAAAATCAACGCTGCGCCATTTTAAGAGGTTCGTCTTATCGATTTGGCCTGTAGTTATCGAATTTTCAACGGCATCTTTAAGGCTGACTTTAATTTTCTTAAAAATCAGCTTTTTCTCGATTAGTTGTCTGCATTTTTTCTCAACAAGGCGCGCGTCGTCAATATTAGGCGGTTCACGGTTTTCGATAGCGAAAAAAACACCGTTTCCTATAGAGTATTCTTCTAAAACACGCGCAGATGGAAACAATAGTTTACATGCGAGTAAAAAAATAAATTTTATAGAACGCTCATAAACGCGTTTTCCGGAGTCGCTTCCGTAGCGAAGTAAAGTTATAGCCGCGTTCTCTGCCGGATGGTAATTTAGGCTATGCACCTCTCCCCCAACTTTACAGGCGAGAGGGCGCGATGAAAGCGTTCCGATAGATAAATTATTCGCGTCCAAAACAGCCTTAACGCTTTCGCCATGTTTAATACGGCAAATTATTCCGTCGATAGTTATACGCATGTATTTTCTCCGCTTTTTTCCCATGCTATAGTTTAAGCATGATATTTCCCTAGTATAACTTATTTTTAGTCTGTACTTCAAATAAACGGACGATTATTTGCGTCTTTTTCGCCGCGCTATCACAATTGTTTCTTTTTCGCAAGTTTCGCCATGTTCCCTAAGCCATTTTTCGGCTTCACCGTCATCGTCCAAGTCATGCAGCGCGGGATCATATGTCGGGAGGTCGCCTTCCTCATATATCATCATTCCGCCCAAAGTCATCTCTAAGAACTCACGGTCGTTGAGATTTAAGCATTTTTCACAGTTATCGCAGATTTTATTTTTATCGAGGTCGCACCGACAGTCGCCGCAGTTATCACAGACCTTTTCGGGATTTAATATACATTTTTCCATAGTGACACCTATTCTATTAAACTATTCACTAATTTTAAAAGTTCGCCGTCTTTAAGACTTTTAAGATCATCTTTCGCCCATTCAGGCATAACTTCGCGTTTAGAGGCAAATATAAGCCCTATTATTGGGGAAAGCAGAGAATAAAACTTAAAATCATCCTCCGAAAAATCCCCATAGGCTTCTAGGAAAGCGTCCTTCGCGGAACCTTTAAGAGAACAAATAACGTTCGATAAATCCGAAACCCGAGATCCCATTCCCATTAGATTATAGTCGAACATGAACGCTTCGGAGTTGGATTTGTCGACGACCAGATTGCAATAATAAAAATCGTTATAGGAGAAGGTAATTCCCATTGAGGCAATTCGAGCATAAACTTTTTCCAATTTACTTTGAAGACAGTTCCAAAAAGGGTTGCTTTCGCTATTTGTCTTTCGCTTTACCATGTTAAGGTTTTCGATAGTAATCTGATCTGTTTCCGAATACATTGGAATGTCGTTCAGTTTTAAATAAGCTTCGCCAGCATCGTGAAATTTTTTATACCATCGTCCGAGAGCGCCGGAAACTTCGATATTCCCGAGATCAGCTTCGGTCGCTAAGCGAAGCGTTGGGTTGGCTTCTATATCCTCCATAGCGATAAAATCTGCTCCATATTCTAAAATTTTAAGCGTTTTAATGCCGAGCGAATTTAGAAGCTGATAATTTTCTATTTCCCTTAGATCTTCGGGGTTTGAAAATTGCTTTATTATATAGGGTGCACTGTGTTTTTCGTCAAGCACTCGATAGATAGTTATTCCGTCTTTCTCTCTAAGCTTAGTTTTCATTAAGTAATATACCTCCTAAACAACCTTCTATGCGGCGCTTTTTATCGCAAATTTTTTAGCTGTGGCAGTTATATAATGCCACAGATAGGGTCTTCGTGTCAAATATTACCCTGAATCCGCGGTAAAGAGCTTACTATCGATTAATGTACAATTGCTTTTCGGGGTAAGATGGCAGTTTGACCTAAGTTTGCTCCTACAACACTTCAATACGGATGAAACCCAAAATGTTGCTAAATATTAAATATAAAAAATCATACTTGACCATGGAAATCGCATATGCTATCATACTAAGAAATCTATTTGCGCTGCACCGCGCCCATAACAAGGACGTTATCAACAGTACAAACTGAGCAGGCGACGGATGCTTTTTTTAAAAAAGTGACCGTGGGGCTGGGCCAAAGAAATTTGGCAGCAGATTAGCACATCTGCGGGACAGTAGTATGTTTCGCGGCATGTGTGTTTTTTTATACCTTTTTCACATCGGTATCAATACATACAGCTTTGCAAAAATAGAAAGACTAAAAAATTGTGGAGGATTTCATGGAAAATACCGACCCTAAATTCGGGCTATCCGAAAATGAGGCGAAAGCACGCCTTTTGACTTACGGAAAAAATGAGCTTAATCCTGAGAAAAAAGAGAGTTTCTTTAGAAAAGCGTTCCATATTATAAGCGAACCTATGTTTATTTTGCTTATAGTCGCCGCCGTAATTTATTTTATACTTGGCGAAGCGCGCGATGGGGCGATTATGTTCATCTTCGTTATTGGTATGATTCTAATAGATGTTATCCAGGAATGGAAGACCGATAAGACTCTAAATGCGCTGAAAAACCTAAGCGCACCCTGCGTAAAGGTTATTCGGGATGGCAAAGAAAAAGAAATAGCGAGTTCCTTTTTGGTTCCGGGCGATATAATGATGGTTAGCGAGGGCATGAAAATCGCCGCTGACGGAAAAATTTTAAAAGCGAGCGATTTTTCTACGGACGAATCAACTTTAACCGGCGAAGCTATGCCTGTTGTTAAAAACGCGAAAGACCTTGACGAAACGGATGACAGCTATTTTAAAAACAATTTATGTTATGCGGGAACGCTGGTTACGCAGGGGTTCGCGACGGTTTTGGTGGAAAAAACGGGAGCTTCTACCGAATATGGAAAGATAGGCGAAAACGTAACGAATGTGCCGGAGGGAAAAACACCGCTTCAGAAACAAACGGGCGCTTTGGTTAAAACCTGTACGGGTATAGCCGCCGTTTTATTCGCCCTCGTTTCGGGGATTACCTATTTAAACTTAGCCCTTTCGGGTGTCGAGAGCCCCTTTGTTGACAGTATACTTTCGGGAATAACCCTAGCCATGGCGACGATACCCGAGGAGTTCCCGGTTATACTTACTGTTTTTCTCTCCATGGGCGCTTGGCGTCTTGCTAAAAAGAATTCACTCGTTAGACGGCTTCCCTCCGTCGAAACGCTAGGAGCGGTCTCTGTTCTTTGCGTTGATAAAACGGGTACGATTACTATGAATCAAATGACCGTTTCGGAGATATTTTCGCTTTCAGACCGCGACGCGCTAATCGAAACCATGGGCTTAGCCTGTGAAACCGAGGCTTACGATCCTATGGAAAAAGCAATGCTTAAATATTGCGAAGAAAACGGAGCGCCTATGGATCATCTTTTCGGAGGCAAGATGATAACCGAATATGCCTTCACAAATGAAAATAAGATGATGGGGCACGTTTGGGAACATGACGGTGAAATAATAATAGCGGCGAAAGGTTCGCCGGAAAAGCTCCTTACCCTCTGCGATATAACGGAATCCAAAATGAAACTCATTGACGAAAATATGACAAGGATGTCTGAACAGGGGCTTCGCGTTATAGCGGTAGGTATAATGCGGGTAAATGATAAGAACGATATACCGAATGACCTTAATAACTGTCAACTTGAGCTTCTTGGGCTTTGCGGATTATATGACCCACCCCGCGAATCTGTAAAAGACGATATACGAAACGCACGTCATGCAGGGATTCGTGTAGTAATGATAACAGGAGACAACGGGCTAACCGCTAGGAGCATTGCAAGAGAAGTTGGCATGGATGCGGACGGGGGAATAATAACCGGCGCGGAACTCATGGAGATGGATGACTTAACCCTTCGCGAGCGAGTAAAAAACGTAAGTATTTTTTCGCGCGTTATTCCGGAGCATAAAATGCGGATTGTAAAGGCTTTTAAGGATAACGGCGAAATAGTAGCTATGACGGGCGATGGGGTAAACGACGCGCCCGCTTTAAAGCTTGCGGATATAGGAATAGCTATGGGTCGGCGCGGAAGCGAGGTTTCCCGCGAAGCATCCGATATAGTTCTGATGGACGATAATTTTTCAACGATAGTAGATACTATAAGGGACGGAAGGCGAATTTACGATAATATACAAAAAGCGGTAGGCTATGTCTTTACGGTACATGTTCCGATATTGCTAATGTCTCTTATAGCTCCAATGTTGGGTATTGGGACGGGGTCACTCTTACTTTTACCTTTACACGTTGTTCTTCTCGAACTTATAATTGACCCGACATGTTCAATTGTTTTAGAGAGACAGCCAGCTGAAAGCAATATAATGGATAGACCGCCCCGAAGTGGAAGCGAAAAACTTTTAAAGCGCGAATCGCTGATTATGAGCGTAATACAGGGAATCGTTATATTTATAGCCGCGTTCGGAACGTATTATTTTACGCTTAAAAACGGCGGAACAGCAGAACTTTCGCGAACTCTCGGCATAGGCATAATGATGATAGCGAATATCTTTTTGGTTCAGGTAAATAGCTCAAAAATCGACTATGCGTACACTACGTTTAAAAAGCTTTTAAAAGATAAGGTCATGTGGGTGGCGAGCCTATCGATAATAGCCGGATTTTTGCTAATAAGCTATAGTCCGTTAAACGGAATTTTAAAGCTTTCGCCGCTTAGCTTAGGTCAGCTTTCGTCGGTCTTTTTGATAGCTGCGGCGTCCGTATTTTGGATTGAATTTGTAAAGATAATAAAAAATAAAATGCGCAAGTCATAATTTTTTCTTATCGACGCATAAAATTATAACGTAAAATTGTTCATAATAATAACGGCATTATAGGGCGATAAAGAATGAGAGGATTACTTCTTTCTGATTTCTTTATCGCCCTTATCATAAGTTTTAGCAGATTTCAAATTTATTCAGCGTTCGAAAGGTTGGCGATAAGAAATGAGCGGCGGGTAAAATTACCTACCGCTCATTTCTTATTATTAATTTTTCTATATCGTGAATTTTACTTGATAAAGCATTTTTTTTATGGATTACCGGTAGGCGCGGGAGGTATCGGCGTCGGGGTTACGAAACCGGGCTCGGTAGGCGCGGGAGGTATCGAAGGGGCGGGCGTTGAAGGAACGCCCGGGAAGGTAAGATTCCCGTCCTTATCCATCTTAACCTGCTTTGCCGGATCAAGATAATCTCCGGGGTTAAAGCCGGGCCAAACGTAAAACGCTTTTTGCTGGGCGGGATAGATTGAATCGGCGACATGTTTCGTATCGAAAAGTCTATTCCCATTATAGTATTTTTTATAGGATGCGTATTTATATCCGGACTTCGAGTCATTTCTTAGAATCCAATAACCGGTAGGAAGCGCACCTTTCGTTATATATTTAGCCTCTGCCGGAGGCTCAATTGTCTTTATGAGTTCGCTCGTAAATTTAACACTATCAAAGCTACTTGGGAACGGCTCGGCATAGATTGCGGAATAAAGCGTTCCTCCGCTGGTCCACATGAAGAGGAAAACAGGATGGTTAGTGTTATTTTTCCACGTAAAGTCGATAGTTCCCGTATTTATAGTTGCATCAAGCCCACCGTCGACATATGTGCTTTGCGCCGAATGATTCTGGCGATAAACAATTTGGAGATCACTCATTACTACGCAATCATACATAGTTGTTGAAACCTGACAAACTCCGCCGCCGGCTTGATTCTCCGTTCGCGCGCCGCCGTCAACAACGGCGGGAGCGGGAAGCCAGCCGCGCCCCTCAGTACGAGCTCCCATAGTGTCGTTACAGGAAAAAACATCTCCCGGCTGAAGCACTGTTTTATTACAGAGATCCGCGGCTTTTCTAACGTTCGCCTTTCGGTTTGCACTGCTGCTTCCGAAATCGGTATGAAAAACTGCGCGAAGGACGGCGGTTCCGCGAATATCGTCTGACGTTATTTCAGGCTCTACAATTACGGTCGGAATTTCAACATCCCCGAACTCACCATTTTTCATTTTGGTTAAAAGATCGGAATTAAGAGATTCCATATCGATAGCGATCCCATTTTTTCCATCGCTTACTGTGAAAGGGAAGTTATCTATTACGCTCGAATAATTTATTGAACCGGACTTTATTTTTAACGCGGCATCTACCGGAGGAACAGCGATATCCGAAAGGAGAAGTTCAAGCTTATCCGAAAACGAAGCCGCGTCTACGACATATTCTATTTCATACGCTTTTCCGGCATTATGATAATTGTCAAGATTATGTTGAAGCTTTAAAAGTCCACCATCGCGCCCTAACATTATAGCTTCGTTCAAAAGCGCATCCGTATTATAGCTTATCGTAAAATCGTCCTTAGTAATTTCATATGTATTGGTTTCGTATTTGAGATTGAAATGTACGCTGTCCGTTAAAGTAGCCTCAACAGGCAGTAAGGCTGTTTTCGCTTCATCTATAGTCATTCCGCTTATAGAAATACCGTTAACGGTTATTCCAGCATGAAAGGTTCCGGATTTTATTATAGTTTGTCTTTCCGCTTCTTTTACTATTTCATTTCTATTTATAGAACTAACGCTAATTGCGCAAAAGGCAGTGCCAATGGCAAGCAATCCGGCGGCGATCAGCAAAATAGGCGTTGCGAAACTACGCTTTTTTGTGCGTTGCTCGTTTTTCTTGAGCGCCTTATCGGCTTTTTTTTCCATTTTAACAAATACCCACCTTTATTTAATTTAGGACAACATCTAAATCCCCTGTTTTTTATTATAAAGCAAATACATATGTCCTGTAAAGCGCTTTTGAGTGAAAATGTAAAATTTTTATGAACGAAATTGCGCATAGCCGGAATAGCGAAAAATAAAAAAACGTGGTATACTGCATATAATAGCGAAAAAAACGGGAGTTAATTCACGGTCAGCGATTTTTTTCGTCGTTAAACTTCTTTAGCTTTCGAGATTTGGGGAGACTTTATCAGTTTTTTGTATATACTATCTATAGTACATGGTAAAATAAAGACGCAAAGAATGCCGAAAAAGTTTTTAATACAGTATTCGCACGACTTAAAAAAAGGTATAATAAAAGGTGAAAAAAGATACGTGAGGAGTTTTCGATATGATTTTTGGAGATAAGGCAAATAAGGCGCTTCAGCTTGCGCGGGAAAGAAACCTTGAGCGGGCTGAAATAGCTAAACGAAAAAGGCAGGTTTGGGAAGCGGAACATGAGGGGAGCGAAAACCCCGAAGAAGCTTCGCCTTTTGACCCTAACGACGAAGTGCCTATGAAAGAACGTCTGGAAAAGGGAGATATGTTTGCCATGATAATGGCAGGTTTTTTAACTATACTTCCCGTTGCCCTTGTTGTACTCGTAGCGCTTTCACTTCTTGGGTATTTTTTCTTAATGCGCTGATGAAAAATATTGTAACCGGCGAAAAAATGCGCGCACTCGACGCATATATGATTAATGAATGCAAAATACCAGCTATCTTACTTATGGAATCTGCCGCCGAAGCCGTTTTAAACGAGATAACGGAGGGCGGCTTTAAGCGAGTTCTAATACTTTGCGGCGCGGGAAATAACGGAGGCGACGGGTTAGCGTTGCTTCGAAAGCTGATCATGCGGGGTATAGATGCCGAGGGCGCTTTATTATTTGCCGATGAAACTTTTTCCGGAGAAGCGAGGCTGAATCTTGATATATTAAAAAGCACAGGGGTTATTTTTAAAATATTGGATTCAAAAGTCGCTGTTGATCTGCTTTTTTCGGGTGCCGAATATGATATTATTATTGATGCGATTTTCGGAACGGGGCTTAACCGCAATATAGAGGGTAATGCCGCGTACGTAATTGAAAGGGCGAACGCTTTTACCGCCTTTAAAATCGCGGTTGATATACCGTCCGGAGTCGATGCAACGACGGGGCATATATTTAAAACGGCGTTTCGCGCGGATAAAACCGTTACGTTTCAGGCGATAAAGCGTGGGCTGCTTATTTTTCCGGGGCGCGAATTTGCGGGCGATGTTATTTTAAAAAAAATAGGTCTTACCCCCGAAAACTATAAAATTTCGAATGAATTTTTAATTGAGCAGGACGATGTTCATCTGCTTTTACCCATTAAAAGACAAAATTCAAATAAGGGCGATTTCGGGAGGCTGCTAATAATCGCGGGGAGCGAAAATATGCGCGGAGCGCCTATAATGACGCTTCGCGCCGCTATCCGCGGGGGAGCAGGGCTTACGAAACTTTTAAGCGTAGCTTCGGTAGTAGAAAACATATCTTTGAAAGTACCCGAGGCTATGGCAGAAAGTCTCGGCGAAAATTACGACGCTATAGATTTTGACGTATTAAAAAGAGGAATAAATTTTGCGGATTGTATAGCTATAGGACCGGGAATGGGTGGACGAGAGGGCGTTTTTAAAATTGTTTCCGAAGTACTAATGTCTAAAAAACCGACGGTTATAGATGCGGACGCGTTAAACGCATTATCTTTAAACAGTGGCGGGCTTTCCCTTTTACACGAAAACGCCGTTGTTACGCCGCATTTAAAAGAGTTTTCTCGGCTTTCTCTTAAAAGCGTAGACGAAATTATCGACGATCCCGTTAATAGCGCGCTTTGTTTTTCGAAGCGTTTCAGTGCAGCAGTCCTTTTAAAAGGACCTACGACTATTATAACGAATAAAGACGGCGAACTCCAATATAATATCACCGGAAACGCCGGACTGGCTAAGGGGGGAAGCGGAGACGTTTTAACGGGGCTTATAGGCGCTATGCTGGCTTCAAAGTTAAATCCGTTTTCGGCAGCGGGTGCGGGTGCATTTTTACTTGGGCATTCGGCGATGACGGCCGCGAGACTTTTAAACCTTCGCGCCCTTATAGCTTCGGACGTTATAGATGCGATAGGTGAAACTTTATAGAGGTTGAAGGCGGAACGCATTTTTTATTGTTGAATATTAAAAAAATACTTTTTACGGGATGACCGAAAGCGTCATTCCGTTTTTCTAATTTCGCTTCGGCTGTTTTAGGTATTTATATTCCGTCGGTTTTACAGGCGGTAATAGCGAAAACCTTTAAAGCACCCGCTTCTTTCAGAACTCTCGCGCATTCGTTTAGCGTGCTTCCCGTTGTACAGACATCGTCGATTAAAAGCAGGCATCGATTTCGCGCTAAATTTTTATTTACGGAGAACGCCCCTATTATATTTCTCTCGCGCTGTTGCATTCCGTTCCTCGTTTGCGAAACGGTATATTTAGTTCGCTTCAGCATTTTCGTGTTGACGGCGTAGCCATATTTTAAGGCGATAGATCGTGCTAGAAGAAAACTTTGATTATATCCGCGCGTAAGCTTCCTTAGAAAATGAATAGGAACGGGAACGACATAATCGATTTCCCAGCTTTTTTCGGGGATCATGAATTGAACGAAAAACTCTGCTAAGTCGGGTCTATTGTAATATTTAAAGCGATATATAGCCCGATGGATAGATAATTTATATTTCAGACCCGACGAAAAACCGTCCAGACATTCGAATAAGTCGCGTTGCCCGGTATAAGGCTCTAGGACTTTTGCGCAACTTTCGCATAAGCCAATTTTATTTATCATGGCCTCTTTATCGCAACATGCACAAACGACAGCTTTTGGATAAAAAAAGTCTATCGCGCAAGCCACGGCTTTTTTCAATATTGTGCGTATATTATTCTTCATATTCTTCGGGGTAGTCGTCATCATCGGTAAAATTTTTAATCTGTAAGAGCATTCTCGAAAGTGCGCTGTAGCGCCTTTTTACGAGGGTGTTTTCGACCATTCGTATTACGGTATCTCTATGACCTAAAATACAAACCTGTTTTCGCGCGCGGGTTATTGCCGTATATAGGAGATTTCGATTGTATAAAAGCGGCGTTCCGTTTATGAGAGGAAGAAGGACTATAGGAAACTCGTTCCCTTGGCTCTTATGAATCGAAATACAATATGCTAAAGTAAGCTCATCCAGTTGCTCCGCCTCATATTGAACTTCACGATTATCGTCAAAGAGAATCGTCATAAGATGTTCATTATGATCTATCTCCATAATCGTACCTATGTCGCCGTTAAAAACGCCGTATCCGGAATCGATAACTCCATATCTATCGCTATAGGTCCAGTTTAAAGAGTAATCGTTCTTAATTTGCATTATCTTATCGCCTTCGCGAAATATAGTACTTCCAACTTCCCATTCTTTTTTTTCAGGCGACTTCGGGTTCAACGCCTTCTGGAGAGTTTCGTTGATATTATATACACCCAATATTCCTTTTTTCATTGGGACGAGAACCTGAACATCGTTAAAAGGATCCGTTGTTCCGAGAAGCTTTATTTTTCCCGTAGTTATTCCGACGATTCGATTTAAAATATCGTTTGCATAGTCTATTTCTTCGAATATAAAGTCGCTTTCGATATCTGAAAGGACGGGCATTTGTCCATGGTTAATACTATGTGCATTTGAAACGATCATGCTTCGTTCGGTTTGTCTGAAAATTTCGGTTAACCTAATCGTAGCTGTCGTTTTTGAACGCAATATATCCCTAAGGACATTCCCCGCGCCTACCGGCGGAAGCTGATCCGCGTCGCCAACCATTATTAGCCGCGAGCCTGGCTTTATCGCCTTTAGTAGGGCATACATTAGCGGAACATCGACCATAGACATCTCGTCTACGATAATGACATCTTTTTCGATAGGGTCTTCCTCGTTACGCATAAAGCCATGTTCTTGAAAACTATATTCGAGTAATCTATGAATAGTTGAGGCGGAAGTTGCTGTAGCCTCGCTCATTCGTTTAGCCGCGCGTCCGGTCGGGGCAGCGAGGGCATAAGTTTCGTCCGATTTTTCGAGAACCCCTATTATAAATTGCAATATAGTCGTTTTTCCGGTACCGGGTCCGCCCGTTATTACCATAGCGCCGGAGGTTAGCGCCATCGTTATAGCTTCGCGCTGAGTTGGTGCGAGCTTTATATTTCTTTCGTTTTCAAGAGCCGTAATTTCGTTTTCTATATTTAAAAGCGGAGCGTTTACTTCGGTATCGTTTAAAAGCCGAAGCATCGTTGCGCAGCCGAGTTCTTCATAATATAAAACGGGAGCGAAAATTCCAACCGTCTCGCCCATTCGCGCACTCTTTAGAATCCGCGAAGTTATCATATTATCAAGGCAATTTGAGACAACCAATTCATCCGTTGAAAGTATACCGGTCGTAGTTGAAATTAAAAGCGGACGTGGTAAAAAGGTATGTCCCTCGCGTCGCGCGAGATTAAGGACATATTTAATTCCGGCGGTAACGCGGAATTCGGAATCACCGGATATTCCCGCGCCATAGGCTATTTTATCCGCTATTTTAAATCCGATATTATCTATATCGTCTATAAGCCGATACGGATTTTCCTTTATAACCGTTGCGGCGAGAGAACCGTATTTTTTATATAGCTTTAGAGCCTGAGACGTTGTTACGTCGAATTCTTCGAGGGATATTATAGTGTCGCGCATTTCGCGCTGCGCTTTATAGGATTCGCTTATTTGCGCCGCGCGCGTTTTACCTATTCCCGGTATCTCCGTAAGCCTAAATGGTTCTTTATCAAGTATATCCAGGGTATCCATTCCGAAGGCTGTGACGATAGTTTTTGCGGTTGCTATCCCAACGCCCTTTATGAAGCCGCCGGCAAGATAGGCGACGATAGAATCCAAAGAGGTAGGTTCAAGAACTTTGCATTCGAGAGCTTTAAACTGACGACCATATACGCGGTGAACAACAAAGTCCCCGTTAAGTTCAATCCGTTCGCCCTCGTTAGCGAGAGGTATAACGCCGACGGCGGTTATCTCGTCGCCGGATTCATCTTCGAGGGCGAGTACCGAATAACCATTTTCAAGATTTCTATATATAATTGATGTTACAACTCCGCATAATATTTCCATATGAATATGATAACAAAATCGCTTCAATGCGTCAAACAATAAGTAAAAAAAACCGGACACCGATTTAAAGGATAGGGAATCCAAAAAACGGCGTCCGGTTAAGAATAGAATTAACTTAGAACAATCTAAAAGTGGTTTTTGTATTGGTTACATAAGATTAAGATAAATCGTCCAATATCATCAAAAGGAGGATTGCGGCATCACCGGAATTAACATTACCATCGTGATTTATATCGCCGATCTTTAGTTGCTGCTTAGTAAGATCAGCAAGACCTATGCAATATTTTAGTATGGTGGAAACGTCTCCGGTATTGGCTTCACCGCTCATGTTAATGTCGCCAATATCGTAATCCTGAGTTGGGCGAGAGTAAGACATAAGTCCGGTTATCTGATAAGAATCTCCGATAGTTCCTTTAGCTACGACTTCCTGTGTAATCGGGTCGATTCTTAATAGGCTTCCCGTTCCGGAATCGCCAATTTGTGCCCAATATATGCATTGGTTAACGAAGTCATAGGTCATACTTTGAGCATACGTTGCTCCGTTACCCGTTGAGAATAAATGCGTAAGTTCACCGATAGTCTTATCGACCGTGCAAAGCCAACCGTCCTCGGTTACAACGTAAAGGGTTCCTTCATCGTCAAAGGTCATAGCGAACATCTTTTCGGTCGTCGTCCCGATTACGGTAGTTGCTCCGGATTCAACGTCAATAGTCAAAAGTTGATAATTGGTTATACCGTAGAGCTTTCCGCTTGTATGATCGTAAGCCATATCCCAAGGGGTGGTTCTCGAATATCCGATCATAACGGGATTCGACATATCCGCGTTCATCGTATAGAAATAACCGCTCCGAGTATAAGCGTAGATAATATCTTGGTAGAGTACGGCGGATATTGAAACGTCTCTCTGTCCCGTTATAAGCGTAAAGCCACCGGAAGGATCTTCGGGGTCAATAGTAGCGTAGAAACCGCCGCTAAAGAGACCGTCCGAAAATAAATGTCCACGAAGGAGTCCGTCGTTTTCGATTTCAGGGCGGGGTTCAACCGTAACGAAACATTCGGCTGAGAAGTTTCCGTCGACGGTCGTTACGGTAACAACGGCTGTACCAACACTTATAGCGTGCATCGTTCCGTTAGTAACTTTTAGAATATTTTCATCCGAACTCGTGAAGGTAACGTTCTTTGAAGAAGCATTTTCGGGTAAAATGTTTACTGTGAGTTTAGAGTATTCATTAGTCATCATCGTTAATTCCGTCGGGTTGACAGTTATACCGGTAACGGGGACGATGATAGGTGCGGGAGGATTCATAGGATAAGAGAATAGCGCCGTACATTCTGTTCCGACTCCGATCTTTCCGATAGCGGTTGCAGCGCCGGTTTCGAGGTTGACCGTCATAAGCGTTCCCGCGCCCTCGCTTCTATTATAGTTAGCCCAGTACATTATACCGGCGTTATGATCATAAGCCATAGACTGAATAAGCGAAACCTGAGCGCCCGTGTTTCCAACAAGGGTCATTCCGGCGTTTGTCTTATCCAAAGAATAAAGCTCACCATTGCTATTTATACAATAGAGCTGACCTTCTGTAGTACAGCCGAGAGTAAAAACAACGCCGTCCAGAGCGCCAACGAGGGTTAAATACCCGGTTTCGAGGTTGACGGTATAAAGTCCGGCACCGCCAATATCGGCGAGAGCGTACATTGTGAACGTCGAATAGTCGAATGCCATATCCATTACGGTTCGGGCGTTACTTTCCGCAACATATGTAGGTGTAAGGGTTTCAAAGTCAAAGGTATAAAATTCGCCGTTGTCATTGTAACCGTATATCGTTTCGTCGTAGAATTCACCGGCAAAGAGAGCTATAGAATCTTCGGATATCATATGCTTCATAGACGGGACATCGGGGGTTATCGCGAAGAATCCGATAGGCGATTCCGCTGTCTCATAAAGCGAATAGCCGAAAAGATAATCGGGGGAATTATAGGGAGGTGGGGTAATTACGTTAACTATCGAGCTTCCCTCAAATCCTCCGTCAACGCTCCGCGCCGTTATAATAACGCTTCCGTTAGTGACACCGATGACGAAGCCGCGATCGTTAACCGTAGCGATAGAGGTATCGGAAGATTCCCAAATTACGCGTTGATCGCTCGCGTTAGCGGGAACGATTACAGATCTTAACTGTTTTCCCCATCCTGTGAATACATCTACGGAGGAGGGGTTAATAGAGACGCTCTCAACGTGAGTTATTTCGGGAATTATCGTTCCCGAGGAAATCGTGAACATGCATGAAGGCATATAACGAGCTTCATCGCTTATTGTTCCGAGATTATCAACAACGCCCGTCTCGAAGTTGGGATGGAAAAAAAATCTATCATTTCCGTTAAAGTAAGCCCAATATAGTTCTTGATTGATATGATCAAAAACGAGTTTTTGGAACGGAGCATAGAAAGGTATTGGCCAATCGGATGAGGCTTTAAGGGTAAGCTCGCCGGTCGTCTTATTTATTTCGTATATATCTGCGCCGTCGCTAACTCCGTAAAGATGTCCGTCCGTCGAACAGGCTATACCGTAGATGGGGAAATCAACAGGGACATCTTCCGTTATTTCGCCGGTTTCGATATTTATTTTATAGATAAATTTGTTCGCACCTATCGCGGCGTACATAGTGCTTGTACTATAATCGAACGCCATAGCTAAGCCTTTTGAATAACCCGCGGATGGGTTAGGCATTGTAACTCCCGCGGCAACCAGATGCGGAACTAACGACGTTGTATCTACAGTATAGAAATCGCCATTATACGTGTAGCCGTATACGATTCCATCATAGAATTCGCCACCCATAAGCTCGAACTCGTTTCCGGAAGTATAAACCGTAGGATTCATAAGATCGGCAGGGTCGAACGAAATCCAACCGCAACCATAATCGTCGCTGGTGGAATCAGAGTTAAAAATATAGGCAAATATCTGATTCGTATCAGCGGGGAACGCTTCGCCGGGAATAACGGTTACGGAGCAAGTGGCGATAAAATTTCCGTCAACAGTTCTTACGCTGATCTGAGCTGTACCGGGGGTTATTGCAGTAATACGACCGAACTCGCTAATCGTAGCGACGGCGGTATTATCGGACTCTAAAACGACCTCTTTATTAGTAGCGTTTTCGGGCTGAACCGAATAGTGAAACGCTAAGCTGCGTCCCTGCATAAGCTCAGCTTGAGTAGGAGTACAAGTTACGCCGGTTACATCAATTTTAGCTTGAATTTGCAGCTCAAAAGTACCTATGTTAGTTTCGTCATAGCCACAGGCGATGATATAATAGTTTCCGGCGGTATCTGCCGTAAACTCTAAGGCCTCATCACCGTCGCTAAGTATAGCAAATTCAGAATCCAGAATATAGAAATAAGCGTCACAAACGTCATATGCGGTAGGAGAATATAACCTAACATATTCTCCGGCATTGAGCGCTATAGTAAAGCCAACTGCATAGGCATCTCTTGTGTCAGGCATACGCGTCATTACGGAGGTTCCTTCTCCAAGAGTAACGTCGAAAATATCTCCGATATTAACGACCGTTGAATAGTCGAGCTGATCGGCATAGGTAATGTCCAAAAGATTGAACTGAGCTGCGAAAGTTCCGATAGACGACATACTGTAACCAGTTATAAGGAGCTTAAAAGTCCCTCCGGTTACAACACGCGCTTCGATTAGACTTAGCCCACCGCTTCCGGAGTAATCGTCGTTAGACGCAACCAAATTGAAATTTTCGTCGTAAAGATACATAAAAGTGTCAACTGAGGCAAAAGCCCCTTCACGAACAAGTTTCAATTGAGCCGTTGTTCCCGGGGTAAGGTTTACGGTAAAGCCAACAGCGTAAGCAGTCCGTGGATCTTCAATTGGTGTAGCCGTTTCCGCCCCTAAGGTAACGACAACGGGTACGCCCGGTTCTAAAACCGTATCATAATTAACATCCGCATAAGTTGCGTTCGTTGTTATTGAGGGAATAGATTCCTCAATGTTGACCTGAGCTTTGTCTGCAAAGCCCGTCGGCATAATGACGATAGTCATGATTACCGATAAGAACAGCGCTAATATGCGCTTAACAAAAGCCGTATTCATCGAAATTCCTCCTTAAACTATTTCCAAAGATTTGTTCCATTATCATATATCAGATTTGCACACATGTCAACAGTTTATAACAAATATATTATTATATTATTATGGAAACTTGCAATATAATTTGGAGAGAAATCGCCTTTAATTGGCGAAATACCGGAATAAAGACGTGATTTTTATACATTAGAGAATATTTTATGGATTGATCTTGAAACAAAGTCAAAAGTGCGCATAATCATACGGCGCATAACGTAATAAATCATAGTCGGCAAAATCTGCATAATTACAAAGTGAGCAAAGACATACATTGCGTTTATAGCAATATATCTGTAATCGAAAAATTATTCGAACATGTCGTACATCCAGACGGCATACATGCAATACCCTTTCATAGGTTCATTTATTAAAACATGCGTAACGACGCCGACTAAAAAGCCGTTTTGAACGAGAGGGCTTCCGCTCATTCCCTGGATTATTCCCCCGGTACGCGATAAAAGTTCGGGGTCGGTGATTTCAATAACCATGCCCTTAGCTTCGGGTGCGTTTTGACTGTAGAGTTTTATTATTCTGCATGAAAACGCCTTTACCGTATTGTCGTCGAGAGTTGTATAGAGCGTTGCGTCGCCCGTTCGCACTTCGTCCGGATAGGCTAAAGGAAGTCCGTTAGGATAAAAAGGGTTTGTAAGTTCATGATATAGTTTTCCCGTTATTCCGAAATCCGAGTTCGCTGTTAAAGAACCTAGGCGTTCGCTCTTCTTATTAAATGTACCCTGAATCTCTCCGGGCGTTCCGCGCTCGCCCCTTTTAATTCCGACTATATTGCAATGCGCAATTTCACCGCTGTTAACTTCGAAGATGTTTCCGGTATCTATGTCTACGATAGCATGTCCTAATGCACCGTAATAAAGAGTATTCGGGTCGTAAAACGAAAGAGTTCCTATTCCGGCGGTGCTGTCCCGAACCCAAAGCCCCATTTTATATTCATTATCCGCGCTATCCAAAACAGCCTGAAAATTTATTATCTTTTGAGCGCCGCTTCGGGTTATCGTTAGCGTCATATTGCCGTTAGAAGCATTGCAAATTCCGCTAAGCCGGGATGAATCGTTTGTTTCTTCTCCGTTTGCTAAAATTATAACGTCTCCCGCAATGAGACCGGCCGCCGCCGCAGGGCTTTTCATACTTCCGTCATCCGTTAAAATCTCGCTCGTTCCTACAACGAGAACGCCGTGCGTATGAACGGCGACACCTATGCTCATTCCACCTATCATTAGCGTTGGGCGCGGCTTAACTTCGACCGCAATCGTCTTTACGGGGATTAGCCCGAAAAGTTCGATCTCGATTTTACCGCTTTCCGCGCCACCGGTATATATTTTTTTCGTAAGACTTTCATCGGTAGATGCGCCAACGCGAACGTCGCCCTCCGTTTTTACGAATAAAGGCGGAGGAAGATTTAAAACGGTTTCGCTTTCGGAATTTTCGCGCGCATAAACGATATCGGGGAGCGCACGAAGAGCCTGCATAGCCGGGCTATAATTGAATAATAATATAAATAAAGCTATTATAAAGCCGAGAGCTTTTTTAATTTCGGTTCTTTTTATATTCATTAGAAAGCTTTGGTCAAAAAGTTGACCTCTCCAGTCGGATTTTTTCGGCGAAATACCGCACTTCTATTCTATGTCGATTAACATTGTGTTATGCCGAAAATAAAAGGAGAAAAAGTAAAAAAAATAAAAACCCTACCATTTTTTTTCAGATGGAACTTAAAATTAAATTTATATGGCTTTATAAACGGGTCGGAGCACTTTATTGGATTTTGTTCACGAAAATTTATCTATAAAACGATAGATAAAAAATTACTAAAGCCGGATTGAGAACGCGATAATAAAATCTTTTTTCTTAGCGTTCAATTTTGTACTATTCAGCTAAATAACCTAAAGCATAATTTAAATTATATTACATAATAACAATCTGATTAACGCAATAAATAACTGCATTTGAACATTAAAAAGTAATATAAATAAAAAACAGGGATAGAAGTACGTTAAAATTTATAATTATCATGCAAAAATCAGACTTGAGTTTGATTTTTGACTTTTTGAGATTATCTTTCGACTTTGGAAATAAAATAAGAACAACATAAGCTAATTTTATCTTTAAAGATAATTTTAATGAGTTATAAATTAAAATAATTAAACACATTATGCGAACATATAAGACCTTTAATAGCGGGCAAAATTTATTTTTAAATTTTATTTTAGCTTTTTATAATGCACTTTGCCTTTATAACGTTGGAAAAAAGCATGCGAAATAAAAAATACACTGATTTTGTTTCTCTTAACATATTTTTTTCAATAAGTAGCAAAATGCGCTTGCATTATTTTTCTATATAGCATATTATAGTTATAGACTATGATATTGGAGGTGATACCAATGATTTAATTAGTTTTTTCTAATTACGTTTTTTAGACTCTGATCGATTAATTTAAATTAATTAATAAAATAATTTGCGGTAATAACCGCGGGAAAGGATATTACAATGAAACATATGATTAGTATTTGTATAGTTGCTTTATTTGCCCTATCGGCAATATGTATTCCACAATCGTTTTCAACGCAAAGCGAAATTGCGCACGAAGCTGTTTTTACCGAAATTTTCTCGGCTAAAGTTGGCAACGGCGCTGACGAAATAGCGTATGCAGAATATGACAGCAGCCTTTTTGGACCGAACGACATGAGCATCGACAAAAACGGGACGATTTGCCTCTTAGATTCACAAAATAAGCGGATGCTGCTTATTTCTGATGGCGAAATAAAGGAAAAAATCACCTTTGATTTTTGCGAGATACCCGTTAGAGGATTACGTAATAATGGAAATTATTATATTACCGATTTAGTTTATGACGTAGTATATGAAGCGGACGCAAACGGGAAGCTTCTGAATAAATATCCATTGCCCGACGACGTTACGACTAAATTCTCGCATAAGCTTTATTCCTCTAATGATGGAAAACTTATCTTTATAAGCAGCGGCCCTGATGTCGGCTATGTATCATATGTCCTTTCGAAGGAAACGGGTAAATTTATACGTGAGGACGAATTATTTAAGTTTGTAAGGCAAACGAATAAAAGAACCGTTACTAAGGACGGCGTAACTTGGAACATAGTTCTTCCGAACGAAGACTTTGGAATGGATTTTATCGATTCGGATAATAAGGGCAACGCAATAACTTTCGTTTTGGAGCCTTACGCTTATTCTATTAGGAAGTATAACACTAAAGGCGACTTACTTGGATATGCTTGTGTTCCAAAAGAAAAAGTTAAGGCGTTCTCATCCTCGGATAATACTACATGCGTAGACAAGGACGGGAACATATATTATTTTTCATCTGAAGCGGACGCATTTAGAATCTATAAGGTTACTCTCGGAGATAACTATACTTTTGCGCATAGATGAATTGAAGTAGCGGACTAAAAATTCAAATGAAATTGAAATTGTTCCTGAAGTTGATTCTAAGCTTGACTTGACCTTTGAAGAACCAACTAAAGTTGCGCGCACATATTATATAACTTTAACTAGGAATCAGGTGCTTTCGAGGGCAAACGGAATGATCAACGCATCTTGGAATATTTTAGCGGGAAATAAGGTAACACACTCCGGAATTACCCTTGCGAGTTATATAAAGAATGCGAGTAATGGGCAGGCTATGACGGGAATTCCATATTGCTGGGGAGGATTTAACGGATATGATAATGCAAATTCATCATATAAAGGAAAATCGTTCACAAATATTATCGGAACCAAATATAACTCAAGTTATTATTTTACCGCCGGGAATTTGAATTCGAATAATCAATATATTGAAGGATCGGCTGGAGTAGATTGTTCGGGCTTCGCAGGCAGTGCGTATGATTTTTCGGAAAAATGGGGTACTTCGAATTTTCAAGGGTCATTTGGACACGCAATATTGCGTAATAATTTACAGCTAATGGATCTTATGGTTAAAAATGGTCACTGCATGCTGTATTATGGGCGAAATTCGAATACAAAAGGATATTATGTATATGAATCTACTACCGCCGGTGGATTAAATAAAACTGTTTACAGGGAAGTTTCGTCGAGTTACGCTGAGCAGTTCGACGCAAAAACACCATGGTGTATAGCTAATTCTTCGATATACGCGAGCAATGCCACCATACACTGGCATCCCTGTTCTCTCGATAGTAACTGTACAAGGAAATTTAACAGTGCTGCACATACATGGATAAACTATACAACATACTATAGATGTTCCGTATGCGGTAAAACCGCTACAACTATCGTTGAACCAAGTGGGCTTAATCTTTATTGATATATATTATACGATAAATGGGGAGGGGCGAAGGCTCCTCCGTCCGGATTTAACGATTTAAAAATATAGGAGGCATAATTTATGAAAACGCGAATTGCAATATCGGTAATTATTGTTTCTCTACTACTTATAGCAGGATGCAACGCGAATCAGAGCGCAATTGCAACGCCTACCGCTGTAGTTATGGCGACGCAAACGCCGAATAAAACGCCGGAAAAAACTCCGGAAAAAACGCCGGAGGCAATCGATACCCCAATGCCGTCGGACCCTCCGTTTTACTTACCCGGAATAACTTTTCTCGAAAAAAGAGAGGAAAATCCCGATTTACCGTCTTTATTTGATAAGAAGCTTTTTGCTTATGTCGTGGGCTTTAACGAGTTTGATGGGAATAAAGTTAGGGTCAGGGAAGTAAAAGTAATTACCGGCGAAGACGCTGCGCCAGAGCGTCAGCATATCGTTCCGACGGATAATTATTATGAATACGAAGTAACGAAAGACTGTGAATTTTGGATGATGGCAAATAATTGGTGGCCGTTTTACCGAATGGATTACGAGAACTTTAAAAAGTACGTTGAGTCCCAAAATCCAAAGCTGGTTTGGGGGATTTTATTAAAAGACGGGAAAGCGTTTTATATGTATGAAATGTATCAGGAATAAACGCTGAACGTCACTTTTACCCGAATTTAACGCTTTTCGCCGCGGGAATTTTTCTCGCGGTTTTTGCATTTTTATTTGCATTAAGTTTAAGAAACCAAAAAACAAGCAGAGAAATTGCGCCTTGTGGCAATTAAACGTTTTTGCGAATATATTGATGCGGGGGCTTGCAAAAAAAGTTCAGATGTGTTAAAGTTTTCAATTGATAACGCACCCGTGCCGATTTTTTGGTTCGTGCCCGATTTTTTGGGTTACCAAAAAAAGTGACGTGCGGGGTGGGATAAAAAACGAGGAGGCAATTTTTATGTCAGTAATTTCCATGAAACAACTATTGGAAGCGGGTGTCCATTTTGGGCATCAAACACGCCGTTGGAATCCTAAAATGAAAGAATATATCTTTACAGAGCGCAACGGTATTTATATCATTGATCTTCAAAAGACAGTGAAAAAGGTTGAAGAAGCGTATGCTTTTATTCGCGACGTTGCTATGGCGGATAGGGATATCCTTTTCGTCGGAACGAAGAAACAGGCGCAAGAGTCTATTGAACAGGAAGCGAAGCGCTGCGAAATGTATTTCGTAAGTCAGCGTTGGCTGGGTGGAATGCTAACGAACTATAAAACAATTCAAACTCGTATTGCGCGCCTTCGTACAATAGAACGCATGGAGGAAAACGGCGACTTTAATCTTCTTCCCAAGAAAGAAGTTATAAAGCTAAAACTCGAATGGGAAAAGCTCGAGAGAAACTTAGGCGGTATAAAAGATATGAAGGGGCTTCCCGGAGCGCTGTTCATAGTTGATCCGCGTAAAGAACATATTGCGATAACCGAAGCGCGCACATTAGGAATTCCAATAGTCGCGATAGTCGATACTAACTGTGATCCCGATGAAGTTGATTACGTTATCCCCGGAAATGACGATGCGATTCGAGCGGTTAAATTAATAGCCGGAAAGATGGCGGACGCGGTTCTCGAAGCGAAACAGGGAGTTCAGATGGTCGACAACAGTACCCCGACCGAAGAAGATTTAGATGCGAAGGAAAACTTCGACATGACCGAAATAGATACTTTTTAAGGAGGAGAACCTATGTTTACAGCTAAAGATGTTATGACTCTTCGCGAGATGAGCGGCGCGGGCATGATGGATTGCAAAAGGGCGCTCAACGAAACGGACGGCAATATAGAACAAGCGATGGACTATCTCCGCGAAAAGAGCCTAGCGGCGAGCGCAAAAAAAGCGTCGCGTATAGCGGCGGAGGGCATAGTTGATTCTTACGTTCATATGGGCGGGAAAATAGGCGTTTTGATAGAGGTCAACTGTGAAACCGACTTCGTTGCAAAGACCGACGATTTCCATGCTCTCGTTCATGATATAGCTATGCAGATAGCGGCGGCGAAGCCAACCTATATATCCAAGGAAGAGGTTGATGCTACTGAGATCGAAAAAGAAAAGGAAATTATAAGGGCACAAGCGTTAAACGAGGAAAAGCCTAAGCCCGCTAATATAATCGAAAAAATGGTAGAGGGGCGTATTGAGAAATATTATAAGGAAGTTTGTCTCCTTGAACAGCCCTTCGTTAAGGATCCCGATAAGAACGTTTTTCAACTAATAAACGAGACTGTTGCGAGGATTGGAGAAAAGATAAGCGTAAGGCGTTTCGTTCGTTATGAAATGGGTGAGGGTCTTGAAAAGCGTCAGGATAATTTTGCCGAAGAAGTTATGGGTCAGATGAAATCGTAAAATTTAAATTAATGGAAGGAGGGCGATTTATTGCCCTCTTTTTTTCGACATGGAGGAAATACACGTTTTGTTTAAAAGAATTCTTGTAAAACTCAGCGGAGAGGCTCTCGAAAGGCGCGAGTACGTTAAACAGTACGATGAATTTATAAAAACGGATAATCTCGATTTTTCTATGCTCTCGAGATTGGCGAATGAATTAAAGGCTATAACGGAAAGCGGAGTACAAACGGCGGTCGTTTTGGGCGGCGGAAATATTTGGCGCGGAAGAAATGCGAAAAACAGGATGGAACGAAATAACGCGGATCATATGGGCATGCTGGCGACTACGATAAACTCTATCGCACTAGCGGATGTTCTGATGCAAAAAGGAGTAAAAGCGAAGGTCTTTTCGGCGACCGATATGCGAAAATTTTGCGACTTGTTTTCGCCATATGCAGCAGATGAGGCGCTAAACGCGGGAATGGTAGCGGTATTTGCCGGAGGGAGTGGTCTTCCTTTCTTTACTACCGATACGGCGGCGGCGCTAAGAGCCTGCGAAATTCATGCGGAGGCTCTGTTTTTAGCTAAAAATATAGATGCGGTATATGATAAAGACCCTAATATATTTAAAGACGCGGTTAAGCTTTCGCACCCAACATATGACGAGCTTATAGCGCTTAACGTTCGCGCCGTTGATCAAACGACAATAACCCTTTGCCGCGATAACGCAATGCCTTTTTATGTATTTAAATTAGAAGGTGAAAATTGTATCGAAAACGCGGTAAAATTAAAAAACATAGGAACTTTTGTTGAACCCGATTGACCTTTTACCTTTTTTATACTAAAATCATAACACAGGGAAACGCCGGATTGATGCGGCGCTTTTATGGAGTATAATTTATCGGAGGCAGTAATTATGGACGTTTATGATCTCTCAAAGGATAAAATGCAAAAAACCATCGCCGCGCTTCAGCGTGATCTTGCGACGCTGAGGGCAGGACGCGCGAGCGCATCCGTTCTCGACAGGATAATGGTCGATTGTTACGGAACGCCGACTGCTATAAATAGCATAGCGAATATTTCGTCGCCTGAACCGCGACTTCTCGTCATTTCCCCTTGGGATCCCAGTATTATCTCGAATATTGAAAAGGCAATTCAAAAATCCGATCTCGGTATAAACCCTTCGACCGACGGAAAACTTATAAGGCTTATATTCCCTGAGCTTACCGAAGAGCGAAGAAAAGATCTTGTAAAGGTAGTTAAGAAAAAAGGCGAAGACGCTAAGGTTGCGATAAGGTCGATAAGACGCGACGCTATGGAACAATATAAAAAACAGCGCAAAGCGAGCGAGCTGACCGAAGACGACCAAAAACAAGAAGAAGAAAAAACCCAAAAGCTGACCGATGAAATGATAAATGATATAGAAATTATCCTTTCTTCTAAAGAAAAGGAGATAATGGACGTTTGAAAACCGTTTTGGGTTATTCCCTTGAAAACGCCGTGCGTATTTTAGAGGCGGAGGGATATAGTATTCTTACCGTTGAGGCGCGAAGTAAAAAGGGCGTTGATAACGGGATTGATAAAAGAGTTATAAGACAGCGCTCAATCGATGAAAAAACGATTGAGCTTGTCTTTTCTGCATTTAAAACAGATTGCTGCGAAAACAAAGAAAAAATGGTGACAGAATGAAAGAGGGTTTTGCTAAGAGCGCTGGTTTAGAAGGTTTCGTCCCTAAGCATGTCGCTATAATAATGGATGGAAATGGAAGATTTGCGAAAAAACGCGGCGAGTCCCGCGCGAGCGGACATAGGGCGGGGATGGAACGTCTTCATTCGATAGTCGAAACTTCTTCCGACCTAGGGATTTCCGCCCTTACTCTCTATGCTTTTTCGACGGAGAACTGGAAGCGCCCGAAGCATGAGATTCAGGCGCTAATGGGGCTTTTGATAGAGTTTTTCGCGAAAGAGATAGATGAGCTTTACGAAAAGGGCGTTTGCGTTCATGTTTTAGGCGAAACCGATGCGTTTCCGAAGGATGTTCAAAATTCAATAAATTCGGCTATTCAACGAACGAAAGATAATTCCGGGCTTAAACTTTGCCTTGCACTTAACTATGGAAGCCGCGCGGAAATTGTTCGCGCCGTTAAACAGATTGTTTTAGACGTTGAAAACGGAATTTTAAAAGCAGAAGATATAGACGAAAACGCTGTAATGAGTAGACTATATACGAAAGACCTCCCCGAGCTTGACCTTATGATAAGGACTAGCGGCGAGGAACGCTTGTCGAACTTTTTATTGTATCAATGCGCATATTCCGAATTTTTATTTGTTCCGGAACTTTGGCCCGAATTTACCGCAGAACGCTATATAGACGCATTGCTACAATATAAAAAGAGAGATAGGAGGTTCGGAGGAATATGAGCAAAGATATGCTCATTAGAATAGTCGTAGGTCTTGGACTTATACTATTACTATTGGTAATTTTATATTTTGGCGGGATTGTTCAAAATATTTTATATTCGATCGTTGCCATGATACTGGTATATGAGATGAAAACGCTGCTGGAGGCGAAGGGTCTTCGTCCTTTCGTTGTGCCAGCGTATATATTCGCGCTGCTTTCATATACTGTACGCGCATATTTAGGGATGTACGTTATGCTTTTATTCGCGAGTCTCTGCGTTTTTGCGACGATACTCTTTAGAATAGCGAGTCCCGAGCGGAAAACGACCGATATGTTCGCGGGTCTTGCGTTGTTTTTTTATCCGCTCTCGTTTTACATATTTTTCGTTTTGGGAAGTACATTAAACGACTTTAATCAAAGCCGGGTTTCGATGCTTTTAACTTTCGCCGCCCCCTGCTGTGCTGATATTTTTGCCTATTTCATAGGCGTTTTCTTCGGGAAGCATAAGCTTTGTCCGCATATAAGTCCGAAAAAAACGATAGAGGGCGGAATTGGCGCCCTTGTTGGCGGTTGCATAGGTGGCGTTATCGTATATTTTTTACAGGGGATTTGGGGAGTTTCGCTTTCGCTTTGGGCTCTCGTCTCGGTCGGTTTTATCTGTGGCGCCGTTGGTCAAATAGGCGATCTTTTTGCCTCATCAATAAAGCGTTGGGCAGAAGTTAAAGACTTCGGAACTATTCTGCCCGGTCATGGTGGAATGATGGATAGGCTGGATAGTACGCTTATGTGTGCGCCGGTAGTTTGCATGTTCTTTTATATATTGGTTGAAAGGGGTATAGTAAGATGAAAAACATAGCCCTTCTCGGCGCGTCGGGTTCGATAGGAAAACAAACGCTAGATGTTTTAAGGATGTACCCCGATAAATTTAAGCTGATTTCGGCATCGGTAAATTCGGATATAGCGGCTATCGAGGCTATTGTAAAAGAATTTAATCCCGAAATAGTCGGCGTTCTCGATACGATAGAGGCGGATAAGCTGTTTTTATCTATAAGCGGAACGGATATTGTTTCGGGAAGCGAAGCCGCCTCAATTTGTGCAACTTTCGATTCGGTAGACATAGTTGTAAACGCCGTTGCGGGGTTCGACGGGATATTTCCGTTTTTAGAGGCGGTAAAAGCGGGTAAAACGATAGCCGCGGTAAATAAGGAAAGTATCGTTTGTTCACATGGCATAATAAATAAAGAGGGCGGAATAGCTTTCGGAAAATTAAAAAACGGAGCTAAAATAATTCCGATAGACAGCGAACAATCGGCGATATTTAAATGCGCCGCTTCGGGCGTGAACGTAAAAAAGTTAATTCTGACCGCATCGGGAGGACCGTTTTTTGGTTATACCGCCGCGGAGCTTTCCTGCGTTACTCTCGAAGATACTTTAAAGCACCCGACTTGGAAAATGGGGAAAAAGATAACGATAGATTCCGCTACAATGTTTAATAAGGGTCTTGAAATAATAGAAGCGGCATATCTTTTCGGAACGGAGAATATCGACGTTCTTGTACATCCAAAGTCGATAGTACATTCGATAGTTGAATTTGATGACGGAAGCCTTATCGCGGAGATGTATAACCCCAATATGCGGCTGCCAATTCAATATGCGCTGACCTATCCCGAAAAGCTAAAATCAGAGGTTCCCGAACTTGACCTTTCGGCTATAGGTAAGCTTGAGTTTTTTAAACCGGATGAGGGGAATTTTCCGGCGCTCCGAATGGCGCGGGACGTTTTAAAACGCGGCGGCGGTTACCCGATAGCCTATAACGCGGCTAACGAGGTTGCCGTAGGAATGTTTATTAACGGGAGCATCGGTTTTTTGGATATCTCGCGCTGCGTTGAATTTGCGCTTTCAAAGTTTAAAGATTCGCCCGTCGATTCTCTGGAAGGCGTTTTAATTGCGGATAGAGAGACGCGAAAAATTGCTTCGTCGTTTAAAAAATAGCGGTGGATTAAAAAGCGAAACTTTATTCGAATTTCATTGTAGAAAGGTAATATGATATGGAAACAGTAGTGTCAATTTTAGTATCCGTAGTTGTACTTGGGATACTTGTTTTCGTTCACGAGCTTGGACATTATGCGGTAGGAAGGTTCTTTAAATTCTCGATAGTTGAATTTTCCTTAGGGATGGGTCCGAAAATATTAAAAAAAGAAAAAAACGGTATTCTCTATTCGATTCGAGCTTTCCCGATAGGCGGCATGTGTCAATTTTACGGGGAAGACGAGGGAGCGACAACCGAAAAGAGCTTTAATTCGCATAATGTTTGGCAGCGGATTGCGGTTATCGTTGCCGGTCCTTTGATGAACATACTGTTTGCTATAATACTCGCTATAATTTCACTAACGGCTTATGGCGACGTTAAGGCGATTGCGCTTCCGCATCCGATAATAGCCGAAGCGCCCGAAGCGAATGGCGCGGCGTATAAAGCGGGACTTATCGTTAAAGACGAAATAATAGCTATAAACGGGGCGGAAATTACGACTTCGGAGGAACTTATAACGGCGGTTCGTTCTGTTACGGGCGATTCTCTTACGATGACCGTCGTTCGCGAAGGTCAGACTATGGATTTTACGGTGAACGGGATATATGACGCGTCTCTTGGCTATAACCGTATCGGAACGAGCATATCCGACGCAACGACGGAACGGATAAGTTATTCGTTTTTTGAGGCATGTGGTCAGGCATTCACCTATATAGGCGACGTTTTTTCGGAGATGATAAAGTTTTTCGGGATGCTTTTTTCCGGGCAGGTAGCTTCCGGAGATGTTATGGGTCCCGTAGGAACGGTTTCGATAATAGGGCAGGCGGTGCGTCTCGGGTTCGAGGTCGTTTTACGAATTGCGATATTGCTTTCGATCAACCTCGGTATATTTAATATACTTCCGTTTCCGGCGCTGGACGGCGGAAGGCTCGCTTTCCTGCTTTTTGAAGCCGTATTTAAAAAGCGTCTTCCTCCCGAAAAGGAGGGTCTTGTCCATCTGATAGGTCTTGTTATTTTATTTGGGCTTATCATATTTATAACCTTTAACGATATCATGAGAATAATAAACGGTTAGCGAGATAAGACGCTAATTGATGAAGGAAATGATAGGTGATTTAAAAATGACTCGCGAAATTAAAGTAAGAAACTTAACTATCGGCGGGGGCGCGAGCTTAACCGTTCAGTCTATGACGAATACTGATACGCGCGACGTAGCTGCGACGGTTAATCAAATTTTAGAGCTAGAGCGGGCGGGCTGCGATATCGCCCGCTTTTCCGTTTATGACGGGGAATGTGTAGCGGCTGTTAAAAAAATCCGCGATAAAACGCATATACCTCTCGTAGCCGACGTTCATTTTGATTATCGTTTAGCGATAGGCGCTATTGAAAACGGTATAGATAAGCTAAGGTTTAACCCGGGGAATATCGGTAGCGAAAGCAACGTCGAAGCCCTCGTTTCTTGCGCAAAGGCTCATAAAACCCCGATAAGGATAGGCGTAAACTCGGGATCTCTCGAAAAGGATATCTTAAAAGAGCTGGGGGCGACGTCGGAGGCTGCTGTTAAAAGCGCAATGAAACACGTTCGCCTTCTCGAAAGTTTTGGCTTTTACGATATAGTAATATCAATTAAAATGTCGAGCGTAACCGCTACGGTTGACGCTTATAAAAAGATAAGCGCTCTGGTGGATTATCCATTGCATATAGGCGTAACCGAAAGCGGAACGGGAGACGAAGGGCTAATAAAGTCATCTATAGGAATAGGATCTCTCCTTTTATCGGGAATAGGAGATACGCTTAGGGTTTCATTGACAGGCGATCCGGTAAACGAGGTTAAAGCGGGGCTTTCAATTCTTGCGGCTCTTGGATTAAGAAGCGCGGTAGATATTGTAAGCTGCCCAACCTGCGGACGAACGACGGGCGATATACTTGGTATTGTTGAAAAGTTAAAACGAGAATATCGCGGTGCGCGCGCGAACGTAAAAATCGCCGTAATGGGCTGCGTCGTAAACGGACCGGGCGAAGCGCGGGAGGCTGATATCGGAATAGCATTCGCGCCCGGAGGCGCGGTTGTATTTAAAAAAGGCGAAAGAGCTTACAACGGGGAAACGGACGAAACCTTGTTCAGATTTTTTAAAGACGTTAAGGAGATTATAGATGAGCGAACTTCAACGGGAGCTGGATAAAAGATTCGAGGGATATGGTCTTGAATATCAAAGCGCACACCTATTTTCGGGCGAAAATAGGATAACCGTCTTTTTTACGGCGGCGAAGCTTATTCCCTACCCTGTTTTATCCGACATTAAAGCATATCTTAGCGCTCTAATCGAAGATTGTACCGTAGAATCCGATATAGATTTTAAAAATGCAGATATTGAGATTGAACATAATTTTAAAACCGCGAGCGAGATTCTAAAACAAGCTTTTTTTTTGAGATTTCCCGAGCACGCCCCCTTGATAAAGCTTTCAAAATGGAGCATTATTAATGGCGAAATAATAGCGGAATTTCCAAATGCTCTTGAAGCCGCTCTAACGCTTTCGGATATCGATTCGCTTATATCTAAAATATATAAAATTCATATCCCGGTTAAACCGATTTTTACAATGCAAACCGAAGTAGAACTTCCGGCGGTAGGTCAATCTGTCGATATAAAGGGTGCACCTATAGCGAAAAAACCTAAGGAATTACCAAAAAGCGTTCTGTACGGGAAAACCATAGCCGATAAAACGTCGATTCCGATAGATACGATAACCGACGAAATGGATGGCGTTATAGTTTGCGGCAGAATATTCAGAGACGAAATGGTGACGACAAAAAATCAAAGATACACTATTCTCCTTCTTGATATAACCGACAATACAAATTCAATTACGGTAAAACTCTTAAAAAATTTTGATGAAATAGAAAAGCTTTCTAAGGATATTCAGGATCAAATTGACGCCGGGTCGGATTTTTTAGTACGCGGAAAGGTCGAGACGGACGACTTTGAACATGAACTTATACTTAGACCAACCGATATAATGTCCGTCGACAGACCGCTTAGAGAGGACACCTGCGAAGAAAAACGCGTAGAGCTTCATCTTCATACTCAGTATTCGACTATGGACGGAGTAACGCATGCGGTAGATGCTATAAACACCGCCGCGCGCTTTGGACATAAGGCTATAGCGATAACGGATCACGGCGTAGTGCATGCGTTTCCCGAGGCGAATAAAGCGGCTATTAAGGCGGGTATAAAGCTCATATATGGCTGCGAGGGCTATCTTTATCCGGACAGCATATTATCGTCGCAATCGGGGCGTTTCGTCGTCATTGGTTTTACGACGGTTAAGCCGTATCGCGAGCTTCTTCTATACGAAATTTCGGCGTTTCGTATTGATAACTTTAAAATAACGGATAATTTTTACGCGAAGGTCAACCCGGGAACGACACCGACGGGTGAGATTTCTAAAATATTTAACGGCGAAAACGATTTTAAAGAGGCTGGTGGTTTAAGAGAAACGCTGTCGGCACTTTCTGAATATATAAAGGGAGACCCGATAATCGTTCATGACGCGATAATCTATGAAGAGATAAAAGAAAAAGCGGAGAAGTTCGGGTTTTCGCTTCCGATGGAACATGTGGATGTGAAGCTCATGACGACATATTTGCATCGCGAGCTGAAAGATTTTTCGATAGATGCGCTTAAAGTTGCGCTGGATATTGAAGTAGGCGAGAGCCTAGGCGCTAAGCGATCTTCGGAGATAACTTTCGGAATTTACAAATCAATAGCTGACTCTCTGAAAAAGTTAGGCGAAACGGATATACCGCTCATGATTCTCTCCCCGAACGCAAAGGAAAAGGGGCGTGGACATCATTCGTTCCATATAATCTTGATCGCGAAGAATCATGAAGGATTGATAAATCTTTATAAACTTGTTTCATTTTCGCATATAGAACATTTTAAGTCGCGCCCGCGCATACCGAGGAGCCTTCTTCTCGTTCATAAGGCGGGTCTGATAATAGGTTCCGCCTGCGAACAGGGCGAGGTTTTTCGTTCGATAGTCGAAAAAAAGAGCGAAGAGGAACAGCGGCAAATAGCTAAGCTATACGATTATCTTGAGATACAGCCGATAGCGAACAATAAGTTCATGCTGAAAAACGGAACGGTAAATAGTGAAGATGAGCTGAGAGATTTAAATCGCCGCGTAATCGATCTGGCGGAGAGTATTGGGAAACCTACCGTTGCTACCTGCGATGCGCATTTTTTGAACCCTGAGGACGCGGTATATCGAAAGCTCCTTCTCCATGCGCTGAATTTTTCGGATATTGAGGAATCTACACCGCTTTATTTTAGAACTACCGATGAAATGCTAAATGAATTTTCATATTTAGGCGAAGAAAAGGCGCGCTCCGTCGTAATAGATGCGCCTAACGCAATAGCCGACAGCTGTGAAATAATGAAGCCATATCTCGATGATAAGCCAACTTATTCTCCGATATTTGATCATGCTAACGAGGATATAGAGGAGATGGCGCGGAAAAAGGCACATGATATTTATGGGGAAAAGCTTCCGAAAATAGTGGGCGATAGGCTCGACAGAGAGCTTAAAGCTATAATCGGGAACGATTATTCGTCTCTATATTTAATGGCACAAAGACTGGTTCAAAAATCAATGTCCGACGGTTATCTCGTAGGCTCGAGGGGATCGGTAGGATCGTCATTCGTTGCTTTTTGCGCCGGAATAACCGAGGTTAACCCACTACCCGCGCATTATATTTGCAAAAACTGCCAAAATAGCGAATTTTTTGGAAATGAACATCCTTGCGGCCTTGATATGGAAGATAGAAACTGCCCCGTATGCGGTGAAAAGTACGAAAAAACGGGATATGATATACCCTTTGAAGTGTTTTTAGGGTTTAAGGGCGATAAAACGCCCGATATAGATTTGAACTTTTCGGGAGAATATCAGCCTATTGCGCATAAGTTTACCGAAGAGATGATGGGCGAGGGACATTCGTTTCGTTCCGGAACCATAAGTACGCTTAAAGAAAGAACCGTATATGGATACGTTAAAAGCTATGCGGATGAAAACGGGCTTGTTCTTAGAAAAGCGGAGATAAATCGTCTTGTTTCGGGGTGCGTTGGGGTAAAAAAAACGACGGGACAACATCCGGGGGGGATGATAGTCGTCCCTGCGGATCATAGTATAATGGAGTTTACTCCGCTTCAGTATCCCGCCGATAAAAAAGAGGGAAATAGCTGTATAACGCATTTTGATTTTCATTCTCTCGACGATAAGCTGGTAAAACTGGATATATTAGGGCATGATAATCCGACGGCGCTTAAAATGCTTCGCGATTTAACGGGTCTTGATCCAACGCTTATTCCTCTCGACGATTCGGAAACGCGCCTTTTATATTCATCGGACTCGCCTTTAAAAGTTTCGTTAAGCGAATTGGGCTGCGATATCGGCACATTAGGAATACCGGAATTTGGAACGAACTTCGTTCGAAATATGCTAGGAGAAACGCGACCGAAGCTCTTTGAGGAACTTATTCGGATAGCGGGACTTTCGCATGGCGAAAACGTTTGGACCGATAACGCCGAACCATTAGTTGTCAACGGAACGGCGACACTATCGGAGGTTTTTTGTACGCGCGACGATATAATGAACTACCTAATAGCGCGCGGATGCGAACCGTCAATGTCGTTTAAAATAATGGAACGCGTAAGAAAAGGTAAGGGCCTTACGGACGAGATGGAACAATTCGTTTTAGAAAACAAGATTCCCTCATGGGCTATTGACTCGTTAAAAAAGATAAAATACATGTTTCCGCGCGCGCATGCGGTCGCCTATTTAATAATGTCGTTTAGGATAGCCTATTATAAAGTTCATTACCCCGAGGCGTTTTATGCGGTATATTTTACGGTTCGCGCCGACGACTTTGATATAAGTTTAGCTTCAGGAGGAACAACTAAGGTACTAAAAAATATATTTAGCATAAAAAACAGACCGAAGGACGAGGCGGCGAGTGATTCAAACAAGGCAAAGCAAAATGATCAGTGCATAATATTGGAAATGGTTTATGAAATGAACCTTCGCGGAATAGAACTTTTACCTGTAGATATAGAAAAATCGGAGGCACATAATTTTACGATTGAAGGCAGCGCCGTCCGTCCCCCATTTTCATCGATTCCCGGTCTTGGCGGAAGCGCCGCAGATTCGATAGTACAGGCGCGAAAAAAAGGCGGAGACTTTACCTCTATCGAAGACTTTAAATCGCGTTGTAAGGTCAATGCGAGCGTCTTAACCCTAATGACTACATTGGGATGCTTTAAAGATATTAGGGAGAGCGAACAAATGAGTCTGTTCGATATGATGGGCTAAATTTGGGCATTGTTTTAGCTTTTTTCGGGAACGGCGCTTCAATTAGAGCTAACGAGTATCTAAAACCGTTGTCTCGTCCATTGTTATTATTTTATCGCAATGGAAATTTTCGTCACGCACATATTGACTCATTCATTTTATGGCTTGAACGGGATATGGAAATTGATTCAACTGTCATCAAGCCAGAGGCTGTCATCTGTTACTACAAGCCATTTGAAGAGATGAAGCGCGAATGTCGGGTCATCGAAATCCCCTATGAAGGGTTGGCGGTTCGATTCCCCGCCAAAGATCGGAGGGCGATCTAATGGGCGGCGGCGGTGGCGGTTCCGGCGGTGGCGGCGGCTATAGTGCCAATGGAAATCCCAAGATAAGGGCCTCACGGAGACCTTTATACGACTATATTAGGAACAACGGTCTCCGTGTAAAAGGGAAAGAGTACACCCTCAGTGACCATGCCTATAATAGCCTTTTCAAGTCGCAACGGAAGGATATAATGCCCAACGACGTAATTGCAGCGTTATCTCAACCACCTAAGCCAGGTGCAGCGGGCACGCTAATTTATATCAATCCTGCTACAGATCTCATTACCGGTATTCAACTCGGAAGTTTTAAGTAAGGAGGCGAAGAAATGATCAAAATTACTGGTGTTCAGCAAGAAGAGGCTAGGATAACCGATGCCTATCTCACGGACGATCATTCCGCCATTATGATCAGCAACACCTTTTCTGATGATGAAGCAGATGAAAAATACCAATGCTTCGAATTTAGCGAGTATGGTATCGTCATGGTGAGTAATTAGGGTGTATGGACAGATTTTGAAGTCATGACGCCAGAGGTTGTGGATGATGCACCGTGTTCATTCAAAAGTGAGATCGTTACACAGCATGGATTTCCATGCGTTCAAGTCACGGGAAAATCATGCAACATCTGCGTGCAAAAGCTTTCTGACTCATTCGTTTTATGGCTTGAACGGGATATGGAAATTGATTCAACTGTCATCAATGACAGTGCAACGTTCTATTGCTCTCGGGATCAACTTGTCGGAATCAGCATACCCCGGTAACGGCACAATCCCCATTCGCTTGCTTGCGAATGGGGATTGTTTATATGGTTTGAATATTTGAACGAAAATCCATTTAAGTAGAAGGACCGAAAGGGGCAAAGTAAAGGAAATCCATCGGTGTGAAATTTACCTGGAGGAAAACTCGGAGCACACTCATTTTTCGAAAACATAAACCGTGGATATAAAAGCGAAAGAACGCTTCCTAGTGGTAAGGGCGTGATTAGAACGACGCCGGACGGTCGGGTTATTACATTTCGCCCTTCATCAAGTTCCGATGGCACATCCGCAATAGATATTAGGGGCGGAAGTGGAAAATATCAAAAAATACATTTTACTGAATGAGAGGTGTAAATCATGGAAAACACAGTAAGACTAACTCTTTCTGAAGAGATACTCCTGTTGCTAACCCAGTGTATCGGCAAAAAGCTCCATGCTCTAAAATATATGTCGTTAGGCATGGAAAGAAGCGCATATGGCAACATTGGCCTTTTGTTTGATGGGTTGTCTCTTGAACTATCCAATACGTTAATCGTGACAGATGTGGACGGCAAGGATGATTATGCTCGACTAAAAATTTCTACAATGACAAGCGATACGCCTACGGTCTCTTTGGAAGACTGCGATTTTCTCCAGGAAACCATTGAGGACGATGTAATGGACATCCAAATCATATCTGATGTTGTCACCTGGGAAGGTGAAGCCGCAAATTGGAGACTAGAGATTGATGTTGCGATTGAAGTGGATATGAAAAGCACAGCGATTGTCCTTCAAAAAGACGTTTGGTTTTCAGAAGAAATCCGTATCTTGGAAGGAACCGATTATCAATCGCGTCTCTTGCCGATCAATACGGGCTGGGAATTTGAACCGGAATCCAATGCGACATATTCCCGGAGCATTCGTTCACTATCCATACGTTAGATACAATGTTGCTGATTCTACGGATGCCTTTTTAGGTTTCTCTCCGGAATTTATCCGATCTTCTTGATCGCCGTCTGTTTGTGGATGGCCTATTTTGGAATACTCGTCTCTTGCGACACCTTGCGTAAAATGCTATCCTTTAGAAATCTTAGAATATCAATTATTACGCTTAACTTTACTCGCACGTTTATCTGAATAATGGTATATCACACCAATTGGGACGCTAACCCGTTTAATAGCCATATAAAAAATCGACAAGCTGCATATCTTGTCGATTTTTACTATGGCGTACCCGACAGGATTTGAACCTGCGATCTACAGAGTCGGAGTCTGTCGCGATATCCAGCTTCGCTACGGGTACATCATTTTCAATTCGGTATGAAATTGTGATCATCATTATATCTTACCCGCTGTACTTTGTAAATCATTAAAAAAAATTTCCTTTTTCCCTAAATTCAAAAAACTATTAATCCGAATAAAATATATTTTCAGCCTTTCCCTGTAAAATATCCAAAAGCCCATCATTTCTATGTATCTTTAAAAGATACTAATTGGTTTTTTATTAAAATACCTATTGACAATGCAATTTTTAAGGTTTATAATATTTATGATGTCATAACTAGATTTTCGTTGAGCAAAATATTAGCGGGGGCATTTTATTTTTTTCATTATGTTTCTTAAAAAGAAACTTACCCGCCCGCACATATATAGAGATACACGGTAAAAACCCGGAATGTGCGCTTTTTCTCTTCGATTTCATTTATGCATCAATAAAAAGCAAAGGAGAATTTATGGATTTTGGAACAACAGCGTCGTCCGTCGTCGGCGACGCGGATACGGGAAGCGGCGGCATAACTCAAGAACCGGGAATAAGACCGGGAGGGTCGAGCGCGCAAAATCCTTCGACGTTTAACCCCGCTTTCGGCGCGAGCGGGGTTTCCGCCTCCGGCATAAACGTTTCGGAGACGCGCTATCTCGACGAATATGGGCGCGACGCGGAGGCTTCGAAGCTCTACGCCTTATTCGACGAGTTCTATAAGGCGTATGCTTTGGAATGGGAACGCCTTAGCAAATGCGATAGGCTATATCGCTGCGCGCATTGGGAGGACATTCCCGTCAGGGATCGTCTCGAGCCGCGCCCGACAACGCCGGTTATTCACTCTACGATCGAAAATATAAGGGCAGATCTTTTCGACCGATTCCCTAAGGCAGAGATCAAAGCCGATGAGCCGGGCTACGAGGAAATTTCTAAGGTTTTAACGCACGTAATTTCCGAAAACCATATCGTCTGTGACTACGAACGCGAATATGATAAGCTCCTCTATGACTTTTTAGTCGGCGGGTATATGGTTCAGGAGGTTGGTTATGACTTCGAAGCGAATATGGGATTGGGCGGCGCATATATAAGGCATGTTGATAGCCATTGCATAATGTTCGACCCATATTCATCGAGCATTGACGATGCCCGCGCGGTATTTAAGTTTACTCCCTTTTGCCGCGAATATTTCGCCGAGCATTATCCTAAGGAGTCCGAACGGATGAACCCCGACGCATATACCCTTAGGCGCGTTAAGGACTGCGCTCTTAACGTCGACGACAGTGATAGCATTCTCTTAATCGAATCTTGGCGCCGTGAATTCGACGCGGAAGCGGGGATTCACCGGATTCATATGCAAAAAATAGCCGGCGGCGTTTTGCTTGAGGACAGTAGGGATTATAAGCCCAATGGATTTTATTCGCACGGTAAATATCCTTTCATTATTACCCCGCTCTTCCGAAGAAAGGGAACTATGCTAGGGCTCGGCTATGCCGATTTATTTGAAAATCAACAGAGATTTTCCGATAAACTCGATCAGATAGTAATGAAAAACGCGCTCATGGCTTCGCATAATAAGCTTTTAATGACCGGCGCAAGCGGCTTCGATTTAGCCGACCTAAAGGATTGGTCGAAAGAAGTACATATTGGCGAAAACTTAAACGGAATTCGATGGTTCTCTACAGCGCCACTACCTTCTTATATAATCGACTATATCTCGTCGATACGCGAAAGCATTAAACAGGAATCGGGTTCCAACGACTTTTCGCGCGGCGGAACTTTAGGCGGGGTTACCGCAGCCAGCGCAATAATTGCGTTGCAGGAAATGAGCAGTAAGCGGTCGCGGATGCTCTCGCGAACTATTCACGCCGGATTTTCCCAGGCTGTCCGCCTAGAGATCGAGGTCGAAAGGGAGAACGCGGTTTTCCCGAGAACAATTTCGATAGACCAAACCGCCGTTCACTATTCGAGGGATCTTTTAAGAATCGAAAGCAGCATGTCCGTTCCTATCGAATTTCGCGTAACGGTGAGCGTTGATCATGACGACAGCGCCTCTATTTTAGCGCACAATGAAACCATATTTAAAATGCTTCAAATGGGGATTATGACGCCTGAAGAGGCGAAAGAAAAGGTGCGCATAAGCGATAAACGTGAGCTTTAATTATGCCAAAAAAGAAACAAAACGTCTTCGGAAAAACTCCCGCGGAAATAGCGACGGAAATGTACCTTATTTGTATGAACCGCGAGGAAAAAACCTCCGACCGAATTTCAGCCGCAAAGCTACTTTTAGACGTCGAAGAACGAATGAAAACGGAGGACGATAATAAAATCGTAGTCACCTTTGAGGATATCGATGAGGAGTTTTTGGTTTAAGCTCCTTTTTTGCCGTTTCATACGTAAAAGGCTTATTTAATTTCTCTGTAAAACAAATTTTATTGAACAATTAATCTTTCGCGTTTTGAAAATTAACAAGTACAGTATCCGTTATTGTCTAAACAATAAAAACGCGGCAATACTTCAGAATATGGAGACAGAGGTAAAAAAATTTAATAGGCGCGCGGCGAACGGCGGGAAAAATTCGATAGCAGCAGCTCTCGATACACTGCTTTTTACCGTATTAGCCCTTTTTATCAGCTTTGCGGTCATGCTCGAGTTTGGATTTAAAAAGCGCGCCGCAATATGCGTTGCCCTTATCATCACTGCTTTATTTTTAGTTATCCTTATGCTTATAAAAAAGAAGCGGAGTGAAAAAAGAATAAAAAGGGAGCGCGCGCGCCTCGCGGAACAGTATTTTAAGGAAAAACTCATACTAATGGATAGGGGCGAATTTTTAGGTGTTTTAGAAACGCTTAAACAAGAATACGGAATTGACGAAAGAAAAACTATCGTCTATTCCGTACAAAAATGCGCCGAGCTAACGGCGGATACGGTTGTTCTCGCATACCGCGCCGCGATTCGCGCGTCTTTTAAAGATATCGCTATATTTTCCGCGTCCTGCCCCAGTAAAGAGGCGAAAGAGCTTATAGCGAAAATCGATAATGTTAATATAACGGTGTATTCTCCCGAAGAGATAATAAAAAAAGTAGGTAAAACATTAATCGATGATAAAAAAATAGATGCGCTTATAATAAAAAGCGAGAAAGAGAAAAAAAACCGCGGAAAAACCCTATTTGCGAACGCATTTAAAGCGTATCGAATAAAGCCGTATATGCTTACGGGGCTTATACTGATGATACTATCATTTTTTACAAGATACGCGCTTTATTTTAGGATAATCGCTATGGCATGCTTTATTTTAGCGGTTTCTCTTCGGTTTTTCGGAATACGAAAGGAGATAAAATGAAAAATTATGACCGGGTGGACGCCATAAACGATGCCTCCACCGAAATTCAAAACACTAACGAAATGCCCTCCGCCGCTTCGGCTACTGTCGGTATAACGAGCGAAAAATCGGAGGCAAAGGAAATCGTTAAAAAGCTCCTAATGCTTTATAACGACGGAAAACTTTTTAGAAAACCCGAAGAATATATAAAGTCGAAAGACTTCATTCTTCTATTAAAGGAATATGGTCTTGAAGCGGCGATCTCTATGTTCGACGCGGACGCGAGAGAAGAGTCGGCTTATGCGCGCGGAAAAGAAGACGGACTTAACAACGCTATGAAAGAGATTCGTGGGCGAGGAAACATGCCTAAGCCGATTCGCCCCGGAATAGCCTCTCTCGCAGAGACGGATTTTTTCAATATGAACGGAAAGGAGTTTGAAAATTATAAAAAGCGTTTGATAAACGCATAAAAATTAACCGGCGGAAGCCGTCTTATTAAAAGCGGTACGGAAAAACATATAACAAACAATAACAACAATAATTTAAACAGTAGGGTAGGGAAATAACCCCACCTTTTATCAACCGAAAAAACATAAAAACCCAAATCAAGGGAAGCGCGATTAAAAAATCGCGCTTCCTATTTTTTCAAACGGAAAGGATATTAAATGAGCAATATAAACACTACGGGAAATACGCTCCAAACTACGGGGCTGAATAAAACCTTTTACGATAGGCAGCTTTTAGAGAGCGCAAAGACGCGTTTTGTCCATGCAAAATTCGGGCAAAAGCGAAGCCTTAAAAAACATCATGGAAAACAAATTGAATTTCGACGCTGGAATCTTTTCGATCCGGGCGCGGTTATGAACGGTCTTGAGGAGGGCGTAACCCCTACCGGTCAGGCTTTGGAACAAACTAACGTTAACGCCGAAATAAGTCAATACGGCGCATATGTCGAAGTTAGCGATGTTCTCGATATGACGGGATTCGATATGGTTATTAACGACAGCGCAGAGCTTTTAGGCGAACAGCTCGGAACCGTTGTCGAATGGGTAACGCGCGACGAAATATGCTCGGGAAACAACGTAAGATATGCTAACGGAAAGACATCGCGCTATTCGCTAACCGCAAACGATAAGCTTACCGTTGAGGAGATAAGAAAGGCGGTTCGTACCTTAAAGGACGCGAAAGCGCGCTATTTTTCGGACAACGGAAGAAAGCCTCATTTCATTTGCATCTGCTCCCCCGAAGCTACCTATGATCTTCAAAGCGATCAAAATTGGCAAGACGTAAGTAAATACAGCAACGCAGAACAGATATATTCCGGCGAAATCGGGAGACTTTACGGGGTCGTTTTCGTTGAAAGCACCGAAGCTAAGATATTTAGCCCAACGATCAATAAAAAACTCGCGCCGGGATCTACGACAACCACAATAAAGTTTTCAACGCCACTCACGAAGTCCGAAATAGCTTATCTAAAATCTACCGACGCTACAGTTAAAATTGGAAATACGACAAATTGCACGGTGACGGGTACGGGCGGTCTTACGGCGGCGGTGGATACTATAACCCTTTCGACGGCGTTATCGGCGGCTCCGTTAGCGGGAACCATCGTTTTAAGCGAAGACGCCGGCGCGACGGGAGCCGAGGTTCACGCAACTCTTGTTTTCGGGAAAGACGCATACGGAACGATTGAGCTGGAAGGTAGCGGCGTTCTCGAAACAATTATAAAACCCGTCGGAAGCGCGGGTACAGGAGACCCGTTAAATCAGCGCGCGACGGTCGGCGCTAAGGTAATGGGCTACGCGGCGAAGATTTTAAACGACTATTGGATAGTCCGAATTGAACATGGCGTAAGCGCATAAACCGCTAAACTTGAGTGGGCGCGCATTTAGCGCGCCCACTCAACTCTCAAAAAACATATACACATACATAAGGAGAATATTAAAAGATGCACATAACGGAAAACGATTTTGAAGGCGAAAATAAGGGCACTCTGCTCCTTTCGGGAGAACCGCGGGTAAACATAATGATCGCCGGGACGGGCGCTTGGGAAGGCGGAATAAACGGAACTTTTTATAGGATATCGCGCGGGGTTAAGGTTAGTATCCCGACGAGCCTCGCGAAGCTGATATATCAAAATGAGCGCGTCAGCATTTTTTCAAGCGAGCTTTTACAAGCATATAAAACGCCGCGCGGAAAGAAGCTGTGAGCTATATGACTTTAAACAATATAATCGTTTCGACCCTTAATCAGCTGGATAGAAGTCACGATGCGCATTCAATCGAGATTTGGCACGATAAGTTAACCGGATATATTAACGACGCGGTAAGGGATCTCGCTCTCGAAGCGATAAAACCAAAAAGGCGCGAGAGCGTCGCGGCTTCGGGCGGGATTATCGATTTATCGCTCCTTAAACGCGAATGCGTAAAGGTGACTTCGGTAGAAAAAAACGGGGTTCCAATCGCCTTTAGCGAAACCGAAACGGGAAAGGTATTTGTAAATGCAAACGGGAACGTAACGATAACTTATAGGTTCGTTCCCAATGAACTCGTTTCCCCCACGGACGAACCCGAGCTTCCGAGCTTTACCCATGCGTTAATAATTACTTACGCCGTCGGAATGGATCGGATGAGCGGTGAAGTTAATACTCAAGGCGGCGGAAACATATTTTTAAGCATGTACGAGGTCGGAAAAAATAAGCTTAAAAACGCTATAAACGCTTCGGACGCAAGCTATATAATAAATAAATGGTGAAAATATGAAATATTTGGAGATAAAACGCTTTTTCGGGATAGATCAGTCTACGGATGAAAACCTATTGCCGGTCGGCAACAGCCCTTTTGCCTATAACATGGATACTACCGACGGAAGCCTTTCCGTCGCTAAGGGCTTCGTAAAACATATTTCTACTCCGCTCCCCGGGAAGGCTTCAATTTCGAAAATAAGTGCATTTCACGGGTTGAGCGGTTTGGAGTTTATTGTCCTTTCGGGAAGCGGGGTATATGCGTTTAAAAACGGAGCATGGGAGGGGATACATTCCTATTCCGGGGCTACGCGAAGCATTTCACATTCCACCCTCGAAGCGAGTATTGACGGAATCCCTATTTTACTTATGACGGACGGGAGCGGAATCGTTAAATACAACGGAACGGAGGTTACACCCTTCGGAAGCGCCGCGCAAAATTCAGATAAGCGCGTTTTATATATTGAAATGTATCGAAACCGCCTTTTTGCCGCGGGGGACACTGATTTTAAGAGCCGCCTCTATTATTCGAAGCTCCCGGGAGGAACGCGAACTATCGAAGATTGGGGTGCGGATACGGCAAGCCCAAGCGTAGAGGGTGGTCATATTGAGATAGGCGGAAACGGAGCCGACGCTATTATCGGTCTCGTCGCTCTCTCGAACGAGTTGATTATTTTAAAGGAACACAGTATCTATCGGCTGATAGGCGACCGCCCTTCGAATTTCGTCGTTGAACCGATAGAGGCGGATATGTATAAAACTATTTATACATCTATAATTAAACATGGCGGTACGGCGTATTTTTTAACGCCTTCGGGTCTTTGCGTCTACGACGGGGTTACCGTTCGCCTTATGAACGATGCCTCTAAGATCCGAAAAATTTTAGAAAACACAAATATCGATACGGTTAAGGCGGCGCGAACGCGAACTAAGCTCTATTTCGCGATAAAATATGGAGCTGAGGACGCTATCGTTATATATGACCTCGTCAATCGAACATATATGCTTAGAAACGGGTTTTCGATAGGCGACATCGTTGGAATTGAAGATGCTTTGTATTTTATAAACGAAAAGCGTTATGTATATAAGTTCGATATCGGCGATAATTATGACGGTGAGCCTATAGCTTCGTATTGGCGAACGCCGACCACCGATTTGAATCAAAAATCAACCATAAAAAGCTTGAAGGAGCTTTATTTAAGGGGAGAAGGAAAAAACGACGCCAGATTGATCATAACCGCAAGGGCGGGGGACAGCGTTACCATTTTAGGGAAGCTTTTACCGAGGGATAGCGGAGAGGTTTTAGAAATTCCCCTAAAAAACGAGGGACGAACGCTTTCTCTCGCTTTCGAAAACGAGGCGGGAGGAAGGTTTATTATATCGGGCGGAATAGAACTCGCAATAACGCTTAGGGGGCGAACCGTATGAACGAAAACGATATGAACGCACTTTACTATATTTCGCTTTCAACTTTGGACGTTTTAAACGAAGATGCGAATGACGAGTTAAAAAAAGCGAATGAAAACCGCCTTAATAAAAACTTTACAACTATATCCAAGGCGATAGCCGAGCTATATTCGCTATTAAACTCGACAAAATGAACTTTAAAAAAAGCGCGGAAAATCGAAAAAATAGAAAAGGCAACTAATCTTTGATTGATATAATCCCCTTTAATGCCTTTTTTAATTATGGGACCTTCCTTCCCGTTCTTCAGCCGCGTATTTTCATACTCTGAAATATGTATGCTTTTATTCCCATTCGATATAATAAGCGATTGTTTTTCTTAAATGAACGTTGTATAATCACGACAGGGTTTAGAAATATTACTTTTTGGAGGTTGAACCATGCAAAATATTTTGTCCGCTATCCCACCTATGGCAGGAGGAAGCAATGTATTTTTATACGTCGGGATCGGCGTTTTGGTTGTTGCGCTTATAGCTATCGTTGTTTTAGTTGTAACGAATAAAAAGCATAAAAAATAAGCGTCTATATTTGAAACCTGGTATATCGGGAGGACCTTTTAGGTCTTTCCGATTTTTTTTACCGTTTTTCTCCTTAACTGAATAAAAACGGTTGTATATATAAAAATTATTCGACAAATAAAAGCGGAAAGGAAATTAAAAAAATGTTCTTGTCAACAAAAAAATCAAGAAGGATAGGAAAAAACTATCTTCCGTTCGGTCAAGATCGGGAAAATACGGGGAAAACGCAATTTAATCCGACCGACGGAACATATAAAGAAATCGGCGGATATAAAAATACCGCCGAAATTACCGAATATTCGATAAAAAACAATTCTCTGAAAGAGGGCGCAGCTCTTGAAGCACCGCCTTCGCCTTCCCCGGAAACCGCCGGGCTTATGATCGACGAAAATACTACAAGCGATCAGCTTATGGCGCTTTTAAACGCGTTTTTGCGTCCGGCTACCGATGCCGCTATAAAAAGCCGAGAAAGGGCGGGGGCTTATAATAATGCCGAAACCGACGCGGACGCGGCTTCGCGCGGAATGTTAGGTTCAACCTATGTAACCTCTATGAAAGAGCGTGAGTTTTCGGACATGCAGGACGATATAGGCGATATAGAGGCGCAATATAGCGCGGCTCTCGCTTCATATTTATACGACGCAATGTTCCAAATCGCCGAAATGAAAAACGACAGGGAGGAGTTCGACCGCGAAATGGATTATAAATACGACGTTTTACGAGAGAGAGAAAACGGCTCTGGCAGAGGAAGCTCCGGGCGCGGCGCGGGCAGAGGTAAAACTCGGCAAGAAAAGGAAACCGAAGACTTTTTAGAATACATAGACGGTCTCAGCGACGCCGATATACGCCTATTATACTACGATACAAGCAAGTATTGGCGTGAACGCCGAAAGATGATAAGCGACGTAATGGGCGAGGACGCTTTTAACGCAGTAATGGAGGACTATATGCGTAAGATAAGCGACGTAGGTCACGCGGGAACGTCGAGTAGGGTAACGCGCGTCCATGGGACGGAGATGATAGACGAATGCAACTAAGCCCTATAAAAAAGATATTCCCTATTACTCTTGATATAAAAAGAAGCGTTAGCATTCGCGAATTCGAAGTTGTCGATGGGGATACGGGTAACGTCTTATCGATAGACGTTACCAACGACGGCGCAGCCATTGACCTAACGGGGGCGCGCGTCGTCGCCATTTTTTCAAAGTCGAACGGGCTTTCAATTCAGGATAGTAAGACGGCGGGGGATGGGATAGCTATAAACAAAAGCTCCGTAACCATCGATCTTTTTACGACCAGCTTTGCGCGCGGCATTGTTGAATGCGAGCTTCAAATTTACAGCGACGAAAGCGCGATATTAAAAAAGTTAATAACAAGCGCAAAATTTAATTTTCAATGTAGAGAATCGATGCTTACCGGCGCGGCGATTAGCGGGAGTAACGATTATCCGATTTTACATGGAATGATAAACGAAGTCGAATCGGCTATAACGCGGGCGAACGCGCTAAAGGACGGGGAGAGCGCCTATCTCTATATAATGTATTCGCCCACCGACCCAAGGACGGATCCTTCACCAACCATCGTTTCAACGCCAAATAAATATATCGGTCTTGCTACCGGAAAAGTTCCTTCAGCGCCAACCCAGGCTTCCCTATATAAATGGTATCAATGGCGGGGTGAGGGCGGAGATCATGTTTACGTACGATATTGCAGCAATCCCCTTGATATTCAAAACCCCGGTACGCTAAAGATTGAGCCGGACGAATACATAGGTATTTATGTAGGTATAAAAGAAGCCGCGCCTTCGGCTATAAACGAATATACATGGTATAAATGGAAGGGGAGTGACGCGCATATATATATTAGGTTCGCCGCGACGGATTTAAGCGGAACTCCTTCGAGTACGGATTTTTCGGGAACGCCTAACACATATATGGGTATTTATACCGGAAACGCGGCTTTAGCGCCCACTACAGCGCAGCATTATATATGGGTAAAAGTAAAAGGCACCGACGGGATCGCCGCTAAAGGCGACAAACTGCATATAATGTATTCAAAAAATCCATACGATATTACTAACCCGAATATGTCCTCTACACCGAACGACTATATCGGACTTTGCGTAAATACTTCGGAAGCCGCGCCTACGGCGATAAATGGATATACCTGGTATAAATGGAAAGGCGAAAATGGAACGATTGGCGAAAGTAGCCTTCCGGCGGGAGGAACGGCGGGAGATATCCTAACGGTATCTCCTGACGGAGCTAAAATTTGGGCAAAACCACCGGTGCAGCTTCCGACGGGCGGAACGACCGGGGACATTCTATCGGTATCGGCTGACGGAGCTAAAATTTGGGCAAAACCCCCGGCGGAACTTCCGCCGGGGGGAACGGTAGGGAATGTTCTGACTCTATCGGCGAGCGGTGCTGCTTGGAGCGCTTTGGCTTCCGGAAATATAACGCCGGAGATTACGCCAGAGGAACAAACGATAACGATAAATAATACGGAAAAATACCCCTTTAATAACAGCCTTACCGCGGTCAACCTTTCATCGAGAATAAGCCGCAATTATACCGTCGAAACGGCGGTAACCGCGTCGGTTGGCAATATCGGCGAGGTACTTATTTCGGATAAACAGCAAACGGGGTTTAAGGTGGAATTTACGGGCAGCGCTAAGAGCGCAACTATAAAATGCATAATACGAGGAGGTAAAATTATATGATGATTGAGAAAATAAACACGAACGTAAAAATCAGGCATGAGGTTAAAAACATCTCAGCAGGTATTGATAATTTGGTTTCGGGGCGCCTCCTTATTTTGCGCTTAGCTGAAAATAAGGAGGGAAAAGGAGAATGAGCAACTTCGACCTTTCCGACCTCGCGCTTAAAGCGGCGTTTCCGAATAACAGAATTATCGTAGACAATATCGGTATGCCTTCCGTTATGGTCTATATTCCGAAATTTAAGATTTCGGACGTCATCGCCGGGGGATCTAACAGCGTTCACCCGGCTTTTATCGTAAATGGTGTCGAAAAAGCAGGGATATATATAAGCAAATATCAAAATAAGGTCGTAAACGAAAGGGCTTACAGCCTTCCCGCCGAAGACCCCGCCGTAATTATAAACTTCGATACTGCTTCAAGTATATGTTCGGCGAAGGGTTCGGGCTGGCACCTTATGACCAATACGGAATGGGCGGCACTCTCACTATGGTGCAAAAAGCAGGGGTTTTTGCCCCGGGGAAATAACAGCTATGGAAAAGACAACCGCGAGACGGGCTATATCGCCGTACCGACCTATATTGACAACGGTCAAACGGGGCGCGTTGCTACCGGAACCGGTCCGGTCGAATGGAGTCATAACCATCAGCTAACCGGTATCTACGACCTGAACGGCAACGTATACGAGTGGTGCGCCGGTTTGCGTCTCGTCTACGGCGAGCTGCAAATCATTGAAAACAATAATGCGGCAGCTCCCAACAACTTGAAAGCGCAATGGAAAGCCGTAAATGGGAGCGACGGAACCCTCATCACGCCGAACGACAGCGGAACCACCCTCGGGGCGCTCCGACTCGACTATTTGAACAGCAAATGGAAGTGGATTACCGGCGCTCAGACCGGCAGAGCAGACGAAAGCCGCGTCTGCTACTTTTCACAGGTGCAGGCAGACGCGAATCTCAGCACGGCGGCGCGCGAAATTCTTTATACTCTCGCCCTACTCCCGGACGATGCTGCTTTTGACTACGAGGGCGACTACTTTTACGCGAACAACGGTAGCGCGGAGCGCTCCCTGTTTCGTGGTGGCGAATGGTACGGCGGCGGAAGCAACGGAGTATTTTGCACGAACCTCAGTTATAACCGCTCAGCCGCCGGTTCGGTCATAGGTTTCCGCGCGGCTTTTATCGAATAAACTATAAAAAAAGGAGAATAAATGAGAAAAAGATTTATAGAATACCTAAAGAATTCTATCGGAAGCATATACGTTTGGGGCGGTCAGGGAGAGAGCGATATTTCGGAAGCTTTTATACGAAAGATGGAGAATACCCCGGAGAACGCCGATAGAGCTATCCGGTTTTGGAATAAACGCATATGCGAAGGCGGAAAAAACCTCCGTGCATACGATTGTTCCGGGCTTATCGTTCGCTACATGATCGATAACGGAATTAAGCCTTTGGGCTGGGATAGTACCGCTAACGGTCTTTTGGGGATCTCCCAAAAAATCGCCTATAGCGACATCGATGCAGGCGATTTACTGTTTAGGGTATCAAATGGAAATGCATATCACGTTGGAATATACGTTGGTGATAGCGCGGTAATTCACGCTAAAGGGCGCGATGTTGGCGTAGTAGAGGAACATATTTGCGCTAACGGAACGAACTATTGGAACAAATACGGAAGGATTAAAGAATTAAAGGATGTGATAAATGTGCAAAAAAAATTAATAATATCGTCTCCGCTAAAGCGCGGTGACGATATTAAGGCGTTACAGGAGGCGCTTAACGCGCTGGGTTACGATTGTGGGGAAGCGGACGGAATATGCGGAAACAAGACAATAAAAGCGGTATCCGACTTTTGCGCATTACAAGGGTCGAGCGAAGCACCCGGCAAACTTAACATAACCGTGAAAAGCGGAGCGGACACCTATACCGGTGAGATAGCGAGACAATAAATGAGCGACGTACTAATAGTTGGTCTGTTATCGTTATTAGGCACTTTAGGCGGATCGTTGGGTGGCATAATGGCGGCCAATAAGTTGAGTAGCTTTCGCATAAAAAAGTTGGAAGAGAAAGTAGATAAACATAACGGATTGGTAGAAAGAATGGTTGTTGTCGAATCGCGAAGCAAATCGAACAGCCATCGAATAGAAGATATAGAAGGGAGGAAAATTAATGAACGATAATATTCAGAGCCGAACAAAAAGCCCACTATTTTGGGTAGGTATGGCGAGTGCCATATATACGGCGGTTGTTAGTACCGGGGTAGCGGCAAGCATAACAATGCCTTGGTGGATTGGAGCTATCGGCGCAGGATTGTCCGCCGTGCTTATGTACTGTAACGGGAATAACCCCAGCATATCGGGCAAGTATTAATTATAGTGAGGGAAGATACAAGTCTTCCCTCACTATTTTTATTTTTGCAAATATCAAAGAAAAGCCAACCTATCAAAATGGGTAGTTGATTTCAAGTCCGCGACCGGGCGTATTAATGCGGACAAAGTTGCGTTGGCAAGCGGTGACACATTAGAAGACACCATTGGTAACATTGCATCCGTGCTTGATGCGATCAACGGAGGTGCGCTGTGAACAGCACTATAGGGTAAAGAAAAACGGACAAAACAAAAATAGAGAGCGTAAAATCATTTCACACTCTCTATCTCAATTACAAACCCAAATACATGCTTTACAAAAAACAAGGTGTTCGGATTTGCACTGTTTGGTGGAAGCGAGGGGAGTTGAACCCCTGTCCGAAAAACTGTCCGCAAGACTTTCTCCGAGCGCAGTTAGCGTTTTAAAATTCCCTTTGGTAGGCCCCCGCCAACCGGGTCAAACCTCAGGTAGCTTCATTTATCTCGCTCGACGCAAAGCTTAGTCGAGTCGGTTCTCCGCCTTAAATGACGCCCGTTTCCAAACGGCGCGGAAACCGCCGGACGGACGGGTCACCGCTTACGCGGCGACCGGTAAATAATTAGTGTTGTTAGTTATTATTTTTTTCCATTTTTTAACGAAGTATGGAACTTCAGCTCGCTTATCCGACGTCCACGATCCCCGTCGAAACCATTTACGCCCCCAGACACATTCTTATTATATTCTAATTTTTTAAAATTAGCAATGGCATTTTTTATCCCTATTCCAAATATTATTGCGCCTCTATTATAATCACGTCAGAACTTTTAAGCATCAATACATTCTAGGGTCGCCCATTGCGCTATAAATTTCCATTAGCATATTTCGATTGCCGGATACCATAGATATGAAATGCACTTACGACATATTAGAACAAATTCTATTTTACCGTAGAAGAAAAGTTATAGTTGGAGTAGCACTTCTATAATTTCCGTACTTCACAATAACGCTAGAATATGCTAGAATAAAAGCTCAGTTAAGCTTTTTAAAATTTAGCTGAGCCTTTATTCTATTATGGAGGGGATGACTTTTTTATGAAACGCTTTCTTTCTTTAGCTATGGTGCTTGTTTTTATCTTCAACGCTGGCTGTTCCGTATCTTTAATCTACTCTCCGACGCATAAACCAGTCCCCGAATATCTCATAATAGAGGACAATGATTATATTATGGAAAAGCACGTCGTTTGTTATCCCGAAGGTGCGACTATTCAAACCGCAGACTATATATTTACTTACTCTCTGCCGCATTTTAAAGACGACGTATATCTTTCAGGCACTTTAAACAACCTTATGATAGCCTATAGGGATGAACTTTTAAATATTGTTCTCTTAGAACGTCTTGCTCTCGCGGATAAGGTAGAAGGCGCGGAAACGCCCTATACTACTATAACAACATCTGTTTCGTCCGCCTGTGGATTAATCAATATTCATGTTGATGACAACTATGGTTTCTCCTCCGAACGCATTCATAAAAGCTCATGCCTCGTTATTGAAAACGGAAAACGCGTCGGTTTAGCTTCTATCAGCGGATCATACGATGCGCATTTTCGCGCGGCTCAACAGATAATAAATTTCATTGGCGTTTCTAATCCCGATTATTTCTCAGGGCTCACGGTTGCCGACGTTTATGACTCCATTGATCCTATAAACGGATTTTTCGTAACGGATACCGGCTATACTATATTAATTCCCGCCGATACTATAGCGGATGTCGGCAAAGGCGAACTCGAATTTCAAATTATGCGCGAATCGTTATACCCCGACCCGGTCGGAAGCATGGTAAGCGTTGCGCAATATGAAACGGTTCTTCCCGCCGTTAATATGTTGGTTACGGCCGCCGCCTCTGCCTTTTCAAGCTTTGGCTTCGGAATACCCGCGGCTTATACGGCTACAGCGTTTATAGCTCAGCTCATAATAGAAAACAAGCATGACCTTATAAACGGTCGGATTTTTATAGACAGTGACCAATTCTTAAAATTGTATTCTTCTTATTTCGATTCAAAGTTTCCCGGAATAGATGTTACAGCGCACGATATAAAGGTAGACGAAACCGGCTATTCTTTAGCACCGGTATCTACGTATTATAAATGTTATTTTGTACTCTCGGATGCTTCGGTGAACGGAAACTTAATTGAACTTATCGGAGAGATAATGACGGGAAACCCCGACGAAGAAACTCCCGAACGCATATGCGGAGCTACCGTCGTCGTACGTCTCGACAGATCTACAGAAACCGGATTCCGTTTTGTCGGGATAACGCTTACTTAAAGGATTATTTTTTTGGAGGATTTTATGGGCGACTACTTTATTAATTTAAACAGTGAGATAGGAAAGTTAAAAACCGTGATGCTGCATAGACCGGGTGTCGAAGTTGAAATGCTTAATCCTAACTATCTTGAGCACATGCTGAGCGAAGATACTCCGCATGTTCCTACGGCGCAGCGTGAACACGACGCATTCGCTTCGCTCCTCAGGGAAAACGGCGTTGAAGTTTTATATCTTGAACAGCTCTTTCTCGAAGCTATGAACGAAACCGTTCATATGAATGAATTTATTGAGGATTATATTAAGATAGCTGATATTGGCGCGGAAACGCTTAAAGATTGCATTAGGGACTATCTTAAGAAAAAAGGCGCAAAACAACTTTTTTACGAGGTATGTAAGGGAATTTTGCGTACTGACCTTATGGATATATCCGATAAGCCGCTTCCACTCATGATTAATGACGATTATCCGTTCTTTACAGATCCCCTCTCGTCTATGTACTTTACGAGGGACATAAGTATATGCGTTAAAAACGGAATGATAGTAAGTTCTATGAGTATGCCCTTTCGTAGACGCGAGGCACTCCTCATGCGCTATATTCATAAATACAATCCGCGCTTTGCTAATGTTAAGCTTTATTATGACTATAATTTAGGTTACTCGATAGAAGGCGGCGATTGTTTGGTTTTAAGTAATAAGGTTATCGCTATAGGCTTCTCTCAACGTACTTCTATCGGCGCTATTGAGGACTTCGCAAAAAAGATTTTAAGCGACGGATATGAAAAACTAATTGTTTTTAACCTTCCAAAATCGCGCAGATTTATGCATCTTGATGTCATTTGTACTATGGTCGATTATGATAAATTCATCGCCGCTCCGGAAGTTTACGACGGCGCTTTCGACGTTTACGAACTAACACTAGTCAACGGACGTATCGAAGCCGACGCAAGAACAGAGCCTCTCGGAACGATATTTGCGAGAGCTTTAAATCTCCCCGCAGTACAATTTATAAAATGCGGTGGTGGAGATAAACTAACCGCCGCCCGTGAACATTGGAATATGGGCAGCAATAGTTTAACGATAGCTCCGGGCGAGGTAATAACCTACGATAGAAACGATATTACAAACGATCTCTTAGTAAAGGCGGGCGTAAAGGTTCATACGATAATAGGAAGCGAGCTTTCGCGCGGTCGAGGCGGTCCTCGCTGCATGAGCATGCCCATTTACCGCGTTGACCTGTAAAAAACAAAAATCAAATAACGCGCTATTTTTCTATAAATTAATCGAAATAGGTAGGAAACGTTATGTTTAATTTTCTATTAGTTTATTAATCTTATTTGACGAATAGCTTAAATTTGTTATAATGTAGTCTAAATTAAATTTTTGGAGGATTTTTTTGTGAAGAAGACGCTAACTTTCGTACTGGCTCTCGTTTTTGTACTTTCGCTCATGTCATCATGCGCACCGCAGGATAAGCCCCTACCCAGCACCGCCCCCAATTCCGGAAGCCCCGTAAAAACGGATGCTCCGGCAGCTTCGCCATCAACGACTCCCGAAGCCTCTAATCTCCCTATGCCAACCGACCTTAAGTCCGATAAGATTTATGAAGCTATGAAAAACAGTACCTATTATATGAAAGCAACGGCTTATATTATGGGTATGGAAATGAATATAATTACCGCAGTATCCGGTGAAAATTCCGAAAACATAACCGAGGTTGCCGATGCAGCTTCTCATACGCTCCTTATCGATGGCTTTGTCTATACTCTCGACGAGGGAACAAAAACATATACTAAGGTTAAGATAGAGTCAGAGAAAGACGAAGAAGCTACAGCTAACGACTATGGTACTCTTGTTTTTAGCACAAAAGGGAACTCTGCTATAGCCGCTCTCTCCGGAAAAGACAATAAATCGTATGAATTCGAAGAATTTACATTTACGACCGAGGTAGACGATTCCTCTATCACAGCAACGCTCAGATATTATTTTGACGGCGATAAACTTTATGCTATGGAAACCATCATGCTTGACATGAGTACCATTATGGTTATAACTGAGTTTTCCGATACTATCCCCGCGGGAATGATGGTTTTACCAGAGGGATATACAGAAGCTAAGCCTAAATCTTAAAAAGATTTCTTATGTAAATTAAAAAAGCCAAATAGAAAAAGAGGCAAACACCGCATTATCGCGTTTGCTTCTTTTTATTTTATATTAAGGCGCATATTAAAATCATTTATTGCGAACCTATCCGTCATGCAGGCGATATAGTCTGCCGTTACGCGTTCTTTCCCATCCGCATCCGCGTTTTTTAAAAATTCAATCGGTAAAAAATCTATGTTTTTAAGATAATGCTCATATAGTAAGGTCAACATTTCCCCCGCCATAGCCGCATCTTTTTTCGCCGCACTGCTTAGATATAGACTCTGATATAAAAACCCTAAAAGTATTTCATATTCCTTAAAAACCGCCGGGGATAGGTTTATTTTATCTTTTCCGTCGCTCGTATTTAAACAGTCGCAGATAAGCGTATTTATCCTCTCGCTTTGAGTTTTCCCTAGGGCATCCATTGCGCTCTTCGGAATATCGTCGATAGATAGAACCCCCGCCCTTATCGCATCGTCGATATCGTGATTTATATAGGCTATCTTATCCGAAAGTCGAACGACTTGCCCTTCCATAGTTATCGGTCTCGTACTTTGCCTATGGTTCAATATCCCGTCTCTTACCTCGTAGGTAAGGTTTAGCCCAACGCCGTTTTCAAGTTTTTCAACGATCCTTAAGCTCTGACTATTATGCGCAAAACCCGTCGGAACTAGGGCGTTTAAAACAGCCTCACCGGCATGTCCGAAGGGCGGATGCCCTAAGTCATGACCCAAGGCAATAGCCTCCGTTAAATCCTCGTTTAGGCGAAGTCCCCGCGCGATAGTCCTCGCGATTTGAGAAACCTCTAAGGAATGCGTTAGGCGCGTCCTATAGTGATCCCCGAACGGATTCATAAATACCTGCGTCTTATGCATAAGGCGACGAAAAGACTTACAATGAATTATCCTATCTCTATCGCGCATAAATTCCGTTCGCACCGGGCATTTTTCCAATTCATAATCCCGACCGCGTGTATTTTTAGACAACATTGCATAGGAACTCAGATTTTTTCGCTCTGTTTCCTCTAAATATTCTCTAACTCCAAGTTTTATTTCTTTATCATTCGTTTCGTTTTCCATGCCTTTATTGTAGCGCTTTATATGAAAAATGCAATTGCCACAATTCTATAGGAAATATATGCGGCTCTAAAAAGGTTTCCTATCAAGCATAAAAAAATGCACTACAAAAAACCAACTCTCGGTTGGTTAATCGTACAAAATATAATTTAAAATCGGAAAAACTAAAGTCCGGCTTTATTGAGCCGACGCAAGCTTTATAGCGAGCTGGGCTTTTTTCCTGTTAGCAGCGTTCCTATGTATAGCGCCCTTAGTAACGGCCTTATCAACCGTACTTACAGCGTCCTTAAAAGCAACATCTATAACGGTTTTATCGTTACTTTCGACGGCCTTATCGAATCTTTTCATAGCCGTTTTAACCGAAGAAGCCACCATGCGGTTTCTAAGGTTCTGTTTCGCGGTGATACCTATGCGCTTTAAAGCGGATTTATGGTTTGCCATAATAATCAGACCCCCTGTAAAAAAAATTTCAGCAGACGTTATTATACCATGTCTCAAATGCGTTCGCAAGCGAATTTTACGATATATTTTTTTAAAAGTCTCGTTGAAATCACGAAAAACGCCATACAATCGCATTATACTATTTAATGCGTATTTACAATCCTATTTTTGAATTTTTTTGCGGGGATTTCAAACAGTGCGGAACGGGATTATAAACGGCGACGGTTTGGAAAAGTTAAGAAGAACTCTTACAATAGAATGAAAAACGCAATCCGGAAATGGGAAGAAAAGCAAAAGGCAAACTCTATTGTGAACGCGGTAGATAAGCGCGGTTTTTGGTTAGGTCAGAAGTGTATTAATGAACAATCCAACGCAATAACGGATATTCCAAAATTATTTGACATGTGCGATGATTTGCAATACGATTGTTAAGACGGCAGAAAAACCATAGAAACGCGATATTTCATCAACGCTCTACCGCTTAACGCGAGTGATTCGGGGTCATTGGATAGTGGAGAGTTATCATTGGCAGTTAGATGTGACTTGTGGAGAGTTATCATTGGCAGTTAGAGGTGACTTTTCGTGAGGGCGAAAATTGTAATATTGAAAAGCAGGTGGCTTTCAAGTTAAATATTACTTCGAAAATAGGCACTCAATATTTTGAAGCTATTTGAGCTTGGAAACAAGCTTCTGAGTTTAAAAAAGGTTCTGCAATAGATGCCAATCCTTAAAAGTATCTGCGTAAAGTCTTTAATTTGTGAGAGAATAAAAAAAGTCGATGGGTTATGAAGTCTATTGAGAAAACTCGTTCATGTGTTTTGAGCAGTTTTTTCCATGGAATAATATTACCAATTAAACAAAGAAATTTAATCTGATCCAAAAACGCTCTTTTGCCTTGCAAAAATATTGCTTTTTTAGAGTCTTTTAAGGTTCTTTCCTTATTTCAGCTGTCAAAGGTACGTCTTTTTATGCATGATCTATTTAATTGCCGCTAAGTTACCCTAACTTGCCTAATCCATTGTGATCTTTGGGGGTAGCACCTTTTACCCGCTGCTTTTGCATTTTTATTAGTCTTGGGCTATAATTGCCAAGTATCTATTTTTAGAGGTGACTGAATGATCGAGATTATTATTCCCGCATATAAACCGAATGACGAGCTTATAAAATTGGTTGATCTTTTTGCGAAGCTTGACGAGGTTAGACTCCTTATCGTTGACGACGGAAGCGGAGAAGAATTTAAACATGTTTTTAACGAGGTTAAGATAAGAGACTATTGTACTATTCTTACACATGAGGTTAATAAGGGAAAGGGATGCGCACTTAAAACTGCGATAGCCTATATTTTAGAGTCCGTTCCCGAATGTGATGTTGCCGTTACCGCTGACGCTGACGGACAGCATACTTTCGACGATATAATGATGGTAGCCAATATAGCAAAAGAAAACCCCGACGCTCTCGTTCTCGGCGGAAGACGTTTCGACGAAAACGTTCCTTTTAAAAGTAAATTCGGAAACGCTCTAACTCGGCGCGTATTTTCTTTAGCGAGCGGCGTTAAAGTTTACGATACTCAAACGGGGCTTCGCGCGTTTTCGCGGAAGCTTATGAATTCCTTCGTCAATGTCGACGGAGATCGATATGAGTACGAAATGAATATGCTTTTAAGCGCGGCTCAGTCGGGTGTCCCTATTATAGAAAAAACGATTAAAACGATATATCTTGATCAGAAGAATAGCAGTTCTCATTTTCATGCATTTAGGGATAGCATAAAAATCTACTTTTGCATACTTAAATTTGCCTGTTCTTCTTTCATTTGCTTTATAATTGACTATATAATGTTCATGTTATTTTCGTCGCTTACCGCTTATATGGGTGTAGGCACGTCGCTTATTGTAAGCGAGATCGCGGCGCGGGCGGTCAGTTCGGTGGCTAATTTTGCGATAAATCGAAAGGTCGTTTTTAAAAGTAAAGAAAACGTCGCTTTTTCGTTTTTAAAATACATTCTCCTCGTAATCTCCGTTTTGGCCTGTGATTATGCACTAATGTACATTGCAACGCAGCTTCTCTTCGTACCGAATGTTATCGCAAAACCTCTGGTTGCCCTGATTTTATTTTTCGTAAACCTAATTGTTCAGGGACGAGTGGTTTTTAGAAAACGAGATACGAAAAAAAATAATTAAAAACAAAAGAAAGGTTATTTTTATGTCAAAAAAAGATGGGCTGCTTCGAGTTTGGCAGCTTATAGTAATCGATGTTCTTTTAATCGGTGTCGGGCTGGTTATATTCTCTTATTTTCATCATGTTCGCGAAGTTCCGATAAAACCTATAGCAAGCGCAACGCCGCGCATAACGGTTTCGCCGAATCCAAATAATACGGGGGTACTCCCGACCGTATCTATAGACCTCGAAGTTTCGCCATCTCCAGATCAATCTTCTTGGAAAGCGAAATTTCCCGACAAATTTTTAGCTTCCGGAGAAACACCTATAATAACGGCTGACTCATATCAGAGCGAAAATATAAACATAAAGCTGACTAGGTACGACGTAAACGGAATCGTCTATTTTGTTCAGGATATATATATAGCCGATATCGCGAACATAAGTACCGCTATGTCTAAAGACACCTATGGAACGGGTATCCGCCAGGAACCGCTGGAAATGGCGAATAATCATAACGCGATAGGCGCGATAACCGGCGATTATTTCGGTGGACGTAAAGAAGGTCCCGTCGCAAGAAACGGCGTTCTATACCGCGATGTTCCATATAGAGATGTTTGCGTATTATATTATGACGGTACGATGAAAACGTTTGCAAAAGATAATTTTGACGCAGGTACAGAAATGAGCAACGGCGCATATCAAATATGGTCTTTCGGTCCAATGCTTCTTGATGAAAACGGGGAAACGATGACAACTTTCGATAGCGACGTTCCGAGCGCTAATCCGCGCTCCGCGATAGGCTATGCTGAACCCGGGCATTATTATTTTGTCGTAGTCGATGGGCGCGAACGCGACGTTCCATATTCATTGGGGATGACTCTACCTCAGCTTTCCGAGTTGTTTCATACATTAGGTTGCAAAGTCGCCTATAACTTTGACGGAGGACAAACCTCAGAGATGATGTTTGGTGGTAAGCTCTCCAACATTCCACCCGACGGAGGACGTAAAATGAGCGATATTGTTTTGATAAGCGAGATAGGTTAAAGGAGGAAAGCGCATGAAAAAATTAGCGACTATTTTACCGCATATTTTAATTATTCTATCGGGAATGTTTCTAACGTTCTTGACGATTGATATTTTTAATTCGGCGATGGGCTTTATAAACAACGATATAACGAAAACCCTTATGTTTGTTTTTTGCATACTGACGGTTATTACTTCTATTTTGTTTATCTCTCTTCAGCGTCGAATAGCCCGTGCAAAAAACCGTAAGCATCAATAAAGCGGAAAACTCGTTTCCTATACTCTTAATAAAACTTCTAAGCTCATTAAATACCGTATTAAACGGGACTTTGATGAGCTTTTTTTCGTAGCCTTATTTATGTGCATGATATAAATAACGCCAATGCAATTCAATTGAAAGCACGGTAGTTATAAGATATGAATCTGAGTATGTTTTTTCTTCTTTTACATGCTTCGCGCAAGCTTTTCAAGCTTATCTTTAGTATTATCGTTTGGCTTTTCGGCGCAATGCAATAGGAGCTGTTCTTTTATTTCGCCTATACGTTTCCCCGCGGAATTTTGACACCATGACATTATATCGTCGCCGGTACAGTTAAGCTCCGCATATGAAAACGGAACGTGTTCAGATTGCATTTTGTCGAGAAGCGAAAGAACCTTAACCGCCGTTCCGTCAGTTTCCGTTCGAACGCCCGAGCCCTTTACGTCGGCAATTCTAAGGGCAGCGAAATTTTTCGTAAATTCAACACCCCATTTAACTATTTGACGGCGAAGGGTAGTTTCCTTTGCCGTACCGGTAATATCGTACATATGGCTTAAAATTAAATTTGTGACGGCTTCCACCGTAGTATTGCTGTATTTCAATCTTTTTAGAACCTTATTAACGAGTTCCGCGCCTATTTTATCGTGTCCGTACATATTTTTACCATCGTTCATATCGTAGGCTATAGGCTTGCCAAGGTCATGGAAAAGACCCGCGAGTCGTAAAATTAAATTCGGTGGAGTCACCGCCGCAGTATGAAACATATGATCCAATACGGTATATGCATGATACTCCGGCTTTTGCGCCATACTGCGTCCCCATTCAAGCTCTTTAGCTATATATTTAATTACGTCAAGCTCGGATAAGAGAGAAAGACCACGGTAAACGGGAGACTCAGGATGAACAATATCGTAACGAACATCGGAAAGCAATATCTTATTAAATTCATCCCTTATACGTTCATACGAAATATCGAAAAGTGCGGAGCTGTTCAAAAGCGCGCAGCGCCAAGTATTTTTATCTATAGTAAAATTAAGTTCGCAGGAAAAGCGGATAAGGCGCATTAGCCTTAGACCGTCGTCTTGAAGAATAACCGAAGGATCGTCGGTCGTTGCTCTTATAACGCGATTAAGTAAGTCCGGAAGCCCGTTTGTAGGGTCTACAATTTCGCCCGTCAAAAGATTTTTATAAATTGCGTTTACCGAAAAATCGCGGCGAAACGCATCCTCTTTTATATCGTCCGAAAATGCAACTTCGGTCGGTCTATGCGCACCATCCATACCATATTTATCGTTTCTAAACGTCGTATGCTCAAAAAAGAATTTTTCGTCACCAAAGACAGCGTTAACTCCAACCGTGCCATACTTTGTTCCGATTTCCGAAAACGAAAATCCAATATCCTTACAAAGTCCTATAACCTCGTCGGGTTTCATAGCACTGCATATATCAATATCGCTGATCGGAAGCTCCAAAAATGTGTTTCGAACCACACTTCCAACTCCGTATAGATCAAAACCGCGCTCGGCAAATTTTTCAGCGAAAAAATAAAGCGCATTAAACATATTCATACATTAAAAATCGAACGGACAAGTCCGTCCACCCCTCAAATCAATTTTCTTTGACCGCAACTTGCGCAATATTTAAAGCGTGATCCGCAATACGTTCAAGATCGGTCAAAACTTCGACGAATATAGCTCCCGTATCCGGAGCGCATTCTTTAGAGTTCATACGCGCTATATGATTATTAGTATAGCGTTCGGTGGACTCGTCTATATTTTCCTCAAGTTTGTAAATCTCATCCATGCCTATGCCGGAATCGCCCTTATAGAAAGCATATGTGTCATCAATAATTTTATACACACCGTTTGCCAGAGCTTTAAGCTCGTCCTTTGCCGCCCTTGAAAATTGAACATGCCTTTGATTGGTTTGCATAGTGTATTCGGCTATATTTTCGGCATGATCACCTATGCGCTCTATATCGCTCAGTATATGAAACAGCGAGCTTACATGTTTTGCATCTGCCTTTGTCAATTCCATAGCGTTCAGCTTAATTAGAATCTTAGTTATCTCGCGGTTTAAAAAATCAATTGTTTCTTCGTTTTTCTCGACATCCTCAAAAGCCTTGTAATTATTTTGGAAAAACGATTCTAGCGCCGTATGTAAATTACTTTTAGCTAGGTTTTGCATTCTGTCTACTTCCAGTGCAATCTGAGACATTGCGATAGAGACGGCACCAACATTTATATTTATATGTTCAAAGCGCGGAGAATCGTCATTTGCCCTATCTTTCCCGCGAATTACAAAGTACGATATTTTTGTCAAAATATTAGCGAATGGCAATAATAGGAGCGTCGTTACAACTTTAAATATTGTATTGGCATTTGCTATCTGCGCAACGGTATTATTTGGCGTAAGCGCCATCATCCATTCAGTAAACGGGATTATTTGAATAAAGCCCATGAAGACGAGCGTTCCGATAATGTTAAAAAGAAAATGTATGAATGCGGCGCGCTTCGCGTCTTTCGAGGCACCTATCGCCGCTATTGCCGCTGTTATACATGTTCCGATATTCATCCCAAACATAAGGGGAAGCGCGTTATCAATAGTTATAAGCCCCTGCATAGCAAAAGCTTGTAGAATGCCTATCGAAGCTGATGAGCTTTGAATTATAGCGGTAAACATAGTTCCGGCAAGTATCGCTAATAACGGATGATCCGCAAAATTAAGCATGAAGCCTATAAAAGCTTCGTTTGTTCTAAGGGCTGAGAGCGAGTCGCTCATAATACCGAGTCCCATAAATAGGAATCCCAGGCCGATAAAAACCTCAGCGACATGTTGAACCGTTTTGCGCTTCGTAAACATTAGGACAGCAAGACCAAGAAGGGCGAATATTGGGGCTATACTCGTTATATTCAAGGCTATCAGTTGACCCGTTATAGTAGTTCCTATATTTGCACCCATTATAACGCCGACAGCTTGTGCCAGATCCATAAGATTTGCATTTACAAAACCGACGACCATAACCGTAGTCGCCGATGAACTTTGAATCAAAACCGTTAACGCAACGCCTACCAACATTCCAATAAACCTATTTCGGGTAAGCGTTTCTAAAATTGATTTAAGTTTTGACCCCGCCGCATGTTCCAGTCCTGTGCCCATAAGGCGCATTCCATAAAGGAAAAGCGCAAGTCCGCCTATCATTGCAAAAATATCTAAATAACTCATCTAATCCTCCCAAAAACGGCATTAAGCTGAGTATATCAGTCAAATAAACCCACGTTATTCTAACACATTGAAATTGCTGTGGTCAAGCTTAAATTAGATATTACAAGTAACTGTTATTTTTTTATATAGAATAAATTTAAACATAGTTACATGCTTTTAATGCATATAAAGAAATAATATATTAGAATTAAATTCTTTGGCAATATAAACATTTTTTAGATGCGCGTTTTTTTGTTCTCAACGCAAAGATAAAATAAAGCCGAGGAACAATCTCGTGTTCCCCGGCGAATATTTTATAATCCAATTCAGATAATTAAAGAGAGGGCAACCGAAATACCAAAGATTAGTGTTTCGTCTTTTGGGAAAAACGCTGCGTTATGCAATGAAAGATCACATCCGGAGCCGAGTGCAATCAAAAGCCCCTTAGTCTTTTGACAATAAAACGCGAAGTCCTCTGAAAACGAGAGTGAATCCATAGGAACGGCGATATCACAGTTTTTTAAAAGCTCATTTGCCAAGCCTTCATTATTGATAAGTGTCGGATAATTCTGTGCGTTTTCGTTTTTGCAGATAACACCGTACATGGTTTCTATACCGCATATAGTTTCATCTATCGCGGCTAAGGCGGCGTTTCTGGTCTTTTCGGAAAACGTTCTAAGCGTACATAAAAGGTCAACCTTATCGCAGATAACGCTTCGGCTTTTCCCTCCATGAATAGCGCCTACCGTCAGGACGGAAGTCTCCGTCGGCGGAAGCTTACGCGAAACAACTGTTTGTAAATTCATAATTAGGGATGCCGCGGCGATTATAGCGTCCCGCCCCATATGCGGCAATGCCCCGTGCGCCCCAACGCCTTCAATCGTCAAGTCGAATCCATAGTTGCCCGGTAAAAAAGCGCCACCCTTTACGCCTATCGTTCCTACGGGTATATTCGGTACAACGTGAAAACCATATATCCTATCAACATGCGGATTTTCGAGAACACCCGCTTCTATCATTACGCGCGCACCTCCTAAACCCTCCTCGCCCGGCTGAAATATAAATACAACGTTGTATTTCAGCTTATCGCGGTTTTCGGAAACGATTTTTGCAACGGTCAGCATTATGCTCATATGCGCGTCATGTCCACAGGCATGCATAAAGCCGTCGTGTTCCGATGCAAAGGGAAGTCCGGTGCGTTCGGTCACCATTAGCGCATCCATGTCGGCTCTTAGCGCGACCGTTTCGCCGTTGCCTCCTTCGCAAAGGAAAACAGCCTTTACTCCGGTTTCGATCAGCGAAGTCAATTCGTTTGGGTTTAGCGCCTTCATATAGTCGAATATGAACGAATGCGTCTTATGCTCCGAAAAACCGATCTCCGGGATTCTATGAAGCTTATGTCTTAGTCCTATGGCTTCCGCTTCGTATTTTTTCGCTATATCGTAAAACAGTTTCATAATAACTCTTTAATCACTTTTATAAACTCCGCATTTTGCTCCTCGGTTCCGATAGAAACGCGAAGGTGAGTAGGATAATCCCAAAGATGCCCCGGGCGAACGATTATGCCGCGGCTTAAAAGTTTAGGTTCAAGCTCTTTTGACGATTTTTTTACGTCTACCCATATAAAATTACCAAAAGCCGGCGAAACAGTACAATTAAGTTCGGTGAGCGCATCGGTAAGATAGACTATTCCATTTGCGTTTGATTCTCTTACTCTATCGGCGAACTCGAAGTCGTCGAGAGCCGCCAAAGCCCCCGCCTGAGCTATACGGTTTACCGGGAACGGCTCGGCTACACGTTTTAAAGTATTCATGATATGGGGCTTAGCGATAGCGAATCCAACGCGGTTTCCCGCCATGCCATAGAGCTTTGAAAAAGTTCGCGTTACAATTACGTTTGCACCCGCACGAACGTAATCCATGCCTTGAGGATAACTTTCCTCAGAAACGAACTCCGCATAAGCTTCGTCAAAAACGACTATTACGTGCGGCGGGATATCCTTCATAAACTTCTCAACCTCTGACTTCGTAACTATCGTCCCCGTCGGATTGTTGGGATTGCAAATGAAAATAATTTTCGTCTTGTCGGTTATCGCCGCCTTTATCGCGTCGAGATCAAATACGGAATCGCGAAGCGGAACGGTTACATATTTACCGCCCATTATAACGCAGCCTATATAATACGTGGCGAACGACGGTGCGCAGGTTAGAACTTCTTCGCCCTCGTTTAAAAATGCCTGTTCAATCATGAATAAAATATTATCCATTCCGTTCGAAACGACTATATCGTCCGGTGGAACGCTAAAATCGTTTCCTAAACGGATTCTGAGCGGTAACGAAGTCGGATCCGGGTATAGATAGCTCTTCTCAAGCTCGTTTTTCATTGCCTCAAGGGCAAGGCGCGAAACGCCCAATGGGTTTTCGTTCGAAGCAAGTTTAACTATATGGGTCAACCCATATTCTCGCTGAACCTCCTCAATTGGTTTGCCCGGAACATAGAGCTTAATAGAGCCTATACCTTTTCGAGAAAAATCATACATAAAAAAAACCTCCATAAATTTAAAAGCGAAAAACTAAATAGATTATAGTTTTTCACTTTTATCGTTTTAGTATTTAATACTTAACTTAGTATATAATTTTGTCCCATGCGGCGCTGAATACGGGAGTAAAATCGCCGAGATCGTGAAATATATCGCAACGATCTATTATCTTCTGAGGCGGATTATAGGTTTCGTCGGAGAGCCAATCTTCGTCCATAAGATCGAGAGCCGCTTTATTCGGGGTCGTATAGCCTATATACTGGCTGTTTTGCATTGCAACTTCGGGTCTGTTTAAAAAGTCCAAAAACTTTTCGGCAAGATCCGTGTTTTTGCTTGTCTTCGGAATTATCGCGTTATCGAACCAAAAGTTGCTTCCCTCTTTCGGAACAGCATAAGCTAGATCCGGGTTTCCCTCCTCAGAGTCGCAACACCAAACAGCATCACCGGAATAAACAACTGAGAGAGCCGCGTTTCCGGCTATCATTGAATCCTTTATCGTATCTCCAAGATATGCCTTAACTATAGGCTTTTGAGCTACCAGAGCGTCGCGCGCGGCGTTGACTTCCGCCTCGTTCCTTGTATTTATCGAATAGCCTAAATATATTAGGGTAATACCTATAGTGTCTCGCATACTGTCATACATTAAAATTTGTCCGCTGTACTTTTTATCAAAAAGTATACCCCAACTATCGACGGGTTCGTCAATCATAGTCGTATTGTATAGTATGCCGACAGTCCCCCACATATATGGTACAGAATATGTGTTATTCGGATCGAACGAAAGGTTTAAAAACTGCGGATCAATATTTTTCATATTGGGTATATTGTCTTTATTTATTGGGTGAAGTAAATCCTCAGCAATAAGCTTCTCAATTATATAGTCCGAAGGAAAGCAAAGGTCATATATGCAGGAACTTGATTCAAGCTTTATAACCATCTCCTCGTTGTTTGCCATTGTATCGTATTTAACGCTACAGTTAAACTCTTTTTCAAACTGTTTTATCAGCTCGGGGTCAATATAATCTCCCCAATTCAATATCTGGAGCGTCGGCTTTGAAGCGCAGCCAAAGCAGCAGGCGGATAGTAGCATAATTAAACTCAATAAAAATGCAATTTTTTTCATTCTTTAAAAATTAACTCCTTTTAATTTTTATGTTTTTTGTCTATGTAAGCCATCCAAACAATTTGGACGGTTGATTTAAGTTTATACTCTCGCCGTAAGTTTTTTCCTTTGAGCCGCTTCTTCACGTTCCTGTTTTATTGTCCTTAGGTTGACGATTAGGAGCAGAGTTGCAACGACGACGAACATAAGCGCCGAGAGCGCGTTTATTTTTGTATCGACACCCTTTCTTGCTATCGAATATACATATATCGAAAGATTTTGAACTCCGTCCGCCGCGAACCAGCTTATAACGAAGTCGTCTATAGAAAGAGTAAACGCCAATATGAAGCCCGATATTATCCCGGGGGTTATGTCAGGAATAACGACCTTTAAAAGCGCCTGCATAGGTGTACAACCGAGATCCATCGCCGCCTCATAAAGCGAATTTGAACTTTGGCGAAGCTTAGGAAGAACGGAGAAAATGACATACGGTATGTTAAAAGTTATATGCGCTATCAACATGCGCATATATCCATTCGAAAACATCATAAATGTGAATAGTAACATTAGACTTATTCCCGTAACGAGATCCGGGTTTACCATAGGTAGCTGAGTACAATTTTCAATTAATACCCGATTCCGCTTTTTCATTGCGTAAATACCTATAGCGGCGAAAGTTCCTAAAACGGTTGCTATGATCGCCGAAATTATTCCGACCGTCAGCGTCGTCGAAAGCGCATTTAAAAGAGCCGAATCCGAAAATAGCTTTTGATAGGCCGCGAGAGAAAAACCGTTCCAGTTGCTCATTGTTCTGCTGTTCGTAAACGAGAATACTATGAGTACGATTATCGGGGCGTACATGAAAACGAGCATAAGCCCCAAATACGTCCCTTTGAAAAATCCGCGCATTTTCTTCACCAGAGCGTTCCCCCTTCAGCTTGATCTTTCCCTTCGGTTTTTTTCATTATTACCATAGAAATTATAACGAGAATAAGGAGTATTATCGAAAGCACGGCACCTAGACCAAGATTTCCTTCGCTTACTATCTTTTGTTCTATAAGATCGCCGTATAGGCGCACCTTACCCCCCCCTAAAAGTCTCGAAATCGCGAAAGTCGTTATTGCGGGTATAAAAACCATAGTTATCCCCGATATAACTCCGGGCATTGATAGAGGAAGAACCACCTTAAAGAAGGTCGTAATCCCGTTCGCGCCTAAATCTCTTGCCGCCTCAAGATGCGATTTATCAAGCTTGATTAATACCGTATATATCGGCAATATCATAAACGGAAGAAAGTTATATACTGTTCCTAAGAGCACCGCACCCTCAGTATATAACATCTCCATAGGCGACAATCCTATATTTATGAGGAGGGTGTTTATGATTCCCGTATCGCTCAAGAGTACCTGCCAAGCATATGTGCGAAGAAGAAAATTCATCCACATAGGCAATATGAAAAATATCGAAACTATAGCCGCCGTACTTTTTTTCATGGTCGAAAGCATATATGCGATAGGATAGCCCAGCAATATACAAATGACCGTACTTATAAGGGCAACCCAAACGGAACGAAGAAGAACCTCCATATATAGCGAATCGCGAAACGCCGCCTCGACGAACTCGGTCGTAAACTGTCCATCAACGAAAAAAGCGCTATAAACAATAAAAAGCATCGGCGCAACTATAAATATTATCATCCAAACTATGTATGGGGCGGCAAAAACAGTTCTCTTCATAAACTCCCTCCCCTAGGCTTTCTTCATAACGTGAATAGCGTCCGGAAGAATTATAAGTCCAACCCTCTCACCTTCACTTACAAAATCGGTCGTATGGACGGTAAAAATAAAGTTGTCGCATTTTACCGTTATTGCATAATGAACGCCCATGAAAAGAACGCGGATAATCGTTCCGTTTAGCGTTTCATCGGTTTGATTGTAGATATCTACGTCCTCAGGGCGAATAACAACTTGAACCTCTTCGTTTTCCTGAAATCCTTTATCCAAGCATGGATAGTCTTTACCACAAAAATTAACTAAGAAGTCCTTCTTCATAGTTCCGGAAAGTATATTACTATCACCTATAAATTGAGCGACAAAAGCGTTTTTCGGCTCGTTATAAATATCTATCGGAGTCCCTATTTGTTGAATTTTTCCGGCATTCATAACAACTATTGTATCGCTCATAGTAAGCGCTTCCTCTTGGTCATGCGTAACGTAGATAAAAGTTATTCCCAATGTTTGTTGCATTCGCTTAAGTTCGACCTGCATACCTTTGCGAAGCTTTAAGTCGAGAGCGCCGAGAGGCTCGTCTAAAAGAAGAACTTCGGGTCCGTTTACGAGAGCGCGCGCAATCGCGACGCGCTGCTGCTGCCCTCCGCTAAGCTCATCTATCCAACGTTTTTCATATCCCGATAGACGAACGAGTTCGAGAATATCGGTAACTCGCTTTTCAATCTCGGGTTTTTTCAGTTTTTTAAGTTTAAGCCCAAAGGCTATATTGTCAAAAACATTTAAATGAGGGAAAAGTGCGTATTTTTGGAATACAGTATTTACTTTACGCTTATAGGGCGGAACCTCTTTTAGATCCATCCCGTCCATCATTACTTTTCCGCCATCGGGCATAGTAAAGCCCGCTATAATTCTGAGCATTGTTGTTTTTCCGCAGCCCGAAGGACCGAGTAGCGTTAGAAACTCACCGTCTCTTATATATAGCGTTATATCGTCCAACGCTTTTTCGCCGGAATATTCTTTAGTTATATTTACAAGGTCGATAAGATGTTTGCTTTCCATTAAAATAGCGCCCTTTCAAAGCTTTTTAAAACGACGGCGGCGTCGAAACCCAAATTAGTTTTGCTTCGCTCTTACCCGTATTAGCGACGTAATGTTCGCTCGTTGGCTTAAAATTGAAACACTCACCACGCTTTACCCTAAACTTTTGAGTTCCGAGATAAAGAGTAACCGTTCCGGATAAAATATAGCCGAACTCCTCGCCCTCATGCGGATCATGTCTATCGCTCCTTCCGCCCTGAGTAAGGGAAACGAGAATAGGTTCAAGCTCATTTTTTTGCGCATTCGGAACTAGCCAGCGAATTAAAAAACCATGTTCCGCATCTTCTTTTTCGAACATATCCTCCGCCGAAAAAACAACCTTTTCCTGAGGAGATTCCTTAAAAAAATCTGAAATATTAGTCCCCAGTGCCTCAAGAATATCGGTTAGCGTCGCTATCGAAGGCGACGTTAAATTTCTCTCAAGTTGGGACAAAAAGCCCTTCGACAGCTCAGTCCGCGAAGCAAGCTCATCTAAAGTCAAAGATAACTTTATCCTATGTCGCCTTATTTTATCGCCAATATCCAAAACGTCCGCCTCATTTTTTTTCTAATACTAAACGGCAAGTTAAGGAAACCTAATAATTCATTCTACTGAACCTTTAGTTTAGAACCCCTAACAATTCATAGTCCTAAACCTAAAGTTTAGAATACCTAAACAACCGTGACGACATTAAATCATGTTTTTCCTTAAATGTCAACAACTTTTTTTATATACCGCCTTCTCTTTTTTCATTCTAAATTGCCTAATTAAGCGCCATTTTATATCATAAAAATCAAAGATAAGTACGAATAATTTTGCATAGAATTATAGCTGTGCCGATGAGTAAAAGATCAGCATCTGTTTTTGTTTCTTTTTCATATTGTCCGCATATTTTAAATTCTAAAAAAGCATATATTGCACAAAAATTCACAATTTTAACTTCATCTCTTCTCTATTTAAGGCTATACTGTATGAAAAAAGGAGGTGACTTTTTTTGAAATCATACGTTAGAATTACCGCTATAGCGCTTGTTATCGCGGTTATGTTAACCTACCTACCTAATTTCTCGTCAAAAGCGGACGGGAACGACGTTACCGCCTCATGCACCTTTGAATCCAATAATATCCATGCGACGCTACAGCCACTCTTAGATGATACACTCGACAAATATATAAGTTTAAACGCAAACGACTGGTTTTCTCTTTCCTTAAACGATGAAAAGGATGTGCGCTTTTTATATTTACAGTGGAATATCGCTCCAAAAACTTTTATGCTTGAACAAATGGACGCTAAGGGAAACGTCTTAGCTTCCGACTTGGACGAGTTCTCTATGATGCAACGCTGCGAAAAAATTTTATTAAGCTGCAACTCCATAAAAATAACAGTTAAAGATAAATGCGATCTCTCTATTTTGAGAGTTTATAAAGAGCTTCCGCAAACCGTCCATAATTGGCTTCCACCGGTCGAAAAGGCAGATATAATGCTGATAGCGGCGCATCCTGACGACGAACATATTATGATGGGGGGAGTACTCCCGGAATATGCCGGAGAGAAGGGTCTCGCGAGCGTCGTTTTATATATGACTATGCAAAATTATACGCGGCATATTGAGGCGCTCAATGGACTTTATACGGTTGGTCTTCGAACATATCCGGTTAACGGGAGGATATTCGATAAATCTCCATACGCCTATGAGACGCAATTTTCGAATTGGGGTGGCTTTGACCCGGCTTTAAAGATTATAACGGAACAACTTAGACGCTTTAAGCCTCTCGTCGTCGTTACACATGCGGCGGACGGTGAATATATGCATGGTGCGCATATTATAACCTCTCAGGTAACACTTATGGCTATTGAAGCTGCGAAAGACCCGAAATGTTTTCCCGAATCCGCCCAAAAATATGGCACATGGGAAGTGAAAAAGCTGTATTTGCACCAATACCCGATTCATAAGATGCATTTAAACGACGAGGCGCCCCTCTCGGCTTTCGACGGAAAAAGCGCTTTTGAAATGGCGCAGGCGGGTCTTAAATGTCATTCGTCTCAGCGCGCAATCTGGATGGAACGTCTTAAAGAGCGAAAGTTCGATCCCGGAGCCTTTGGTCTTGCATATACTCTCGTAGGCTTAGATAGCGATGATAATACTGATATGTTCGAACACATTTCTGAATCCGACCTAGCCGTCAACTACCTTGCGAATCCTCCCACCCCGTCTCCGTCGGCAGTTCCCTCCGCAGCCCCGTCAGAGTCCGGTTCGCCGATTATTTTAGGTACGCCTACTTCTAACCCTTCCGCTTCTCCATTACCGGGCGCGGCATGCAACGGGGGAAACGGAATCGCAATATATCTCGTAATCGGTGCTGTTATACTTTCTATATCCACTTTTATTCTCGGAAAGTATTTAGGCGCGAAAAAGGTGGGACGGCGTTAATTAATCTATCTTCTTTCCTCTTTTCTTCAAATAAAAAGCATGGGCACTTTGGCTTTTTTTTGCCTAAGTGCCCATGCTTTTATTGTATTTAAAATGGGTCTTTTATATAATGCATTATATTTTTTTAATGAAAGGCTACGAAGATGAACGATATTATGATACCGGAAACTTAACGCCTATATATTAAAAAACGCTTACCGATGCAGATTTTCCCGCATTATGCAAAATTTTGTGCGATAAAGACGTAATGTATGCCTATGAACATGCTTTTGATGATGCGGAAGCGCGCGAATGGTTGGATAAACAAATTAAACGGTAGAATGACTTTGGGTTCGGTTTATGAACCGTCATATTGAAATCCTCTAATGAAGATGATCGGGCAATGTGACCTTTATTATTCAAGATTACGACGGCAAGTCTGTTATAGAGGTCGGCTATCTCTTTCAAAAAGCATTTTGGCATAACGGTTATGCTCAAGAAGCTGCGATAGCCTGCAAAAAATATGCTTTTGAAAAGCTCAATGCAAATGAAGTGTTTTCAATCTATTAGAGATACAAATATAGCTTCGCAAAACGCAACGGAATGCGTCCCGTAGGTCAGTTCATAAAGTATTATTCTGGCATTAATATGCCGCATTTAGTGTTTTCGGTTAAACGTTCAAAATAAACTTATTATTTAATTAATTTAGTTTGATAGCATCTCGTTTATTTGCAGTTTTTAGAATACTGGTATATAATAATGTTGCCTTTTTGTGGGCTGTCATTTGGAGGTGCTTAAAAATGAAATCTAAAAAAGGGTTTACGCTTACCGAGCTTATCGCTGTAATGGTTATAATAGCGATTTTTGCCGCTATTGCCGTTCCCAGCCTTATAAATTATATAAAATACGGAGATTATACTCGAAATGCGGATTATGCAAAAACTCTGTTTTTAAGTGCGCAAGCGGGACTGACTAAGCTTAACTCGGAGGGCGGTCTTGAAAGTTTCATTTTAGATAATAAGGCTAAAATAAAACCAGTTCCCGATTTTGTTTTAAACTATTATAAAAGTTTAGGTGCTAATACTAAAATCACCCTCGGGAACTATCCTAATAATACGCTCTCCTATTTTGAACTAAAAATGGAGGACATCGGAAAACCGGGACAAACGGATAATTGCCTTTATAAGCTTTTACTTCCGTATGTGTTCGACCCTTCAATTCTAAATGCCTCAATTTGCATAGAATTTAACCCGAAAAACGGACAGGTCTATTCCGTTTTTTATACGGATAAAGCGGATTCTTTCCAATACCTTTCTGATAAAGATAAAAATACTAATAAAATAATAAATATAACGCCCGAGTCTTCCCGCGTCGACCTAGATACGAAGATGAACTACGCTATAGGCTACTATGATTCGGATATCGGCGAAGCCGCCGTCGGCGTTTCAAAACTTAGAATAATGAGCGCGTCTTTAATAAACTCAGAGATGCTCACCTTTAAGTTTAAAGATAACTCCGATCATTCTATGGGTATTAAATATACTATGACTGGCTATGATTATTCCTCATACACATCTGGTTCAAGCTCAGCTAAGCCGCTCTTTACGATAGAATTTAACGGAGACGACCTTTGGCGCGCGGCTAACGCCAATTTAAAAAATAACGATCCGGATAGACTACAGTGTTTTACAGCAATAGTAACCCCTTTTCAGTATGGAAGTCCCGGCACACCTAAAACGCTTAAATTCCTTCCGAACTTTACGGAAAGCGACGAAGATTTTGAAATTGTTTTAGACGCTATAGACTATAGCGGAGACGGGGATAATAGTTTTAGTATAAGGCGCTTATTCGGAAGCGGAGACTGGGATGCGTCCGGTAAAGACGCTATAAATAAAGTAAATTTCTTAATAAAGTTAACCGCGAACGATATTATGATTTCTCATACTGAAGTTACGAGAAATAGTAATTCGGAATACGCGCTCTTCGGAGACGTAAGTATCAATAATAATACGGGCACTAAATCTTTCTTAGTTTCCGCTCGCAATGCGCGCCATCTGTATAATCTTCGCTATTGCTTTAATGATAGTGATTTGGAGTTTAAAATCAGCAATACCGAGATTCAAATAAATAACGATATAGACTGGGCAAAAGCCGTAAAAATAGATACTATTAACGGCAAACTCGATTTTACCCAATTTTGCGTTTTTAATAATGGCGCACTTCAAAAGCCAACTTTTAATTACGTCCTAAATTCTAAGGTTCTTGATTATGTAACCCCGAGCTTTAAAATCCTACCCGCAATGGGACAAAACTTTACCTTGATGGGCAACGGAGAGCTTAAAAATTTCTATATTCTTAACTCCGACAATTCCTCAACGAACTCCGGAACGGGGCTTATTTCGGTAAACTCGGGAGTTATTAAATCGCTGATAATTTCTAATATGAAAGTCGAAAATAAAATCGGTGCGCCTAACGTCGGAAGTATAGCCGGAATAAATTATGGTGTTATCGGCGACCCGAATAACGCGAACGCGATAGTCGTAGATACGAGGGTTGATGGGGGAACGGGAAACGCCGTCGGCGGTATCGTCGGAAAAAACGAATTTAAAAGCCTCATAGTAACTACGGGGAATCCTCCTTCGAGTGGACAAATAATAAACGCAAGGACTACCGAAAAATCGTTCGTTAAAGCTACGGGGAATTACGTCGGAGGAATCGCCGGACTTTCCGTTGCGCAACTTATGAATAAAAGTTGTACAATGATAGACGGATCAACCAATAATGCAATTGTAACGGGAAATAAATACGTCGGCGGCATTGCGGGTGTGCTCTCGAATTTAAGCGGAAACGCGATTGACGAAACAAAACCTACTAAAAGAATAACGATTAATAACTGTTTAAATAATAATAACGTCTACTGTACTGGAAACGATACGAAAAACATAGGCGGCATAGTCGGTTTAAATATGGGTAACCTCACCAAATGCGAATGCAAAAACCCTGTATCCATAGGCTTAAACGTAGATAAAGCGCCTCTTGCCGATAACGTCGGCGGAGTTTCCGGGCTTAGTTACGGCGCTATCGATATTTCGAAGGAAATAAGCGCCATCGTAACGGGTAAAGATCGCGTCGGAGGTATCGTCGGCTATAATAACGGAAGCCTTAATATGCAAGATGTAGTTAATGAACTAATAAGTACCAGCGTCACCGGAAATAACTATATTGGCGGTACTATCGGCTTTAATACGTCACCTCAACTAGGCGATGGTATAAAATATAAGTGTTTTTCTAACTCAATTCTCGTTTCCGGAAAGAGCTATATCGGTGGCATAATAGGCTGCAATTTGCTTGTCGGATATACTAAAGGCCAGATCACTCTTACCGCCGGGAATATAGTCGGCACTGTTTACGGAAGCGACTATTTTACGGGCGGTCTTATTGGCTTTAACGCAACGATTGATAATAATGTTAAGGTTGGAGATTCTAATTACAATGCAATTATTGCGCTCTTGGACGGGGTTTTAACCGACCAAAAGGCAATGAGCCTCGAAGCTGACCTCGTTAACTATACAAATGCGGGACAAAAGGTTACTTTCCGAAATGCGAATTCAAGCCTATCGCTGATCTCGGGGCATATGTTCGTCGGTGGAATTTTAGGATATGGAATAAAATCAGATATTGGAGTTTCTGTAAATAATACCAATATAGAGATAATAAACCAAGGTCAGGAACTCGGATCATACGGTGCCGGTATCGTCGCATATAACGGAGGAATAATCATCGAATCCAGCAATTTCGGCGATATATCCGGAGGGAAGGGCTACATCGCCGGAATATGCGCGGTAAACGGTAAAAGCGGTTTAGTCGAAAGCTGCGCTTTAACGACGACCTTCGGAAATCTCGAAAGAGACTATATCGGGGGTATCGTCGGTCTTAATCTTGGTAATATAAAAGGCTGTTCCTTAGAACCGGGTTCAAACGTTTTCGGACGTAGTTATCTGGGCGGGTTAGCTTCCTGCAATATGGGTGTTATAGAAGATAGTCAATACCCTAACGTTGTTATAATGAGCGGTTCAGTCGTTGGAAGCGGAGATTTTGTCGGGGGAATTGTCGGCGTTAACGGAAAAAATTATTATGCTGACTCTTGGGGAACGGGCTTAGGGGCAACGATCACGAACATGAGCTTTAATTCTGCCCATGTTGAAGGACGAGACTACGTCGGCGGAATGATGGGTGAGAATCATTCGCCCGTTACCTTCGGGAAAGACCCTAAAAACTGGAACTGCGAAGTTAAAGGGAAAACGTTTGTTGGAGGAATAGTCGGAAAAAACTTCGGAAATCTTACCGGTGATCCAGTGGACTATACTACTGCATTTACGCCCGTTACCGCAACCGACGGAACCGTCGGCGGTGTCGTCGGGAAAAATGAACCCGGCGCCGCCGGAACTCAGGAATACGCTAACATATATTATTTTAAAAACGCGGCGAATTCAGTAATAACTGCTGAAAGCGGAGATGCCGGAGGTATAATCGGAAGTAACGCCGGATTCGTAGCGCATGTTAATAATATTAAAAATTATGCGCAAACCGTAACCGTAAGCGCATTAAACGGAGATTGCGGCGGAATAATCGGAAAAAATGCCGGATATCTCGGTTCTACAAGCAACGCTGTTGATTATACAAAATACATAGTAACCGGCTCGACTAACGTCGGTGGTGCCGTCGGATATAATAGTCGGACAATCCAGGATATAACACTCGTTAACGCAATAATTTCGAACTATATTCATTCGAAAGATACGAACGTAGGCGGGATCGCCGGACTAAACGACGGAAACGAGGGAACAATAAATGCCTCCGTCGTATTATCGGAGGGAGCAACAATAACGCCAAAATCTATAGTTGACGTTACGAACATCGGAGGAATCGCCGGAAAGAATATTGGAATGATAAACGGTGATAAGAGTGGAAGAGCATCAATAGCAAAAGTAAACATAAATCAAAGCGATATAAATACCAAAGCGAACATAGGCGGCGTTTCCGGAGTAAATACCGGAACGATAACTAAGATAACGCTAAAGGGAAGTGTTCAGGGAACGGGCGGATCTAAATACTTTATTGGAGGAATCGCCGGAATAAACGAAGGTGCTATAACGAACTGTACTTTAATGGCGGATGACGATATTACCACTATACAGAGTAACGGAACGAGCAATTCCGATTCGGATATTTCAAACGTCGGAGGAATCGTCGGTAAAAACTCCGAAAGCGGAATAATTTTTAACTGCTATCTTACACAATCGGGAAAATCATTAGTTATCGCCTCAAAATATGGCGCGGTCGGCGGAATAGTGGCAATTAACGACGGCGTTGTCTATAAATGCGGTTCGGAAGAAACCGGAACTATTGGAAATACAGAATCAAATAAACATAAAATATATATAGTCCAATCCGTAAACTTCCCCGATTATACAACTACCCTAGATAATGATACTCAAGGCAAAACCATAGATGGGTCGAGTTTCGACCATGTTGGCGGAATCGTCGCCGTAAACGGGAAAAACAATAATAAAACCGCCATTGTATATGCCTGCGCAACCGGATCAAATTTCATCGTCAATAGTATAACCGGCGGCGCTGATAGCTCGGCGGGCGGCGTAATCTCTATGAACCGCTCGATAGTCGGAAAATTTACTCCGACACGACAACAAATAAATGCAGGGCTTCCGAACACGACGGTAAACAACATATGCGAACTTAAAAATCGCGCATTCGTTACACGACGCAACCTCGAAAACGTCGGTGGCATAATCGGCTGGAACGAAACGGACGGGAACGATGCTTTCTATATTGAAAACTGCGTAAATTACGGCGATATCTATGGTTATCGTTCAACCGGAGGAATAATCGGTGCTTGGAAATATGCCGGAGGCACTATTAGAAACTGCTATAACTTCGGTTATATTCGCGGAACGAGTCACACGACCTATGGAGCGGGAGCGGCGGGAATAGTTGCGCATTTTTACCGCGCCTATTATACAACGATTTCTATAGAAAACTGCGTAAACGCCGGAACGATCTATGCAACCGATGATGTCGCCGGAATATTCTCGAACGCATATCGTTATACATTAGGTAAAATGGATGTTTACCTAAGCGACTGCGTAAATTTAGGAGCTATAACTTTTGGAGGAGATCCTTCGAGAGCGAGTATAACGACCTTTGGAAGTGGACATCAGTTTAATTCAGGGGGAAATAACTCGGCACCTTATTTTAAAGAATATTCGCGCGCGCTTCACCTAGTACGATGCCGAAATTACGTTACTACTACACTAAACAGCATATACTATGCGCACTGTCCTAACGCTAATGATAGTACTGCCGAAGGATGCCTTAATTTTTATGTGAATAATAAGCCTATTTTTACAAATATAACTCGTTTAACTCCAAATTCATACGACATGATCTATGAAAAAGCAACCTCGTCTTTGCAATTAAATATGGAACAATCGGGCATATATGGAGGGAAAAGTAAGAGATATCCATATTCTCCTATTGATCCCCTCATAACCTTCGCCAATCCGGCTTTAAGCAACAATCAATATTCGGCTTTTAAGTACAGCACCAGCCCAACAAAGGAATTTGCTTTTTTAGAACAAAGCCGCGGTTTTGATTCAGATATCGATAAAACGCAAGGAACTTTAGAGGGTAGCTATATTATGAAGCTATACAGCGACACAAATAAGTTCTACGGTGATCAGCCGACTATTGCCCCCGGCAGCATAACTGCAACGGACATAGGAAACGCATATAGATTCACTTGGAAAGATATCAATCAATCATATTCTTATAGCTATGATATCGAGATTAAGGTAAACGGCGTATCGCAATATACGGCTACTTCGCCTACGAAGATTTATGTTCTTCCTATTCAGCCGGATTGGTACGGGAAAACGGTCGAGATAAGTATAACGCCGAACTATGTTAATACTTCGGGAATTATTACAAAAGCGGGAACTGTGCCGCTTTCTACTACAATAACCCCCAAACAGCCGCTTCCGAATCCTAAAGTTATCGGTAAATATGTGTTTAATGCTAACAACCAACTGTGTGTAAAATATTCTCTTGAAAACGAAACCGATTTTCAGGGTTGCGGCGATTTTACGGTTCAAATCGCAACCACCGGATCGGTTATGGAAAACATAAATCAAATAGGACCTACGACCGTTACCGATAACAGCGCCGCTATAATAACGCTCGTAAGAGACAGTGAAGGAAAGTTAAGCGCAACGCTAGACTTTAACGCTCTGCGTAACGGGGCAAATCTTTATAAAGAATCTAGGGATCACGCCGCGGAGGGCGCGGAAGCCGGATTTTACTCGCAAGCGATAGCCGGGAAGAATAGCAAACGCGGTAATTCCTCAGCATTAGGCGATTATCAGACTATTTATAGACTGAAGGACGGCGCAAAGGTCGGGGCTCAAGACAAATCTAGCCCCGGAAAAGTTCCGAACTGTGCAATACAAGATGCATATCTCCTAGGAACGACGATAAATAACCTAAGCTGCCGCGTTATTTTAAGTAACGATGTTTATAAATATCGAATGGGGATGACCTACAGAGTTGAAGTTCTCGTCGACGGAAAACCCGTCGGAAGCGCCGTTGCTCCTATCCCAAAACCAAAAACCGACTCATCCGGAAACGCTGATTTCTATATTACGGGTCTCGGCTATACAAACGTAACGATAAACGATCTTCCCGAAACTGTCCTAACCTCTAACAACGTTACGGTGCGCGCTTTCCCATGGAAAGGCGCGGGTGAAACTTATTATTATTCTAACTATAATGAAGTTACGGGAAGCTACGATAGCGTTGTTCTCAAAAACTCCGCTTTTTCTGACTATGTACATACATTAACCCTGCGTAATAATCCTTCAGCCAGCTCAAGAAGTGCGGATATAACTACGCCAACGGAAACTATTAATTATTCACCCTTTATTAGGTCCGATTCGGAGGGCAAGTTTAAGTTTTCTTGGAAAGATGCCGGACTTAACAAAGGCTATATAGTAAAGCTCGAAGGAACGGGAGGAAAACTCATATACGCCGGAACGGTTCAGGGTACTGAGCTAATATTAGCCGGAAATGCATTGGATTACGAAGAAATTACTTTCTCGGTTACTCCTATCGGCGTTGAAAATAACGTTAACGTTCCTACGGTAAGCGCAGACGGAACGTCACTAACCCCGACACCTACGGATGTTGCTAAAACCGTCGGCGTAACGCGGAGCGCAACCTATAAGGTTATGCGCCGTCTATCTCCGATACAGATGCCCCTAGTTAAGCTTTCCGGGAAACCATATAAAAACTCTCTCGGCGATACATTAAATTACCCTGCTCAGGAAAATCTTTATTACGAGATTTCCTTTACCGGATATTCAAATGGGAGTGCAGACTATAATGCTCTCCTGGAATACGAAATAATGCTTCAAGAGGGAATCGCAACGCCGATACTGTTAGGGAAGCTTTCCCGCGATGCAGGGTTTAAGTTTTATTCAGACCTCGAAGGATATGCAGGGAAAGAAATAAACATATATATAATCGCGAAACCAAATCCGGCCGCTATCGAGCAGCGTCAGCAATCTATGGTTTCCCGAACCTCAATTCGGGTTATGACGATAGAAACCCGATTACCGGATACATTTACGATAGCGAATAATTGGAAAACTCCCCTAAGTATGCTGGAATTTCAAAATACAGATCTTAAAATAACGCTAACGCCGGGAACCGGCGGATCCGGCTCCGCAATACGCTATAGACTTAACGCAAATATTTTTAAGGATGCAGCGAGTTATAATAACGGACACGGAACGCCTCTCTATTCTACGAAAGATCTTTCGACTGCCGGTTCTACCGGGAGAGTTAGCTATGTATTTAAGGGGATTCCGACCGATTACGCCGGTTACTATATAGTTATAAAAGCGCGGGCGATTAGCAATGGACATGTAAGCTCGAATGAGAAAATAATACCGTTTACTCTGCCTATGGTGAAACTCGACATTCCGGCGGTACAGCTTAGACTTTATGACGGGACGGTAAACTGGACTCTAGAAAGTTTCGTTGATATGCCTATTGAGGATTTACCGGCATCTTTTACGACACTTGACTTTTATTTCGATAAATACGCGGAAAGCTATAATATCGTTCTCTTTGCAAAAGACAAGAAACTTAATTCTGATCTTAACCTCGTTATTCAAAGAATCGGAACAATCGGGAAGTATAGCTATACCGTTTTTGTAGAAGGCGTTCCGGCGGGAAAAGATGAAAACGGGTTTTACCATCTTGGCGATTTTAAATATTCGATCAATAATACTACGCAGTCTTTCAATATACCGGCGCGAATCTTAATAACGGAAAACGAAGCCGGAACTCTCGTTCGCCTTATAACACCGAACGCGAATATAATTTCCGAATATCGGAATACGCTCGATCGAATAAACGTTACGGCGATTCCGCCGTCCGGAAGCTATATAGAGAGCGAGGCTTTTGTATGGACATTGAACTAATAAACAAAGTTAAAACGATTTTAAGAGAGAAACGCGGAATAGCGCTAATGATATCAATGTGTATCCTTCTCGTTTGTACCTCGCTATCTCTCGCCATCCTTCTCTCCTCTGCCTCGCGAATGAGCTCCGTTAAAAACGATCTTTTTACGCGGCAAAGCTATATAACGGCAATTAGCGTTACCGATATTCTAGATGCTGAACTAGCGAAAGGCGATACTACCGGCGGTACTACCAGCGAGTTTTGCTATTATATAAGAGTCAACTTTCCGACTTGGCTTCCTTATCAGGGCGGGAATATGAGGATAGCTACATATAACCTGAACTTTAAAGACGGAAAGATTGAAGCAGCTGACGCGTCCTCTCTGGGGAAGGTAACGCTAAAGTTATACCGCGACGGGGATGGTGACCATCCTTACGCTGATACCCTCGTCCTAACGGTCTCTGCGGACTACGGTGGGTCAACTTATAATATAACCCGAAAATACATTATGAAGTTCGTCGGAGTTGACGACCCAGAAGACTATTATAAGAATAAATGGGACGGAACATGGAAACCCGCATAAGTTAAATTAGGAGTTTTTTATTTTATGAAAAAGATAAATAAAATTTTAAAGCAGCGCGCAGGAATGACTATTCTCAACGTTCTCGTTGCTTTCGTCGTAGTTATAATCTCTATCGGTGTATTTTACGGTTCTATAAAAATGTCCGACAAAATAACGATAGCATCGGAAAAGCTCCGAACGGGTATGGAAAATGGGACAAATAATTATCTTATGAAAACCAATATACCTTCTAATCCTAAGGATATTACTATTGAATTTACGAATGAGCTTTCTTCTGTACTTCGTTTTAGAATCTACGCCAAGCTTCAATATACGGATTCGGCTTATGGAAACAGTTATTTCTTTTTGACAAAAAAATAATGTATAGAAGAGGGAAAAAATCGTGAAAAAAATTAGAAAAAAGCGCCTTGGTAAGGCAGGTTTTACTCTCATGGAGAGCATCGTCGCCGCTACGCTCTTAGCTGTATTCATGGGTTCTATTGTCGGTCTTATGCCTATGTTCTCGAATATTTTTTTAAAAGTAACCTCTGTAAATCGTTGCGAACGCATCGCAAACGTTATTTTTGATACTATAAATACCGAAATGATTTTAACTGAGTCAGCGGGCATAAGAACAGACGCAAGTTCGGTAGGTAAGTCCGATCCGGACGTTAACGCGGGCGCGGCAATTCGATATAAGGCACGCGGCTATTTTATGAATATGACGCTCGTCTCTAAAGTTGGGAAAGACCCGACAAACAAATACCTTAAGATTGCCTATGAACCAATTCAAATTTTAGATACAAACGGAAAGCCGATTGTAGATTCGTTAGGAAACCCTACTTACGTTCCACTTCCTAACGATATAGCTTACGGCGAAGACTTTTACATGGGCAGCAGTATATCAGATATATTATTCGAGAATGTTCCAACTAATCCGCGTTTGGTAAAATTAACATTAAGTATAGAATATGAAAAACATACCTACATCTCGACGCGCGTTTTTGAGCTCATGGGTCTGGTAGCAGCGCCTCCAAAACCTTAAAACTAAGCAATAGTCCATCCACCGTCAACAGTAAGCACCTGACCTGTTATATATTCGGCTTCGTCCGAACCTAAAAAATATATCGCCTTTGCAACGTCTTTCCCTTTGCCAATTTTTTCGAGAGGAATATTTTTTTCTAAATCGATCAGCTCTGATTTTGAGAGACGAGAATTCATATCCGTCGCTATAAGCCCGGGAGCTACACAGTTTACCCTTATATTCGACGGCGCTAACTCTAAAGCTATCGACTTTGAAAGCGCTATAAGCCCTCCCTTCGTCATAGCGTAAACAGATTCGCAGGAAGCACCCGTTATTCCCTGTACCGATGAAACTAATATTATCTGACCGCGCTTTTTTTCTATCATATTCGGCGAAAAACTTTTAATATAGTTTATCGCGCCGAGAAGATTAACGTTAACCAGCTTATAAAAATCGCTCTCACTAACGTCGTTTATTTGTGAAAAGCTAGAAACGCCCGCGTTTATTATTAAAGTATCGATAAAACCGAGAATGCTTTTTGAATAATCGAATGCACTCTTTACCTCCCCGATATCCGCGCTATTGGCTTTGACCGCAAACGCTCCCGTTTCTATCTCAAGGCATCTTGCCTCTTTTTCCGACGAGTTATAGCTAAAAACAACCTGATGTCCGCGAAATCGAAAGAGTCTGACCGTATCGGCACCTATTCCTCGAGAACCGCCCGCCAAAAATATATTTTCCATTTTTCACCGCCTTAAGCTTAGTTAATTTTATTATTCAGGCTTATATTATTCAGATAATCGAGATACTCTAGAATCGAAGCTAAAAATCTTTCGCCGTATCGCCCATATTTTATAAGCCCTATGCCGCTGATATTCAGCATTTCGGCGGAACTCTTTGGCATTTTTTCGCTCATGTCAATTAAAGTCGAGTTTGAAAATACGACGTAGGCAGGAACACCCTCCTCATTAGCGATTTTTTCGCGCAGGCGCTTTAGCTTTGCGAACAGCTCTGCGTTTCGCTTCGGGGAAATTCCGCCGGTACCCGCCGAATCTTTAAGGCTCTTTTTAGGTCTTCCGATCGTCTCATATTTTCCTTTAGGCATATTGTAATCCGAAAACGCGGGTACATCGTTCGTCGCGATCCTTTTTCCCTTTTTCGTTCTCTTTTCTTCGACAGATGAGCTTCGAACAAATACCCTTTCCTCCGATTTCAGCACCTTTATTGAACTTTCGTTTAGCTTTAAAACATGATACTCGTCCTCCGTCCGCGAAAGATAATCGTTCGAAAGCAATGAATCAAGAAGTCGCCTTATTTTCGTTATTTTAAGCTCGTTCATTATTCCGAATGTCTTTATAGTATTTAGTCCCGCGCTTATTATTCTCGCATCGATATCCCCATGTAAAAGTCTTACAAGCGTTTCAAAGCCATAGCGTTCTCCCGACCGCTTTACGCAGGAGAGTATCTTTTGCGCTTCGAGAGTTATATCGACGGTCGTATAGTCTCCGTCGCAAACGGAACATCCGGTGCAAGGCGTACTAAGCATATCTCCAAAGTAGGTCAGGATGCGTTGCCTTAAGCAAGTCCCGCTTTTAGCGTAGCGCGCCATAGCGGCTAATCTATCCTTCGCGGCGTTATATACTCTATCGCTCATATCCTTATCCGGAAGTTTATTATCCCTATGACTTGACTCTATAAAAAAATTATTCAAAACTATATCCTGAGAATTGTAAAATAAAACGCAGCGCGCCTCTTTTCCGTCGCGCCCCGCGCGCCCCGCCTCCTGATAATAGCTCTCTATATCTTTGGGCATATTATAATGTATAACAAAAGAAACGTTCGATTTATCTATTCCCATTCCGAAAGCATTAGTTGCAACCATGATCGGCTTTTCGTCTATCAAAAATGCCTCTTGGTTCTTTCTACGTTCGACATCCGAAAGTCCCGCATGATACCTCGTCGCCCCGTAAGACGCAGCGGTTAGATCCACGGTTAGGGATTCAACGGTTTCGCGCGTTGAGCAATAGATTATCCCACTCATACCCTTCATCGAAGAAAGTTCATCCATTAAATCCTCAAACTTGTTTTTAGAATCGCGCACAGCAAAAAACAAATTTTCCCTATCGAACCCTGTCGTCATTAAAAACGGATTGCGCAAATTTAAAAGCTTTTTTATATCTTCGCGAACACGAACTGTCGCCGTCGCCGTAAAGGCGGTTACAACAGGACGAACTTTAAGCTGATCGATAAATTCATCTATCCGAAGATAACTGTCCCGAAAGTCATGCCCCCATTGTGAAACGCAATGCGCCTCGTCAACAGCGATAAGGGAAATATTTGTATTTTTTGCAAAGTTTAAAAAACTGCTTGAAAAAATACGCTCCGGGGCAACATATATGAGCTTATAGTGTCCATTTTTTGCACAAGAAAGCGCCCGCTTCGACTGTTCATAGGTGAGCGAGCTATTTATGAACGCCGCGGGGATTCCCATTCGCGTAAGGGCATTTACCTGATCCTTCATAAGCGATATTAGAGGGGAAATAACTAGGGTTACCCCCGGCAGAAGCATCGCGGGTACTTGAAAACAAACGGATTTACCGCTTCCCGTAGGCATAACCGCGAGAGCGTCTTTGCCCTCGTCCAATATTGCATCTATTACAGCCTCTTGCCCCTCTCGAAACCCGTCATAACCATAATATTCTTTTAATACACGAAGCTTTTCATTAATCATCCATTGTTTTTAAAAACCATTATTTCTTTGGTATCTCGGCTATATAAGTCGGCGCATTTTTTGGGCTTTTTCCCTTTATAACGTTATGATAATAAGCATAGGTCATTGGTTTTTCGCCCGTGAGTTCATCCGCATCAATTATTTCGCCTAAAAACACGGTATGCGTATTCGTCTCCATCGAATTTATGACCTTGCATATTATATATGCTGATGCATCGGTTATAACGCGAACGCCGTTCACTTCGGTCGTTTCCGAATTAGCAATTTTATCGTAATCCTTGCCGCTTTTAAATCCAAAAGTACCTATGAGCTTTGGGCTTGAGCTTTCCGCCAAAATTGAAAGCGCGAATATTCCGGATTTTTGTATACAAGAGTTAGTATAGTTATCGTGATTAACGCTCACCGCTATAGTTTCCGGCGCATTAGTTATTTGCATTGCGCTATTTACAACGCAGCCGGTATCGCGCTCTAAATCTTTCGTCGTTAGAATATATACTCCGTAGCTTAGACTATATAATGCTTTTACGTTCATTTTTTTATCTCCCGCTTTTTTATTTTACTTATTGTATCATAAAAAAGTTCAAAATGTCACCCCCGGAAATGCCTGGCATTCCTACGCTCTTTGAACTTTTCCACCCGCCAAAAACGGTTTGGAAGCAAGGCGTTAGTAAGCTGATAGCAAGATGCGTATTTAGAATTCAAAAAGGCAGCTATAATCAAATATATATGTAGGTAGGAGCAAGCAAAAAAAGAAATAGCAACATGGCAATTTGCAAGTATACGAACCGTAACGCGGGTGTGAAATAAATTTAAAGCTGTCGGAAGCTTATGAAGCCGCACTAAAAAACAACGGGAGAAAGCCTCTCGTAACCGAAAAAACTATGAATTTAATTGTTTCTAAAATTGAAAAAACGCCGGACATTACTTTGAAGGAATTAATAGATGAATTTAAACTGCCAATATCCGAATTCGCTCTTTGTAAGCGGCTTATTAAACTTGATTTGACATATAAAAAAGGCTCTTCGTCCAAAAGAGCAACAACGAAAAGATGTTATCAAATCTCGTGATAGATATGGACTATGATTAGTTAAGCTTCTATAGTTGCACCAATAGTTTGTTCATGCGTTTTACCTCCTAAATATATTGCGTAAGTAGTAAATCTCTTTATGGGGCTGCGATAATCATCGGTTGGATAACTCAGATTGTAATTTGAAGTAAAGCCGCAGCCCCAAAAGGTACTGTTAGTTTTTGATTGAGCCTCGTTTTTTAGTCATGCACACAGGATTGTTTAAACGCATCCTGTCTCCGGTTAAAGTCTTGAATCAACGACCATATCATCTCGTAATGCTACGGATAAGGTATTCGTAGATTCAATATGTTTTTTACGCTCGGATAAGGAGCTTTAAAAGCGCAGAAGCATCGCCTGTATTTATATGTCCATCTGCATTGACATCAGAGAGCAGCGGTTCGATATGTACACTCATTTGTACAAGCGACTGAAGTATTGTTGCCACGTCGCCCGTGTTGATTATATGATCAAGATTGACATCACCGGTAGGTAGTTTATTCTCTCCGCATTCGCGTTTAAATTCGGGTGAAGTTTCATAGCGGGCTTCAAGCACATAGGTAATGTCGTTACCGCTCAAGACAAGGCTGCGTTCTTCCGAATAAAGTTCTCCGGTAAAGCGATCGAACCAACCGATAAACATGCTTTTTTCCTCGTCCGGAGTACCGTAGGGATAATCCTCGGCGTATAAATCGGCATACACAATTCTCTCGTAATCCGTATTTCCATACAGTGACAATCTGTCGAACGCACAAGTAAATGATGCTTCGCCTATACCGCCGGGTATGGATGTATAAATCTTATACGCTCCGATTAATCCATAATAACGTTCGCGAAAATCGGGCGCGTTATTACTGAGGTCTATCGATGGCATACTATTTAGACCCGGTGCATCAGTGTTAATCTCGCGAAGAGCCGTGCATCCGTCAAAATGGAACTCGCCTCCCACAGGATAGCACCTATAACCGTCAGCGTGTATTCCATTAATAACCTCTGACCACTGATACACGAAGTCGATAGACACCAAGCGACCGTTATAATCAAATGTGAATACCGGGTTATTGGGATTGCCCGTGAAACCTTCGACGTTTTCCGTCACGATGTACTGCCAAGTGGACGGATCGTATGGTTTGTATGCATCACCATACAAAAAATTGCCATTCTTTACACCGTTAACTTCCTGCTCAAGAAAAGCGGTCACGGCTGCTACGTCGTGTTCATTGTATTCGTAGTTGGCAAATGCGCCGGCAAATGCCATAACCATCATGACGACTGTGAATACAGCGATGAGTTTGTTTACAGTTTTCATAAATACCTCCTGATTTTTATTTATAACATCTGTTTTGAGATGTTAGTTAACAAGAGAAAATATGGTACTAGGTGACAAAGTAACATTATCGGGAATGCTTCGTGTATACAAAACAAGGTTTGCAGTTGTTTTTTTATCTTTTGAAGCAAATAGTATGCTCTCACAATTTGAGAATTAAGAGCTAAAGATGCCATATCCGATGATTTAATGTAAATACGAGATTTGCCATCTTGTACCAGAGAGACACTTTGCCCGACTACTAGAGCATTGGGCTTGATCATGTTTCTCTCGTTTACATATGCGCACCGAAGAACAGCGGGTGTGCGCAATGTCGGAGTTACGACAGAATAGTTGGCATTGATAACAAGAGAAAACGCAAGTGCGGAGTCCGACGTAAAGTTGCTATATATTGAAACCGCTACAAGCAAGAAGTAATATACTAATAATTTATTTCATACCATCACCTTCTTCATTGCCATATTATAATCCAAAAAAAACAACTGTAACCATACTTGTCGTGAAATGCCGTTTTTTTGCCGTGAAAATATCTCGTATTATCGTTCTTTACTCTTTCTTATTTATTCTATTTGTGTTATAATTCTCCGATATTAATTAAAGAGAGGTGTGATAATGTCAAATGGATTTTTTTTGGCTGATGTTTGAGATGGCAGTAAACATTGGTGAGTATATCATTGTATTTGTGCTGCTAAGGGCTCAACTTAGTACATTAGGTAAAAAAAGCAAAGCTGCCATGTTCTTTATATTGCCGTTAGCCGCCTTTACTACGGTTATGAATAATCTGGGCTTAAATATGGAATTGGTAATATGTATAAGCGCAGTATTAATTATATGTTACTCAGTAGCCTTTTTTGGCAGCTCAATAACACGGCGCTTATTATGTGGTGCTGTCCCATCAATAGTCTTTCTTGTTAGTAATCTAATCGTATTCATGATCCTGTCATTTGTTACATCAAATGCTGTAGAGTCATTAACGTCATCAACATTGATTCGCGCTGAATCTATTCTGCTCTATCTGCTCTGTAACGTAACCCAACTTTTTGCTTTATTGGCGATAAAAAGAAAATTTAAGGTCTTACCTTTCCAACAAAGTATAACTTTAACATTAATCATTACTCTCGGTGTTATGGGTGTTGCGCTGTTGATAAACCTTTCTTTTGTTTTAGCTTTAAACAATTTAGACACTATTGTTTGCGTCATTCTTTGTCCAGCAATACTGATTATTAGCGTTAATATTACATATTTCTTTAATCATATTGTGATAATATATCAGCACAATTTGGATATGCAAAAACAGATTCAACAAACTGAGGCGGCTACAGAATACCTTCTTCCCCTCGAATCAACATACAACTTTATTCGTGAATGGAGACATAATATCAACAATAGTATGTCAACTCTTGCTTCTTTTGCACAGACCTAAAATTCTAAGAGCATTATGGAGTATAGAAAAAGAATGGGAGCTTTCGCATTAGGAGTAGCTAGGATTATTAGTAGCGGCAACCCTGCTATCGATGTAACGATATCTAATAAGATTTAGAAATGAAGCAAGACTAAAGCAAGTATCCGAAAACACTACGATAGCAATTACAAAATAAATGATGATGTATGTGTTGTTATCGCTAACCTTTTCGAGAAAGCTATAGAAGCTTCGGTAAGACTATCAAGAGACAAACGCAGAATAGATTTTTCTATGACACAAGCCTCAAAAATGTTGAATATTCACATGACAAATAATACTGATGGACCTTATGTATATAAGGATGATGTTATAGCAACTTCAAAAGCCGATAAAGTCTCTCATAGAATTGAATTAAAGCAGATGAAATAAATTGCGAAGAAGCACAATGGATACTTAAAAATATGCCCGAAAGAGGATTCTTTCGAAGTAATAATGCTTCTTTCTCTAGGTGAAAAGGTATGTTAATAAGAGCAGCTATACTTGACGATGACCCCAAATATTTAAATAAGATTTATAAGCTTTTAGTTGAATGGGCTGAAACAGACGCTCACGAATTAACTATATCAAAATACGAATCTACGTTTGAGTTTCCTGACAATCGGTTTTTTGACTTTGATGTTATAATACTTGATGTAAAGATGTCCGGATTAACGGGAGTTGAGTTTGCACATGAATTAAGGACGGTTAATAAAACAGTACCCTTGGTTTTCGTGTCGGATTATGTCGAGTATAGCTTGGAAGGTTATGAAGTAGGTGCGATACGCTTTCTCAATAAAAATGATCCTCTTTTTTCTTGTAAATTAATTGAAACGATGCGTTGTGTTATACCTATTATTATATCAAACGAAAATACAGCATATTTGATTAAGTGCGGTAATTCCTACAAAAACGTGCCTTGCAATGAAATTTTATATCTTGATATCTATGACCATCTTCTCAATATACATACCTTTAATAATATTCACAAAGAACGTAAAACCATTGAGTCGGCTATAGGGTGTCTTCCCAAGCATTTTTTGCGTTGTTCGCGTTATTGTATTGTCAACATGAAATATGTAACAAGCGTTTCTCCGAGCGAGATTATATTAATAAATGGAGAAAAGCTCACAGTAACGAAGCTCTATGCAGAAAGCATTGTAGAAGCTTTTTTAGCATTGCATTAATTGGAGGGCAAGCGGACTTTTTTATGTCTGACTTCCTCTCATTTATTTTCTCTGCAAATTCTTTTGAAAAAGCCAATCATCATTTCTACATCATCGTCGCCAAGTTCATAGATAAAATTGATTGCTTCTTGCTGTAATAACGTTGGATGCAGTTCATCATCAAAAAAATCTTTTGGCTTAATTCCGAGATACTCGCAGATATAAAAAAGTGCTTGCATAGACGGGAGCATTTTTTTGCTTTCAATATGGCTGATATAGTTCTGATTTTGTCCAATCGACAAGCTCATATCACGCGCCGAAACATTTTTGTTTATTCTTAATTGCGCAACCCGATTTGCTATAAAATCTTCATACACTTTAATCACCGCCTACTGCAATATTGTACATCACATTATTTATATTTATTCAATGTTTAAAGTACAACATCTCTCGACATCGTACTTTAAGAGTGATATAATTAAAAAAGTTAGATTTTAAAACTTGCACAACTTAAAATAGGATAAATAGTTACGTTCCACAAAAGTATTGCGAAACACAGCTTTTAAAAGCTTCGTATGAGCAGTATTATTCCAAGGATCAATCCTATTTAATCATGAAAGAATGGATTGCAAAACGATTAAAAACGGGAGGTTACCATGAAAAAGATACCATGTATTATATTTATTTCCTCCATGCTTGTGATATATTTGGTTCTACTCTGGTTTTCTCTCTACAATCGTTGGGCGGTCACGTTGCCAGAGGTAGTTGATGAGCAGATGGTGCTGGTTCAAGATGCGGAGCTTATCAGCAAAGGGCAACGTACAAAGATTACCCTACCCAACTATTTTGATGTAACGGGCGAAACAAGGCTGCAATTCACCTTGGATTATGCCTTCACCGGTCAGACGATTCCGTCGTTGATTTTACAGGCCAATCACACGTTTATGACGATTTTGCTTGATGAGAAAACGATTTATCACGTCGAGCCACAGCCGTATTCCCTCGGCAACTATTTCACACATATCCCCCTGCCGCAGAAAGCGAGCGGCGCGCAGCTGGAAATTATTGTGGCAGTGCCCGCAAATGGGATGACGCGGATATCCATGCCCGATTTGGTCATTGCCAACGAGGCGGTTTTTCTCAAGCAACAAATTATGCGGGACCTTCCATCGCTTCTACTGAACGCACTGATTTTGTTTAGTGGGCTGATTCTTTTGTTCCTCGGTCTGATGACACGTAAGAGCATTGACCCTTACAGAATGCTACTTCGGGGATTTTTGGCACTCAATTGCGGACTGTATTTTATGTGCGAAACCTATTGCATCGTATACCTTGCGCCCGTAGCGCGGATGGTCTATCTTGTGGACATACTGTCTTTTGCTATGCTGGCTCCGACACTGGCAGCACTGCTTGGTTGGGAGCTTACGGATTGGAGAGGGAAACTTTTAAAGCTCATTGCAGGGGTTGGAATGGCTGCTGCGCTGGCACAGTTGATGGTGTTTCTGCTCACCGGAATAGAGTTGCGGCGGCTTTTACCCGTGACGCACTCAATACAGATTGTTGGAATTTTAGCTGTAATCGTTTGTATTGTGTATGGTTTGATTTGCAAAAAAAGCAATCGGGGACTTTATTTTGGGGGTCTGATTGCGCTGTGCGGAGCGGTTGATTTGGTTGCGTTTTTCTGTGAAGTCGGGGAAAAGAATGTGTTCTTTGCGAAAATTGGGCTTTTGGCTTATTTATTTCATCAAATGTACCAATTTGTTCTCTTACTTATGCAGCACAGCGCAGAAGAAGCGAGGGAATCCTATTACAAGGCGCTGGCAATGCAAGATCCGCTTTCAAACTGCTATTCCCGGGCGGCTTTTGAGCTGGATAGGAGCGCATGGACAGGAGGGGTTGTTCGTACCGCGTTTTTCTTGGATTTGAATAATTTGAAAGCTACCAACGACCGATATGGTCACGGAGCAGGTGATCAGCTCATTCGTGCGTTCGGCGACGTATTGAACCGCACGTTCTTTTCCGTTGGAAAATGCTACCGTGTGGGTGGTGACGAATTTTGGGTGTTCTGTGATGATCTTCCTCCTGGTCAGCCCGCTAAAATGATGCGCGCAATGCAGCGAGCTACCGAAGAGTATAATCAGGGCAGTACTTTACCCACCAAACTGACTTACGCCGTCGGCGTGTGCGATACCGAGGAAACGCAGGGAGATTTAAATCGGGTCATCGAACTTGCCGACGCGCGCATGTATGAAAACAAGCGTGCCGTGAAGCAACGCATATAAATTTGAAGTTAGAGAATAAGCGGACGGCTAAATAACTTGCTTTCCGATAACACCGGCTTTCAACCGCATATTATGAACATACCGCCAGTTGCAGCCTAAAACGCCCTACCTTACAAAAAGTCCGCTAATCTCGAATGCAACCACAAAAGCAACCGACAGATATCACTTTTCTCGCTGCTCTATTATGTCTTCTCGTTGTTGTACTGATGGATGGAGTGTCTTTTTTTAAAGGAATATCCCCACGCTATCAAAATCGGTGAGAGAAGTGAAATACTTATTGGTAAGGAGAATTTTTCTATCAACTTAGCAAGTGTAATGTCATTATTTGCATCAATCTCTTAGCGGATTTTTTTTCTTCAAGTTAGGGAGTGATTTTAGATTGTCTTCCGGTGTATGCTTTCGCAAGACCGCTATCGGTGACATGATAACGCTGCTACACTTTGTCAATAGTGCTTTTGCTTACTTTAACCCACAATATTATGGTATAAGTCTTCTCTCCGCGCAGTTTTGCCTCTATGATTTATGCTCTTTTTTTAGGTGATGTTGCTTGCATATAATCAACTACTTTATAGATTAATTATATTATATTTTAGTGTTAATGTAATTGCTATATGATACTGGTACTAAAGTGTTGTTTTTTGCCGTCATATTCCCCAGACTTTAACCCTATTGAGATGTCGTGGTCAAAGATGAAACTCATTGTTCATAAGTTAAAGCCACGTACATACGATAAACTCATTGAAACGTTGAAAATCGCTTTGGATTCCCTTACACACGATGATATTTTGCATTGGTTTCAAGATGATAGTTACGGTGTTAATTTATAATGGAAGTGCTATAATAGCTTTGTGAAGGACTGTATCCAATGTATGTACAATTTTCGTTTCCGAAATTGACATAATCGACAGGATATGCTAATATGTATTGTATATATCATTTTAGAGGAGGATGTTTTTGCGCAATGGATGATGACGGCGGCGACGACGCTCACGACCGATTATTAAAAGATAACTTAAAATATAGGGCATACTCACGTTCTTTTTGGAACGCTGGGTGTGCCTTTTTGCGTTTTCGTAAACTACTGAGATAGAGGGTCAGCATAGCACAATTCATTCAAAAAATAGTAGGAGGAACGACTTTGAACGACCCGATTTTATGGCAGATTCTTTTACAGATACTGCTGATTGCACTCAACGCAGTTTTCGCCTGTGCGGAAATTGCGGTAATTTCTATGAACGACAACAAATTAGCACAGATGGCGGCGCGGGGGGATAAACGGGCGGTGCGTCTTGCCCGGCTTAC
>JAVVSK010000001.1:0-186489 GCA_036654235.1 Clostridia bacterium | reverse complement strand
CCCGGCGGCAAGCTGTGTATCGGCCCTACCGTCACCGCTCCATGCGGCGGTTATGTATGCAATGGGTCTTTTCATGAAAATCAACTCCTTTCAAGTTTCTGCAAGGTGGTCAACCTATCCCCATCCCTTTCCAATCATGGAAAGGGGGTGGCTCGGGGGAATATCCCCGCCGCTTGGCCGCCTTAAAGCACAACAGGGAAAGTCGGTCAAGGGTGCTTTGCCCTTGACAGACATTTCCCTGTTATGCTACTAATATTGCGGCGACGGGGAATATTCCACCACTCGCCCTGTTACGACTTCGGACCAATTTGGCCCAAAGTGCCTTACTTCTCCTGCTCGGCCTTTTTCTCGGGCCTCGGCAGCTCGGGCTGCTTGGACTTCCAATCGCCCAAAAGCTGCAAAATCTGGTCTTTCATTTCCCGAGGGGTCTTGTCCTTGCCGAAATATTCGGCTAACTCTTGGCTGGAAATAATCACTTTATCTGCCTCCTTTTTTTCTTCTAACATAATACCGTCAATGACATCCGGGTTGAGCATCTTTTTTTGGTCAAGTTCCCGCATACGCTGTGCTTGGGAGAGGGAGAGACCGGACTGCTGGTCCTCGATGGCAACGGCAATGTACCGCTGATTTTTGGGCTTGATACAGGAAATCTCCACCGCAGGGGTAAAGCCGATGGCCTTTTTGTCCAGCATATCCAGCAGCTCGGGAACAAGGTCATTGAGCTTGATAAACCGCTGCACCTGCTTGACGGTCATTTTGTTGCGCTCGGCTACAATCTCGTTGGAGCGTTTGCCGGGGTCGATGCCCTCTACCGGGTCTCTTGCGCCCTGCCGCTTGATGGCCTCCAACTGCATTTTCAGAGCCTTGGCCCTCTCGCTGGGTAAAATCTGCTCACGCTGGTTGGTGTTGTCCTCCACCATTTGGGTGATGGCCTGTTCATCGGTGAGATTGCGGACGATACAGGGCATATTAAACATCCCGGCCAATTCACTGGCCCGGTGGCGGCGGTGGCCGGAAAGCAGCTAGTAGCCGCCATCCTCTCGGGGGCGCACAATGGCGGGCTGGGTTACGCCCTTATCCTGTACGCTGGAAACCAACGCCCGCATTTCCTCGTCCGTTTTGACTTGGAAAGGGTGGTCTTTGAATGGGTGCAGCTCCGACAGGTTGAGATATACAATCTGCTCCACCTCGCCGGGGCGGGTAGCGTCTATCGGCTCGGGCGGCGTGACAGGCTCGGGAGGGGCGGGCGGCTCGGGGGCTTTTTCCTCCTTGGGAGGCTTGGTCGCTTTTTCTGACTTGGGCTGTTTGGGGGACTTTTCAGCCTTTGCGGACTTATCCGACTTCGGGCCAACTTGGCCCGAAGTTTCCTTATCCTCGGAGGCCTTGGGCGGGCGGCCACGGCGTTTGGTCTGTTGCTCGGTCTCAATCTCGACCAACGGCTTTTCCCATTCCTGCCGGGTGTCCTCCTCCTCGGGGACGGGCATTTCCGCAGCGGCGGCCTCCTGTGCGGCTTTGAACGCCTCAAAGGAAATTGGTTCGAGAGGTTGTGCCTCCTCGGAAATATCGGGCGTATGCTGTGTCGTTTCCTCCACGGCCACTTCCGGGGGCTGGGTGTCTGGCTCAAAGGGCGGGTTTTCCATCTGCTCGGACTGTTGGCTCTCGGATAAAATATCAGTATCCGAGGCAGTAACAGGATTGTCCTGCTCGGGTGCTTTGGGCTTTTTCGCCATAAAATCAATACCTCCTTTTTCGTACTGGCATGAAAAAAGGGTCTAACCTTTCGATTAGACCCTGTGGGGCGGCAGCATGGCCGCCGCTCCTATTTATATCAAACACAAAAGCCGCCCATAGTCTTATAGGGCGGCTCATGTGTGGGATATTCAATTTTTACTATAAATGCAGTTTGTAGCTACCTGCTAGTTTTGAATGGGGGAGGTATTAGAAAGCACTGAAATTATGTATCTCCTCATCGCTAAAGCCTGCAAGTCTCAGGTTCATGCATTTTATCAAGGTGTCTAAGCTAAACATAAAATACCGGAACATATGGTTTGTAGCAAAATCGTAATAATAAGCGTGTCCATGCACAATATCTACTCGTAACGCTTTAATCTCATTAGAAACCGCTTTTGTGTTCTTGTGTATACCACTTAAAATCTGGGGGAAAGCTGTAAACATATACTCCAACTCATCTACTAAATGAACAGTTCGCTGCTTCGCTTTTAGAGGCTCAAGTTTCTCGAATAAGTATTCAAATGCCGTGATTTGCTCAATAAATCGTTGTGGAGTAAACATGGATTCAAGATTTCCTATATGGCCCAAGGTCATACTTGTGGTGATTTTATTGCCTGGATTTTCAGCCAAATTTTGAAGAATCTTTGGCGAATATCTCATGACATCAAATTTATAGAACAACACATCTAATCCAGTCGACAATTTTTCAGAAATAGACTTGCAATGAAAAAATGCTGATGGAAGTCCTTTGTTGGTAAGCGTAATGCATCGAAAATATACATCTGAGGAATTTGACATAAACGTCATGAAACGTTCCATCAAGGTGGTGATTCGGAAGCATTCCTTAATGTCAGTGGAATTTAATGAAACTACGGCTTCACCAGCCATTTCAAATTTCTTCAAAAGACCCAAACGATGCTGGTGGCCAACGATGTATTTTAGTTCATAAGGTGTCTCATAAAGTGAAAACGGTATACAATACACTTCTTTTGTTTCTGCTGAAAGGTTCGTACCGGCTTTCGCAATGTCCAAGTAATTATACTTGTAACGAAAAATACAGTCGAGTAGTTCCGACGTAAAAACAGCAGAATCAAATTGAACATCATGGCCAATTTGATTTATTAGAAAGCAGGTCAGATAACAAGTGTTCCCAATTGAGTATTCTACATTTATAGTAATTTTTTGAGATGTAACACCTAGATTGAAGCATTCTCCTGTTAAAACATAGTCCGACTGGAAGTTGTCGTCTTTCATAAAGTCAGTCAGGAGTGAATCATCAGTAAATAGTTCCATCCGATATTTTTCTATTACAAAAGGAATTCTCCCGTTTTTATAGTGAATAAATCCTTTGAGCATAAGACACTCCTAAATCTTGTGTAATATAAGACAGTTTTCAATTAAATTATACGATGAATTAGCATAGTTTTCAATGTCTTCTTTTTTGTACTGGCATGAAAAAAGGACCTAACCTTTCGATTAGACCCTGTGGAGTAGCGGCATGACCGCCGTCCCTATTTATATCAAACACAACCACCGCCCATAGTCTTATAAGGCGGTGGCCGTAGTAATATTCAATTTTAGTTTTTTCTGCTACAATATTTGTCTGTTTAATGCTGGATGTCCTTATTTTATGCGGGTTTGCGAGTTTGTCGTTATGAACGCTCGCACCAAAAAAAAGCCCCTATTTATTGGGGCTTTTTTTATTTAATCTTTATCAGATCTTAACTATTACCTAAAACGTAATTAGAATTATTATGCTCTTTCCCATCAAATTGAGAATATATTTTCGTTTTTCTTTAAAATCAAAATTATTAAATATATTTTTTTTGAAGTCATAGACATTGTAATAGCTATAATTATTTCCTTCCAATACATTTTTATATGAAAAGCCATAATTGTTGTGAGGGCTGTAAATATTCTCTTGAATTGCGATTTACGCACTATTATATATTTTAAAAATACCTTGATTTCCCAATTAATTGCTGTTATAATACATTTTATCAAAGTTATAATGAATTTTTATTTGTAACTGTTGATAAATAGAATTTAGGAGAAAAGAATAATGAAAAAAGCGTTTTATTTATGTATCACTATCGCGTTACTATTTTCTTTTATGATTAGTAGCAATGTTTACGCTGTAAATGGTCAAGTTACGAAACAAAGCGGTCTCTATCTCTGTCTTCTTAGGGCAAACGATGTAGCTGCAAGGTATAAACCGATCAATGAAACGCAGGCTAAACACACAAAAGGAATTCAGACAACTATCGGTGTTAATACTTCCTATACGAGAACACTCACTGCTTCGGCTTCCGTCACAGTTGGGGGCGGCGTCTTTGTCGAATTATCCGGCAGTCTTGGCGTCAGCGATTCACAATCTTGCACAGTAGAACATAGTGTTTCATATACTCTTCCAGCAACAACCGCTTCCGGAAAATATAGAATTACCACGGTTTTCCCATGCAGTGGATTGGTTTTAGAAAAATGGACTGCCGAAGGCGCTCGCGATTGGATATATGTAATTACCTATGCTCCCGATGTCGGTGACTCTTATTACAAGTTGGAGCGCTACTCCAACTAATAATTCCGCGCTCTTTATTCTAATTATAAATGAACTTTAATAAAATAACCGGAGGTGTATATGAAAAATACTAAAATAATGGTAACGTTATTATCGCTGATACTTATTTCGATATTCCTGTTCTCGGCTTGTAATCCGAGAAATAGCAATTTAAAGTATCCATCTATGGATATGAAGGATGAAATTATTTGCACTTTTGAAAATGCAAACTTGTATTTTTACGCTAATTACGCATGGACATCTCATGCAGTCTTTGACCTTGTCTGCCAAGAAGAACTAAAACCTGAGGATTTATCTCTTTCCGCCGATATTAAAACTCCTATGAGTTTTGCCTTTTCTAAAATACCTGAACCAGAACGCCCAATTTCTGAAGAAGGTGAGAAAGAAGAAAAGGCGCCTATACCGTTGCCCTATTATGTATTTCAAAGTTACAATAATTTTGATTTTGCTAAATATTACGAATTGTATTGTAAGGCCCTAAAATCCGGGGGAATCCCAATTGACGGTAAACCTGCCAAGACAACACCGGAATCTATAGCGTATGATGAGTACGGCGATATATTTTATAAGGATTATATTAAGATAACAAAAGATATTTTGCCGCATTTGTTTACTTATCAGTGCACCTTAGCGTTTGATATGAATCGGATACCCCTTGATAAGAACGAGGTTATAAACGAAGTTATATTGACAATTAAAGGAAAAGAATATAAAATCCCGCTTAATATTGTTCTCGATTATATTACGCCTAAAGATTTTATTGAAGAAGGTATAGAAATGATTTACCCGTCTTCTTCCGGTTCCTCTATTTGTCCTAATATTGACGGGTTTATGACTCCTCCGGGGGGCAACTTTTCAACTTTATCGGACATTAAAATAACGGGAGTTCGCTTATTAAATAACGAAATGAGCATTGAGAAAACAACTTTCACTGTTTCAGATGAAAACGGCATGTCGATTAATCAAACGTTTAAACCCGGTGCCTCTTTAGAAATTGCAGCAAACTCAATCGTTATTCCTCGTGTAACTATAAGGGATCCATCTTTTGTAAATAAACTTATTTACTCAACAAGCGCTACTGTAATAATCGACTATATTTGCGAAGGCAAAAACTTTAGCACTTATTATGAAGCAACCATGCGAACGAGAGCAAATTCATTTGAGCTTTTCGCAAGCAAAATAGACGGCATTGATTTCTTTCCATATTATTATGAATATCTATTTAATTTTCAAGATTAAATAATTAAATTCCGTATTTTTCGGTATTTAATTGTTTAAATAAAGTTTTAGAAAACTATTAGGAGGATGTAAAAATGAAAAAAACGTTTTATTTATGTATCACTATCGCGCTGGTAATCTCTTTTACGCTTAGCAGCAATGTTTACGCTGTAGATGGTACACGTAAAACAATTATTGGAAAGCACAACTTTACTTTAAGCGCAACCAATCTTTTGAGAAACGCCCCTGTTTACCAAACTCAAAAAACTCATGTAAAGGGTACGCAAACAATAATTAGAACTATTGATGATTACCACACAAAGATTGAAGCAAGTGAAAGATGGTATTTCCATCCATATGATGATATGGGTTATAGTCTTAAGATTGCACCTTTTTCGCAAACGGGCTATGTTTCCAGAGGTATTACTTACACAATTCCGGCTTCAACGGCTTCCGGTAAATATAGGATTGCCACTGTTTTTGTTGGTAGCAGATTAATTTTAAATGAATATGATGCCGAGGGCATTATTTACTACCGTCATATCGTAGACTATACCCCTGATTTAGATAATAATTATACCGCATTGAAACGATATTCAAATTAAGCACAAAATGATTAAGCACGGGGGGACTGTGTCAAATTTTAATTAGCAATTGCCCACCCTCCCCCCGTTTTTGCATATTTTTTCACTTGCATCAACCTTATAAATTAATAAAGCATAGGTGAATAGAAAATGAAAAAAACAATAATTGCAATAGTATTTGTAGTTATGTTCGCCCTACCGATTGGATTAATAGTTTGGCTTTCGAGCGGCGAAATGAAACAATATGAACACAACACCGATTTCAATATTGAACCGTTTGCATATGGTGAAATAGACATGGTCACGCGCAAAGATATGGAAGAATATTTTATTCTAGAAGGAAAATTCGTAAGTGAGGGATTTATCTTTGAGGAAATCGGTGACGTTGGAACGAAAACCATAAAAGCTCTCGTCGCTCCGGGCGATGAAGTAAAAAAAGGCGACGCAATAATTGAGATTGGAAAAAACACTTATTATTGCCAACATAACGGAATAGTAGTCGAACTTTCGACATTTGGAAAAGCGTTTCTAAAGCTCGAAAACATAGACAAGCTTATGTTCGAATTCGCAATAGATAATTCAATGAAAATAGATCCGGATAAGGAATATAAAACCGAAAACGGCTCCGTAGCAAAACTTAGCTTTATTTCAAACGTAATTGAAAACGGCAAAAGAATAGCGCGCTTATCCATTAATGGAGGGGATTATCTTTTAGGGCAGGAAATGAAGTTAAAGCTCCTTACCGGAAAGGTATTTGAAAGCGTACTCGTGGTTAAAACAGAATCCGTATATCAAAAGGATAAAGACGGTCCGTACTATGTCAGGACGACGGATTCAAGCGGTTATGTATTGACAGAGGTCGAAGTTAAAATAGGTTATAAAAACGAAGAATATATATGTATAACCGGCGTTCCGGAGGATACCTGTTGCGATATGGGCTATGGTTCTCTCTTCTTTTCCAATCCTAAAAATAATTCAAATGAATCCGGAGACTAACCATGAGCAAATTTAGCGCTGAGCTTATCGGAATAAGAAAAATTTATGACCGCCCTATTCTTGAGGATATCAACCTTTCTCTGGCTTCGGAGAGTTATATCTCGATCGTAGGAAAATCCGGATCCGGAAAATCAACTCTAATGAATATATTAGGGTTAATTGAACATTTTGACGGAGGAAGCTACCTTTTTGACGGGGTAAATATAGAAAATAAAAAAGATTTTTCAAGACTTCGTCTAGAAAAAATAGGCTTTATATTTCAATCGTATAATCTTATATCTACCCTCACCTGCCGCGAAAATATATTACTCCCATGTTTATACGCAAGGAAGACTCCTGATATCTCGTATTTATCGAGCATTTTAGATATAAAAATGCTCCTTGATACAAACGTTAACGTTTTAAGCGGTGGCGAAAAACAGCGTGTGGCTATTGCGCGCGCACTAATTTTAGATCCGCCACTTCTTATTGCCGACGAGCCTACCGGAAATCTTGATGAAGAAAATAAATTCTCCGTAATGAGTTTGCTTAAAAAAATAAACGCCGAGGGACACGCAATAATCGTAATAACGCACGATAAAGGGATTGCCTCCGAAGCAAAACAAAAATATGAGCTGAAGGACGGTGTTCTGAATGAAAAAGAATAGCAACGGTTTCTTTACTCACGCATGTAAGATGGTTCAAAAAACATTCAATAATTACATGCTACTTTCGGTGACAATATTACTTTCATTTTCCTTTTTAATTAGTTTTTTAATACTTACTGATTCAAATACATATAATAAATATAAGAAAGTTATGAACGCATCTCCATATATAAGTATAGTCACCCCTGTAGCATCGAACGGAATGCTTTTTGGAGATGCAAACGATGAGGTTTCCGCGCAAAAAATTAACTATTTTATGGAATCCCTTAATTCAATGCAGAAAACATCGTATTATCGTTATTTTGAAATATCGCAGAGGTATACTGGACTCGGAATAGATGTTGTGATTCAATCTAATTTTATTCCTTATAATACTTTTGCAATATACAGCTATTCTTATAAAATTGAGAGGCTTAAATTCATAAAAGGGAAGGAAAATATATCTGCTTCGGACGAAATTCTAATAGGAGAAACCTTTTATGACTTTCTTATAAAAGCAAACTATAAAGAACCAATAACTGTCGAATTACCTATACCCGACAAATTTGGAACAGTATATAAGGCATTTCGCGTTGTTGGAGTCTTTGAAGAAGACAAGATAGCTCATCAAGAATTCGATAAATTTTATAAAACTTATAAGAATGAACACAATAAAATTCTATCTCTGTATGCACCTATATATTTTCCTCAGGCGGTACTTAAGGATCCGAAAAATAGCGATTCCCACGAAGAACGTATTCTCATTTATTCCGAGAATATAGAGGAAGTCGTAGGTCTCGCGAGAGGATTAACTTTAGCTTGCTCCAGCATATATGAGGATCAAAATAAAGCTATGGATGCAATGCGAAGTGATGCACAGACGAAATGCATTATAATCGTAGCGCTGTTTATAATTTTGGGTATAAACCTATATAGCAGCTTTAAAAATGCGCTTAACGAAAGGCGGTTTGAAATCGGAGTAAAACGAGCAATAGGCGCAAGTAAGTTCAACATTATTGCGCAATTCTTTTACGAGGGAATAGTAGTAATGCTCTTTAATACAATACTCTCCGTTTCGATCGCATTAGATGTAATGCTTATATATAAGTTATATATGAAGTTAGCAATGAGAGAAGAATGGATAATATTCTTAAACCCGTATTCGGCGCTTATGTGTTTAGTTTGCGTCCTATTCCTCTCGGTTTCTTTCAGCGTAATATTCGCCTATCAATCAACTAATGTCGTTATTATCGACCAGATAAAGGCAGAATAACGAAGCTTTTTTCAACCTTGATTTTTGCTTTCCGCGCACATTTTTGATAATGTGCGCGGTTTTTAATATAGTTAGAAAAGAGGTTAATGCTGAATTATAACAGCTCAAATTCATTTTTTTGAAATCTGATAAGCCCGTCAGCCTGCATTCGGGATAGTTCGGCGGACATTGCACTTCGTTCTACACAAAGCATCGCCGCCAATTCTTCGCGGTTATATGGTATAGTAAATTTTCCGGATACACCGCGCTGCAAATCGAAAAACAGTAACAGTCGTTCCCGCGTACTACGTTTAGATAAAATCTCGATTTTTCGATTTAAAAACAGGTTTTTCTGGGCGAGAAGCATAAGCATATTCTCAATTAGCTTTGTATGGAATGCACATGAGGATGCACATGTGCCGATGATTTTTCGATAATTAAGAAATAAAATTTCGCAATCTTCTGCCGCTAATACGGTAACGGGAATATGGTCGATGCCAGCACAAGCGAAGGTTTCGCCAAACATCTCCGACTCGTAAAGTTCGGTAAGAATATTGCTATTCCCGTCCGCCGCCTCGCGCATAACTTTTACTCTGCCACTCAGCACCAATCCAACCTCACTTACCAGATTACCGGAAAAAAAAACAACATCCCCTCTCCTGTAACTTTTAATCTGTGCGCCTATACAGGATAGAATCTTATAAAAATCTTCAATTCCGATTCCTATAAACAGTGAATTGTTCTTCAGTATTTCAAAAATATCTTTCACTATTTTTACTCCGTTGGTTTAACAACATACTTGCTGCTTTTATTGTATTATAGTAAAGGTAAGAAAGCAATGGAGGATTTAAAAATGATTCGTAAAATTATTAGAATTGATAAAGATTTATGCAGCGGCTGCGGTCTTTGCGTCTCCGCCTGCCATGAGGGTGCAATTGGTATAGTAAACGGTAAAGCAGAGCTTCTACGAGATGATTACTGCGATGGGCTTGGCAACTGTCTACCGACATGTCCAACAGGGGCAATTACTTTTGAGGAACGCGAGGCAGATCCCTACAATAAAACCGCTATAAAAACCAATGGCAAAAGTGGCGCTCCCGAGCAATTATCATGCGGCTGTCTAGGTTCACATACGAAGTCAATTATACATGAACCTTGCAATGTTGAACCGAGACAATCCACTTTCTCAAAATTGAACCAATGGCCGGTACAAATAAAGCTTATTGCAGTTAATGCCGCTTATTTTAATAACGCTAATTTACTTATTGCGGCCGATTGTACCGCCTACGCTTACGGCAACTTTCATAACGATTTTATGAAAAATAAAATTACTCTTATTGGCTGTCCAAAACTAGACGATGGAAACTATGCGGAAAAGCTGAGCGCGATTCTACGACAAAATAATATAAAGTCCGTAACAATTATACGGATGGAAGTTCCATGTTGCGGCGGATTAGAAAGCGCGGTAAAAACAGCGCTAATTGACTGCGGGAAGTTGATTCCTTGGCATGTAACGGTAATATCAACAAACGGAAAAATTTTAGATGAATAAACGGTTATCAAATCCAATTACCGTATAGCTTTTTAAACGACAATTCAAAAGCTCATCTTAAAGGATGAGCTTTTAATACATTTAGAGCGATATTAGTGAGAAATTTCCGACGCTATTAAAAAGCACAGAGAATATTCGGCAATATATTAAAAAATACGGTTGGCGTTGGTGTCGGCATAGTCAGACCAATAAGCGCGCTCGCGCCATAGGTTATAGCAGAGACTATTATTCCCGCTATAAGAACGCCGAGAGCTATAGGAGGCATTGCGTCTCTAAGGCGCATTTCCAATATTGCAGCTATCAAAGCGCCCGTCCATGCGCCCGTCCCGGGAAGAGGAATAGCGACAAACAACATAAGTCCAAAAATCTTATATTTTTTTGCTTTTTCGGCTTTAATACGGGTACTGTTCTCATATCTTTCAACGAGAGATTTGAACTTTGGCATTTTTCTTTTTATCCACTCAAAAATTGTGCGAATAAATAGAATAGCAAATGGTATAGGCAAAAGATTACCTATAAAAGCGGCTATAAAAGCAACCGGAAGGGAAAGCCCCCCCGCAACTCCCACCGGTATAGCTCCTCTAAGCTCAAGTATAGGAACCATCGCGATAAGTACTGTCTTTAGAATAGGCCAGAGCATTGACAATCCTCCATCTTTTTTTCAAGACCTCTATCTTACCCTTGTTTTTTGATTATTGCAAGATGCAATGTATTTTTATGGATTATATTAGAATTAATAAAGATACTAAATCTGCGCTGAGCGTTTATAATATGCTATCACATCATCACTCGTTCCATCGTTAAGTTCAAGAAGAATCGGACCGTCTAAAAATAGCGGCTCCATTTCTGCTTTTTTTAGAATAATAAAATTTGTACAAAGTATATTATTGTCTACTCTCATCATGTTCATAGGATCATAGCCGCATATTTTACTTGGATACAGCGTTTTATTCCCATGCTTAAAAAACCCGTATTGAGCTATTTTCTCTCGTCGCTTACCGTCAAGTGCTCCGCAATTTATAGCTATCTCGGGGTAATGTATTGTTTCTAAATCTTTATTGACGTATTTATTTTCTAGGCAATAATTAAAAATAGGTTGTTTAATCCCCTCCCCTATTCCGCTCTTAAACTTTTTATCAGACTCCGAAAGTACTATACAAAGTATTGCGCCAACATAATATGATATTTTTCTAATATCTAAAATCATATCAAAATCCGAGGTTAAGATGTCGATATATTTTTCAATTTCACTTTTGAATTTTTTCTCAGAAAGTTGTTTAAGCGCCATACAGCCGGCATATTCCGCCATGCCCTCTATCGTTTCGGTAAACAACTCGCAATTTAGCATTTCCTCGCCTATAATCTCTTTTCGTAGGTTCCTATGCGCCGCTACATCCTTTAAAATCGAATTCTTTTTCCCAATATCAACGTCTACGCATGCCTCAGTTAAAAGCAAGTTTTCAAAATGCTTTATTTCAAAGTTCTTGGCATTCATAGGATATCTTAATGTAAGAAGGTCATGTGGAAAGCGCGTTTCGCCCCTTTCACACTGAAATGCATGAAACATCTCATGTACGATTTTCGATGCCAATATATCATAGTCGCTCTCGTCATTTCCTTCGACGCACCAAATAGCGATGTTTTCCCCATCATATTTTATCGTAGCATTGCCCAAAAATCTATTGTCATACGGTATTGTTTTTTCGTCAAAATATACGGTTTTTTTGTTGTATAAAGCGAATTTAAAAATATGAAAGTCCGGAAATATCTCGTTAAAATTAATTTCCCCTATTCTCTGTTTTATGCTTCGATAAAGTTCTATCATATTTTTCTCCTAATGTTCTCTGCTTTATGATTTAATAAAAGTTTATCAAATTTTTCTACCGACGTTATTAGATCTATCCTAATTCGATTCAATTACGACGAAAGCTACAGCGTATCCCCTGCAATGTGATAAGCTCAGGTATGCCGTCCCCCCCCCGATAGACAAAAAGCGCTCTCTCGCCCCTCCATTAAAGGCAAGAGAAGGCTTTCCAAATTTGTCTCTTATTACTTCAATATTGTGCATTGAAAAACCCGAAAAACCGGTTCCAAGTGCCTTTGAGGCAGCTTCTTTAGCTGAAAATGCCGATGCAAGTGTCTCTATTGCATAGTTTTTTAAATTATAATATTCGATTTCATGCTCAGAAAATACCCTCTGTATAAATGAGGGGCGTTTACATGCGCTTTCAATCCTAGCAATCTCAATTATATCAGTCCCTATGCCAACTATCATTGTTTTGTTCTAAGCGAAACATCACCGGAATCGAAAATTTGACTTGACTCGTCTTTAAACTTTACAATTATTCTTCCGTATTCATCGAACCCATAGGCAACTCCGTTAAATGTTTCCGTTGATTTTATTATACTAACCTCTTGATTTAAAACGACCGATAGGCTTCGATATTCGGTCATTAACGTATCAAAATCGTTCTCGCATAATTCAAAATAAAGCTCAGAAGCATTAATTACCTCGGCTATAACCCGCTCACGCTCTATTTTAACGCCCGTTCGCTGACGAATACTAACAGCGGTTTCTGATAAATCTCCATAGAAGCATTCTGTGTTTACGTTTATACCAATGCCTATTATTATGTAATCAAGTTTGCTTGAACTCGCCGCGCATTCGAGAAGAATTCCGGAAAGCTTTTTCCTTCCTACCACTATATCGTTTGGCCATTTTATCTTCGCGTCAACGCAAAACGTATTCATAGCGCGACAAACGCCCAAAGCTACAGCAATAGTATATCGCGCCGCATACTGAGGGGAAATCTTTGGGCGCAGGATAAGGCTCATGCAAATTCCCTCATCCGGATGTGAAATCCAATTTTTTCCTCTTCTTCCGCGCCCCGAAATTTGATGATCACATAAAACGAGAGTTCCGCTCGGATATCCAACTTTAGCAAGTTCTTTCGCCGAAAAATTAGTCGATTCAAGTTCCAAAAAAGAAACGAGATTCTGACCGCAATAATCGGTTCTCAATAAACTTTGTATTTGTTCTAAGTTAAATGCCGTTCTCCTCGCTTGATACAAGGGAAACGCACCTCCTCGCAGTATCATAATCAAATCCCATTGATAAAAGTCGCTTTATCGTGCGATTATTACGTTCAAACGAATCATAATCCACGTATCTGGTCATATATTTTCCCGCACATTTAACGGCATTTTCCAATTCTATCTCATCAGTAACCAATTCAAAAAGTTTCCGATCAACGAGAGTTTCATCAATAAAATGCGACAATAACTGACGTTTTAAGGAGGCTCTGCTCATGGGTTTCGTAGCTAAACGTGAGCCTATATAGTTTTCGGCGTATTTTTCATCGTCAATAAGAGCGGCAGATTTAAGCCGCTCAATGAGGGTCATAACTTCAACTTCTGAAATGTCGAGAGAATATAGAAAATCTTCAACTTCCGCCTGTGTACGCTGCTTTCTGTCTATATAGGAAGCAGCGTGCGAAAGCGGAGATTTTTCTTTTGAATTAACCTTCATTTTGTGCATTTATTGTAACCATGACGATAGTTACTCCGAGAGCGTTTGCGTTTTCCGCAAAGGTTACTCCTACCGTCCCCGTTCCGCCTTCCGGAATTATATATTCAAATTCCACGGGAACAGTACCATCTAGAATAATAGTTCCACTCTTATAATTGAGAGTAGGCGAGTAGGATTCACCCTGACCGAAATTAAATTCTCCATTTTCATATTTAAAACTTTCATTCGGCTGAATTTCGGATATGAATTTTTCTAAAGTATATTCTCCGGCAAAGGCTACCGAAAGAGCTGTCTTAACCTGTTCATCCGTCATAATCGCGCCCTTATCAGCATCGTAGCAGTTCGCCTGCGCATATGAGAAAAGGAAAGCAAAAGCCGCTTTATAGTTTATAGAACCGCGCGCCTCGGGGAAAAGCGTTAAATTATCCGGCTGCATTATGCCTTCGATCATAGCGGCAAGATATGGGGAAACCGCGACCGATTTTTCGGAATCAAACTCAAAACCTGCACGCGGAGTTTCCGTAGAAATTGGTACATTGGTTTTCAAGGATATCGGCGTTGGCGATGTCGCAGGCTCTTTATCGGACGCACAACCCATAAATATAAGCGTTAACGCTAAAATCAAAATCAACAAACGAAGCTTCATAAAAATCAAATCTCGCTTTCTTTTTAAAAAATATAGAAGATAGGAGGAACGTTAACTTAATTCGGTATTTACCTTAAGCTTTGGTATTTTTCCGCACTCGGAAAACCTTGAAATAACATAAATTTCCGTATGCATTTATACTGCTAAAACCATATCTACCAAAGCAAAAAACGTTATTTCCTCGCGCCTTCATCACGTATAATACTAACACATGGTCGGGTAGTTGTCTATAGCTTACGCAAGCATTTTACCGACTTCATTTCAACTTGACAATTATCGCTATTTTATATTAGAATAGGTATAGAATGAATTACAGTTTGGAGAGAATTAATGGAATCTCATCTTTGTTTAGGCTGTATGAAGGAATTGCCCCGTGATGCGCTCTTATGTCCGAATTGCGGATATGCTGTTGGAACGCCCCCTGAGGACATGAGCTATATTTGGCCCGGAACAGTGATAGGCAATTACCTTATTGGTGCTATTGTCAAAAATAATTTTTTAGGACTTAAATATATAGCGTTTGATAAAATCGAAAATATCCCGGTTTTTATAACCAGAATTCCCTTTTCCAACCGCCATATCAATCCGGAAGCTTCTAACGAAATTGAAGCTACAGTAAAAAAAATACGCGAGCTTTCTTTTTATAACGAGATTCCGAACGTTGTCAAAACGTTCGATAGTTTCATATATGATTCAGCCGTTTATATGGTTACGGAATATTTTGACGCCGTAAGTCTTAATGAATATATCGATGGTGTTGGGCGAAAGCTTAGCTTTAGCGAAACGCGCAATATTTTAAAATCGGTATTTGAGGCCGTTCAATATGCCAATAAACGCGCCATATATCATAAAGCAATAAATCCGGATTATATTTGGCTCGGGAAAGACGGTTCCGTTCATCTTTCCGGCTTTGGTTACTACGTTTTTGTGAATCAGATACATTCCTACTACTTTGAGCCGTTTTTATCACCTGAATCATCCGACAATTCTCAAATAGATGCGCGTTCCGATATATATTCAATCTCAGCTGTCGCGTATTTTATGCTTACGGGGGAATTCCCGGTTTCCGCGCATGATAGATTGTTTGAAGATACTCTCTTAACGCCCTCAAAGATGGGCGTAAAGCTCCCGCCTTATGCAACTAAAGCTATTATGTCCGGGCTTTCTGTTGAAAAAAATGCACGGTATCCCAGTATAGAAATGTTTGCCTCCGATTTTTACGGTCTTTCAACTTCCAATAAACGCGAAAATCGAAAAGACGAGAGTTTAAACGAAAATTCTTTTTCGGATAAAGCCGCCCTCGGAAAAACAGTCGCCGCAACTATGAGCGCTATTGGTGTCGGAGAAATTCACGACGTTGCCGCGAAAAAATTAAATCCTAAAAATACGAACACAGAAAGCTTAACATCAACTTTTTTAAAAACCGAAAATTCTAAATCAAATCAGGATATGCCTTCCGAAAAAGTCGGATTCGTTCCCTACAAAAACGATATAGGTTTAAAAACCGAACCTCTTGAAGTTAATCGTACAGAATCCGAATATAAAGGAAATATATTGGAAAAGGCAACCCTAAATCACCGTAGTTCGGAAACAGCGCCTAAGTTAGATAGCCCGGCTACTAAAATACCGTTAAAAGAATCTCAAAAAAGAGTTGCTCACGAATCTTTTCCTTCTAAAAAACGCGAATTCCCAATTTGGGCTAAGGTCACTATTATAAGCGTATGCGCGCTTTTAGTAGTTGGTCTTTTAATGGCAATCCTTGGCGTTTTCGATGCTTTTCTTCCCCAAAAAACGATTGCAGCTCCTAACCTAATCGGTAAAACATTGGATACTGCCGCGCTTGAGCTGAGTACAAACAATATTTTGGCAATAGTTGACGGTAAAACGGAGAGCGATGCAGCCCCCGGTACTATACTATTGCAAGAGCCGATGGTCAATCAGCCCGTCGATATAAACGGAGTTATTTTAGTCAATGTTGCCGTTCCTAAATATTCCGGAGAAAATCTGCCGTCTTTAAAATACATGGGTCTTGACGAATCTTTTTCGACTATCAGGGCAATTTCTCAATATTCAAATGTTTCTCTCATGTTCGATGAAAACGACAACATCCCTGCGGGATACATTATAAATCAGAGTATTCCGGAGGGTATGCCGATCAACGATGGTGATACTATAGCCCTGCTCGTAAGCTCAGGCAGCGTAAAACAAACGACCGCTCTCGCTCTAAGTTCCTTTACCAAATCTCGTTTTAACGCATTTGCTGCTTTTACAATTGGCGGGTTTATATATGATGTAAAAAAAGTCTCATATGGCACTGCGATTGGCAGCAATATGCCACCCGACCCCGTAGTGGATGACATGTATTTTGCCGGTTGGTACACTGCTGAAAATGGCAATGGAGAGTTGTTCTCAAGTGGAACGAGCGTTACCAGTAGCGTTTCAATGCTATTCGCGTTTATAACTACTCCTCCCGAAACTTCCGTTCTGCCTTCCGAACCCGTTTCGCCGTCGCCTAGCCAATTAGCGCCTACGCAAACGCTATCTTCTACGCAAACGCAAAAGCCAACATCAACACCCGTCCCTACGAAGACATCTAAGCCTACTAAAACGCCCAACCCTACGAATACACCTAATCCTGCTAAAACGCCCAACCCTACGCCAAGTCCGGTTGATACGATAAGACCTATGCCTACGCCAACGCCAAAATTGACTCCAAAGCCGACGAAAAATTATACGCCAAAGCCAATACCTACTCCTACTCGAATTCGAGTAACCGGAGTAATGCTCAACATGACCAGCATTACAATGTATGCCGGTGAATCGAGAATGCTAACCGCTTACATATTGCCCGAAGACGCAACAGATCAATCCACAACGTGGTCTTCTAGCAACTCTGATATCGCTTCCGTAACGGGGAATGCCCTTTACGGAACGGTTTTTGCGAATCGTTCGGGAACGGTAATAATCACCGTTACAACGCACGACGGAAATCATCAGGCAACTTGTACTATAACGATAGCCTCAAGATCAAGATTGATACATGAAATGTATTTATCCGCCTCATAATAAAATAATGTATACAGTAATAAAGGCGAACGATCGTTCAAACGGTCGTTCGCCTTTAAATTATCGTTTTTTCCACAAGTGAATACAGTTACAGCATATCGAGAGCGATATCAAGTTTATCCGCGGCAAAAATCGAAACTCTATCAAGAGCGTCAGATTTTTCCGGGTCTATAATTATATCGGCGGCGTTTCGGTAATCCGCGTAACGTTCATAATAAAGTGCCGTTATATCGTCCGTTGTATGTAAAAGTGGGCGCGCACTTATATCCTGTTTAATTAGAGTATCCAAAGGTACGTCTAAAAGCACCGTTATTCCGCTGTTTTTTATGAGTGCCGTATTATCCTGATAGGTTAAAATACCGCCTCCCGTTGCAACTATCATAGATCCATGCGCACAGACAAGATTTAAAACCTCGCGTTCCATTTTACGAAACCCTTCTTCGCCGTCGCGCGCGAAAATATCTTTTATTGTCATTCCCGCGCGATCAGCTATAACCTCGTCTATATCAACAGCAAGGCGGTTCAGCTTCGCCTTTAACTTTATCGCGAATGTTGATTTACCCGAACCGGGCATGCCTATTAAATATATATTGCGGCTTCTGTTTTGAAGAAGACGCGAAAGCCGCATAAGCTCTTTAAAAAAGCCAAAGGCATATTCTTCGTCTTTTTTTTCGGAGAGTGCATCCATTTTTGCGCTAAGTATCCGTCTTTCGCGCGTCTCATCAACAATAGGTATTCCGTCCCTTCGCTTAACGCTTCCCACCTGCCTTATAAGACTCATTCGCTTTATAAAAAGTTTTAAAAGCTCAGCGTCTACATCGTCTATGCTGTTTCGTATATCATTAATTTCCATTACATTCTCCGACATAAATCATATATAACAAGTGCCGCAACCGCCTCGACAACTACGGCGGCGCGGGGTAAAACACATGCGTCAAACCTGCCATCGACTTCAGTATGCGTATTTTCCATAGTTTTTATGTTTATCGTCTTTTGAATTTGCGGTATTGATGGCACAGGGCGAAAATACGTGCGAAAAACGATAGGCATTCCGTTGCACATTCCGCCATTTACCCCGCCAGAATTATTCGTAAACGTCCGCACAACCCCGTTTTTATCATAATACAGCGCGTCGTTTGAGGCTAGACCGCTGCTCCTGCTCATTGCTACCCCCGATCCGAACTCTACGGCGCGAACTCCTGGTATAGAAAATAAAATTTTAGCGAGTTCGCCCTCTACTGTATCGAAAAACGGTTCTCCTAAACCCACCGGCGGATGTAGAACTATGCATTCAACGACTCCACCGGTCGAATCGGGAAGGTTGTTTTCGATCTCCATTTTCATAGCTTCGCATTTATTTTGATTTATCAAAGGAAAGAACGGATTCTCTATCGTTATAGACTCCATGCCGTGGGCAAATGCCGTATCAAAACAATTGCCTATAGAATAAATATGAGAAAAGACATTTATTCCAATAGGCTTCAAAAGCAGCGCCGCTATCGCTCCAGCAAAAACAAGGGGGGCGGTCATGCGCCCCGAAAATTGACCCCCGCCGCGCGAATCATTATGCGCTCCATACTTTATTGCTGCTGGATAGTCCGCATGCGATGGGCGCATAACATCGCAATTGTAACTTTTGCTTTTTACATCCTTATTTTTAAATATCGCCGTTATCGGAGTACCCGTTGTAACCCCGCCTTTAACGCCGCTTATTATCGAAAATTCATCATCCTCGTGGCGAGAAGTCGATATGCCATCGTCTTTTGCGCTTCTCCGCTTTAACATTCCGCGTAAAAAATCAAAATCCAATTCGAGCCCCGAAACGCCCGTTTCAAATGTACAGCCCACGCACTCGGCATGTGACTCTCCGAAAACGGTAAGTTTTATTTCAGTTCCCCATGTATTCAATAACCTTTCCTCCCATAGCTTGAAATTCCTCAAAAAATCGTGGTGCGCTCTTTTTTACACATAGATGATTATTTATAACTACCGGTGCTCTTGCGTTTGCGGCGGCGATAGCCAAGGCCATAACGAGTCTATGATCTCCATGCGAATCGACAGTGCCTCCGTTTAACCCTCCCTCTCCAAAAATTTTAACGTCGTCTGACGAAAGAGCAAGATTTGCTCCTAACTTTTTAAGTTCCGACGTCATGCAGGAAAATCTATCGCATTCCTTTAGGGTTAGACGTTTCACATTATATATCCGAGTTACGGTATTCCTGAAACAAGCTAATACAGCCAATATAGGGAAAAGATCCGGTGTATTCGATATATCAATTTCGGTTTCGTTTATGAGGCGATATATAGCACTATCCCCCTGAATAGAGGCTTCTCTCAAACCGATAAAATTGATATGCGCACCCAGCGCATTTGCAACTATAAAGTTTGCAGCATATGTATAGTCTCCGCTCAAAGTATAGCGATAAGGCATATATTTTTGATTTCCCCGGATAAAAAAACCCGAATCGGTTTCTTTGATATATATATCGGCTTTTAATAGCGAATCCATCGTCATTTGTACATATGACCTCGATTCAAGGGATGTTGTAAGCTCGATAACACTGTCGCCGTTTAAAAGAGGTAAGGCGAACATAAGCCCCGAAATAAACTGCGAACTTATGTCTCCGCGAAGCTTAAATAAGCCGGGTCTTATCTCGCCGCTAAGCTCATACCTATCTCCTTGTTTTTCAATTTTCGCATATTTTAAGCATTCGGAATATGGAAGTACAGTGCGCGGTATAAGAGAATCTGAGACTATTATACTCGTTTTTTTAAGCATAATTGCGAGAGGAATTAAAAATCTAAGTACAGAAGCGCTCTCTCCTGCGTGAATTATAAGGGTTTTATCCGATAAAATCGCCCGTGCAGCATTTCTCGCCGCTATAACGTCATCCGATAAAACCGCGTCAAGGTTTTCGACCGTTCCTCCTCCAAAAGCGGCGCAAATAATCGCGCGAACAGCTTCGCTTTTGCTTTTTATAACTTCAAGAGTTCCTAAGAGGCTCGAAGGGTATACTGTTGCCAACGTTTTCATAGCGATTTTGCCTTTTTTAGCATAGCATATAGCGTATGTACAGGAAGTCCGACTATAGTAAAGTAGCTCCCGACTATTTTCGTAACAAAAACCGAAAACCGCCCCTGTAACCCATATGCCCCCGCTTTATCCATAGGCTCTCCCGTCTCAATATAAGAAATAATTTCATCGTCCGTCAACTGAGAAAATGTAACTTCCGATGAATCATATTCTAAAAACTCTTTATCGTCTGTTAAAAGCGCTATGCCGGTATAAACCGTATGCGTTTTTCCGCTAAGACGTTTTAAAATTTTAAAAGCATCCGGCTTGTCTTTAGGCTTTCCGATTATTTCACCATCTAAAGTAACGACGGTATCTGCGCCGACTATAGCAAATCCAATACCATGCTTTTCTTTTACCGCGCACGCTTTCTTAAGCGCTAAAGTTTTAACCAGTTCAACGGGGTCAACTATCTCGACGTTTTCATCGCATTCGCTTACTTCAACCGAAAAATCCAACCCCATAATATTCATCAAATCGCTTCGTCTTTTTGAAGCGGACGCTAAAATTATATGCATAAAACCACCCGAATCAGCATATCACATAGTATACGTCTTTGTAAAATCGGGCATACTTTTGATAAAAATTGGAAATACGGAGGAAAATATGATAAGAGAAGGTTTGGCGATTGATTTAGGAACAATTAATACGCTTATTGCGCGACGTAATCATGGTATTGTTTTAAAGGAAGCAAGCGCAGTAGCCGTTAATTCGTTTGCGCACGAAGAAATTTTAGCTGTTGGAAATGAAGCTATAGAAATGCGAGGAAGAACCCCGAATGGCATAAGCGTAAAATATCCGTTAAAGGACGGCGTTATCGCTGACTATATATTAGCAGAAACAATGATAAGACAATTTATAAGGCGAATAATAGGCAATGGATTCGGATTTTTCAACACCCGCGCCGTATTCTGCGTTCCAAATTGTATAACTCCCGTAGAGCGCGCAGCAATTGAGGAATCTGCGCATCGCGCCGGTATACGAGACGTTTTAGTAATGGAAGAGGCGATGGCGGCGGCTCTCGGTGCGGCGCTCCCCGTTAACGAGCCTATAGGCAGCATGATAGTTGATATTGGCGGAGGTACAACCGATATCGCGGTCGTAACTCTTAACGGTATCGCGACGGGAAAATCCATTCGCACAGGTGGTTTGCATATAGACGAGGCAATCTCTTCTTACATTAAACAAGAATATGGCATTGCTATAGGCGCGCGAACGGCGGAACAGATTAAGATTACAATAGGAAATCTTATAATCAACGCGGACGATGAAATCAAGATACGCGGTCTTTCGCTTTTAACAGGGCTTCCGCAATCCGCATCTTTAACGACCTGCGAAGTAAAATCGGCTATCTCCCGACCGGTCGATGTTATTTTAAACGCAATATCCGACGTGCTTTTCGAAACTCCTCCCGAGCTTGCGGGTGACATTATAAAAAGCGGAATAACTCTTACCGGCGGCGGCGCGCTATTAAAGGGACTTCCCGAAGTAATAAGCGCGCGAACGAAAATAGAGGCAAGACTAGCTCAAAGACCTCTCGAATCCGTAGTTATGGGCGCTTATTATGTTCTGGACGGTATTAACGATCGTAGTATCGAGTTCGATAGAGACAGCGGGATGATATTAAGACACGTTGAGCGTCTCGCATAAATAAAAATAAGGCGCGCCTACGCTAAAAAATATAGGGTAGACGCGCCAAATTTAATTAATAATATATTATCACGTCATAAGACGTTATGATTTTTAATCAGCAAAGTTTAAGAATAAAACTCAGCTTTGTCCATTGATTTCGCCTAATATCAAATCTAGTTCCATCTTCTGGTTATTGCGTTGTATAGTTATTTTAACCGTATCTCCCGCATTGAATCCATTCAAAAGTGCAACGAGAGCTTCGGAAGTATCTGCCTTTTTATCGCCAAGCCCAAGTATTAAATCGCCAACTTTAATTCCCGCTTTCGCCGCAGGTCCGTTTTCCTCAACCGCCGTCACCTGAACCGCCGTAGAATATCCTCCAAACATAGAGCCGAAAGCATCTCCCGTTCTAACGGTAACGTTTTGCATATTTACTCCTATATAAGGGCGTCCGCTTACAAAACCTTGATCCATAAGCTGCGTTATTATCGGAGTTGCCGAATCAATCGGTATTGCAAAACCCAATCCTTCAATCTCAAGTCCGAAACTCTTTGCGTTTACAACGCCTATAAGTTCTCCGGTCGAAGCGTTAAAAAGCCCTCCTCCGGAATTGCCCGGGTTTATCGCCGCATCAGTCTGTAAAAGGGTCATAGATATTCCGTCTATCTCAACAGCTCTATCTTTCCCGCTTATTATACCGCTCGTAACGGTACTTGCAAGTTCGCCTAAAGGATTCCCTATCGCATAAACCGAATCTCCGATTTCAAGAAAGCTTGATTTACCTATCGTTGCGGTTTTTAAGTTAACAGCGTCTATTTTTACGATAGCAAGGTCGGTTCTCGAGTCCGTTCCGATAAGAGTTGCGGCATGAACCGAACCATCCTGCATATAGACCGTTATTTCATTAGCACCCTCTACAACGTGGTTATTGGTCACTATATAACCGTCGCTCGTTATTATAACTCCTGAACCGCTGCCCGTACTTACGCTTCCGTTTCGATTTGTAGCTATAAATATACTTACGATCGGCTCCATGCATTTTTGTACTATTTCCTTTGCCGTACTTCCCAAAACCTGCGGCGCGGTATTTATGACAAGCTGAGTTGAAGGTTTTGTTCCGTTGCCTTGAATACCCGACGTAACGATTGGTGTTGGACTGACAAATGCAATCTCGTTATCGCCTCCCGCCGTTTTCATAATTACAACGCCTATTCCGCATCCTACTATCGTCATAATCAACATGCAGGCAACGAGGGCGCGCTGCGTTACCAGTTTCTTTTTTTTCGTCCTCTTAGGTATATCGTTATTAGTATTGTTGGATTGATATTGATATACGAAATCCGGTTGATTTTGCTGAGAGCCTATGTTCTCCGATTGCGAGTCAGATTCAACATATTCTTCTTGAATCAATTCGTTCTTTTCCTCGGGATTATCCCGATTGAAATAATCGTTATTGTTTTCCATGAGACTGTCCCCTTTCATTTTTATGCTATAAGTATAGCTTATAATTTTGTCATCTCAATAGCATAAATGTGCAAAAAGTTATGCTTGAGATTGAAAAAATTATGGCATCTCCGCCTACTTATCAACTATATCTACTATTTTTTTTATGAACTCCGCTATAAAGGGAATGCTACTCTCCGTCAATGAACGCAAAATAATAATTAGTATTGCGCCGAGAACCGAAAAACCGATAGCCGCTCCCAGACCGCGCATTATCCCGGCGAGAAAACTGCGTTTAAGCAGCTTTCTCGTACTGCTCATAACCTCTATATAATCGTAAATCTTCGCTTTATCAAATGTCTGCGAAAGTTTCAGCAGGAGGCTTTCTATGCGATTTAGCTTTTTTTCATCATTGCGTTTTCCCATAATGTAAGTATTTACAGAAAGGGAGTGATATATGAAAATAAAAGTGCGGTGGAATATTTTTTCATTTTTGTCTTATATTATAAGCAGCTCTTGTTCCAATATTTTCAATGTGTTTATACTAAACGAATTTTTTTGCTATAGCTATAAATCGTTCTTTGTGTTACAATAAAATTGCCGTCTAAAAAATCAAAAGCCTTTAGTACGGCGGCTTTTAGTGTACTTTGTTTGGGGAGGACTAAAATGTATAAACATTCCGTTAGATTGGACAGACGCAAATGCGTTGGCTGTACAAATTGTATAAAAAATTGCTGTACGGAGGCGATAAGAGTTCAAAACGGAAAGGCTCTTATTTTAGACGACAGATGTATAGACTGTGGGCGCTGTTTAACTGTCTGCCCGCATCATGCAATGGTGGCCGTAACGACTCCGTTTACCGCTATGAAAGAATTTAAATATAATATTGCTATTCCCTCAAGTACCCTGTATTCTCAGTTTCATAATCTTACCGACCTTGAGGATGTATATGAGGGTCTCTATTCTTTAGGCTTCGACGCTATTTATGAAGAAGCTAAGGCGGCCGAAATGCTGGCTGAGGCAATGCATCGCTACCTAAGAACGTCTGATGCCGTATATCCGGTTATATCATGCTCATGCCCTGTCGTTCCGCGCCTTGTTTCCGCCCTATATCCGAACCTTATAGACAATCTTTCCCCTTTCGTAAGTTCTCACGAGCTTGCGGCGCGCGTCGCAAAAGAAGAATTTTGCGAAACCATGGGCGTTTCACATAGTGAGGTCGGAGCTTATTATATATCTCCCTGCGCCGCCGTTATGACTCATGCAAGAACACCCGTTGGAATCGAACATTCGGAGATAGACGGGGTTTTCGCGGTACGCGATATATACGCGAAGCTTATAAATATACTCGGAAAAACCAATGGTCCATTGAGGAACATTCCTTTCCCCGCCGGAGCTTTTGGTCTTGGCTCTGCCGTTGTCGGTGGACTTAGCTCCGCCATTGGAACCGAACATTATTTAGCGGTAGATGGTATGGATAATATAATTCAATGCCTTGATGAAATAGACAATGAAAGGCTAACTGAGCTTAATATGTTGGAAGCGCTGGCTTGTCCCAGCGGCTGTGTCGGCGGTCCTTTAACTTTTGAAAATCAGTTTGTTGCGAAAAACCGTAACCGAAGACTCGCAAATTCTCAGCCGCGTATTGATATTGAGAAGGACGAGCATATTCAAAAATATATAAATTCTCCGCTTATATATACGGATAAAGAGTATGAACCAAAAAATATGATGATTCTCTCGTCTGACGTAGTCGAAGCAATGAAAATGATGGATAAGCTTGAACTCATAAATAAAAGTTTACCCGGTCTTGATTGTGGTTCTTGCGGAAGCCCTAGCTGTCGAACTCTCGCGGAAGATATCGTTCGCGGTTCAGCCGTCGAAATGGACTGTATATTTAAGTTGAGGGATAAGGTACGCGTCATGGCACAGGAAATGGTTGACCTTGCCAGTGCACAAAAGAGGGGCTAATGCGGCATAGGATAAAATCAACAGATAGGCATTCTATCGCCGAAAAAGCCGGTATATTGCCGGGAGACGATCTTATTTCGATAAACAACGAAGAAATAATTGATTTCATTGATTACGAAGCTCTATCTTCCTCATCTAAGCTTAAAATTTTAATAGGGAGAGGTGAGCGGACTAAGCTTTTCTCAATAGATAACTATGATTTTAAACCATTAGGACTGAATTTTGACGGAGACTTTCTCTATAAAACGCGCTCCTGCAAAAATAAATGCATATTTTGTTTTATAGATCAAATGAAACGAGGCGGACGAGAAACGCTTCATGTTAAAGACGATGATTGGCGGTATTCTCTCGTTATGGGAAATTATGTAACCCTCACTAATGTAGATGACGCTGAGTTTTCGCGTATAATAAAGCGAAGGGCAAGTCCACTTTTTATAAGTGTCCATTCTACGAACGGGGCTTTGCGAAAAACAATGATGGGCAATCCGAATGCTGATCGAATTCTCGAACGATTGACGGCGCTTAAAGCTGCGGAGTTAAGCTTTCATGCGCAAATCGTCCTTTGTCCGACAATTAACGACGGGGACGAGCTTATCAGATCAATTTTTGATCTATATGCCCTTATGCCCTCGGCGCTTTCCGTCGCTGTCGTGCCAGTTGGTCTTACGAAGTTTCGGGATGGACTTTATCCTCTTCGTACAATGACAAGTGACGAGGCGAAAAAAACGATAATCGATATCCATGAGCTTCAGAAGCGTTTTTTTTGCGAATCGGGAACGCGTTTTGTATTTACGGCGGACGAAATGTATATCAAGGCGGGTTTACCTCTGCCTAACGAGGAAGAATATGAGTATTATCCGCAGATTGAAAACGGAGTCGGGCTTCTTCGTCGTTTTGAAGGCGAATTTAAAGAAGCTCTTCCCCTTTTAAAGAAAAAAGAGTTCCCGATAAAGTTTCGCGCAACGACCGGAATTGCAGCGTATTCGTTTATGCGCGAGCTTATGGATGAGCTTAAATCATATAATATTGAGATTGAGCTTATCCCTGTAAAAAACGATTATTTTGGTGAATCCGTTACGGTAACCGGGCTTTTAACCGCGCTTGACGTTGAAAACGCGTTGACCCGCGACCCGCGTCCGCTTTTAATCCCGGACAATATGCTTAGATCTAACGAACCCGTTTTTCTCTGCGGTCACGATTTACATTGGCTCAAGGCCGCTATTGGAGCCGATATACTGCCAATCAACGCTTTAGATGGATTTAGTTTTATTGAGCAACTTTCAGACTATATTGAGGAGAATTTTAAATGAAACCGCTTGTCGCAATAGTGGGACGCCCGAATGTAGGCAAATCCACTTTTTTTAACAAAATGATAGGAAGACGCGTCGCTATAGTTGAAGATACGCCCGGCGTTACCCGCGATAGAATATATGGGGATGCAACTTGGCTTAACTATAGCTTTACGCTAATAGATACGGGCGGCATTGAGCCTAAAAAAGACGATATTATAAGCACTCAGATGCAGCGTCAGGCGCAGCTTGCTATCGAAACCGCCGACGTTATAATGTTCATGGTAGATGGGCGTGAAGGGCTAACCGCATCCGATATGGAGGTTGCGGATATGCTTAGAAAATCGAAAAAGCCCATTGTTTTAGCCGTTAATAAGGTAGATGCTCCGAAGTTTGAAGATAGCATATATGATTTTTATGAGCTTGGTCTTGGTGAGCCTATAACGATATCCTCCTCCCAGGGTCTTGGTCTGGGAGATCTTTTGGACGCTATAGTCGCCGATTTTAAAGCGAATTTAGAGGAAACCAACGAAACCCGCGTTAATATTGCCGTAGTAGGAAAGCCTAACGTAGGTAAATCGAGTATAGTGAACGCACTTTTAGGCACCGAACGCGCGATAGTAAGCGATATTCCGGGAACAACAAGAGACTCTATAGATACGCCATTTACCGTTAACGATAAGGACTATGTCCTAGTCGATACCGCCGGAATTCGCCGAAAAAGGGCGATTGAAGACGAGAGTATTGAGCGCTATAGCGTAATTCGTTCCCTTGCGGCAATACGGCGCGCCGATGTCGCCCTGATCGTCGTCGATGCTGAACAAGGCTTATCCGAGCAAGATGTACGAATCGCCGGATATGTCCATGAGGAAGGGCGTGCGAGCGTTCTAATCGTAAATAAATGGGATCTCATAGAAAAAGATACGCATACAATGGATAAGTTTAAAGCGGATCTCGCGCGCGACCTTACTTTTATGAGCTATGTCCCAATGCTTTTTACTTCCGCTTTGACAAAACAGCGTATAAACAAGATAATTGAATATGTTGAAATGGTCTATGCCGAAGCTAATAAGCGCGTAACAACTGGAACGTTGAACGATATACTCGCCGAAGCTATTGAGATGAACGAACCGCCTTCGGATAAGGGAAAGCGTCTTAAAATATTTTATGCAACACAGGTTTCCGTTTGCCCTCCGACATTCGTTATATTCGTAAACGAGCCGGAAATTATGCATTTTTCTTATAAACGATACCTTGAAAATTACTTCAGAAAATCGTTTGGGCTTATGCATACTCCTTTACGCACTATAATAAGAAAGCGCGGCGAGGATACTAAATAAGTTTCATACTCCGTTTTTCATGATGATCGCAGAGCTTTACCAACGATAATAGACAGAGGAGAAGATTATGGTCTTCAAATATATAACATGCGCCGTTGTTGCCTATCTTATCGGCAATATTGAAACCGCTATATTTTTAAGCCGCGGAAAATTTAAAGAAGATATAAGAAACTATGGCAGTGGCAATGCTGGAACGACTAATATGCTCCGCGTTTTCGGAATAAAGCCCGGCATCATTACCTTTATCGGAGACTTTTTTAAGGCTGTTTTAGCTATGCTTATTGCCTGGTTTTTAGGCGGTGAAGACGCGACGATCTGCGGCTATATAGCTGCGTTCTTCGTCGTTTTGGGTCATGATTTTCCGATATTTTTCTCGTTTAAAGGTGGAAAGGGCGCTGCCTGTACCCTAGCTATTGCTTGGTTTTTAATGCCTATCCCCTCTGCCCTCGCGGCAACTTTATGTGCGGCGCTAATTATATTTTTAACAAAGATGGTTAGTATAGGCTCGCTTTCGGGTATTACCGTCTTTGCTATTGTAACTATATCGCTTTGCTACGATAATATCCCTCTCGTCATACTCACCCTGCTTTTGGCAGCTTTAATATATATAAGGCATGTAGATAACATAAAAAGCCTATTACACGGCTCCGAAAGCCGCTTGATGGAAAGGAAAAAATAACGTCATGGTTAAGCTTCGCAAAGCCTCCTGAAAACAACGGGAGGTAAATAAAATTTAACCTGCCTTCTGTTGTGTTATTTTCAATTAACAGGAGGAAAATATGAATAAATATGAAAGAAAAAATCGCCGATTTTTTATCGGTTTGGTTTTTTGCGCTATATTTGCGATCGTTTTTGCAGTTATAGGGCAATTTTTTAAGGGCTATGTCTTGGATAATGCTCTAGCCGGAAACGGTTTTTCGACTCTAAATTCTGCCCTTTTTCTTATCGGTTCGATTCTTTTGGAGGTTTTTTTCTATTACCTATATGATAGAATTCGAATTAGTTACTCAACAGGATGCGAGCGCGCTTTGCGTGAAGATTTTTTCCGTGCAGTTCTCAACCGTAGCTATATCGCTTTTAAAGCCCAAAATTCGGGCGATTATATAGCAAAATTTACTAATAACTTAAATCTGATTAGTGATATGCGCTTCACCACTAAGACAGTTCTGGTTATGGTTCTTTCGCGCGTTGTCCTCGTAAGCGTCGCTCTGTTTCTTCTCGACTGGCGTATTGCTATCGTAACATTATTGCTTTTAACTACCCCACTATATATACCAAAACTTGTTGAAAAGCGTCTTGCTAAAGCACAAACAGACTATACTAAAGCAGTGGAAGAGAATCTTAGTAAATTTGCCGATTGGCTCAATGGATTTGAGCTTATCAAAAACTTTTCAATCGAAAAACGAATTTTCGAACGATTTTGCCTTTCAAATGACTCCGTAGCAAATAAGCAAATGAATAGAAAGCGCCTATCAGTCATAATGACACTTATAACGACTCTTATATCGTACCTTTCGTACTTTATAATTCTTGCGTTTTCCGCATATCTCGTCTTTCGCGGAGACTTTTCCGCCGGCGGTTTCTTCGTCGCGATAGGCATGATAGATCAACTTTCCTATCCTCTCATAAGTTTATCCGAGTTGGTTCGCAACCTCTTAGGGGTAAAACCAATATGTAAAAACATTTTGGAATTTATTGGCGAAAGCAATCCGACTTTCTGCCAGAATTACCTAAGCCTTCCATTAAGAACCCATTTAAAAAATGAGATTATGATAGCTGATTTAAGCTTTTCGCACGATGAAAAACCACTTCTTTCGCATTTTTCAATGCGAATTAAAGCCGGCTCTCGCTATCTTATACAGGGAGCTTCCGGATCGGGGAAAACAACGCTTACGAATCTACTTCTCCGTTATTACGAAGCAACGGACGGTACGATAAGCATCGATGGAAAGCCGATTTCTGATATCGACGTATACGCCCTAATGACCGTCGTCCGTCAAGACCCGGTACTTTTTAACGATACTCTAAAAAGTAATCTAACGATGTACTCTAATTTTGACGATGAACTGCTTATTTCGCTATTAAAACGCGTTAAGCTCGATAAGTTCGCATCTAAAGATGGGTTATTGACAATTATAGACGAGGGCGGTAAGAACCTTTCCGGTGGGGAACGAAAGCGCGTTTCTATACTTCGGGCGCTCCTTCGTGATACCGACATTTTGATTTTCGACGAACCCCTCGCTAATCTCGATACGGCTACCGCAATTTCTATCGAAGATGAACTTTTAAATATAGTCGGAAGAACCGTCATAGTCGTTTCGCACGAGTTTTCTTCGGAAAAGCTCCATGCCTTTGATGAGGTAATAACGATTACATAATCAAATGATCCATTGATAATTTTTTGAACTGAGCGCGAATGATATAATATCATTCGCGCTTTTTTTACCTCTGCAATCCAAAAACGCGGTAGCCCATCCCAAAACACTTTTTAAAGTGAACTTTTTAAGCTAATCGTGAATTAATATTGTTTTAGTTGTTTATATGTATTGACCCTAAAAAAGCCTTATAATTGCCAATGTCATTAACTTAAGAGAAGACAAAAAGAACTACTGTTATCATAATTTTGATAGACAGTAGTTTTTAATCATCATCATATACAAAACGGGGTTTCTTTTTTGCGTAAGCTGCTTTCAAGTAAGGAATCTGCTCTTCGGTAACTGGACCCAGATTAGCTTTCACAATCTGAACAACCTTTCCGTTACTCCTCTTATTTTCGACAAGACTGGCATAATAGTATTTTTTTGCCGTCATAGGTTTTTGTTAGAATCTTAATAAATATGATATTACCTCTCACTACAATAATATCATAACAACCTTTGAAATTCAATATATATGCAAATATATTTCTCACTACATTTATTGAACAAGAAAAAGCATCATACCCATTTAGAAATAGGTATAGTGCTTTTTCTTAAGTTAATGACATTGACAAAAGGTGATTCACTTAAATCTCAATCGTAAGATAGTTCATGTTCAGTATATTGGCGTAATCCATCTTCTTTGCCATATTGATAATCATACGAATACCGATATTGCTGACGATGTCCTCCGTGACCATGTCCACTCGCTCCTTGGGGTTAAAGGCTTTACAGTTATCTCTTATTCTGAGAATCACCTTGTCTTCCTTGATTACAATTTTCAAATCCACGAATTGTTCTTTTTTGTTTTTAACACCATGCTTGAAGATATTATTGACCATTTCCTCTACTGTAAGAGCCACAACATAGCACTGGCGTGCGGACAGCTGATGTTTCTGGCAAAAAACTGCGGTGCCTTGGGACAGACCCTGAACATCCTCTATGCTATAGGCCGTCATGTCCATCTTATATTCGTCGCTTACATCAAAGTCCTTTTTCATAAACAAAAGCTCTTCTATGGTTCTTGGGAAATGCCTGTACTTTACAGTAGCTATAACAAAAATAGAAACAACATAGACAATTTCACTCAGCGGGTATGCAATCCACAGACCGATGGTTCCAAAGCAGCGAACCAGTACAAATGCCAAAATAACCAAAAATGCCATTTCTCCCGCAAAGGAAGAATAATAGGAAAGCTTTTTGTTGGTTGAGCCTTGGAAGTAAAAAACATAAAACATCTTGAACGCTATAAACGGGAAACCGATAATAAATATGCGCAGCGCCAGTATTGTATCCGCTGTATAATTCCCTCCGCCGAAAATGGAGACAATATTGGGCGCAAAGATAAAAACTAGAATGGCAATCAGAACGCATAATCCAAAAGAAATTTTCACAACAGATTTAAACAGCTGGTGCAAGCCGCGCTTATCCTCCTCGCCGTATAAAATTCCTGTTAAAGATAAAGTAGTGGAGCCTATGGCCATGGCAATACAAATGAGAACAACTTTTATATTGTTTTGTACCAGTGAATTCGCCACAAGCGCAGAGGTACTCACATATGCCACAAAAATCATATTTAATAAGTAGGTGCGAAAAATCGCAAACAGTTTTTTGCAGGCAGAAGGCGTGCCGGCCTGTGAAAGCACAGCCAGCAGATTTAATTTGATGTGCTTAAGCTGAACTCTAAAATATTTGTTTTTTCTGAAATGCCCCAGCAAAATAACAAAGGAGAACAGATATCCCACCGAAGTTGCAAGAGCCATGCCGAGCATGCCGCCTTTAAACAGAAATACGCTCAGCAAATCACCCGCAATATTTACTGCCATCATCACATTTATGGCAACTGTAATTCTCTTTTTACCTCCGTCCAGGGCTACAATGGGAATTAAAAATATGGTTCCCAGCGTTACAGGCAGCCCCATAGCAAGCCCCTTCAAATAGTCGGACGTAACAGGCAAAAGATTCACAGTGTCTTTTCCGGCTCCTAAAAAAAATGCTATTGGCGTTGAAAATGTCGTTACAATGATTGCCCCCACAACACTAATAACGGCAATAATAACAGCTGCGGTGGAAAACAGCTGATTCGCCTCTTCAGACTTTCCTTGCGCAATTTTTTGCGCGCAGCCCACCTGCATACCGGTTGCAAAAAAACATCCAATCATCGTTTGAATGTTCAGGTATGGGGTCACTAAGCCATGCGCCGCAATCGCATATTCGTTTAAATTTCTTGCAATAATGATGCCATCAAGCATAGTCGACAAAGAACCGGCCAGCTCAGCCATAATCATCACAAACAGGGTGCGCCAAAAAATAGTTGCAATAATATTATCCTTCTCATATGCCCGATTCATAAATCCACACAACGAAGTCCCGCAGCTAATCTAAGGACCTCGTTCTTTTCTCACTTCCTGCAATTTTTTTTCCATAAACAAATTTATATTGAATAATCTCTATAGAAAAGCGATCCTTGTAAACTTCAGAATAAAGACCTTCAGTTTATCGAAAAACAAAATTTCAAAAAGATTTTCTATTCTATTATACCAAATCGCTATCGCGATAGCTAACTTTCGCTACAATGTTTCCATTACTTTTTATCAGATTTCTCATTTTTTTAAAAATAAAAGTAGCGATTTGTTTCTATATGGTTTATTGTTGAATTACTCCTAAGTCAATAATAAATTCACATATACACAAGCGCTATGTTTAATGTATCATTGTTTCACTCATTTAACAAGTACATATCTTATTTTTTTATTCGTCCATCGCCTTTTTTGAGATGATTTTCATAGTTCCACAAATCATTTCAATTTTAGTAGGCTCCATTATGGACTGTTTTTCTGTTTTTATTCAAATGCAATGTCGTTTATTTAAGGAAAAAAAATTAAAAACTAAAGTAATGGACAGAGATAAACTTAACTGAAAATGCAAAGGAAAACAGAGTGCGAAACATGATTTATTAATACAAATGGATGAAAACGATGGCTAAAGATGAAATGTAAGTGATTAAGGAATAAAAGTGCATACAACAATAAGACGAATGGATTTTTTTCTTAAAAAAAGTTGAATTCGTCTGGATAAGTGCTATATCAAAGATGGAATTGTTTTACTATCGTTTAATTTCGATAGCAAAAACTTATTGGTAAGTGGAAAATTATAATTGTTGGCTTTTTTATTAGTTATATTGTTTACTGGGCAATAAAAAAATATTGATAATAATGCTTGACATTCAATACTATACGTAGTATAATATTGGCATCAAGAGGAGGTGATACTTATGGGCTTTCAGTTGGGTTCGACACTTCTGGACGCATGCGTGTTGAGCGTTTTATCTCGAGAAAATGCTTACGGATATATTCTAACTCAAAACATCAAAGAAGTTGTCGCAATTTCGGAATCCACTTTATATCCAGTTTTGCGCAGACTTCAAAAGGATGACTGTCTTACGGTTTATGACCAGCCATTTTCCGGACGACTCAGACGCTATTATGCTCTTACCGATAAGGGACGGGCGCTTCTCGTTGAATATAGACGGGATTGGGATGATTTTAAATCACATGTTGATAATATTATAGATAAATAACGGAGGTTAGTATGAAAATTTTTAGACTTTTAAGTACGATTTTTATGTCGTCGATGATGAATTGCTATAGAGACGAATGCGCGGTGCAGTCCGCGGCATTTTTGAGAACATTTTAAGAGGTGATAATTATGACTAAAAAGGAATTTATTACAAGACTTGAGCAATCTCTGCACGAACTTCCCTACGAAGAATGTGAAAGTGCACTTCGCTATTACGACGAATATATTTCGGATGCCGGCGAAGATAATGAGGCTGAAACCATAAACAACCTTGGCACACCCGAAAAAGTAGCTACCGCTATATTAAAGGATTACTTTAAAAACAACGAAAATTGCGCCCACAATCCCGGTTCAACTATACAGGAGGGCTTTACCGCTATAAAAGTTAGCGTCGTCAATGCCGGAATTGAGCTTATAAAGGGCAAAAATTTCTCGATTGACTATACTAACGATGAAAAGTCATCCACTAAAATTAACCATAAAATCGTCAACAATGTTCTCATTGTCGATGAAAAAAAGACCGGCACTTTCCGCTTTTTTACCTTAAACGGTTCGCATCAAAAAACCATCAGAATAACCGTACCCGAATGCCTTCTCGATCGCATTAACATTGAAACGGTAAACGGCGGAATATATGTAAACGATATACGTTCCGAAACCTTACATGCAGAAACTGTTAACGGTGGCGTTAAAATTGAGCGTCTCGTAGCCGAAGATTCATATTTTGAAACGGTAAACGGAAGTATTTCAGCCGGCAACGTAATTTCAAAGTGTATGCATGTTGAAACCGTTAACGGCTCTCTCCATGTTTCCGGGCTTTTAAAGGGTGTTATCTACCTTGAAAGCGTAAACGGCAGTATCCGAGTTCATACTAAGGCTGCGCGGGATACCTATGATTTTTCTCTTTCAACAGTAAGCGGTTCTGTCTATGTCGGATCTGAGAAAATGGGCAAACACTATAAAACGGATTATGATCGTTCCAATGTTATCCATGGAGAAACCGTTAGTGGTGGAATATACATTGAATTTTCAGTATAATAACTAATTTGATTTGGGCTTGCAATATAATTTTGCAAGCCTTTTTTATTGGCAGCTTTGTTTTTTAAAAAAAATCATTTCATTTTCAATTCACATTTTTTCAGCTGTCTATTCCCTCAATAAACGCATCAATTTCGGAAAGTGAATCAAACAACTTTCCGGCAGCAAGCTCAGTTAACGTTCCTTCGTCTATGCCCTCTGTATTTATCGGTATTACCGCCAGCTGTTCAGATCTAAGGGTATCTATATTCGTATGCATAACCGCTAACATATCACCCTCCATCAAAACCAAAAGATAATGCTGTTCACAATATTCTTCGCTATAAACGCTTATTTTAACGTTATCTTTGTCCATGAAAGTTATATCCGCATTTTCATAGAGCTTTAAAATTTCAGATTTCGTAAGTCCCGTTATATCGCGCCTACCCGTCTGCTTCTCAATATGTCCGCAGATAAATTTAAACTCCCATTCTACGTTCGTTGTCGGAAGTACACTTAACTCTCCGGCCTTCGAGACGTTGAGGGCATCGCCATCCTGTCTGTCAAATACAATAGCACCTATTAAAAAACCTACGAACAGGGTAATAACAAACCCCAATATCATGAGTACGCGCATTTTTTTAAATTCATTTAATCGCTTTATAAAGTTCATAATCCACCTCTTTCAATATTATTGACGGTTTTTGCAAACTTTATAATGCTAAAAGGCGTTTATTTTAACCCCTGCTTTTGATTTTGTCAATGTTTATATTATAGTCGTTTTCCTTAATTCGCGGGATAAAAGCGAAGCTGAAAGTCAATGCTATTAATACTGATGAATCGCTCAGGAGGAAAACCTATAATGGCATTACACAAGGTTGAAATATGCGGGGTAGATACAACGAAATTACCTACGATAAATGCGGAAAAAAGCCGCGAATTACTTATGAAAATCAAATCCGGAGATAATTTTGCGCGCGAAGAATTCATAAAAGCCAATTTGCGTCTTGTGCTAAGTGTTATACAAAGATTCGCATCAAGAAATGAACAGGCAGATGACCTTTTTCAGGTTGGTTGTATCGGACTTATAAAAGCTATTGATAATTTTAACACAGATTTAAACGTGCGCTTTTCGACATATGCGGTTCCAATGATAATAGGCGAAATACGCCGTCACCTAAGGGATTTTACGACGATACGCGTTAGCCGATCGCTTAGGGATACGGCGTATAAAGCGCTGCAAATAAAAAACCGTCTAAACGACATGAATATGCGCGAACCCACTATAGGTGAAATAGCGCATGAGCTTGAAATGAGTACGGAAGACGTTGCCTTTGCTCTCGAGGCAATTCAAGAGCCGGTTTCGCTTTTTGAACCGGTTTATCATGATGACGGTGACGCAATTTTCGTTATGGATCAGGTTCGCGACGAAAAAAATACCGATGAAGCATGGCTTTTAAGTATAGCAATAGACGGAGGCTTATCGAATCTTACGGAACGCGAAAAACGTATAATATATAAACGTTTTTTTGAAGGGAAAACGCAGATGGAGGTTTCTGCCGATATAGGCATATCGCAAGCACAAGTATCGCGCCTTGAAAAAAACGCACTTAAACAAATGCGAAGATATGTAGACAGCGGTATATAAATTGCAGTCTACAATTTTAAAATAAAATGTAGTATAAATCAGACGCATACAAAAAAGCATGCGCCTGATTTGTATATAAACTTATTTTAAATGTCAATTCTGACTATCTGCGCTTCAGCTTTGGTAATTATCAGCATATATGCCACATTTGCTTGAGCGTTAAAGCAAAAACCGCCAAACAACCAGCTCCCGGCAGAAGCAGAATCATATCCGTCTATTCCCAGCGTTTTCATAAAGTCGTTAACAGTATATGATATGCTTTCCAGCTTTTTATTTGAACCAGTCCACCACTTTTGAAGGTAAAAGACGGTAGGTTCAGGTTCGCTGTTCGAAAATCCATAAAGGTTCTTTTCACTGTCGGAATGTAGAAATTTCGGCGGCTTAGGTTGAGCGTCTTCTAATTCCTTAGATGAGAAGACCCATTCCGGACTATTATTTTTAGTAGTATCCTTTACCACAATACCGATTGTCTTATCCCCTTCTTTTATAGGTTCTTCTGAAAACCGCACTTCAGATCCGGGCAATGAAAATTCCGTAATAAGCTCGGAATAGACCTTTGAGTGCGTTTCTTCAGTATACGGAATAGCACGGGTTACAACACCCGCCTTAAAATGCAGATATTGCTTAGCGTTTGCATCATTAATGAGAAATTCGCTCTCATTATCGCTTACCCATACAAGAGTTGTAGTAGCGGCATCATATCTGTCATTATCGGGAGCAATTTCGTTTTTAGCCGTACCGATTTTTAACGTCAATAACGTCTTCGCGGTCGGTTTGCCGCTGTTTTGGGAAGCGGTCGGCGTTGTTGTCCCTCCTGCACAGGCAGAAAGAACGGACAAGATAAGTATCAAGGACAAAATCAATGCGCTTGACTTGAAAAAATTCGTTTTCATAAAAATTATCTCCTTTAATTATAGTGCTTTTTAAGTCCAATTTGATTTTGGAGTTTTAGCAATAAAACCATTAACATAACTAGATGTCTCAGTTCTTACGCTAACTTTATCAATACGACTGCCGGAACTGTTTGTAGTCGTTGCATCAACTACTGTATAGTTTCCGGAAGTGCTTTTGGAAATAAACAACATAATATGATTACTCTTCGCCCATCATATATACCTCCATTTTTTTGATACTTGCTATGCGAACTAAATTTAAATACACAACTCGTACTTTTATTTTATCATATGTTGTTTTTTTGTCAAGTGTATAATGTAATTTAACAAAAAAATATTTATAACATACAATCTTATATACCTCCATTTTTTGATACTTGCTATGCGAACTAAATTTAAATACACAACTCGTATCTTTTATTTTATTATATGTTGTTGTTTTTTTTGTCAAGTATAATAATGTAATTTAACAAAAAAATATTTATAACATACAATCTTATTTTTTAATGTTCATAAAAGAAAAAAATGAATAAAATATACGGCTCTACTGTTTTTTGAGCTTTAATCTTTTAAAAAACGCTACTGTTTATTCCAGTTTCAATCTTTTGAAAATATTCTTTATTTTATTAAAGTATGAAGTGAAAAATGTTTTTCATAAATATGTTCCACATACCCGTTCACTATAGAACTTACTTTTGGAATTTACTGAATTTACTTTATTCAACGAAGTCGCTTAAATTAAGGTAAGATCGCTTGACAAAATGTTATCTATACCATATAATACATATAAGCTAATTGTTTTTTTGCAGAGAAACTTTGAGCGTTTTATGATGTTTCCCCCTACAGCTCAACCACTTTTGCTCCCCCGCAAAAGTGGTTGCGTTATTTTTATTTTAAATCTAAAAAGGTATATTTAAAAAGTCTATGTTTTCAGAAAACATAGACTAAAAAAACAAAAAATATTCTCCCTGCAAATACAATTAATTGTGGATATAAAAAAGCGCCCTTAATGAGAACGCCTTTAATTAATATATGATATTAATTTATTGAATATCTCGCGCTAATTCATATATCAATATTCCGGCTGCAACAGATGCATTAAGCGACTCCGCGAAGCCCTGCATCGGAAGCTTATATAGATAACATAGCTCAGCTATCTCATCCGAAACACCGTTACTTTCATTCCCAATTACAAGTGCCGTATGTCCCTTTGGCTTTTTCCATTCGGAGCTGCCCTTTAAGTGACCGCATATAAGGTCAAAATCCTGTTCCTTAAGATGCATAAGCGTTGGTATAAGTTTTTCATTATATATTGGAATGTGATATACGGAACCCATCGAAGCGCGAAGAGTTTTTGGCGAAAACGGATCGGCGCAACCATTACCTAAAACAACACCGATAGCACCAAAGGCATCAGCCGTGCGAATCACGGTTCCTAAATTACCCGGATCTTGAATCGCATCTAGTACAACGAGAAGCCCAGGAGAAAAATATTCCGGAATATTATAAACCGGGGTTTTGACGGAAGCACAAATCCATTGTGGAGTCTTCGTATTTGTTATAGACTCCAAAACATTACGACGAACAATATATACGCTTGCACCGCTACCCTCAAGCACGGCCGCCATCATGTCGTGCCCTTCCTCTAAAAATGCTTCGGAAAATTCAGCTCCCGAAACTACAGCTTCGCGCACGAGTTTTTCGCCCTCAATAAAATGCAAACCCGTTTCATGTCTGTCTTTCTTGTTGGCTAAAGCTCGCGCACGCTTAACAGCTTCATTTTTTGTACTTTCAATAATCACTGTTACGTTATTTCACCGCTATATTTACAAGTTCACGAAATGCATTCATATCGGATATAGCAAGTTCGGCCAAAACCTTACGGTCGACCTCAATACCGTTCTTCTTCAAACCGTCTATAAAACGACTGTAGCTTGTGCCACAAATTCTCGCGCCCGCGTTGATACGCGCTATCCAAAGTCTACGGTATTCGCGCTTTTTCTGTTTTCTTCCAACATACGCATACGCAAGAGACTTCATAACCTGCTGCGATGCTGCACGATAGGCATTACCCTTCATGCCATAGTAGCCCTTAGCGAGCTTAAAAATTTTGCGACGCTTTTTAACCGCGTTTACCGCCCTTTTAATACGAGCCATTTTTTAATCTCCTCCTTACTTATACGGGATAAGCTGCCTGATCTTCTTGGCTTCGACATCGGCAATAAGCCCCGTCTGACGGAGACCGCGCTTCCTCTTTGTGGATTTTTTGGTCAGGATATGGCTTCTATAAGCCTTGCCTCTCGTGATCTTGCCTGATTTGGTAACCCCGAAACGCTTGGCAGCCCCCCTGTGGGTCTTGATCTTTGGCATAGGGATCTTTTCCTCCTATTAGTTGGTTTTTTGTGATAATATCATGAACATGATGCGACCTTCCTGTTTAGCAGGGCGGTCTAACACAGCATCGTCCTTGAGCAGTTCCAGAAATGAATTCATAACATCCATTCCTATTTGACCATGAGCAGCCTGTCTACCGCGGAAACGAATAGAAACGCGAACCTTATCACCGTTTTTTAAAAACTTCGCGCAAGCTTTACCTTTAACCTCAAGATCGCGCGTATCAATATTTGGTGAAAGCCTTATCTCTTTAAGTTCCGCAACTTTTTGATGCTTCTTCTGTTCTTTATCGCGCTTACTCTTGTCAAAACGGAATTTGCCATAGTCCATTATCTTACAGACGGGGGGATTCCCCTGAGGAACGATCAAAACAAGATCAAGTTCCTTTTCTTCCGCCATTTTCTGGGCAACCTCGTTTGAAACAACGCCAAGCTGGGCGCCGTCGCTGTCGAGTAATCGCACTTCCTTGTCGCGAATCTCTTCGTTAATCAAAAGCTCCGTGTTGCTGATGGTACACACCTCCAAAAGTATTAGTCAAGACGAAAAAAACGGGCATAACCCGCCCGCAAAACAATTCTAAATGATTTTTTACACTGTAAACCCAATACGGTCAACAGGTGAGAAGCGGGCGCTCCTTCTTGACCTATACATGATAAAGCATTTACTATCGCCTTGTCAAGTCTAAATTTAATATATTTTAAATGCCGACGCCCGCTTAGATCCTCAACGCAATTTTAGATCATTGAGATTTCATGTATAAGCAAAGCAATCCCAAATCCAATCAGCAGTAGGGCAATAAAATATGAACTGACCTTACTCAGAAAACCCTTAAACCTTTTCTGAAAAACATTAAATTTTTCATCTCCGAACACTTTATATATTGAGTACAGAAGAAACATAGGCGTTGCATATATGAAAGAATATGAAAGTATAAAGATAGCGGCAATACCCGTCGGAATATGGTTTGCTGATAAGACAGCGGCGAATGAAACGACCGGAAATGACGTTATTATATCGGACATAGTGGCCATTATTCCGAGCAAAATCAATGCAAGAGGAGTCGTGCCCTTTATCTTTATATTTTCAATTTTAATCACTCCGGGCTGTTTTTTTATCATTCTAACTATCGCTTTACCGCCTAAGTATATACCGCCCGCTATCATACATGATGCTATAACTATAAGAATTATTGCACAGATAAATACGTAATCGGCGAACATTCTTTCAAAAAAACTTATGAGAAATTGATCTATTCCCAAAAAGAAAAGCATTCCACCTATTGAATAAGCTATTATAGTGCTAAAAACATAATATAAGCTTTTTCTTTTATCGACAAGTAACGTTAATAAAATCGCCATAGTAGAAATTGTGACTAAATTTAGTGAGTCAAGTAGAGCAAGCCCAACCATGGATAAGAATATGCTCAGCATTCGATTCCTCCTGCTTAAAAAATAGCAATTAAAAATATAAAAACACACAACATAAATGACGACAATGATTTTACAATAGCATATACCATTTAGTCCACGAATAATGCCTTATTATACCGATTATGTATGATGCAATAACCGGAGCTGTTTTTTATCGTTATTTTACATTACGAAAAAAGTGAGAGTTTAAAAATTAGAGAACTTAAAGAATAACGTCGCATATGTCACGCGCCGCAAAGCGATTTATCTCTGCTTTTTGGCGTTCCTTCATTACATCACATGCGTTTTTATTTCTGATAAGAGCCATTGCCGCTTCGACCAATCCATCCTCATTGCCGGATGTAATTGACAATCCATGCGACGAGAAAAATTGAGCATTTTTTGTTTCACATCCGGGTATCGGAAATGTATGTACGAGAGGAATATGTTTTACCGCTGCCTCCGTACTTGTTAAACCTCCCGGTTTCGTAAGCAATACATCTGATGCATCCATATATAGGGGAACATCTCTAGTAAAGTCTACTACCTTTACATGTTCATCCATTAGAAATCTACCGCGAATCGCATCCTTCATAGCTGTATTATTTCCGCCTAAAATTACTATCTGCGTATCCATATCGGAATGTTGACGGATTTTTGTTACAAAACTCTGCATATTGCCAAAGCCCATACTGCCACTCATAAGAAGCATTATACGTCCATTTTGATTCAATCCGAGGCTTAGCCGCGCAATCATCTTATCTTCGTCTTTCAACATCTGTTTTCTAACGGGTATTCCCGTTGGATTGAGCTTATTTTCAGGAACTCCACGCGAAGAAAATTCCGACATAAGCTCCTTATGTGGTACAAAGTATCCATCAAGGCAGGTTTCTTCCCAAAACGGAATACAGCAATAGTCCGTACCTATAGCATAACACGGCACAGTTAGCTTATAATGCTTTTTTATAAACGTAAGCGCCTCCGCAGGAAATAGATGCGGGGTAACTATAGCGTCAAAATCATTGTTATATATAAACTTATAGAGCGTTTCACTATACAGAGTATTTGCAGCATATATAACGGATTTTAGCCTTTTCGAGCTTATAGTCATAGCTGCTTTATAAGCGGTTCCGAACAGCTTTGGAGCGTGAAGAGCGACGCTGTTATAGGCGTTTGAAACAATTTTAGACGGTTTTTCGCCGCTAAGACTGATTGGATCCAACATTATTGTTTCAACGTTTCTGCTTTTCAGTTCATCCAAAACAGCAAGTCCGGCAGAATTATGTCCCTGCCCCGTTGCACAAGATAAAATTAAAACGCGTTTCATAAACTCTACGCTCCTTAAAAACTCGTTTTATATCATATTCTACTTTAATTTGAAAGTCAAAGCCAATATTATAAGAATTCATTCTAAGCTAGTAACGTTATCTTAATTCAATATTATTTCCTTCTATATTTATATACTGCTGCGATTTTCGAAATAAATCCCGATTTATTTGAATTGGAATCACATATTATTCTTGATTGTTTTGAATGACTGTGCTAGAATACCTATATGAGTAAGCGACAAAAAATCAGTTTAATTATTTACTTAGTAAGCGCCCTGCTTGTAATCGTAGGAGTGTTTTTGGTAATCCGCGAACTCGTACTTTTCCCGTCTCAACCCTATGTTGAGCCTGATAGTACGGTCTATCTCGGTTCGAACATTATCGATGTAACGCCGAATTTTACGTTACCGGGGGATTACCCCGTTGTTACTCCGAGACCGATACCGATTAAATTCTACTTTGTCGAAAAACGCGTTTCCTGCGATATCGTAAAGGTAAATATAGCGCCTAACGGACAAATGGAAGTTGATGATAAGGCATCAAATGCTTCATGGCTTTCTCAAGCACCTTGGGTCGCGCCCGGCGAAATAGGAAATTCAATCATAGCGGGACATGTTACCTATGCAGGAGTAAAAGGGACGTTTTCTATTCTTAAGGAACTTTCGATAGGTGAGGTTTTAGCGGTTGGCTTCGAAGGCGGATATACAAAATATTTTGAAGTTGTTAGCGTAACGGAGCATAAATATAACGACAGTTCTATTATGACGTCGGATTCAAACGGTGAGGCTATTATGACGCTTATAACCTGTAAGGGTGACTTCAACAGCAGCTTAGGCTCGTCTGAAACGCGCGTTGTTGCCGTATGCAAGCCGATTGACCATAAATAAGAATAAATATGCAAAATAATTCTGCCGGTATTATTTTATACCGGCATTTTTTCTTGACAAACATTTCCGATTGAGATACAATTTCAAAAACAGGAGGGTGAACAATGAATCGGGTTAGAATGCTCAGGCTCGGAAAGGGTTGGTCGCAAGAGGAACTCGGAAGTTTTATAGGTGTCCATAAAGCGGCTATATGTAAATATGAAAAAGATAAAGTCAAGCTTCCTGAAAACGTAATATTGAAATTTTGTAATCTTTTCGGTGTAACCGCAGATTATATTTTAGCGCGTGAAGAAGTAAACCCAATATTTAAGGGCAATCCCAACGATAATATTCCAACCATTCCTCTTGTCGGTATGGTTCATGCCGGGCTTCCAATGTTTTCTGAGGAAAGTATAATAGAATATATCCCGGCACCAACCAACCTCCCTCCCGATCACGAATATTTTTATATGCAGGTGATAGGCGATTGTATGATAGGCGATTGTATACCGGAAAACGCGCTGGTGCTTGTACAAAAACAGCCCGCGCTAGATTCTAACGCGATAGGAGTCGTTAGAATAGGCGACGAAGTTATGCTTCGCCATGTAAAACAGGCCGGAGATCACCTCGTACTTATCGCCTCCAACTCTAAATATGAGCCTATGGTTATAACCGAAGGTGACGTTCAGATAATAGGCAGGGTTATTGAAGTTAGAATTCGATACTAAACTTTTTGCTCATTTTTCGTGCCCACCCCTCCCTTAAATAATCACGTCTCATTATTTCTGACTTTAAAAAGCACATTATCTTTCAGAAAACGCGAAAAAATAGATCCTTGCGTGTTTGACACACTTAGTGCATCATTCTATAATAGCATAATTAAAGTGAGGTGTACGTGATGAGTCAATTAAAGAGGCGTGGTAGTCATTTAAAAAACAATCGCAAGATAACTCTGCGTTTTATTTTGATATTGATACTTGTAATAATAGCTATAGTATTAATAGCCGTATTAATATTCGGAAATAAAGAAAAGACTCCGATAAATCCTAACGCAACCCATAAACCGGGTTTAACGCCCGAATTAACTCCCGGTTCATCCTTGATTCCTACCGATCCGCCGCTTCCCGAATTTACCGCCTATCCGGTTGAAAGTACAATGCCGTCGGTTTTCGGCTTTAAATCTGAGCTTAATGTTGACGGTAAAAACGTTGACAGCTATACTTCTGAAAAGCCAATTATATTTTCGGATAGTGATAGTTATACTAAATTAGAAGGAATTATCTCGTTTAGAGGTAATAATTTTAGAAACAGCTCGTCTTACGGCGTTGTAAGTCTCGAGGAAAAAACCCTCGAAAAACTTTGGAATATACCTACCAATAGCCTGCAAAAAGGCGAGAGCAATAATTATAAGGGTGCTTGGACCGGAAGCGGTTGGACCGGACAACCCATTATTGTAAAATGGCCGAAAGAAACTAAGGCTGTAATGAATATGTACGATACAGCGAAGGCTGACGATAATCTCGTAGAGGTCATATATGCAACTATGGATGGCAACGTATACTTTTTAGATTTGAACACCGGTAAAAATACGCGAGATACCATACATCTTGGTGTTCCATTTAAAGGTGCCGGATCTCTTGATCCTCGCGGATATCCGCTTTTATACTTAGGATCCGGAGATCATTATAACCAGGATGGAAAACGCTCGCGCGCAATGGTGCTTAGCCTTATTACCGGGAAAATAATATATGATTTTGGAACGAAGCCCGATCCATATGCCCTTCGCGCATGGACGGCTTGGGATAGTTCCGCTCTCGTTAATGCAGAAACGGATACGCTCATATATCCCGGCGAAAACGGTGTTTTATACGTATTAAAGCTAAATACGAAGTATGATCCGGCGGCGGGAACGATAAGTGTCGACCCATCCTCTATCGTTAAGTTTAGATACAGCGCAACGCGGACGAGGAACGACGGGTATTGGATAGGCTATGAAGGCAGCGCTTCGGCATATAAAAACTACCTCTTTCTGACCGAAAACTCCGGGCTTATTCATTGTGTTGATCTCAATACAATGAAGGTCGTTTGGGTTCAGGATATTTGGGACGATACGAATTGCAGTCCGCTTTTTGAGCTTGGTGAAGACGGAAAGGGTTATCTGTATATCGGGAGTACTCTTGACAATAGGGCGGACTCAAGCGGAAAGGGTACTGTCGCATTTTTCAAGCTGAGCGCAAATACGGGCGAGGTAATTTGGAAACAAGAACGTGAAGTCTATACAACGAAAGGCGTTACCGGCGGCGTTATGTCCTGCGCAATACTCGGAAAAGGAAATCTCGACGGAATGGTTTTCACGGCTTTTGCCAGCTATGGAAACGGAAATAACGGTGAGCTTGCCGCTTTTAATAAGGATAATGGCGATCTAATCTGGTCTACTAAGCTTAGCGCATATACTTGGTGTTCCCCATCAGCAATATACGATAAAGATAACAACGGATATATCGTAATTACAAATTACAGCGGAAATGTTTACCTTATAAACGGAAAAACCGGTGATATTATCTATACCTATAATATTGAAAGCAATATCGAAGCCTCGCCGGCCGTTTATAATAATACTATCGTTATCGGTACTCGCGTTCAGGGGATATTCGGAATATCAATAAAATAAACAGTTTGTAAAAAAAAAATTTGCGGGGCACGGGTAACCGTTGCCCCGTTTTGAGGTAATATGGCAGTTGACGGATTGACGCTTCTTTGCGTCGTAAACGAATTAAAGGTACTTATAGGCGGCAAGATAGACAAGGTGAATCAACCCGAGAAGGACGAGATTATACTCTCAATTCGAAACGGAGGACTTACTTATTCGCTGCTTATTTCCGCTTCTCCGAATAATTGCCGCGTTCAACTCACCGCCATAAAAAAAGCAAATCCCATGGAAGCGTTTTTATTTTGCATGTTGCTTCGAAAACGCATATTAGGCGGTAAAATAATTGGAATAGAACAAAAAAATTCCGACAGAGTCGTCCTTATTTCTATTGAGGCGCTGAACGACATGTATGAAAAAGCGACCTATGTTCTCGTTGCTGAAATAATGGGTAAACACAGCAATATAATTTTGCTCGACGACGAAAAAATAATTGATTCGATAAAGCGCGTAACCCCCGCAATGTCGAGTGTGCGCGTTGTTTTACCGGGAGCTTCATATGAAACTTTAAAAACCGATAAGATTGACCCAATAAAGGTCACTCCCGATGATTTTTTGACTGCGTTAAATACAAATAAGCGCCCCGATAAAGCACTTTCGGATGCTTTTTATGGTCTTTCTCCGGTAGTAGCGCGGGAGCTTATCGCAACTTTCGTCTCAAATATTGATCATGCTAACAAATTAATCGATATCGAATGCAAAATAATTGCTCTTGGTCTATCTGCGTTTTACTCTAAGGCCGCGAAGGGCGAATTTGAACCCGTAACCGTATATGATGAATTTAAAATTCCGCGCTCCGTTTTACCTTTTAAGCCTAACATGTCTGAAAAATTTTATGAGCGTGAGCAGAGCGTTTCGCAAGCTCTTGATAAGCTTTATAAAGAACGCGCGGTTATAGAGCATTTTTCGCGCCGCGCATCATCCTTAAAACGCATTGTTGATAACAATATTGAACGATGCGAGAAAAAACTGACCCTTTACAGTGATGCGATAAACGGAGAAGCCGAGGCGGAAAACTTTAAGCTCTACGGCGAACTTATAATAGCTAACCTATATAAGCTAAAGCAGGGTGATAAGCTCCTTATTGCGGACAACTATTATAACTTCCCGGTAAATACCGAGGAGATACATCTAGATCCCCTAAAAACCCCGGTTAACAATGCACAAAGTTATTATAAAAAGTACCAAAAAGCTAAGGCTTCGCGCGATATGGCGAGAAAAATGTACGGTACGGTAGAATCTGAGCTAATGTATCTTCGTATTCAGGCGGACAATCTCGAAAAATGCACCCTCGATTCTGAACTCAGCGAGATTCGCGAAGAGCTAATAGATGTTGGCTTTATTAAGCGCGAAAAAGGTAAAAAGCAACAAAAGTTTCAGCCTTCGCATCCATTGCGCTTTGTTTTAGAGGATGGTACGGAGATCTATATCGGCAAAAACAATGTCCAAAATGACTTCGTAACCTTTAAAATAGCAATTTCAAACGATACTTGGTTACACGTTAAGGATGTCCCCGGTTCCCATTGCATTATAAAAACCTTAGAGCCGAGCAATGAAGCGCTATATTCTGCGGCAATGCTTGCCGCGTTTTATAGCAGTGCTAAAAACGGAATAAATGTTGCGGTAGATTATACACTGAGAAAATATGTAAAAAAGATTTCGGGAGCGAAACTCGGAATGGTAACCTACTCAAATAACCATACCATTTTCGTTACTCCGAGCGAGGAATTTGTTAAAAGCATTCAAAAATAAGCATTATTAGACCCCAAAACGAATAGCATTAATTATGTAAGCAAAAAGGGGTTTGTGTTATATGAAAAAAAAGTTTCTCGCTCTTATTTTGGCGTTTTGCCTGACAGCGTTATGCGCATGCGCAAACGAACCTGTTTTTGAGGAGGATCCTGTCGTCGATAACGCGGGACTCCGCGCAACTCTCATATATTTTTTGAGTGCCGATGGACAGATCGTTCCGGTGATGAAACTTCTGCCATGGCAGGAGGGTATCGGAAAAGCGGCTTTGGAATGTCTCGTAGCTAACGAAGATAATAACGCGGCAGCTTCGGCTATGGGACTTTACCCGACGATACCCGAAGGGGTTTCTTTTTCATTGAAGATCGATGAAAAAGAAAATGCTGAGTTGGACATTACAAACCTGCCAAAACTCAATTCAGAAACCGATGAACGTAATATGCTAGTATCTATCGTTAACACTTTAGTTTCTTTCCCGACAATTAAAACCGTTAGCATAACGCTTGACGGAAAGAAAATTAAAAAGTTACCGCACGGTACGCCCGTCTCAAATAACATGTTGGCATATTCGCTCAATGTTGAAAACGGGGACATATCGGTTGATGTCGGCGACGCGGCAAAACTTACGCTCTACTTCCCGAATCAAAGGGGAAGCCTGTTTGTACCCGTTACACGCATAGTTAAAGGGTCACCGACTTTTGAGTTGGCGGTAAATGAATTTTTAAAGGGTCCCTCCGATAAAGCCCTTACAAATTGCCTTAGCGAAGGAGTTGAACTGGTTTCTGCCACTATAGTAGATGATATTGCGACTGTAAATCTAAACAGCATCGCCCTCGCGCTAAAAACGGATCAAACGGGACGGCTTCCGGCGCTTTACAACGCTTTATATTTAATCGCCGGTGAATTTGGTGCGGTTGCCGAGCTTAAACTTTTTGCAGGAGAAACGCTTTTATATGAGAATACCGAAAACGTTTCAGCGCCACTTTATCCAAACGAGTTTACTCCGAATCGTTAAATTTATCGTTACCTATTGATTTTTACTTCTGAAAGCGAAATAAAAAAACGTCCTCAGAAGCTTCGTTCTGCCTTTATATATCCGCTAAAGAAGAACGTTATAGTACTTTACTCCGAACAAAATTTTATATACAAGGGAGAAAATTATGAAACTTATAATAGCCTCGAATAACGAGCACAAGATAAAAGAGATTAAAGAAATTTTGGGCGACGAGTTTTCAGAAGTGCTTTCTATGAAGGAAGCCGGCATAGACCTCGACGTTCTAGAAGACGGGAAAACATTTGAAGAAAACGCCGCAAAAAAAGCGCACGCCGTACTTTCATCTTCGGATGCGGACGCGGCTCTTGCGGACGATAGTGGGCTAATAGTCGATGCTTTAAACGGAGCACCAGGAATATATTCTGCGCGATTTGCGGGAGATGAACATAACGATGTTAAAAATAACGAAAAGCTTTTAAAGCTCATGGAGAATATTGATGACGATGTGCGCACGGCGCGTTTCGCATGCGCTATGGTATTGGCAAGACCAAACATGAAAGATATGATCAGCGTCGGCTTCTGCGAGGGTAAAATCTTACGAGAGGAAATCGGGGATAACGGTTTCGGTTACGATCCTTTGTTTTTCCACGAGGGCTATGGTCGTTCATTCGCGGAACTTACCTCCGAGGAAAAAAACAAAGTAAGTCACAGGCGAATAGCGCTAAACGGCTTAAAAGATCAGCTTTAAAGACAGAAAATCGGCAATTGCAATCTTTTCTAAGATTACAATTGCCGATTAGATTAAAACCTTTTTTATTCGCTTTTCATATGCTCTTTAAATGTTTTCGTTATTCTCGTCGATTTTTCCCTTTAATTTAACCATTTTAAGAGGCTCTTTATTTTTAAAGAATCTATCGTCTATAGTGTCAACTCCACCTACTGCCGCAATAAGCATCATTGGGATAAAATTAACAATGTATCGTCCGTTCGTTTCCCAAAACAGCAAAAACAGCATTATTCCGAATATACATAGGATTGGGATAAGCATTGGCTGCACTCCTTTTTTAAAAGAAAGAGCAATCCGCATTCCGCAAATAATCATAAGAATCATGCATGAAAAATATGAAATACTACAAAGATCTCGGTAGGTATGAAAATTTTCTCCATTATATAAGAGAAACTTATGCAAATCGGTATTATTAGCGGGAGAATCATCTAAAAAATCGGATGAAGCATATGTCGCTTCACCGAAACAAAGCGATGCTTTATTTAAAAACAACGCGGCTGTCCCTTTAAAGCCCATTTTTTCTATGCGATTTTTTATTTCATTCTTTATCGCCTCATCCCTCTCGTTCGGATTTTCAAATGAACGCGTAAATACATAGTCGTTTGGGTTATACTTTCCGTCTTCCGATAATCCCATCATCGTCCAATGAAGCAAGGGCGTGTTTTTAATATGGGCGACATCCTTATCTAGATGTGCTGGATATATAATGGCGTTTAATGCAAAAAGAGTAAGTAAAATTATCGAAACCGAAGTTGCTGAGAATATAAGCAAATTTTTAAAGCGACCCTTTAAAAGTAAATATATAAATATCGCAATTGGCGCTATCATAACGGTAAATTTTATAAGTATACCAAGTGCGGCAAAAAGCCCCATTAGAAGCCCGTATAATACGCGTTTTTTTACGGGGAGCGCATCGTCGTCTGCACGCAGAAAAAGGTAAAACACCAATACCGGAAACAACATTGAGAGTGCATCCGTATAAAAAGCGGGAGCAATAGAGTAAAAAGGTAAGCTCAATGACAATATTACGAGCATCAACATTGAGAGCCTAGTCGAAAATATTTTTTTAACCGCAAGTGCGGCAAAAAGCATCATGAGCACGGAACAAATAGCGTTTATAACCGAAGCTACGATAAAATAATCGGTTATCCCGAAAGCTCGCGCAATGCTAAATATTCCAAAATATACAGTCATAGCACCGAGATTGTTTGGGAAAAAATAATAGTATTCATATTGCGAAGAAAACGTTCCGGTATTTACCCATTCAACCGCGCCATTATATACAGCTCCGAGATCGAACGCGGGCGAAAAGCGCATAGCAAAAGCCATAGCTATTTGAACTCCCAGCATAAGAACCATAAAGACAGGCAATATTATTTTATATTTTTTTTCGAAAAACGTCTCGAAGCGTTTAAACACATATGATAAAAATATGAGTGCTGTTATAAAACCGACTATGCCCAATATAACCACGGTTCTATTGAACATATAGTTATTTGTTATAAATATTTTTAGCAGTATTATTGCAAAGGTAATGGTGAAAATTATCGCGAATATAAGTAATAATATTTTGCTTATATTTTTCCACATTTGTTTAATCCCCCAATAGTAACATTTTTTTAGAAAACATTTCCATTATTTATACATTATACTAAAAAAAATCATTCATGTCAATACTTTTCAAAGTTGGATTATAAAGTCCGGATACTATACATAAATTTTAATATGGCTCGTGGAATTAGCTTTAAAGGGAATGGAACGCAAAAAATTTGAATTTCCGCTTTATTTTCTCCGCAAAATGTTCTATAATGAGAAAATTATCAGGTTTGTAAATTAATACACGTAATGATGGGAAAAATACAATTGCTGGCTTAAGTTAAAAAAATCACGCCTCATTGCAAGTCAACATATAATTAGGTATATGACCCCTATTGTATTAATTGATAAGCGTGTTTGTCGAAAAAAGTAGTTGCCCAAAAAACCAAAGGCGAATAAATAGATTTGCGGCGTATGTTTATTATCAATCTAAATGCTTTTTATTTTCAATTGGGTATATTGACAAATGACTGTTTTTTAAGGGAGAAAAAGTGGACGAGCTTTTAACATTATGCAAAACCAAATATTCCGCTGAGGAAATTGAAAGAATAAAGGACGCTATAGCTTTTGCGAGCGACGTACATTCCGGGCAAATGCGAGAATCGGGCGATCCATATATAACGCACCCTTTAGTAGTAGCAAAAATACTCTTTGAAATAGGCTTAGACTGCAACACCGTTATAGCCGGACTTTTGCATGACGTTATTGAAGATGGCGACGGAATAACCTATGAAATTGTCGAAAAGCGATTCGGAACAGCCGTGGCAACGATGGTGGACGGTGTAACCAAGCTTACCCAAACCAATATGCGAACCATAGTTTCTAAAGAAGAGGCACAGGCGGAAAACCTTAGAAAAATGTTCGTTGCAATAGCAAAAGAAATGCGTGTTGTAATAATAAAATTAACCGATAGACTACACAATATGCGCACGCTTGATTCTTGCCCGCGCGAAAAACAAATAAGAAAAGCTAAGGAAACTCTCGATGTTTACGCACCCCTCGCGCATAGATTTGGAATGGGCGCTATAAAATGCGAACTTGAGGATCTTTGCCTTAAATATCTATACCCCGATGACTATAATAAATTAAAAACCGCGATAGAGCCACAGCAGATGCAAAGAATGCAGCTTCTCGAAACAACTATGGAAACCATTAAAAGAGAGCTTCATAACATAGGTATAGAAGCGAAAATAAACGGTCGACCCAAACATCTCTATAGTATTTACAGAAAAATCAGCAAGCAAAACGTAAATATAGATGAAATATTCGATCTTACGGCGCTTCGCGTAATCGTCAATACACAACAGGAATGTTACGCCGCACTATGTATAATACATAATAATTGGCGCCCAATTCCCGGACGCTTTAAAGACTATATTGCGACCCCTAAGCCAAATATGTATCAGTCTATTCATACAACACTGCTCTCCGAATACGGGCTTCCCTTCGAGGTTCAAATCCGTACGGCGGAGATGCATAAAACCGCCGAATACGGAATCGCCGCGCACTGGATGTATAAAGAAGGCAGAGAAGATCAAACGAAATTCGATATGCGAATTTCGTGGCTTCGTCAGGCTCTTGAGATGGAGAACGATTCCGGAAATGCCGTCGACCTCGTTGAAAATATACAAAAAGATTTTTTCTCGGAATATGTTTTCGTTGTAACTCCTACCGGAGAAATAATAGATCTTCCTATGGGTTCTACCCCTCTCGACTTTGCCTATAAAATTCATACGAACGTTGGGCATAAAGCGCAGCATGCAAAAGTAAACGGATCTATCGTCCGGCTTGACTATAAATTAAAAACGAACGATGTTGTTGAGATAATAACCGGTTCTCACGAAAACCCAAGCAGAGACTGGTTAAATATGGTTAAAACGCAGCAGGCAAAAACAAAAATACGTGCCTGGTTTAAACGCCAAAATCGTGAGGAAAATATTGAACGTGGAAAATCAATGCTGTCTGAGGCGGCAAAGCGTCAAAATATAAAGCTCAGCGATCTTATAAAGCCTGAATATTTTACAGATACACTAAAGCATTATAATATGCCGAAAATAGACGATGTCTATGCGGCGATAGGCTATGGAGGCTTAACCTCATCTCAGATTTTTCATGCACTAATGAAAAACTACCGTGACGAGGTAAAGGATGAGCTCGCGACCTCCGTACCGGATGCCCCGTCCCTCCCCCCTATCCGAATACGCCTCGCAAATGGCGTTTCCGTAAAAGGCGACCCAACTATGAGTACGCACTTTGCCCTCTGCTGCTCCCCTCTCCCCGGAGACTCTATATTTGGATACATAACCCGTGGACGAGGGGTTTCGGTTCACCGTGAGGATTGTCCGAACGCTCATGACCTAAAAAGCGAGCCGGAACGCATAGTCGAAGTCGAATGGCTGGATGAGGCTGCTGAAAAATATACGGTACATATATGCGTCGAATGTGCGGAGCGCGTAGGCATGGTAAACGATATAGCGCAGCTCTTTGTCACAATGAACATAAATCTGTTGACAATGGTAGCGCGTCAGGAAACAAACGCGGAAGGCAGAATAAATCTTTCTTTTGAGATTGGAAGCGCCAAAAGCCTTGAACGCGTATTTAGAGAGCTAAGAAAAGTTCCGTCAGTTACCGATGTTTATAGGACTGCCGGATGAGAGCAGTAGTTCAAAGAGTAAATCGCGCGAGCGTAAATATTGACGGCGAAACTGTTGCAAATATCGCAAAAGGATTTATGGTTCTAATTTGCGCGGTGAACGGCGATTTAGAAACGGACGCTAATTATATCGCCGAAAAACTTGCGCACCTACGCATTTTTTCGGATGAAGCCGGAAAGATGAACCTATCTATTACTGACGTTGGTGGGGAAATTCTTTTAGTATCTCAATTTACGTTAATAGGAGATGCGCGAAAGGGAAACAGACCCGGGTTCGCCTCTGCGGCGCGCCCTGAATTTGCCGTACCACTCTTAAATACCGTAAAATCAAAGCTCGAAGCTTTTTTTATACCAATTAAAACGGGGGTTTTCGGAGCGGATATGGAAGTTGAACTTGTAAACGAGGGACCGGTTACAATATTATTGGACAGCAGAAAAACATTTTAATGATAAAAATCGGCTTTTTATTTTAAGCTGCGACTAATCGAATATCGCATAGATAAAAAATATTTCACATAGGAGCGCTCATGAATATTTATTCATTAAAAACAGGACCAATTGAAGTAAATACATATATAATTACCGGAAACAATAAAACTTGCGTCGTTATAGATCCGGGAAGTTCAAAAGAAGTTATAGAGCTGTTGAGAGCACGCGCACTCACTTGTACTCACATACTCTTAACTCACGGTCATTTTGATCATATCCTCGGTTTAAAGCGCATTAAAGATGAATTTTTAGCAACCGTAATAATACAAAAGGACGATGCCGATGCTTTGGAAAGCGACCGGAAAAATCTCGGAGTGTTTTCGGGCTTTTCGGTTGAAAAATGTCCCCCGGACGTAACCTTCGACGATAATTATGAGTTTGATGCCGCCGCTCTTCATTTTCGCGCCATTCATACCCCGGGGCATTCGCGCGGTAGCGTATGCTATGTACTGGATAAAGAAAAAATAATATTTTCAGGAGATACCTTGTTTAATTTAGGAATTGGTCGTACCGATCTTCCCGGTGGAAGCGAAGAAGATATACTTGATTCGATAACCTTTAAGCTTTACGCTCTTCCCGGGGATTTTAAAGTATTTCCCGGGCATGAAAGAGAAACAACCCTCGAATATGAAAAAAACAACAACCCATATACCTTTAGAACAAAATTATGATTTATATTTATACCGATCATCCCGAATTTTTTAACGATTTAGGCGACATAGTGCGCCTTTTTTGCGATACTCAGGAAGTTGTTTTAGCAGAAAGCGAGCCGCGCGACGGCTCGTTTTTATCCGTATCGCTCAAAATTTGCGACGAAAAATTTAAAGCAACCGCAATTTTTGTAAATGAGGATAAAAGAAACGAATACACTCATCTTATAGATGCCGACTATAACGATTTTCTTGAAAAAAAGCGCCTTATAAAGCGCGCGATTAAGCTCGCCTCGTTCTACGCTATGAAAGCTTTGTTTGATACGCCCCTACCTTGGGGCGCTCTCACCGGGATTCGTCCTACACGGCTTATGCGCGACATGACACTTAGATATGGTTTTGCAGAAGCAACCCGCATTATGCGCGAAGATTTTTGCGTTGAACAAAATAAACTTGATCTTGTAAATCTAATAAACGAGATACAGCTTCCGACGTACGAGGTTAATCCCGAAAACAGTATAGATGTTTATGTAAATATACCTTTTTGTAAAACAAAATGCCTGTTTTGTTCCTTCCCCTCGGCTGTTCGCACCGATAAAACAGATATGGACGCTTATCTTTCTGCACTTTACCGTGATATCGAACATGGCGCTTCCCTGGTAGAAAAAAACGCTTATAAAACGCGCGCTATGTATATGGGTGGAGGGACGCCTACCGTGCTTACCGCGAATGAGCTGGATAGACTTCTTAAATTCATAAAGCACGCATATGGCAATAATTTTTCCGAAATAACGGTTGAAGCCGGTCGCCCTGATACTATGGACTATGAAAAGCTCTGCGTTCTAAGAGATAACGCAGTTACCAGAATATCAATAAATCCACAGACCATGAACGAAAATACGCTTTCGCTTATCGGAAGAACGCATTCCGTACCTGATATAGAATCTGCCTTTCATATGGCACGAAGCTTTAAATTTTTAATTAACGCAGATATCATAGCGGGGCTTCCGGGCGAAAATCTTTTCGCCTTTAAACGTACTCTTTATAGCGTTTTAGAGCTTAATCCGGATAATATAACCGTACATACTCTGGCGCTGAAAAGATCCAGCCGTCTGGTTGAAAAGTTAAATGACTACCCTCTCCCCTCTGCCAAAGATGCTATGTCAATGTTGGATTTTGCTCATGCAAAGCTCCTCACCTTAGGATACCTACCCTATTACATGTACCGTCAGAAATATATGCGTGGGAATCTTGAAAATGTAGGTTACGCAAAAAACGGATCTATATCTCTCTACAATATAGATATAATGGAGGAGACGACGAGTATAATAGCGCATGGAGCAAACGCCATGTCAAAGCGTATATTCGACGCTGAACGTCGGGTTGAAAGAATACCCAACCCTAAAGACATAACCGCCTATATTGATAAATTAGAAAAAACAAAAGAATTAAAAAATAATTTATTTATGCGCCGGACTGTGTGAAAACGCACACTTAAATGTGGTATTTTTCTGTCATCGCCGATTTCCGCAAGGATAACAAAGTCGCAATCAAGAACGCATTTAGCCGGTTCAGTATACTTTGTTAGGGACTTGTTTAATCGGCAAAGAATTTGTCGTTGCGGATGGAAGTAAATTTAGAGCAAACAACTCCGGCGACAAATATTGCACCGAAAGAAAACCAATAAAAAGATTGAGCACTACGAGGAGCAGGCGAAGAAATACCTTGCATTCCTTGACACAAACGACGGGCAGTAACGGCAAAACCCGCCGCCAAACTTCAAAAAAACGGACTTGCAAAAGAAGCTGTCCGGCATTGAAAGACGCATTGGAGAATTGCAAGAGCAGCTTGCTGATATTGAGCAAAACGGCGATATTGCACTGACTGACCCCGCAAGATGATGCCGATGAAGAACAGCGGTCGAGAAGTCAATCACAATGTGCAAATTGCGGTGAAGCCAACGAATCATCTGATTGTTGCTGTTGATATAATCGGCGAGGCGGTTGACCGTGAGCAGCTGCACAACTATTCAGGAACGCTGATCGATTCGACAGATGAGGGGCAAGGTATTTTGGGCAGGCCTTGACGAGCTCGGCAGCATGCAACTTGCTCCGAATTTTAAGGAATATTTGCCCATATTTCTTGATAATAAGTATTCAGAAGCATACTGCTCTTGGAACGAGGACATGAGAGCGGCTGTTGACAAAACAAGCAACAGCCCGTGGGGGATTATTTGCAGATAGGATGTGTATCAGAATGAGCCTATACAACGTAGAATTTGCTAATGAAACATGCATTAAACCATGGATGGCACTTGTAAAAATTGTTTCTGATAATTTTCCTGGATTGAATATGGACGATTATCTACACACTCTTAAAAAAAATGTCGAAAGAAAAACAGCACTTTGTGTGAAAGATGAAGATAAAATCATTGGAATACTTTTGTTTTCTCCCCGTCTTCATTGTCTTTCTTGCATGGCTGTGCACCCTGAGTACCGAAAGCGTGGCGTTGCATCTGCGTTAGTATCTGAAATGCTTAAATTGATTCCAGATGGTCATATAAATGTAACAACCTTTCGTGTAAATGATGAAAAAGGGGCTGCTCCAAGAGCATTATACCAAAAATTTGGTTTTGAACCCGACGAATTGATTATGGAATTTGGCTATCCTGTACAGCGCTTTGTATTACATAGAGCGTGAGGATATTATGTCAGACATCCTTTTTAAAACAGAAGATTACATATTCAACTACCGTCTCGCCGGAATTTGTATTCAATACGGTAAGGTGCTGTTGCAAAAGCCGACTAATGACAACGGTTATGCTTTTTCCGACGGTCATGTTGCGTTTGGCGAAACCGAATGAAGAAAGCTTGAAACGGGAATTCTAATGAAAAATTCAAAATCAAGCAAGGCACAAACAAAATTAGAATAGCCGGAGATAGGAACGAGCCGATTATTAAGGCAATTTTGACCTTATCAAAGCCATATAGAGATGAATTGTCACTTGATTCTCTTTCCCTTTACTCTATTGAGTGAGATTCTGAGACAAAGCAAATGAGCAAAGCCCCCGGAGCAATCGGGGGGGCTTTTTTGCACTTGCGCGCGTACATATATCAAACAATTTTATGTGTTTGATAGTGGCTTTTGAAATATTTTTTTCAAAGAAGCGGTTAATATTATTAAGTGAACTCTCTTTCAGCCCTGTTTTGACCCTTTTTATAATCTAAACGTAATGTATAATTGTTATTAGTGAAAAAGGCGATGGAGAAACACAAACTATGCATTATATGGGTGGCAAAACAAATAGAGCATATTCTCAACTGTGCGGGCGGAGATTACTTTGTTAGCCTTTTCTGTGGTAGCTGCTCCGTTGAGAGAGCAAAATAACGGGTTTTAACCAAATTATTCTAAATGACAAACACAAGTATTTGATTGCTTTGTTAAAAGCAATCATTACCGCTATTACGGGAAATCAAGCGGAACTCAAAGATACCATCGACACACTCATTGGAAAAATTGCACGGGCTTATGAAATGCAGGGTTTTGTATTCGGTTATGACCTTGCCAACGAATAGGAAGCAAATCGGCAGAAATAGGACAGCCTGCGCCCTGCATATACTGTGATAAGGTGGTGTTATGCAGAAAAGCGAAAGCACAAAAGAGATAAGGATAGGAAACACGACCATCAGAATATCGACGGCCTGCTGCATATCGCCGGAGGAAGCAGAGCAGGCGCTCAGGAGAATAGCTACGCTCGCCCGAAGTGAACTTGACGCGGCAGAAAACGAACCGGCTCACCGGCCCGAATAAGGGCGCAGCGGGCCGGGTTTTCGTTGCTATATCACCGATAACCTCTATGTGCCAATTCTTCGCTCCCTATATCGCTTACCGTAGCGCGGGTTATATCGCAAGGCATAGTATATCTCTGAGAAAGATATCTGGTAGCCGCGCCAAGTTCGGAATCCGGTCCTCCATATTGCGCGAGAAGCGCCTTCGCCATTCTAGGATCGGGGCATGTTATGTTTACCGGATAGATAAGTGTTTTCTGATATATCCACATATTATTCTCCTCCCTTAAAAGTTGATCCACGGCCATCTTGCATTGACCCATGAACCGTTGTCACTGCTCAGATGACCGAAGCCTAAAAGCGGTGCACACATGGTTTCGTATTCATTGATAAGCTCGTTTAGCTTCTCGCTGTAACACATGTAATCCATCCATGCGGCCTCATCGTCCGGGTGCGTGTCAATATAGAGATTGAGTTCAACACAGATGAACTGGATCTCAGACAATTCTCTCATAAGCTCGTTTTTAGTTTTCATTGCGCTCTCCTTATTTAAACGGGCGGACAAGCTCGGGGAACATCGTCCCCTGCCTAAGCGCCTCACACGGCCTAAAGCCGGCGCGATAAGCCTGCATAGGAAAATAAATTTTAGCAAGCATACATCCTGCATCATACGTTTCCTCGTTACACACATCGCCCGCCGGTACTGTATTTTCAACTGCAAGCGCGTCTATTCCGTTCCCACAGCTGTCTATACAGCAGGTAGACATTTTGCATGCATTCCGCATACAGTAATTTCCATTTTTTCGATACATAGTCATTCCTCCTCGCAATGCAAAATTGGTTTCTATATAATATGAACGTTAACTAAAATATGTGAAATTTTTAGCGAATATTAGCATTATACCTGCGGAACTTTGTGCTTCATATATCATGCATAGCATAGCAAAAATGCGTTTCATTTTTACTTTTAATTGTTTTATGGTTAATTAATCTTGTATGGTAATGTAATTATAAATAAACAATATATTGTTTTAGTCGTAAAAACTTCAATTAATATACAGCATGATTATAACTACCTATTAGAACCATATCTATTTCCTTCAAATCTTCCACTGCCTTAACCGCCGCCGATGGCATAAAAGTTGGTTTATCGCTTACAGATCCAAATACCTAACCGTCTCTATACAGGAGGACTATTATGTTGAATATCTCGTCATGGACTAAGCAGCTTATAAAATCATATATCTATTACTGTTTGGATCGGTATGAAAGCACATATAAATATTAGTGTTAGAATCACTATAATAAAAAACATTTTTATATCATGAAAGTCTTACTACCCAAAATACTTGCGATATTGAAAGAAGCGTTTGCGCATGGACTCTGGTTTAATGAAGGGCATAAGACTAATATCGTTTCACCTCTTTCCACTACCGAACGGGAATAGTAATCCCCGGTAACTAAAAAATAAGGAGATCTTAGTTTAATGAATAAAATAAAAGAAGCTTTAATTTTAGCTGTAGCAATTATTTTGAGCAGTGCCATGTTAGATTATATTTCTCTAAACGATTAAATATTTTAGCCCGAAAGATAGCTAGTACAATATTTAATGCTTTTCTTCAAACAATCACTGAAACAAAAAGATCGGCGATGATAGCGTGTTGAATTTATCTAAAAACTGGAAATTTAGAAAATCTTATATATATTTTAGAAAACGTTACTTATCTTTTTATCGCTGAAAATCTTTTTTCAATGGGCAGTAGATAATGCGAAGGAATATTTTTCAGGTCTTTCTCTATGATATGTTTGACATTGTTTGAGTAATTTTAGGATCTACTTTTAATAAGTTTAAACCTAGCTGTTTTTAAAAAAAGCCGGAATAGTGCCTTATATAATCAATATTAAAATTACTAAAATAAATATATCTTTACATTGATTGTTGAACAAATACGGTTTTTATCCTTTTCACCGTTGACAGAGCGCATTTAATTAGCTACAATAGTATTCGGGCTTTACCCAGCTGTTGTCGTGCGCAATTTTTTTCGCGGCAGCAATATTTAAGAAGGAGACTTAAATTAAAACAATGTCACAGAAGACCATATTTTCGAGAATTGTTGCTCTCGCGCTCGCTCTTGTTATGCTCACGATAGTGTTCAGCGCTTGTAGCGTCGTTATTTCCGACCCGGCTGTATTGAAGGTTGGAGATGTTACTATTTACTATTCGCAGTATGTAAATCAATACAATCAATATTATCAAATGTATACTCAGTATAAAATGTATGATGTATCTACTGAGGAAAAATTGGTTGAGTTTCAGGACCTGGTCTATGATTCTCTCTTTACCTATGCTGTTTGCTTATATCAGGCTCATCAGCAAAATCTCGTTCTTGACGAAAAAGAAAATAAAACTGTTGATATTCAAGTTCAAGACGCTATGGATGAGCTTTACGCAAATGCATTTGACGCGCTTAGAAAAGTTCCCCTTGCTGATCTTGAAGCGGGCTATCCTTTAACCGCTGAACAGGAACCCGCGGCTCAAAAAACCGCCGATGAAAAATATGCTGAAAGGCTTGAAACCTATAAGACAAAGATCGATGCAGCTTTAACAAATCCTGATGAGATTAAGGCTGCTGAAGAAGCCCTTCTTTTAGAGGAGCTTAAAAAATCAACCTCGAAAACAGCTCCGACGACAATTGACGAATTCAAAAAATCGTTACTTGACGACGCACGTTACGCTTTGCTCATGGATAATCTTATAGCTGCAAACCCGCCCACAGCAGAAGATGAAGCGACCGTTGAAGCCAAGGTTCAAAAGAAGTATGATGCTAAATTAGCTACATACGCCTCTAAGGTGGACGCGAAAATTACCGAGGAAGAAGAAATAAAGGCTGAGGAAGAAAAGCTTTTAATTGCCGAACTTGAAAAAAGTGAAAAGACAATTGAATCTTATAAGGAAGAACTCACTAAAGAAGTCAGAGATGATATTTCTCTGGGCAAGGTCATAGGCGAAAAGGCCAATGAGGACATGCTCAAATCCTTAAAAGATAACAAGTATACCCTTGAATCATACAAGGCTAAATATAAAGAACAGGCTGAAAACGATATCTTAGTTCAAAAGGTTCAGGATAATATCAAAAACGCAGTTACGCTTGACGAAAATGATGCCCATGCTTGGTATGATACACAGGTTAAAACGCTTCAGGACAAATATGCGACGGATTCTTCTTCCTTTAAGACCGATCAGGAAGCTTATGACAAAGATCCGACCGGTATGCCACCTATAGTTATTCCCGATGGATTTATCCGTGTAAAGCATATTTTGCTTCCGACTCCCTCCCCCGTACCTACGGTAGATCCAGCCGCTACCCAAAATCCAAATGCATCGGTAGCTCCAAGCGCAACCGTTAATCCGTCCGCAACGGTAGATCCAAGCGCAACCGTTAACCCGTCCGCAACGGTAGATCCAAGCGCAACCGTTAACCCGTCCGCAACGGCGAATCCAAGCGCAACCGTTAATCCGTCCGCAACGGCGAATCCAAGCGCAACCGTTGTTCCGAGCGCTACGGTTGCTCCGACAGCGACAACGCCGACACCGACACAGTTTTTAACTCGTACTCCGTCGCCAACCTATACTCCGAATCCATCGGCAACGCCGGCAACAACGTCGACCCCCGGTCCGACAGTAGACCCCGCTCTCGTTGCTGAGGTTCAGGCGAAAATTGACGAAATAAACAATGGTACAACCGATACAACATTCGCTGACCTTATAAAGCTGTACGGAAAAGACCCCGGAATGGACTCTGACCCATATTTAACTTATGGCTATTTAGTAAGCGACAGCACTATGTCGGGATACACTGCTGGTTTTGGTGAAACCGCCCTCGCTCTTACGACTGTTGGCGAAATATCTGCCCCTGTATATACTAGCTTTGGCGTTCACTTCATACAACTTATAGACATAATAGAGCCGGGCGTTGTTCCTTACGAGAATATTCAGACCTTAATTGAAAAGAAGGTTCTCGACGAGAAAAAGACAACCGTCTACGATGAAGCTATTGCAAAGTGGAAAAAGGAATGCCCTATAACCAAATACGAGTCGCGTATAAGGACGGTCGGCATGAATACTATGCCAACGCCGACGATCAAGCCGGTAAAAATAGGCTAATTTAATGGCTAATAATGAACTTATAACAGGTATCTACCGCGTGTTTGACGAAGATACCGGGGAAACGTTTCTTGGGTTTTCGCAAAATGTCGTCGGGACGCTAAAAAGGCTGAGATTTGAGCTTATGCTTAATGCCTGTCCCAATAAGCAGCTTCAGAAATTTTATACTTCGGCAAAGTCGCCTAAGATGGAACTTATTGAAGATGTTCATATTCTCCCCGAAATGAACGAGTATGAAATCGACGCGCTTTTAAGAGCAAGGCTTTATTACAACCGAGAACTTCAAGGCGAAAACACAAAGCTCATACAAACAGAAATTTGACAGACTAAAAAAGAGGGGACTTTCCCCCTCTTTTTTACATTAGAAAGGATATTTATATGAAAGATGAAAGACTTTTTAAACTTGCAAATACTCTCCTCAAGCATTCATTAGGGCTTGAACGTGGCGACATATTCGAGATTTCCGCGCACTTTGCTGCTAAGCCCTTAGTAAAAGCTATAGTTGAAGAAGCAAATAAAATAGGCGCGCGCCCGAATGTAATCTTCGACGACCCGGAAGTTTCGAGACTTGTTTTAGATGGCATTGATCTTAACGACGAGGTACTTTCTCGCGATTATTATAAAAAGGTCTCCTCGTGGGGAATAAAACGTTATAATGATATAAAGGCGGTTATATTCATATCCGCTTTAGAGAACGACTCCGAGATGTCTAATATAGACAGAAAAAAACTTTGTCTTAGAAATGAAGAGCGTAAAACCTTTAATGATATTTTAATAAACGAAAGAAAATGGGTCAGCTTAGACTATCCAACTATGGCGCAAGCGCAAAAGGCGAAGATGAGTTACGATGATTTTTACGATTTTTGTATGGACGTTTGCCTTGTCGACTATAAACACATGGCTAACTGCTTTGTCCCGCTAAAGGCGCTGATGGAAAGAACTGATAGGGTACATATACTAGGTAACGGAACCGATCTATCTTTTTCGATAAAGGGCATACCCGTTATCCCCTGCTCCGGAGAATGCAATATACCCGACGGTGAAATTTTTACAGCACCTATTCGCGACAGCGTAAATGGCGTTTTACAATATAATACAGAAACCGGTATGCATGGACATACGTTTAAAAACGTGCGTTTCGAGTTTAAAGACGGAAAGATAATAAAAGCTTCGTGCGACGGAAATAACGACGCATTAAATTCGATTCTCGATTCTGATGCCGGCGCAAGGTATATCGGAGAATTTGCCCTAGGGGTAAATAATTTAATAACTAAGCCCTTTGGCAATACCCTTTTTGACGAAAAAATAGGTGGATCGTTTCACTTTACACCCGGAGAAGCATATGCGGAATCCGATAATGGCAATAAATCTATAATCCACTGGGATATAGTATGTATACAAACTCCCGAGCATGGTGGAGGAGAAATCTATTTTGACGATGTTTTGGTAAGAAAAAACGGACTGTTTGTTATAAATGAATTGAAAGGATTAAATCCATAACCTATGAAAAAAAAACTTAAGCTTCCACCTTTGACCCTCGATATTTTATATACATTAATTGGGTGTGTAGTCATGGGTGCTGGGATGAATATATTTACAATACCAAATAATATAGCACCCGGTGGCCTTTCCGGTCTCTCAACCGCGATTCATCAACTTATTCCTGAAGTTCCGATAGGCATTATTACCTTTGGCTTCAACATAATTGTTCTCATTTTCGCTTTAAAAATGTTCGGATTTAAGTCTATGTGGCGGGTAATATTTTCTTCTGTTACCTATGCCGCCGCTATCGACCTTTTGAGCTTTTTACCTGGTTATACGGATGACCTACTGCTCTCTGCGGTTTTAGGCGGAGCAATGATAGGTCTAGGGCTTGGACTACTCTTTATGAGAAACATGAGTACCGCCGGTACAGATATGATAACTCTTATGTTAAAGAAAAAGTTCCCATCGCTGCAAAGAGGAACGATAATGATATGTGTTGATGCGGCGGTTGTCCTTATCGCCGTAATAATATTTAAGGACATAAAGGTCGCCCTCTATTCCGGAGTTACTATATTTTGCTGCGGTAAGGTAGTCGATGCTATAATGCACGGAATTGATTACGCAAAAGTTCTTCTCATAATAACCGATAAACCTTCCGAGATAGAACATTTAATTTGTAATGAGCTCGGTCGTGGAGTAACGGAGCTTCCCGCTAAGGGCGGCTTTACGAAAGAAAACAAGACTATTCTTATGACCGTAGCGAGGAGGAGGGAGGTTTACGAAACGCTGCATATGATAAGAAAAATCGACAATCGCGCTTTTATTGTTCTTCATAACGCAACCGAAGTGCATGGAGAGGGCTTTAAGGAGGAACAGTTATGAATGTCACCGAAAAGCTCTATTATTTAGATGGGGACGCTTCGCTTTGCTCTGCAATCGTTCTGGATTGTATTAAAGACGGTGATTTTTATTTTATAGTTACAGATAAAACCGTAATTTTCCCCGATGGCGGCGGTCAGCCCTCCGACTTTGGGCTTCTTGACGGACAGATGGTCAAGTTGGCGTATGAAAAAGATGGGGTTGTTTTTCACAGGGTAAATAAGCCTATATCGATTGAAAAACACGTTAAAATTTCCGCCGATATGAAAAGACGCCTTGATCATTCGCAGCAGCACACCGGAGAGCATATGCTTTCCGGATTAGCTAAGCAAATGTTCAACGTTAATAATGTCGGGTTTCATATGGGAGAAGATTATTCGACAATAGATATAGATAAAGAACTTACGGTTGAACAATTAATGGAACTTGAACTTGAAGCGAATCAAAATGTATATAGGGACATACCTATAAAATATGATATCGTAAATGAAAATGACATAAAAAAATTTAAACTAAGAAAAAAAGCCTCAGGGCTTAAAGGCGATATAAGAATCGTCGGCATTGAGGGAGTTGATTCCTGCACCTGTTGCGGTACGCATTGCAAAACAACCGGTGCTGTTGGTACAATAAAGATAACGGCGCATCAAAAATATAAGGGTGGCACTCGGCTTTGGTTTTTATGCGGTGGGCGCGCTATATTTGACTATCAAAATAAGCAGGCGATTTTAGAAACGCTTACAAAACAATTTTCAGTTAAATCCGAAGATCTTTTGAATGCCGTTTCAACGCGGGGTAATGCTCTTCTATTGGCTCAAAGGGATCTGAAAATAAAAACGACCGCTCTTTTAGCCTATAAAGCCAAAGAAGTCTTTGCAAATGCCCTGACCGTTAATAATATCCAAATCGTTATATATCATGAGGAGGGAATGAATCAATCGGACATGCGACCATTCGCTGAGAAATTGCTCGCCTGTTCCGAAAATGTTATTGTGCTTCTTTTTTCAACGATAAACGGTGCGCTTTATTATCAACTTGCAGAAACGGGCGGAGTAACTCCAAATATTAATGAGCTTATTGCAGCTGTTAACGCCGCCTTTAACGCACGCGGCGGCGGTCGTGATGGCTTTGCGCAAGGTATGGGAAAGACGGGCGTCGGCGTTGACGCCTCTATAGAGCAGATAACGCGGTATCTTATGAGCGTCGCAAAATAATTTTTTTATAAGTTATCTGCTTGACAAAATCCCTATGTTTATATATTCTATTATCGGAGGGCATATGAAGAAATACAAATTTGCAATAATAGGTGCAACAGGCATGGTTGGGCGCACATTTTTAAAAGTGATGAGCGAAAGAAATCTTCCTATTGAGGAGCTATACCTTTTCGCCTCGAAAAAGAGCGCTGGTAAAAGTATAGAATTTTGCGCGAAGGAATATAAAGTAATTGAGCTTACCCCCGAAAATATTAAGGGCAAGGAAATAGATATAGCTCTTTTTTCGGCCGGCGGAAGCGTGAGCGCCGAATATGCGCCGAAGTTCACCTCTCTCGGAGCTGTCGTTATAGATAATTCGAGCTATTGGCGTATGGATAATGGTGTTCCCCTTATCGTACCGGAGGTAAACCCCCTTGCCATTAAAGACTATAAAATAAAGCACATAATAGCGAACCCAAATTGTTCAACAATTCAGGCTATGCCGATTTTAAGACCGCTTAACGATAAATACGGACTTAAAAGAGTTGTTTTTTCGACGTATCAGGCAGTTTCGGGCGCCGGTATGGGAGGGATTTCCGACCTTAACAATGGAATTAATGGCATTCCTCCAAAGAAAATGCAGCACCAAATTGCCTTTAACTGTATCCCGCATATAGATATATACCTTGAAAACGGATACTTTAAAGAAGAACAAAAAATGATAGATGAAACCCGTAAGATTCTCGGATTAAACGACCTTAGGGTAACCGCTACAACTGTTCGCGTCCCAGTTAAAAATGGGCATAGCGAGAGCATAAATATTGAGCTTATGCACGACTTTAACGATATCGATGAGATTCGCGAAGTTTTAAGGACTCAAAGCGGATTAATAGTAACGGATGACCCGAAAAATAACGTATATCCAATGCCTATAGATGCTGACGGGCGAGACGAAATTTTCGTCGGTCGAATAAGGCGCGATTTTTCAGTCGATAGCGGAATAAACCTTTTTTGCTGTGCCGACAATATTAGGAAGGGCGCGGCAACAAATGCGGTTCAAATTGCAGAACTTTTAATAAACTATTTTGATATGGAGGAAGAACATGAGCATTTTTAAGGGCTGCGGAACGGCTATGATAACCCCGTTTCGTGATGACAAATTAGATTTTTGCGCATTTTCGCGCCAAATTGAGTTTCAAATATCAAACCATGCGGATGCGCTCGTTATTTGCGGAACAACAGGCGAAGCCTCAACTATGAACTTTGACGAAAAGCTTTCAGCATTTCGTTTTGCGGTGGAAAAATCAAAAAAACGTATTCCAATTATCGCTGGAACAGGCGGTAATAATACAAGAGAGGTTATAGCGCTCTCAAAGGCGGCTGCGCTCGAAGGAGTTGATGCTCTCCTCATTGTAACTCCATATTACAACAAAACGACTCAGAATGGGCTTATCGCGCACTACACTGCGATAGCTGAAAGCGTCTCTCTCCCGATAATAGTCTATAACGTCCCCTCGAGAACCGGCGTAAACGTCCTTCCCGCAACTATGTATGAGCTATCAAAAAATAAAAATATAACCGCGATAAAAGAAGCGAGCGGCAACATTGAACAAATCGTAACCCTCGCCTCAAAACTCACAAACTGCGATATATATTCTGGAAACGATGATCATGTTTTACCCGTTCTATCTCTGGGCGGAATTGGCGTTATATCTACCGTATCCAACATAATTCCCTCGGATATGCATAATCTTTGCGAAGCATTCTTTGCGGGAGACCTAAAAAAAGCACAAGATTTTCAGTTTAAGCTTCTCCCTATATGTAAAGCGGCGTTTTGCGAAGTGAACCCGATACCTATAAAAACCATGATGAATATATTGAATATGGATGCCGGCGAGCTGCGCCTACCTCTCGTTCCTCCATCGGACGAAAATAAGCGCATAATGCAAAAAGCTATTTTAGACTATCATCTTGAGGTAAACATATGATAAAAATCATAATCTGCGGCTTTAGCGGAAAGATGGGACAGACGCTCTTCGATCTAGTAAATCAAAAAAAGAGCGAATTTTGCGTCGTCGCCGGAGTTGATGCTATGCCTTGCGAAAGTTCACCTATTCCTACATATACGAACTTTAACGATATAAAAGAAACCGCAGACATTGTGATTGACTTTTCCCGCCCCGAAGGAATTTATGAAATTTTGCCCTTTTGCCGCAAACGCGAAATATGTGCCTTAATAGGGACTACTGGCTTAATGGAGAAAGAGCGCGAATTTATAGACAGCTACGCGCCCTATATACCCATATTTGAAAGCGGGAACATGTCTCTCGGAGTAAATCTTCAGCTTAACCTAGTAAAAAAAGCCGCCGCAACATTGGGCGGGGACTTTGAAGCTGAGATAATCGAAAAGCACCATCATTTAAAGGTGGATGCTCCCAGCGGAACCGCCCTAATGCTCGGAAACGCTATAGCGTCTCAATTTCCAGATGAACGCACCTTCGTTTTCGGAAGATATACGAAGACGGAGAGAAGGAAACCTAACGAAATAGGCTTCCATTCTGTACGTGGCGGAACCCTCGTCGGTGAACACGAAGTTATGTTCATAGGTCGCGATGAAGTTTTTGAACTTAATCATAGAGCATATTCAAAACAGGTCTTTGCTGAGGGCGCGCTGCGCGCTGCAAAATTTTTACTTGAAAAGCAACCCGGACTTTACAATATGCAGGACATTGTGCTTGACCACGATGTTGCGTCGAATATATATATAAACGACGATCAGGCGCTTATAACGATAAACGATCTTCCAAACATAACGGCTATCGCCGATATTTTTGAAGCCGTCGCAAAACAATGCATATTTGTTGACATGATTAGCTTAAACATGCCTCGTTCTCTTTCATTCACAGTGCATCAAAAACAGGCGTATGCCGCTTTAGATGCGCTCAGCGATATAAAGGAACTCTTTCATCTTGACGTAATATGCATTGAAAACATTGCAAAGCTAACCGTCGAGGGTGTCGGTATGGAGCTTAGGCACGGCGTTGCCGCGCCGCTGTTTTCCGTTCTAAGTCGCGTTGGGATATGTCCTCTCATTGTAACCACAAGCGAAACAAAGATTGAGTATGGAATCGAAAGCGAAGCTCTTCCTAAGGCGCTTACGGCTATTTCCGATTACCTTGATCTATAAAGACAATAAAATCTTATAAAATAATAAGTTTAACAAAAACGACCCGCCATTTTTTTTAGTTGGGCGGGTCGTTAATTTATCAAAACTAAAGTTTATGGTCAACTCACCGAATAATTCGGTGCTTCCTTTGTTATATAAACATCATGAGGATGGTTTTCGATTAAACCTGCGCCGGTTATCTTTATAAATTTAGCGGTTTCGCGCAACTTATCAATAGTTTCGGCACCGCAATAGCCCATTCCACTACGAAGTCCACCACAAAGCTGGAATACCGTTTCTTCAAGCATTCCCTTATACGGAACCCGTCCTTCAACTCCCTCAGGAACAAGCTTCTTTTCGTCCTCCTGAAAATATCTGTCTTTACTACCCTTTTCCATAGCGCCAATTGATCCCATTCCGCGATATACCTTAAATCTTCTGCCCTGATATAGTTCCGTCTCTCCCGGGCTCTCGTCCGTCCCCGCTAATAAACTTCCCAACATAACGCAATTCGCCCCAGCGGCTATCGCCTTCGTTATATCGCCCGAATATTTAACTCCACCGTCGCCTATTATCGGAATATCGTGTTTTAAAGCGGCGCGACTGCATTCCATAATAGCCGTAATTTGAGGAACGCCTATACCCGCTATAACGCGAGTTGTACAAATACTCCCGGGACCCATTCCGACCTTAACGCAGTCTGCTCCGGCATCAATTAAAGCTTCGGTTCCTTCATACGTCGCAACGTTACCGGCTATTACCTGAACATTCGGATGTTTCGCTTTTATAGCTTTTACCGCGTTTAAAACGCCAATACTATGTCCATGGGCGGTATCTATAGCTAAAACATCAACCTTAGCCTTAATAAGCTCTTCCGCACGTTCCATAAAATCATGAGAAACGCCAACCGCCGCGCCGACGACCAGCCTTCCGCGATGATCCTTAGCCGAATTCGGATATTGTATTGCTTTTTCTATATCTTTTATCGTTATAAGCCCTTTTAAATTGAAGTTCTCATCAACTATGGGTAGTTTCTCTATTCTGTGTTTACAAAGAATTTCCTTTGCTTCGTCCATAGTAACGCCGACCGGTGCCGTTATCAAGTTTTTGCTCGTCATATGAACGGTTACGGGTAAACTCGTATCCGTTATAAACCTAAGATCGCGGTTAGTTAAAAGACCTACAAGTTTTCCGTTTACAGTTATTGGCACACCGGAAATTTTATAGCGCGACATAAGCTCGAGAGCGTCCGAAATTTTATGTTCCGGTGAAAGATAAAATGGATCAACAATAACGCCGTTTTCCGAACGCTTTACCTTGTCCACATCAAACGCCTGTTGTTCTATCGTCATGTTTTTATGTATAATGCCGATACCTCCCTGACGCGCCATAGCGATTGCCATTCGCGCCTCAGTTACAGTATCCATCGCAGCACTCACTATAGGGATATTTAATTTTATAGTTTTAGTTAATCTTGTTTCTAAATTAACATGTGAAGGAATTACGAACGATTCCTGAGGCAAAAGCAAAACGTCATCAAATGTTAAGCCCTCCATCACAATTTTTTCACACATATGATTTCCTCAATTCAATAAATTTCGACTATTCTATAATAAAAAAACAGCCTTGTCAACTTCAAAATCCAATAATTTTTATATTGGTTTGCATGAGAAACGGCTTAAAAAGCAAGGCGACCCTGATATAATGATAAATATTTTTTCATCAATACTCGGCTTTTATATTGAGTTCAGATGCCTAAAAATCTTTAATACATCTTATATTAGGTAGGTATCAATACAGTCTAGTAAAACAACATTATTATCAATTAGTTCTGCTCCGTCTCCATTTTAGCTTAGCCTATTTATCAGACTTTCCCGGTCATCCAGTATTCCGTTATAGCAGCGCACTCACGTAGGTAATCGTTAGGAGCTATAAACCAAACGTTATCCGACGAAAGAGAGCTAATATTCAAGCCCATAGATTTTGCAACGAGAGCCGCACGATAAACGTGAAAATTCGTACTGACAAATACGGTGCTTGCGTTTTCGCCAAATTTTGCCTTTATTATCGTGTTTGAAAAAGTAAAATTCTCGAAGGTGCTCGTCGATTCGCCCTCCTCAATTATACGCTCTTCCAATATGCCGAGAGAAACTAGATATTTTTTCATAGCAAATGCCTCGGTAACTGTTTCACCGCCGTTTTTACCGCCGCTAACTATACAAACGGTATTCGGATTCTCAACAAGGTATGAAAACGCAGCGTCGAGACGATATTTAAGTGTAAGGGTTATAACGTCACCATGAAGCCCTGCGCCAAGAACGATTAAAGCGTCCGCATTTTCGTTTGGTTTTTTACTTGCAGCTGAAACCGTAAGAATCGTAGTCGTCGCGAACAAAGCAAAAAAGGCGGCATATACAACTATCATACCCCATTTTATTATAGAGCCAAAAACGCATGATCCAAAAAACGCACAAATAGGTATGAAAAAAATGCCTAAAATCAAAAGCGGTGCACCGATTATCCCCGGCATAAGAACGCCAAGATTTACGGACGATACGGTTAAAGCAAAAATCGTATCCGCTATAAAAAAAATACCAATTATTATTAAAAATACACGAAAAATTTTCATCAATCCTCACAATTTTACCCAAAGAATATAGGCATCCTCGCCGGTATCAGTATAATAACGCTTTCTTGTACCCTCTTTTATAAAACCAAGAGAAGAATACATATTTTGTGCAACAAAGTTTTTTTCGCGCACCTCAAGCGTCATTTTAGAAGCGCCTTTTAATCTCGCATTGTCCATCATAAAGCGCATAAGATCCTTACCAATTCCGATTCCGCGCGCCTCCGGCTCAACCGCAACGTTAGTTATATGCGCCTCGTCGAATATCATCCACATACCCGCATATGCTACTACGGAGGTATCAGTTTCAGCTACCCCATAAAAAGCAAGCTTGTTTTTAAATTCGGACTTCAATGAGTTGTAAGACCAGGGAGTTATAAAAGAACGGTGTTCAATCTCGAAGATCTTATCAAGATCTTTCTTTTGCATCTCGCGGAACTTAGCGTCAAACATTTTTCATTCTCTCCGCTTGAGATGAGCGAAGATACATAGGAACAGCCATAATGGTAAATTCCTCGCACTTTTGTTTTTCAAATGCCGCAAGACCTATAAAACTCGCCTTTAGTACATTTATATGTTCGCGCATAAAACGCGGCTCATGCACAAGATCAAATATTCTTTCGCGATATATTTTTGCTCCGTCCCCAACGAAAAGAGTACCCTTAGGCATTCTTCGCAAAAAATCCTCTACAACAACGGCAGATGGCTCTATTAAAGCGCTGCCATGACGATAAAGAGCGGCATATGCGTTGCCGTTCCTCGCATCTATAATTGAACAAAGTATTGGGTAATCTTTCCTTATAAACCTAAGCCCATATAGCGATGAAACTTCGATAGCCGGCTTCGAAAAAACGTGCGCAAATGCATTTATCACGGTAACCCCAATTCGTACCCCTGTAAAAGATCCGGGACCCACGTCTACGGCGAAAAAATCTATATCGGAAATATTTGTATTAGAAGCGTACATAAGTTTGTCCACAACCATAAGAAGCCCTTCCGAGTAAGAAACGCCCTTTTCCGTAAAAAATTCATTAAGAACAACTCCGTCTTTAAGCAGGGCTACGCTCGCCGTACTTTGTGAAGTGGAAAGCGCAAGCGTTAAGCTCATATTACCGTCTCCTTTAATATATCAGTATATTCTGATCCATGCGGCGTAAAAATCATAGTTCGATACTGTCTTCCGCTACCCATTATTTGAATATCAAGGCGCTCCCGCGGTAAAGCCGACGAGATTCTATCCGCCCATTCCATTATCAAAACTCCGTTTTTATAGCAATAATCCAAATAACCAATCTCCAAAAGTTCACTGCAATCGTTTATACGGTACGCATCAAAATGATATAGCGATAAAGGCTCATGTTCGTACTCCATCACATACGTATATGTAGGGCTTACGATATTTTCAATGCCCATACCGGATGCGATAGATTTAACAAAAGTAGTTTTTCCCGAGCCGAGTTCACCATAAAGCGCGATAAACGCACCCGGAAAAAGCAGGGCGCCAATTTTCCTTCCCAAGGAAACTGTGTCTCGCTCAAGCATACATGGTAGTCTATAATCAGGCATGGTATACCGCCTTTCATGAAAATCGCATCTTTTGACATCTGCCAACATAAGTTAACAAGAATCACGTTTCATAATAGCACATTAAACGCTAAATTGCAAAATTTTTTATTATTGCCGATTCTAAAGCGTCCCGATCTTTCATTTTGCCACTAACCTGAAGATATGATATATTTGAAAAATCAAGAATAGCGGTTGTTAGTTTTGTTTTATCAATACGCTTAGCCGTCTTTAGCGCCTGCTCTGCCGCGTACGGATGACCGCCGATCCTTAGCTTTGCCTCGTCAGTTTTCAGTCCCAGATCGATGCATTCTCTCGCTTTTAGCATGAGTTCAAGCCTGCTTTGTATAAAAGCCGCTATACTCAATGGCTTTTCGCCGTCCTTTATTAATATGTCAAGGGAACGAAGCCCCTCTCCCACCTTATTTGCAAGGCAATAATCGAGAAGCGCAAAAACTCGGCTTTCAATATTTCTAGTAACGATTTTTAAAATAGTTTCTCTAGTAATAAGTCCTGATTTAACATAAGCCGTAAGCTTTGAAAGTTCGTTATTTATAGTCCCCATATCTCGACCAACGAGGCTCAACATAAAAAGCGCATCTTCCGCACTTATTGAACATCGCGCCATAGCAGAATGCTGAACTATCCATTTTGATGCCTCGCGCTCGGTTAAAGTGTCAAATAAAAACTCCGCATTAATATTCTTCAACTTTTTTACAAGTCCCTTTTTTGCGTCCGCAACACCCCTTATCAAAAAGACAAGCATTGTCGTATCGGGAATCTTATTTAAATAGTTGCCTATCTTTTTTCCATCATCTTCTGATGGTATGTTCTTTGCTACTATCATTCGCATATCGCCAAAAAAAGGCGATACATCGCATGCGCCGATAAGCTCGTCCGCGGTTACCGTCGAAAGCGTCGTAAGATTTATATCGCGGGTTGATTCATCAAGGGTTTGTTTAAGCGCGAGAAAAGCAGCGTCCTTAATAAATTCCTCGTTTCCATGAAGAAAATATACGCGCTTAACTTCGCTCTTTATGGATTTAAAAAAATCCGTATGATTCATAAAATACCCTATCTGTTAATCCGGCAAAAAGCGAATAGCCGTTACATACATAGGCTATTCGCTTTTTTATTATGCCCGGTTAACGTTTATTCAACTCTTTTTACTCCAAAAATAACGCGCTCGCCGTTTATATCCCATTCCTTTACGTATCCCTCAACCGCGCCACTTACCAAAGTATCCGCAAGAGTATCCGCAGCTATAGATTTTCCATATTTATCAAAAATATCCGTTATCAGGCTGTTATCCCTGTAGCAAAGGACGATATGGTCGGTAACTAAAAATTCCGCTTCCTTTCGCATAGTTTGCACCTTTGAAACTATCTCTCTGACAAAGCCCTCCTCTATCAGACTCGGGGTAAGCTCGGTACAAAGAACAACGGAAAAGTTCTTTCCGCTCTCCGTAACAAAGCCATCACGCTTTATAGTATCTACTAAAACATCATCGGTCGAGAGAGAAACCAACTCGCCCGCCAAAGTAAACTCATAATTTTTCCCTAATGAATGCGCGCGAACAACATCGTTACCTACGCCCTCCTGCGCCAAATACGCGTTTATTTTAGGTAAAAGCTTTCCATATCGTGGCCCTAAAGTTTTTAACTGAGGTTTTGCACGGTACGATATAAACGCCGAGGCATCTTTCGTAAAGCTAATATTTTTAACATTTAGTTCGTCCGCTATTATGTCTATATATATTTTCGGAAGCTCAATTCCTTGAATATACATATTGCCTACGGGCTGTCTGTTCTTTATATTCGCGGTATTTCTTGCGCTTCGACCGAGAACGACAATTTCCAGTACGCTGTCCATATTGGTTGCAAGTTCGGTATCAACGAAACTCATATCATAAGTCGGATAATCGCAAAGATGAACGCTCAGCGGAAGCTCGGGGTCTACAGAGCGCGCTATGTTTTGATATATTGACTCTGCTATAAACGGAGTAAACGGTGCTATGAGCTTTGAAAGCGTCAAAAGCACAGTATATAGGGTCATGTAAGCGGCTTCCTTATCGGGTGTCATATCTTTTACCCAATATCTTGCGCGACAGCGGCGGACATACCAGTTTGAAAGGTCGTCTACGAATATTATCAGCTCACGACCCGCTTCCGTTATCTTATACGAATCTAGATTAGCGTCTATACTTTTAACAAGGGATTGGAGTCTTGACAATACCCATTTATCCATAGGTGAGAGGTTCTTGCGAATTAATTCATGTTCCTTTGGATTAAACTTATCTATCTCGGCGTATAGGATATAGAATGCATATGTATTCCAAAGCGTTCCCATGAACTTACGTTGAGATTCGCTTATTGCATCGGCAGAAAACCTGTTTGGAATCCAAGGGTTCGAATTTGTATAAAAGTACCAGCGAACAGCATCTGCCCCCTGTTTATCGAGAACCGTCCAAGGATCAATGACGTTTCCTTTGTGCTTACTCATTTTCTGCCCATCCTTATCCTGAACCAAACCTAAAACTACACAGTTTTTAAAGGCGGGTTTTTCAAATAAACAGGTCGCTATCGCACTCATAGTATAGAACCAACCGCGCGTTTGATCTACTGCCTCGCTTATAAAGTCAGCCGGATAACGCATCTTAAATTTATCCTGATTTTCAAACGGATAATGCCATTGAGCAAAAGGCATGGAGCCCGAATCGAACCAACAGTCTATAACCACTTTTTCGCGGCGCATTGTTTTGCCACATTTATCGCATTTAAACGTTATTGGGTCTAAAAACGGTTTATGAAGCTCAACGTTTCGATATTCTTCGCCGGCAAGACTCGCGAGTTCGTCGCGGCTTCCGATAACGCGCATATTTCCGCAATCCTCACAGCACCAAACCGGGAGGGGCGTTCCCCAGTATCTTTCGCGAGATATACCCCAATCTATTATATTTTCTAGGAAGTTTCCCATTCGTCCGTCACGAATATTTTCCGGAATCCAATTTATCGTCTTATTCAACTCAACAAGCTTATCTTTAACGGCGGTCATCTTTATAAACCAGCTTTCGCGAGCGTAATAGATAAGAGGAGTATCACAGCGCCAACAGAAAGGATAGCTATGAGTAAACTCAATTTTTTTAAAAAGCTTTCCCGATTCTTCTAGGTCGCGCATTATTAGCTTATCCGCGTCTTTAACAAAAACTCCGTCCCAAGGCGTTCCGTTCGCCATCAATCCACGCTCGTTTACAAGTTGAACGAAGGGAAGGTCAAATTTTTTACCAACCCGCGAATCGTCCTCACCAAAGGCTGGGGCGATATGAACTATTCCCGTTCCTTCGCTTAAAGTAACGTAATCATCGCTTACGACGCGCCATGCCTTTTTCCCGCTATGGTTCACGGTAAAATCGAACAGAGGTTCATATTCGGTTCCTACGAGAGATTCACCGCTAAATCGTTCAAATATCTCAGCACTCTCGCCTAAAACACTTTTAACGAGAGCTTCCGCTAAAATAAAAACCTCGCCGTCAAGACGAACAGAGACATAGGTTTCCTTTGCGTTTACGCAAAGGGCAACGTTCGAGGGAAGAGTCCAAGGTGTAGTAGTCCAAGCGAGAAACGATGCGTCTTTATCCTTTACCTTAAAACGCGCAATTATTGAGGTTTCTTTAACGTCTTTATATCCTTGCGCCGTTTCGTGAGAGCTTAGCGCCGTTCCGCAGCGCGGACAATAAGGAACTATTTTATAGCCCTTATATAGAAGTCCCTTATCGGCTATCGTTTTGATTGCCCACCAAACAGATTCTATATAGTTATCGTCATAAGTTATATATGGATCATCCATATCGACCCAAAAACCAACGCGTTCGCTCATGTTTTCCCATTCGGACTGATATTTCCAAACGGATTTTTTGCATTCTTCTATAAAGGGCATAACCCCATATTGTTCTATTTGCTCTTTACCGTCGAGTCCAAGCGCCTTTTCGACTTCAAGTTCAACAGGAAGCCCATGCGTATCCCATCCCGCCTTCCTTAGGACATTATAGCCCTTCATCGTACGGTATCGCGGGATTATATCCTTTATACTTCGCGTTAAAATATGACCTATATGCGGCTTACCGTTAGCGGTCGGCGGTCCGTCGAAAAACGTAAACGACGGAGCGTCTTTTCTAAGCTCAACGCTCTTTTTAAAAACGTCGTTCTCTTTCCAAAACTTAAGAACGCTTTTTTCTCTGTCAACAAAGTTGAGAGTCGTATCGACCTCTCTATATAAGCTCATTCTAATTGACCCCCTAAAAATAAAAATAGCTTGCAGTCCCATCCGTCGGGACGCAAGCAATTGCGCGGTACCACCCGAGTTGACCATAAAAGTCCTCTCAAAAAAGCGTTATAAAAACGCTAATCCTCTATAACGCGAGGAACGCGGTCATGATTACAAAAAAATATGCAATATACGCATAAATATTCACCACAACACTCATGGGTGATACCGAAACCGATCAAAACCCGCCGCGCTTACACCAAAAACCGCGGCTCGCTGATGGCGACCATAGGCTACGGACTATCCCAATCACAGTTTTACAATATTAAGCTTAGTTTAATAGCTTTTTTAGTCTTTGTCAATAGTTTCAAAGCGTAATTTTTATTTTTTTGAATAAACATTTATGAAGATCATAGGAGGTAGGGTATGAAAAATAAAATAATTTTAATAGCAATGTTTTGTATATTGACTATGCTGATATTGTTTTATGCCCCGGCAATGCAAGCGGCAAAGGACGGTTTTCAAATTTGGTCTACTACAGTTATGCCAGCTTTATTTCCGTTTTTTGTATGCAGCTACATCATTACGGAAAATATAAACTTTAAGAATAAACGATTTTTATCTGGTACCGTATTTTTATTATCTGCAGTTTCTGGCGCGCCCTCGGGGGCAAGACTCTCAAGTATGTTTTACGGCGAATCAAATCTTAAAGATTATAAAGCCGCCGCACTAAATCTAATAAGCCCGATGTTTATACTAGGAGCTCTGTCATATAGTGTGCTTTCAAACGTCGAATGCGCTATTCCGATAGCGATAGGACATTATCTCGGAGCGATATTAACTCTCGTATTTATAAGACTTATTTTTAAAAACGATACTCCAAATCAAAATTCTTTTTCCGTCCTCAAGAGCGAAGAAAAAACCGGCTTTTTAAGCACTTTAGGGGAAGGAATAAAGCGCGGATTTACTTCAATGCTTTTTATCTGTGGAACGATAGTTTTTTTTATGGTATTCTTAACCGTACTTGAACATGCGGGAATAGTAGACCTAATTGCGCGCCCTCTAACCCTTATCGGAATAAATGAAACCCTCGCACATGCCTTGATATTAGGCGTTTTCGAAGTTACTAACGGCATAAACGAACTCGCTAACGTAAGCGGAGTTAGCCTTTCTATCACCGCCTCGATCGCCTGCGCATTGATATCATTCGGCGGAATATGTATATTTATGCAGTCCCGCAATTTTCTTAGGATACATCCGATTAAATACATGTTAACAAAGCTGTTTCAAGCTATACTGTCCGGATGCATTTGTTATTTAGCGTCAATTATTTTCAATATTGATGGTGCCGTGTTTGAACCGATTTCGACGGAAAAATTAGTGAACAACGCGATAAGCATTGGTGCGATAGCCGTTTCTCTTTTAGCTCCGCTCGGTGCTGTCGCGCTGTTCGCTTTTACGAGGAGAAAACGTTAATTCTCGGGATTTTGTTTTTGCTCGTTTTCCGGCTTTTCCGGTTCTTCATCAATATCCAAATATTCCTCATCCTCATCATCCTGTAAAGAAAGCCTATCCTTAATACGGTTTATAAAGCTTGTGAAAATATTTTCTTTGTGCTCTTTTAAATCGTTCTCCGGTAAATCATCGTCATAAATTCCATCGTTAACCTTTTCTTCCGGCTGCAACGCAGTCGGCTGGATACCTTCATCGTCGGGACGCGGATCGCGTGTTTCTATCGAAAAATTTTGACGGCTTTCCGTCACCATCCTTTGATATGCGCTCAAATTCGCATATATATCCCCTAAAAGCTTATCCCCAAAGCGTTTTGCGTCGTCAATGATAGTCTCGGCATTAAGCTCAGCCTTTTTAATTATAACACGGGAGCGCTTTTGCGCTTCTAAATATATTTGATTCCCGCTGACGCGCTTCTCAAACTCATCGTAAGATTCCTGTAAAACGCGTTCTGATTTTGCCGTCGCTTTATCTATAGTTAATGATGCCCTGCGCTCCGCACCGTCTATAACGACGCGCGCGCGCTCGTCCGCTGCAAATAAAACAGTATCTGCCTCAGAAAGAATATTGTTCGCCCTCCTAATATCGTCCGGAACGCTCACCTTTAAATCCCCTAAAAGATCGAATAGAATCTCGACATCTACTATTCGCTTTCCCGCCCCGCCAAGCTTCGCCTTTGGGCTTTCCTCAATAGTCTGTTCTATCTTTCGTATTATGCCATAGATTTGAAGATTTTCCCTGTTCTCATTCATCATTCTTTAACCTCCCGCTTATATAGTTGATATTTACATCGGGGACTAACCCCGACAACGATCCTCCGAACGTTCCTATGCTTTTTACCAGTGACGAGCTTATATAAGCAAGCTCTGTGCGCGATTGTAAAAAGATAACATCGATGTTCGGATATAGATGTTTATTCGCCGCCGCCATATCGCATTCATATAAATAGTCCCGAGAATCCCTGAGTCCACGCAAAACGGCATCAGCGTTTAAACGCTGATATATATCCACCAAAAGACCCGAAAAGCTTAAAATTTCTATGTTTTTTAGTTCTCCCAGAGTCTTTGCTATAAAAGTTTCACGTTCTTTTAATGAAAAGAATGGCTTTTTTGCATCATTATTTAAAATTGCCACATAAATCTTGTCGAATAGTTTAGCAGCCCTAAAAAGAATATCGGCATGAGCTACCGTAAAAGGATCGAAGCTCCCCGGGAAAATAACCTTACTCATTTAAAGTCCCTCCCTGTAAAAAGAAATCCCAACGTCTCCATATTTTCTCGTATCAAACAAAGTAAGCGACGGATCAACCTTTGGCGGTCTCGCATAAAGATGTTCGGCTATTACTGTGCCGCCCTCACGTAAAAGTTTATATGAGATCAATAGTGAAGTCACCATTTCGTAAAATCCACTTTTGTACGGCGGATCTAAAAATATAATATCAAAATCAAGCCGCATATGATGAAGAGCGACGAGAGCAGATGAAAAATCTTCTACTCTAAGGGAAGAACGATTTTTAAATCCACAAAGGTCTATGTTTTTTCTAACGCAAGCCGCTGTTTCCTGATCGGAATCGACAAAAGTACAAAATGCAGCCCCGCGTGACAATGCCTCCAATCCTATTCCTCCCGAACCCGAAAACAGATCTAAAAACCTTGTTCCATACAGATCAAACTGAATTATACCAAATAAAGATTCCTTAACCCTATCAAGGGTGGGACGAGTTTTAAGTCCCTTTGGAGAGACAAGTTGTCTGCCTCTCGCTTCTCCGGCTATTATTCGCAAAATCTTCCTCCACGTTTTATATTTACCATTATAATAAATATTAACAGAAATTCTCTTATTTTTCAAGAGATTTGATAAACAATGTCAAGTGGGACGCATGGATAATTGATGAAAAAAATTTCCGTGTATGGCTTTCTTTTCCCGATTCAAAAAAGAGCGACCGCTAAAGCCGCTCAAAAATCAAGTACAAAACAGTTTTCGCTTATTTTACTTTTTAAACGCGCCTAAATGCGCTGTATCGCTGCGGTCGTCGCATATATACATTTAGCACCATGCCAACGGCTATCATATTCGTAAGTAGGTTTGAACCCCCATAACTTATAAAAGGAAGGGGAATCCCGGTAACGGGAGTAAGCCCCATCGTCATACCTATGTTTTCAAAAACGTGGGCTAAGAGCATAGCCATAACCCCCACAGATATACACATTCCGAATGCATCACCCGCCTTTAAGCCGATATAGAGCCATCTGAATATTAAAATAAAATACAATAGTATTATTACGGTTCCACCTATAAAACCGATAGCTTCAACAATGCCCGAGAATATAAAATCCGTATGTCTCTCAGGAACAAATTTTAACTGCGCTAAGGTTTCGCTCGTAAAATATCCCTTCCCCGTCAGCTGTCCGGAACCTATTGAGAGTTTCGATTGTATTACGTTATAACCATTACCCAACGGATCGGCTAAAGCGGGATTAAGAAAAACATCAATACGCTCTTGCTGCGTTTTCTCGAGTAAAGCATATATGAGCGGCGCACCGCCCCCAGTCAAAACTGCGGCTCCCAATATATATTTCCATGAGATTCCGGCAACGAATAAAACGCAAACTAATATGCAAATAAAAACGAAGGCGGTTCCGAAATCAGGTTGAATTATGACGAGAAAGGTCGGCAACGCCGAAACTGATAGTACTATAGCTATATCTTTAAACCTTTTTATTTTCCCATCTTTCGCTATAGCCTTACTTATAATCGTCGCAAAAGCAATTATAAGTACAATTTTACAAAGCTCAGCGGGCTGAATCGCTCGCTCAAGGCTCTCCAACATAAACCAACCTGCGACACCGCGCGAAGTTTTTCCGAGAATAACCAAAACGATGAGAAGCCCAACTATCCCAGCATACAAAAATTTTATTATGCTTTTATAAAGCTGATAATCTACAACCAAAGCAACGATAAGCCCGGCAAGACCAACGGCAAAATTTACCAACTGTTTTTCAACATAATCCAAATTGAGCTTTTCAACATAGTCGCTTACGTTCTGCTCCGTACCCGAAAATGGCGAAGCCATTATACTGGCGATGCTCATTATTCCTATGAAAAATAGCGCAAGCACCACTATAATAGTAACATAATCCAAGTGATGCAGAAGTTTTTTATCAATAACCTTCACGCAAAACCTATCATTTCCCGATGCCGAACCAATCGATGCATTGGTCAAACAGCGTTTTATATTTTTCTAAAGTCGCTTCATATACTATGTGCCTATTGAGAACGATAGCGTTCTTATCGTTTTCGCCGCGCATAAGCTTATAACATAGGGTAGCCGCATTAGCTCCAGCTTCATAATTTGGAATTATCGAAAGGGCATAAAGTCCTTTTTCGAACAGTTCTATGTTTTTTTCGGACAGCCCCGTTCCTATGACCGACACCTTATCCTTAATTCCTGCGTTTGATATTGCGCTCATCATTATATGAACGTTTTCCCTCTCCGAAACATAAATCCCAACTATATCGGGGTTGGCTTTAATGTACGCGGTAAGCTCCGTCAAGGCGGCTGTATCGTTCGCCGCTTTTCTCGTCAATCCCTTTACGGAAAATTCAGGATAATATTTAGAGACAGCCTCTGAAAATCCGCCATTCCCATTGCCAAAAGAATAAATCAATATGGTTCCACCGGTAAGACTACGCGCCCTAAGTCTATCACCTAATGAACGCGCACAATCCTCCGTATAATCTTTATTATCCACTGAAACCGAATAATTTACAGAGTCCGCCGAATCAAACAAAGTTACAACTGAAACTTTGCGCTCGTTAAGGTACGCTATAGCGTCGTTATTCTTTGCCCCCGGGTTGGTTATACAAAATACAACGCATCCATCCGCATAAGCAGTCTGCGCTTGAGTTATAGCGGAATCGTTCGGATTCACCCTATATAGTCTTACGGGAACGCCGAAACTTTCGGCGGTACGTAAAAAACCATGCATCGCAAGATATGCGTCAGTATCGCCCGTATCCTCTATTATTAGCGCCATAAGCGAATCTACTTCGTTCCTTTTTGGGGTAATCTCAGGCAAAGAGGAAGGCGAGTTCGATGGATCAGCAGGCGCACATGAACAAAATACGAGTATAACAAAAAGCATTAACTCTAAAAACGGTCTATACCTCATACTTCTCCTTAAATTATATAACGCCCATCCTTTTCAAAAACTCCCTCAAGAGAAGCTTTTATTTTCTCATACCCGCGTTTATCAAAGAGAGCATATGTTGCGTTCTTTCCCTCCTCTACCCCGGGCTGATTGAAAGCGTCTATGTTTAAAAGCTCACCCGCAAATGCCGTCGATAACTCAAATAAAAGCAAAAGCTCTCCTATCGTAAAAGCGTTTACAACGGGAATATTTATAGTCATATTCATATGCCCGCTTTTTTTGATAGCATATTCGGTCGCCCTAAGTTCCGTAGTTATAAGCTCATTCAAAGTATGACCGCCCAAAAACGAAACATCCTCAATATCCGAATATTCATGCGGAATAAGTACGGTTTCCCTAAATTTTTGTACAGCGAGAAAAGTTATAACCTTATCAAACGGACCTTCGGTATAAAGTTGCACTTGCGAATGCTGATCAGTAACGCCTAAGGCTTTCACGGGAGTTTGCCCATAGTTTACAATTTTTTTATCATTATCGTAGCGCTTTCCGAGAGACTCCGCCCAAAGCTGAGCATACCAATCTGCCATATATTTTAGCGAATCCGCATACGGCATCATGACACTTATATTTGCGCCTTTTTTCATTGCGAGAAACTGTAAAACCGCGATCATGCAGGCTGGATTCTTATAAACATCGTCATTTTCACAAAGGGAGCTCATAAACCTCGCGCCCTCTAACATAAAGTCTATATTTATGCCGCAAACCGCCGCCGGTAAAAGACCGACGGGACAAAGCTCGCTAAAGCGCCCTCCTACCCCGTCCGGTACGAAAAAAGTTTTTAAGTTTTCTCGTCTTGCTATTTTAATAAGGTTTCCCTTGTCTGTATCCGTAGTCGCAATCAGATGTTCATTGATTTTTTTGCCAAATTTATTTTTCAAAACATCAGTAACTATCATTAGCTGAGACATAGTTTCCGCCGTACTTCCCGACTTCGTTATACAGTTAAACATTGCGGTTTCGGGGTTAACGACATCAAAAAGCGCCGCCATTCGTTCGGGGTCTATATTATCCTCAACATAGAACTTTGGCGCATTGCGCACCCCGTCTTCCATCTCATTAAAATGCAGATGGTTTAGCGCCTGTTGCACAGCGATAGGTCCCAGCGCACTTCCGCCTATACCCAATACTACGAAGCTTTTATAATTGCTTCGGATAATTTTCGCCGTTTTCTTGATGTCCTTAACAATTTCATCCTGATTATAGGGAAGTTCGCGCCATTTCATTGAATTGCGCTTTAACTTCATATTCGAAATCGCCTTAACACAATATGGAATGTAAGCATCAAGCTCTTTCTTTGAAATACCGTTTTCCCCTACATTTTCGGTCATCATATTATTAAAATCAAGTGAAATTCGCAATGAGTCAAAGTTTTCCATTTACCACACCTCTCACATCAAAACATCTTATCCAATTGTATCACATTAAACCGTACTTTGCTAATAGAATAAAGTAAAATCTTTGTTAAGTAAGGTGATTTATATGGATAAAAAAAGATTTGCGCTTTGCATAATTGCGGTTGTTCTCGCGATAACCGCGATAGTTATTGAAAAATGCATATTTCGACCCGAGGGCTATATGCGCGTTACCGTTTTGGACGGGTTTTCGAATGCTCCGATAAAAGGCGCGCGGGTATATATACCGGAGCTTAACCTAACAGCATATACGGACGATTCCGGTAAAACGGATATACTGAAAATACCAATAAAAAAGGAAGCTCATTACGAGGTCCTGCTTGAACAAGACTATGGAATAACGACCGTTCTTGTTTATAAGGACGGTTATACTCCGTATGGGCTTTTTTACGCTCACGTCATAGCTGGCGAGCTTAGGAAAGGTCCAAACATATATCTTTTTCCATATGAAAATGGGAGTTCGCCTTTTATCGTTATAGAGTCGCCCGACGAAGAATGGGCGGAAAAGCTCATAATCGATAAAGAAGGTTGTTCATAGAATCATATGAACGTTTAAGCTCCGAAATGTTGTCATACATATCGCTGTATACCTCTATGAACAAATTGCCCGAATACTGAATAGAGTCCAGCGTGGAAAAGAGCATACTAAAATCGAACTCACCCATACCGGGCATACACAAGGATATTTTTTTATCAATGATTTTATAATCGCAAATATGAACGTTTATAAGGCGTTCATTCATTACCTTCAAGTATTCAAAAGGCGAATGCCCGGAGCGCATAGCCTGCTTTATATCGAGCGTAAATCTAAGATTATCGGTATTAGCGGCATTCAATATCCGTTCAGCAAAATCGGGCTCCTTAAATAGGCACCAGCTAACGTTTTCTAAAGCAATATTAACTCCAAAATTTGCCGCCATATCGCAAAGCTCATGCATTATCGGACCTACTCTATTAAAAGAAAGGTTTTTTGCAATTCCGCCCATAGTCGACGGACCATGAAAGACATATATATTTGCCCCTATCTTTCGCATACCCGAAAGTATCCTCAAAAACGTCGCTTTCGCATCCGAGCGCGCCCTTTCGTAAATTGAGAAGAGCGCCGGTTCGAACTGCGTTCCCTGAGGATGTAAGGAATGGACTGTCATATTTAACGAATCGAGTCTCCCTTTTAACATATCAAAAAATTCGGGAGTATACTCTGAAAAAGTGTTTAAAAAAACTTCGGCGAAGGAAGTTCCTACGTCGTTTTTAATTATATCCAAAGTATTTTCAGCATAGTCCCTGGCAAAGAGAGATGCCGTTGAAATTCCTATTCTCATATTATAGATTGTATAACTTTAAACGTTTTTTTTCAAGCGCAAAAACCGTAAAATGCCCGAATTAGCGCACTTTATAACTAAAATTCCCCTTGAAAATCAACTTGAATCAATTAAAAAAAGATGCTAAAATGCAAAGTAGTGCTAAAATGCACGGTTGCGGAGTTTTCGCTTTTTAAGACGTATGACGCGTTTTGTTGGGGGGACAAATATTGGGGTAGCAAAGCCCCGATTTTCGCAGACAAAAAAATATGCAGGGGGAAAGTATGCTAAATAAACGTATAATGGCTGGCATAATTTGCATTTTCATGCTTATGCCATGTTTTTTGGGTGCAAGCGCCATTAATCCGGGCGCTTCTGTAAACGAAAACAAATCCGAACTAAACCTTAAACAGGTGGATAATGAAAAATCGGCGGCTCTAGATGCGCAGCTGTTGAGAAACGACCTTGAAGATGCCGACGAAAAAACCGAGGCTATAGACAAAAATAAAATAGTGCGCACGATAATAATGTTGGACGGAGCGCCTATAGCAGAACATGAAAAAGGATCCGTCTTAAAACCTGAAACCACTGAATATGCAATAGCGAAACAGCGAGTAATCTCCGAACAGGCACAGATAAAGCGTCTTATAGAAAGTAAGGTTCTTTTGGGCGATAGGCTCAATGTTGAATATAACTATACGACCTTAGCTAACGGCTTTGCCGCCGATATTCCGTATGGCAAGCTTGACGAAATAAAAGCGCTCCCCGGAGTTGCTCATGCATATGTCGATATCGTATATTTGCCTTCCAATATAGAAATCGATCCGAGTACAATCGAAAAAAACGCAATCGACGCAACCCGGGGACAATTGAGCGAAGAAAAGGGTATTAATACAACCTCATATAAGGGTGAGGGCATGACCATTGCCGTTATTGATACCGGCTTAAAAATGAATCATCCTATGTTTGCCGATGATGTCGATCGCCCTGCTCTTTCGCGGGACTATATCGCAAATATAATAGCTTCGGGAAATTTAAGGGCGAGAAAAGCCGATATAGCCGATTCATATATAAGAGTTAAAGTGCCTTTCCAATATGATTACGGCAATAATGATGCCGACGCTAATCCCGACGGAGGAAGTATGCATGGAACGCATGTTTCGGGAATAGCCTGCGGAAATAATGGAGTAAATCCCGACGTTGATACCGTAGCGCCGGAAGCGCAGCTTATTGCAATGAAAGTTTTTACAACTTCCATGGGTCATGAGGGCGCTTCTACTTCGGCTATATACGCGGCTCTTGAGGATGCATACACTATAGGAGTCGATGTCGTAAATATGAGTCTGGGGAGTCCTGCCGGATTTACAAACTCTTATGACTACGGTGATCTCGAAATGCTTATGGATAGAGCTGCTGATATGGGCATTATATTCTCGGTATCCGCTGGAAATAGTTATAGCGGCGCTTTTCATGCCATACCCAGCGGAATGATGTACGGAATCAACCCTGACAACTCCGTTATTGGATCGCCATCGACTTTATTGCGCGCATTTTCTATTGCAAGTTGCACGAAAGCGACCGGAGCCAGTAGACGCATGTCCGATTTCAGCTCATGGGGCGCAACGCCCGATATGCGACTAAAACCCGAAATATCAGCAAATGGCGATGAGGTTCTTTCTTCAGTTCCGAACGGAGGATATGCGCGCGCAAGTGGAACATCTATGTCTGCCCCACATGTAACCGGGGGTGCCGTTATCGTTAAACAATATCTTGAAGAAAAGTACCCAAATAAAACGCCTTATGAAATTCAGGAGCTTGTAACAACGCTCCTAATGAATACTGCTACTCAAATACAGGGTAACAACGGGTCAGCTCCTGCTTCTCCGCGTAAACAGGGCGCCGGAGCTATGAACATACCAAACGCAGTTAATACGAGCGCCTATATAACCGTTCCCGGAAGCATACGCCCCAAGTTCGACTCTATGGACGATGTAAACGAAACAGGCGTATATAATTTTACGTTTGAAATTCATAATATGTCAGCGTCGGAAATAAGTTATGAGCTCACGGCGAAGGTAATGACGGAGCGCGCGGAAATTTATAACGGGCATGTCGGCGAGACGACTGTTATGACTGAAAAATCACAGCTTTTAGAAGCTTCAATTACCTCAAACTTCAACAACAATACTATAAACGTACCATCGAACGGCGTTGTCACAGTAAACGCAACGATAACTCTGACGGAATCGGATAAAGAATATATAAAAACCAATTATACAAACGGAATGTATGTAGAAGGATTTATGAATCTCATATCCGGAAACAAGGCACCCCTTACCGTACCCTACCTCTGTTATTTTGGAGATTTTTCAAAGCCCTCCGCTATAGACCGCGGATATTATTATAATGATTTAAATAAAGAGACTAACTGGGCAAATCTTTTTGTTAATCAGATGACTACGAAGGTCGCTGCGAGTAAACTCTTTTTAGGTGACAATCCGTATCACGATAACGTTCGCTACCTTGCCGAAAGAAACGCGATTTCTCCAAACAGCGATAGCCTAAACGAGGCTCTTGAAGAGATCTATGTTTCCCTACTTCGCGGCGTTAAATCATACCGTATTTCGATAAGAGGTATCGATAATACCGAGTATTATAAAAAAGAAACTGATTACGTATCGAGAACCGTATATGCCGAATATGGAATGATGTACTGTGCCGGTAAAGATCCGAATACTGCTATATCGAAATGGCGCGGAAAAGATGATCACGGCAAATTCCTGCCGAATAATACCGAAGCTACAATAAATGTCGAAGTCGCGATAGATTTTTCTCTTCACGATATAAATAACGAATGTTCTGTTTGGTCGCTTCCGATAACTATAGATACCGAAGCACCTTCGATAAAGAACACTTCAATCTATGCCGCGAATGGTCATAAATATATCGATGTAACAGTATATGATAATCAGTTTTTAGCGAATATTTCCTTTACGGACACAGCCTATTCTGAGGTATATAAAAAATATCCTATAGCTGAAACCGAAAGGGGCTTGGAAAAGACATATACTTATGATGTGACTGATTATCCCACCAGCTTTGGTATTATTGTAAACGACTATGCATGCAATAAGGCAACCTACGAAATTGTAGATCCCGCCTCGCAAGATGCCGTTGATTTCGTGCTTTTAGCTAAGAAAAACAACGGAAAAATTATTCTTAATCTTTCGCTTGATTATGATAATCTCGATCCACAGAGCGGAGTTTTCGCCATTGATTATCCGAGCGAATATTTAGAATATACCGGACACGAGATGGCTTCCGATACTAACGTTTCGATCACAATAAACGACCTCAATCCGGGGAAGCTTGCAATTTCCTTTGCCGGAACCGGCGTTATAGAGGAGGGGTCTTTTGTTTCGTTTGAATTTAACCCAACCGAACTTGCTCTTTCAAGCAACAACGGTGTAAATATGAACTTTACAGTTACCGTGACCGAGGTCATAGCGGTAGATACAACGACATATTTACCTACTCGCGGTTGTACGTATACTTATTTTTACGATCCCGATGGTTTTGAAATAGGAGATGTCAACGAAGACGGAGATATAAACACCGGCGATGCAGCATTTATTTTACGCTATGTTTCCGATCTCTGTACCCTAGACGAGAATCAATTAAAGCTTGCCGACGTTAATGGTGACGGATCGGTTGATACGGGGGATGCAGCACTTATTCTTAAATGGTCTGCCGGGAAATAAAACCTAAATGTCTATATTAAATTAGCATTTTCCTTAATAATTCAACCTATTCGAAAAAGCAGGACCGTATTTTAAACGATGCGGTCTCGTTTTTTATTTAAACAAAAACGGTATCTTAAAAAAGCATATGCGCAAAAGCTAAAGCCCGTACAGTTATTACGTTTTATATAACCGATACGAGCTTTTAAAATTCTATTTAATTTTTGGTACCCGGTAGGGGAGTCGAACCCCTGTTACCGCCGTGAGAGGGCGGTGTCCTAGGCCACTAGACGAACCGAGCAAATTTAAGACGCTTTGATATTATACGACTCTATGTGCAAATTGTCAATAACAATTTTAGTATATAATCAATCTTTCTGCATTCGCCCTGTTATATCGTTTACGGCGATAGAAACGTCCGATTCGGTAGCTATGAGCTTAGCTATCTTCTCGCATGCATGTAAAACTGTCGTATGGTCACGTCCAAATTCAATCCCTATATCGTTCAGCGATGCTTCCGTTAGCTGTCTGCATAGGTACATAGCGATCTGACGCGGATGTGTAACGCGCCTATCGCGCCGCGTCCCTAATATTTCCTCGCCCTGTATTGAAAAATAATCAGCAACAACCTCTATTATGTATTTTGAGGAAAGCTTTTTCCCTTCCTCGTCAGTCACAATATCCTTTAAAGCCGCATCCGCAAAGTCTATAGTAACCGCGCATTTATCGAACCTAGACTGCGCCATAATCCGGGTCAATGCACCTTCAAGCGTCCTTATATTTGAGCGAACACACCTTGCTATATGATATAAAACGTCGTCACTCACGTTTATATGTTCGGTATTCGCTTTTTCCCTAAGTATCGCAACGCGCGTTTCAAAGTCCGGAGGCTGAATATCAGCTATCAATCCACCCTCAAAGCGAGAGTTTAAACGCGCTTCAATATCGGGGATCTCACGCGGAGGCTTATCTGAAGTCAAAATTATCTGTTTACCTGCACCATAGAGTGCATTAAAGGTATGGAAAAACTCTTCCTGTATACTAACCTTGCCGGCTATAAATTGTATATCGTCAACCATGAGCGCATCAACGCTCCTATATCTCGTTCTAAACTCGCTATTTTTCTTCTCGCGAAGAGCCAATATCAATTCGTTCGTAAACATTTCGCTCGTTACATAGATTATTTTCGCATTCGGTTTCTGCGTCATTATTGTATTACCTATCGCATGCATAAGGTGCGTTTTACCAAGACCTACGCCCCCATAGATAAATAAGGGGTTATAGGCCTCGGCGGGATGTTCGGCAACAGCGATTGCCGCTGCATGAGCAAAACGATTTGAGTTCCCAACGACGAAAGAATCAAAAGTATATCTCTTTATAAGATCGGAACTCCCGCTAATTTGATCTGATTCCTCCGTTTCGCCTTTATAATGCTTTTCAAGATCATCTTCGGTTATGTAGCGTATATTTATTTTTTCTCCGTTTGCGCGGCTTACGATATCAGAAACAGAATTCGTATAAAACTGTTGGAGCGTAGAAAGAGAAAAATCATCAAACGTTGACAAAACAAGAGTATCTCCGTCCATAAAAGCCGGTCGCAATGAAAGCATCCAATTTTCATAGCTCAAAGTCGTCATATTCTGTTTTAGAAGTTCTTGTGCATTCTCCCAAACAATCTTAGCCTTAGTCAAAAGTAAATACCACCCTTTCAAAACCTCAAAGCGCCAACAAAACGCGAACACACGAAACCATGTGCCTCCGCAAAGCATCATACTTCCATTTATAATAACAGACTATTGTCAAAGTGACAACTTACAATTTTACACTTGACAAAAAGCGACAAGCTTATCACTCTTTATTGTCAAACAAAATCGTAATAAAAAATCATTTTTATGTAATTGAGCTATGTTTAAAAAGTATAATAAACGCATGATTTTTAAATTTTATCAACAATTAACGTTTTTCTTTGCAACATTCATTTTTTTGCTTTTCATTGCATAAGATTTGTTAATGATTCCCGTGATTTTCAAGAGCTTGTTAAGCTATAATATTTCCCTAAGTTGTATTTTAGTCTAATTTTTATTTTCCCTTTTGAACCCGGCTTTTACATATCGGGCTTTTTATGGTATAGTGTAGTAAGTAATCTTGAACGGGTTTCTAATCCGTTCCTATGTTTGAGGCGTGTTATTTATGGAAACTAAGATTTTTGACCCCACTGCTAAGGGTATTCGCGCATGTGGTGAGATAATCAAAAACGGGGGACTTGTCGCATTCCCTACCGAAACTGTATATGGACTAGGTGCAAACGGACTTGACGAATGCGCCGTAAGTTCTATATTCAAAGCGAAGGGGCGTCCCAGCGACAATCCTCTTATTCTCCATATAGCTAAAAAATCGGACGCTTCGGCTCTTTGGTCGGATATTCCCAATAACGTAAGGCATCTTATGGATGCTTTTTTCCCCGGACCTTTAACAATTATATATAATAAAAGCAGTATTGTTCCTAACGCTGTTACGGCGGGACTTAAAACTGTAGCCGTCAGAATGCCTAGCAATAAAATTGCCGAGGCTTTGATAAAGTCCGCCGGAGTTCCTATCGCTGCACCAAGTGCAAATAAGAGTGGTAGACCGAGTCCAACCGGATTTTCTCATGTTAAGGACGATATGATTGGCGTTATAGATGCTATAATAGACGGAGGAGACTGCGACTTCGGACTTGAGTCGACCGTCGTATCGATGGTCGGAACGCCGACAGTATTGCGTCCGGGCGCTATAACCCCAACTATGCTTGAACAGGTATTAGGCGATGTCGTTGTTTCGCCATATTGTATGAGTAAATGCGAAAATGAAGGCGCTATGCCTTCCCCCGGAATGAAACATAGACATTATGCTCCGCGTGCGGACGCTATAGCTTTCTTCGGTACCCCCTATGAAGCTGCCGAAAAGATTGCGTTTAACTATGATAAGCTTACCGGAGAGGGAAAGCGCGTTTTAATTCTATCTACGCGCCAAACAAGCGCGTTTTACGGCGAGCGCGAAAAAATAGATATGGGTGATCGTGGCAATATATCAGCACTCTGTAAAAACTTATTCCCGGCGCTAAGAAAATGCGATGATTTTGACGTTGTTTTATGCGAAACTATTCCTGAAACCGGAATGGGTCTTGCCTATATGAACAGACTAATGCGCGCATGCGGCTTTAACTGTTTATAATAATCAAAAAACGCAAGAGTGTTCTTCATTTAATACTTTTAGAGGCTGTATCTAACATTAGATACAGCCTCTAAATTTAGCGTTGAATTATTGTTTTTCGTTAATTAGCGCCTAGCGTTCATCCATTTAAAATCGCACGAGAGAAAGCTTCGGGGTCGAATTCTCGAAGATCCTCAATCCCCTCCCCTATTCCTATAAAACGGACGGGAAGATTAAGTTCGTTTTTAACGGCAACGACTACGCCGCCCTTCGCTGTTCCGTCAAGCTTAGTCAGTATTATGCCGGTAAGACCGGCAGACTCGGCAAACACCTTAGCCTGTATAAGCGCATTTTGCCCCGTCGTTGCATCCAGAACAAGGAGCGATTCAACGGGAGTATCCGGCATTTCACGGCTTATTATGCGGCGCATCTTATTTAGCTCATCCATAAGGTTTTTCTTATTATGCAGCCTACCGGCGGTATCGCATATCAATATATCGCATTCGCGCGCATTATAGCTCTTTATCGTATCGAATAAAACCGCCGCGGGATCAGCGCCTTCGCCATGTTTAACCATTAACACGCCGGCGCGATCGGCCCAAATTGAGAGCTGTTCTGCCGCCGCTGCACGAAAAGTATCTGCCGCCGCTAATATTACCTTTTTATTCTGAACGCGATAATGCGCCGCAAGTTTTCCTATAGAGGTTGTTTTCCCGACTCCATTAACCCCGACTATCAAAACAACAGCCTTTTTCTCGCCAATCAGAAACCCCGTTTCAGGGCGCATATAGTCGGTCATTATTTTTATCAGCGCTTCCCGCGCCTCGTCCGGAGACTTTAACTTTTCGTTTTTTACGGATTGCTTTAGCTCCTCTATTAGATGCTCACTCGTCGTCATGCCCATGTCCGAAAGGATCATAGCTTCTTCAAGTTCTTCGTAAAACGCGTCGTCTATTTTTTCATGAGAAACAAAGACTTTATTTAAAAGCGTTTCGCGAGTCTTACTCAGCCCCTGTTTAAGGCGTTCAAATATCGACGGCTTTTTTTCTTTCTCGTTATCCTTCATTTGCTTCTCCTTAAGCGTAAAAAATTTTTTTCTGAAAAACGGAATGTATGTTTAAAAACAGTTATTTAAGTATCTGATTAAATAGCACTACTATAACCCCGAGAGCCGTCGTACATAAAACCGCATATAGATCGTACCTAGCAAACTTTAAAATGTGCATCTTCGTTCGCCCCTCGCCCCCATGATAACAGCGGCTCTCCATAGCTAGGGCAAGCTCGTCGGCTCGCCGAAACGCGCTTACGAATAACGGAACGAGAATAGGTATCAACGCCTTTGCGCGTTTTATAATACTTCCTGTTTCAAAATCAGCCCCACGTGAAAGCTGAGCCTTCATTATCCTATCCGTCTCTTCAATTAAGGTAGGTATGAATCTCAGAGCTATAGTCATCATCATCGCTAGTTCATGCGCCGGAAATTTAATTCTTTTTAACGGAGAAAGTAGGCGTTCAAGACCGTCCGTCAACGATATAGGCGTCGTAGTAAGAATAATGAGCGATGACCCTGCGACAAGGAGAATGAGTCTAAAAGATATAAAGAGAGCACGATATACCGCCTCGTCGGTTATCTTTATTATCCAAAAGCTAACTATCGGTTTTCCCGTTTGTATTACAAATAGGTTGATTATAAACATGAATATTAGTATAAACCTAAGCGGCTTTAAAGAACGTAAAAAATAGTTCGCCGGAACCTGCGATAATAATAGCGCGAGAGTAACAAAAGCCGAAATCGGAATAAGCAGCCAGATCTTTTGCGCTAAAAAAACGATAATCATATAGAGTATCATCAAAATTATTTTAGTTCTCGGATCGAGTTTATGAATGAGCGAGTTTCCCGGAAAATACTGACCCAACGTTATGTCTTTTAGCATAATTCGAGTCTCCCTATTAAAAATTCATATAGCGCATCCATATCGTAAATTGACATTGGAACGTCTATTTTGTGTGCGCGAAGAAGTTCAGCAATCTTTACCGCCTGCGGAACATCAAGTTTCATATCGTTTAAAGCTTTTGTATCGGTAAATATTTCTTGAGGTGATCCGATTTTTGCCAGCATTCCCTTATTCAATACTGCTATACGATCCGCCGCGCGCGCCATATCGTCCATTGAATGCGAAACCATAACGACAGCGCAATTAAGCGCGGATTTCAATTTCAAAATTGTATCTAAAACATCTCTGCGTCCCCTTGGATCCAACCCCGCCATTGGTTCGTCTAAAATAAGATATTTAGGACGCATAGCAATTATTCCGGCCAAAGCCGCGCGCCGTTTTTCTCCCCCCGAAAGCTCAAATGGCGACCTTTCGGCGAATTTATCGAAAATAAGTCCAACAAGCTCCATAGACTCTTTAACCCGAAAGTCAATTTCTTCAAGACTAAGCCCCATGTTTTTAGGCCCAAACGATATGTCTTTATAAACGGTTTCCTCAAAAAGCTGATGCTCCGGATATTGGAAAACCATTCCAATTTTCATTCGTCCCTCGCGCCTTGACTTTTTTTCTTTCATATCCAGCCCATCCACCGTTACGCTTCCCGCATTGGGCTGCAAAAGTCCGTTCATATGCATAATGAGCGTACTCTTGCCCGAACCGGTATGCCCGATTATACCTAAAAACTCACCCTCGTTTACGGTAAGACCGACATCCTTAAGCGCGGTATAAGCGAGGGTGCTGTTTTCCATATAGGTATACGTAATATTGTTTAAAATAATGGGCATAATACATCAACAAGCTCCTTTGCCGTTATAGCGTTCGTGGGCTTTAATCCCTTCGCAATAAGTCGATTTCTAAGGTCGACAACGGCGGGAACGTCAAGCCCCAACGACCTTAGACGATTCGACTGCGAAAAAATACGACGCGGCGTATCCAGCATCATAAGCCGCCCATTCGCCATTACCGCAACGCGGTCTGAAAATACGGCTTCTTCCATATACTGGGTTATCATGACAACGGTTATTCCGTGAAATTTATTAAGATCATAAGCTATATTTAAAATTTCGTTTCTTCCTATAGGATCCAACATCGCGGTCGCCTCGTCTAGTACAAGAACATCGGGCTTTAAAGCAAGCATTCCCGCGATAGCGATCCTCTGCTTTTGACCCCCACTCAACATATGCGGTGCGCTTGAGCGGTATTTTTCCATTCCTACCGCCTTTAGCGCCATATTTACACGCGAAATTATTTCCTGCTGCGGAACGCCAATGTTTTCGGGACCAAAGGCTATATCCTCCTCAACCACCGTCGTAACCAACTGATTGTCCGGATTTTGGAATACCATCCCGACATGCCGCCTTATATCTATCGTTTTATCCGGATCACTTGTATCCATTCCATAGACCAAAACGTTGCCCTCACTTGGCAATAATAAAGCGTTTAAATGCTTTGCGAGCGTACTTTTCCCGCTCCCATTATGGCCTACGACCGCTAAAAATTCCCCTTCTTTTATTGAAAGAGTAACGTTTTCTATTGCGGGCGAAGCGTCTTTATCATATTTAAATGTTATATTATTTATTTCTATCATTTGTGGTCAATCTCGTTTGCAACATCAAAAATCCGTTCAAGCAAAAATTTTCCTACCTCATATTTCGTTAATAATCCACTGTTAAATGTTTTTCCGTTTTCCATGTAAATGGTTATATCGTTAGTCTCCGAGATAAATCCGCAGTTTGCCTTTGAAATATCGTTTGCCGCTATCGCAAAAAGCTTCTTATCGCTCAATTTCTTTTTCGCATTTTCAGCAACCCTATCGGTTTCCGCTGCAAACCCAACCAGTATTTTACCGGGATATTTTTCAGACAGCGTTTTTAATATATCGCTCGTTCCCCTGAGCTTTATCATCATATCAAAATCGCTCTTTTTTATTTTATTTTTACTATAAGCTTCGGGCGTAAAATCGCATGGTGCGGCAGCGCTTATAACAACATCCGCCGATTCTGCCTCGATAATACAGGCATTTTTCATTTCCTCGGTTGAAAGCACTCCTATTCGCTTAACGCCGAAAGGCGTTTTTTCTTCGGATATACCCGAAACAAGAGATACCTCCGCGCCCATATCGACGGCCGCCTGCGCTATCGAATAACCCATCTTCCCCGTCGACCGATTGCTTAAAAAGCGCACAGGATCTAACATCTCACGCGTTGCGCCCGCCGTTATAAGTATTTTTTTCCCAAAAAGCATTTTTCCGCGCAGCTCATACATTATACGCGAAACTATTTGCTCCGGTTCAGCCATCCTTCCCCTACCAACAGTTCCACAAGCTAAAAGTCCGACTTCCGGTTCGACGAATTTCGCACCGCGTCGCTTTAAAATGGCGATGTTATTAACAGTCGCCACATTATCATACATATTATCGTTCATCGCCGGCGCTATCAATATCGGAGCCTTTGTCGCCAAAACCGTAGTGCTAAGCATATCATCGGCAATTCCAACCGCAGCCTTGGCTAAAAAGTTCGCCGTCGCCGGGGCAATAACGAATATATCAGCAGCCCTTGCAAGGCTTATATGTTCTATCTCGTATGGATTCTCGCGACTAAACATATCCGTAACCACCGGAGATTGCGCAAGAGACTCTAACGAAAGGGGCGTTATAAACTCCGCTCCCGCCTTCGTCAATATACAGCGAACATTACAGCCCGCTTTTTTTAATCGGCTCACAATTTCGCATGCCTTATACGCCGCTATTGAGCCGGTTATTCCTAAAACAACCGTTTTCATATCAGTTTCACCCTCCGCGCTATACTTAATCAACTACGGACAGTAAATGCCGTTCTTATTCAATATGTACCGCAACAAAATCTTCGTCATGTTTAATATTAACAGATATTCTTCCCTTATAAAGATCGTCTACTGCTGCGGAAACCGGTTTCATATCCCCAAGTTCTTCCGGGTTTGAAATAAGCTGACGCGCGCGCTTTGCAACCGCGGTTACAACAAGATAACGACATCCTAATATATCTTCCAACTCGTTTACCGGTGGATAATTCATCATAATATTCTACCTCATTCTTTAAAACTATCAATAACTGTTTTGCAGCGAAACGCTTTGCATTTCTCAGCGGTTACTATCGCCTCTATACGACGAAGTGCCATGTCAATAACTTCGTTTACAACGATATAGTCGTATTTTTCCATGTATGGGAATTCCTGTGATGCTCCTGTAAATCTACGTTCTATTGTCGCAATGTCCTCCGTGCCGCGCTTTATTAGCCGCGTTTTAAGTTCGCTACGCGACGGCGGAACTATAAATATTAAAACGGCATCCGGATATGTCTCCTTTATGCGCATAGCGCCCTTAACGTCGATCTCAAGAATTATATCATTTCCGGAAGCCAGTTCTTCCTCGACCATCGTCTTTGGTGTTCCATAATAATGGGCATTAAAAAATTGCGTATACTCAATAAATTCGCCGTCTTCTATCATGTCCTCAAATTTTGCCCTGTCGACAAAATAATAATCAACCCCATCAACTTCGCCCGGACGGGGGCTGCGCGTCGTCGCGGAAATGCTGAGCTTAACATTGCTGTTTCTCGTTATAAGCTCATCTATCAAAGTTCCTTTACCAACGCCTGAAGGTCCTGACATCACTACGAGTAAACCCGTTCTGCTTGTTTCCATATTCTCCCCTTCACTCAGTTGTTATTCTGGCGGCTATGGTTTCCGGCAATAGCGCTGAAAGTACAACACTGCCATTATCCATAACCAGAACCGTTCTCGTTTTTCTTCCATGCGTCGCGTCTATTAAGGTTCCTCTTTCGCGGGCATCGCCTATAAGACGTTTAGCCGGGTTACCCTCCGGACTTATAAGGGCTATTATCCTGTCCGTCATTACAATGCTCGAAAGCCCAATGCTTACTGTTTTACTCAATATTTTGCGCCTGCTCTCTTAACTTTTCAAGCTCGGCTTTCGCGTCTATTACCAAAGACGCTATACCGGCAGAGTTCGCCTTTGAACCTATTGTATTGAATTCGCGATTAAGCTCCTGAAGTAAAAAATCCAGTTTCCTGCCCGCCGACCCATCAGAAAAAAGGAGGGCGCGCAACTCAAAAATATGGCTATCTATTCGAACAAGTTCCTCATCTATACTGGCCTTATCCGTAAACAAGGCTATTTCGGTAAAAAGCCTTGAATCCTCTATCTCTATTCCGTTAGTAAGCCTAAATAGGCGTTCGGTTAGCTTTTTCTTGTATTCATTAGGAACATCGGGGGCTTTTTTCGCTATTTTATCTTTTATGTTTACAAGTATATCCACCTTTTCGCAAAGGTCTTTTTTTATTCTCTCGCCTTCATTTTCGCGCATAGCTATTAGGGCGGCAACGGCCTCTGAAAGAGCCGACATTATCATAAGGAGAATCGTTCCCTCGTCCTCATCCGTCTCTTTTAGAGAAACCACATCATCCATTTTTAAAAGAATAGACGCGGTCAGATCGTTTTTTACCCCAATTTTTTCCGAAAGCAACTTCGCGGCGTTTGCATACTGCATAGCGATAGCCTCATCTAAAACTATAGCCACGGAATCCTCTCTACAATTTGAATATTGTAGAAATACGTCTACATGTCCGCGTGCTATAGGGATATTCTTCCTTATCATATCTTCGGCAAAATTAAGTACACGTGGAAGCTTTATATTTATATCCAGATAACGATGATTTACACTTTTAAGTTCAATAGTAAGCTCACGCCCATTATCAACAGCGTATCCGCGCCCGCAGCCAGTCATGCTTCTCAACATACCGAAACCTCCCTATTTTTCTATACAGCGCTTTTAATTATAACACGGCAGTTCACCTTTTGAAAGTGACAAGTTTGTGACGGTTCTACCGGAGTAAATTCACGTCTTTAAAAATTAGGATTTTTAATAGTTGAGGGAGTAAAAAAGCTCGAGTCTATGAGCGGGTTAATTACCGCTAAATTCAATCCGGCTTCTCCTAATCCATTGGTTATGTTGGGAGTAAAACCTAAAGAGCCGGGCTAATTTGCGAACAGGCAGCTTGCGTGGTATAATATTAGAAATGTATTCTGGGAAGTATATTTTTGAAAGATGGAATGAGAGAAAATGGCAAAAAACGCTAACAATAAACATGCTTCAAAAAACAGCGAAGAAAAAGGCTTTTTTTCAAACCTTAAAGATCAAACGTCCGCGTTTTTTAAACGTACGGTTCAAAAGGTTTCCGAATTCTTTGCTGTAATTAAAAATCAAAACGGAAATCTCGATTATACAGATACACGTACTATATCTATGGATAAAAATGCTTTAAAATCGGAAAAGCTTTTTGTTAAGAATGATGAACCGCGTTCTTTCGCGCTTTCCGTTGTATTTACAACGCTTAAGGTGCTCATGATCGTATTGGTTTTTGCTATAATTGCGGGAGCGGGTCTGGTTTTAGGCGTTGCCAAGGCATATGTTGATACAACGCCGTCTTTAGATGTTGAAAAACTAACGGATACAAGTTTAACTTCCTATATATATGACTGTAATGGTGAACTAATAACGACGTTTGCCGGTATGGAATATCGTGAATGGGCAAGTATAGATGAAATTCCGGATATGCTTAAAAATGCGGTTGTAGCTATTGAAGATGTACGTTTTTATAAGCACGGCGGAGTTGACTATAAAAGACTCGTATCCGCAATTATCAATACCCTAAGAAATACAGATACGCATGGTGGAAGTACGATAACGCAACAGCTGATTAAAAATACTATATTGACAAATGTTCAGTCTTATAAGCGCAAAATTCAAGAAGCATATCTTGCAACGGAGCTTGAAAGCGTTTCTGATAAAGATAAAATTTTAGAAGCTTATTTAAATGTCGTCTACCTTGGAGATAAAAATTATGGGGTTAAAAGCGCCGCTAAAGATTTTTTCGGAAAAGATCTTAATGACCTTACGATTCGAGAATGTGCTATGCTGGCGGGAATGATACAAAAACCCAACGGATATAATCCACGCGCAAATACGTATACAAGAATCGACCCCGAAACCGGAAAAAATGATATGGAACGCACTAATGCCAGAACGGATATTGTTATTAGAGCTATGTACAATGCTTGTTTTATAACTTTGGATCAGATGAAGTCTGCCCTTGGCGACAATGTTCATATAGTAGAGGTATCTACCAAAACGGACATGTATGACATTCCGTATTTCGTAGAATACGGAATATACGATGTAATAACTTCCCTATTGTATCAGAGAGATGTGCCTGATACAAGTAAAAATCGTTCAATTATTGAGGACGAGCTTAGAACCGGAGGTTATAAAATTTATCTTACCGTTGACACGAATATACAAAAAACCGTTCAGGAATGCGTTGAAAATTATAGCAATTATCCAAAGCTTAGAGATCCATCAAAAGCAATAAGGTATGAAAAAAACGCAGATGGATCGGTTACGGAGATAATAGAGCCACAAGCGGCAGCTGTAGTAATCGACTATCATACTGGCGAACTTAAGGCGATAGTTGGCGGACGAACAGAGCCGGAACGAAAAAAGGAATGGAATAGAGCATATATGAGTGCCTTGCCAGTAGGTTCGGCGATAAAGCCGATTTCTGTTTACGGACCCGCTCTCGACCTTGGCGTTTCTCCGGCGACAATAATGTATAATATTCCGGGTGCAATAGAAGGCTATGGCGGCAAGGGCTTCCCAAGCATAGGTCAGATGAGTACGATGGGGCCGGTGACCGTTCGACGTGGCTTAAGGTCGTCGTTAAATATAGTTGCGGCGCGTCTTTTGTTTGAAAAAGTTGGGCTTGAAAAATCGTTTGAATACATGAAGAACCTCGGTATAGCGGGGGACAGAATAAATAAAGACGGTCCCGGTCTTGCTCTCGGAACCTCCACAATAACGCCTATTGAGATGGCGGCTGCTTATGCTACTATAGGCAACGGTGGCGTTTATAACGATCCTACCTCCTTTACCCGCGTTGTGGATTCAAATGGAAGTATAATTTTAGATTCTGTTCAGGTAAAGAACAGCAGGCGCGTTTTTAAGGAGTCAACTGCTTATATGCTTGTAGATATGATGGAGGATGCTGTTAACTCAGGAACAGGAACGGCGGCTCAAATCAGCGGAATGACGGTAGCGGGTAAAACGGGAACCAACTCTGACTATTCAAGTGTATATTTTGCCGGAATGACACCCTACTATGTATCGACCGTTTGGATAGGGCACGATTACCCGTCGAACGTTCTTGCAAATAGCGCTTCCGGCGGCACATATGCTGCTCCCCTCTTTAAGAACTTTATGCAAAAGATACACGAGGGATTGCCTGATAAAGCTATAATAGACGCTAACCCATCGGAATTGGGCTTGAAAAAATACAATATTTGTGCAGTTTCCGGGCTTCTCGCAACACCAGCCTGCGCTTTAGATAAAACATATCCTCCCGTTTCCGATTGGTTTTTGGATGGAACTCAGCCAAAAGACTTTTGTAATATGCATAAAGCATTTAAAATTTGCGATGAAACCGGAGCTATCGCAACGGCATTTTGTCCGCTTACGCATGACGGTGCCTTGCTTTTAATATCCCCCAAAAGCGGATATAACCAGTTTAATAAGGAATATCTGAATCAACTGTTCCCGTTCGCTATATACATGGATATCGCATTAGATAAATTTACAGGCGAAGGATATTTTTGTAATGTACATACAACGACGGTTGACCCGATACAAGCGCTTATTGCTGAGGCTCAAGCGCTCATAAGTACCGTTAGAACGTATTTGGATAATCCTACGACAATGATAAACGATCATGATAGGCATACTTTAGAAAATGCAATATTGCGAATGCGTGCCGCAATTTTAATGGCACAGGAAAACTTCCTTCGCACGGCAATAGATAATCTTCGTTCAAATTACGAGAGAATAGCGGCCTTAGGTGGGGTATGATAGATTTAATTGAGGAAGCTGTAAAGCGAAAAACCGCTTTGGATACTCAGTATTTTTTAGAGGCGGAACGTCTTTATAAGTTATTAGGAGACGATGGGGACTATAAAAACCCTGTTTTTGGAAAAGGCGCTATATTTCCTAAGCTCATGATGATAGGAGAAGCGCCGGGCGACTTTGAAGTGCGCGAGGCTTCGCCTTTTGTCGGCAAGGCGGGGAAACAGCTTGACGAAATTTTATCTTCTGTAAATATAGATAGAAAAGAAATCTACGTTACAAACGCCGTTAAATTTCGTCCTATACTAAAAAAGACGCGTACAGTTTCGAACAGAACGCCAAAAATAAATGAGATCCGCGAAGGTCTTCCTCTTTTAAAACGAGAAATTGATCTTGTTGAACCCTCCGTTATAGCGACGCTCGGACGAATTCCTCTTTTCGCGATTGCAGAACTGTTTTTAAATGAAAGACCGACCCTTTCGAATGCGCACGGGAAATTTTTCTCTATAACCTTTAACGGAATTCTTTTTAAGTTTTTTCCAATGTATCACCCGGCGAGCGCAATTTATAGACGTGAGCTTTTAAATGTTTTAAAGGAAGATGCTTTGATACTTTCTAATTATTTAAATCTGAAAGGATGATTTTTGTGAAAGCAATATTACTCAGGATGTCTGCTTTGATACTCGTGCTTATGACGCTTATTATGTGTTACCCGGCATTTGCCGCGGCTAACGAATATGGCGATATAACCGTAAATAATACCGATATGTACAAAGAAGCGAACGAAAAGAGTGACGTTTTATTTGTCCTCACCATAGACTCGGTCGTAAAGATTTTATATGAGGATGCCGGATTTTATCGCGTTTTGTATGAAAACACAGTTGGATATATTAAGGTGAACAATGTCTTTGTAAATGCCAAGGGAATACGGACGGCGTATGTTATGGAGGACGGAGTAAACCTACGCGGAGCGCCGGGACAAAGCACATATATAATAAAAAAACTTGATGCGGGTCAGCCCGTTAAGGTTAAAAATCTTATCGGCAACTGGTACTTTATTTTGGTGGGCGATGATATGGGCTATGTGCATTCGAGTTATCTTTTAATAAGCAAAGCGAAAACAAGCTCTATGGGAAGGCTTTTAAAAGTCGGAATGGAAGGGCAGGAAGTAAAAAGGCTTCAAGCCGCGCTATATGATCGTGGTTTTTTAAATATTGCGGACATAACCGGATTATTTGGTCCCGCAACAAGGCAGGCGGTTAAGGATTTTCAGGAAGCATGCTCCTTTAAATCCTGCGACGGTATCGCCGGTGATGAAACGCTTAACTCTATCTATGATGCAAATAACACTATTACACAAGAGAACGCTCTCTTTAATAAGTTAAAGGGCACGGTAGAACTTTTGGATTGGTTTAAGGGCGGAAGCGACTGGCTATATAGGTACTCTTATTTTACTATAACGGACGTTAAAACCGGGCTTTCGTTTCATGCGCGGCGTTTTGGCGGATGGTATCATGCGGACAGCGAACCCGTTACCGCGGCAGATACAGCTATTATGAAACAAATGTGCGGAAGCTGGACTTGGGACAGACGACCGATATGGGTTACGCTTAACGGACGAACCGTCGCCGCAAGTATGCATTGCATGCCACATATGGCAAATCCGACCCAAAGTAACAATTTTGATGGGCATTTTTGTATACATCTTTTCCATTCCAAGGTGCATGAAAACAGTAAGGAATGCCCGAGACATCAGGCTTGCGTTTGGGAAGCCTATAATGCGGGTAAAGCCGGATAATGGCTTTCTAGATTACGGTACGAATGTTTAAATTTTAACAAAGGGTTAGTGAACTAATGCTTGATAATTACACAGTGAGTGACATCAAGGTGATGGAGGGGCTTGAGGCGGTGCGTATGCGTCCCGGAATGTATATTGGTAGTACGGGAGCGCGCGGACTTCATCACCTGTTGTTTGAAATAGTCGATAATGCCGTTGACGAAGCGGCGAACGGTTTTGCAAATGAAATCATAGTTACGTTGCACAAGGATGCCTCTGTTACCGTTTTTGATAACGGCAGAGGCATTCCCGTTGGAATACACGAAAAGCTCGGCGTAAGCGGGGTTGAAGTTGTTTTTACTCAGCTTCATGCCGGCGGAAAATTCGGAAACGAGAGCTATGGGTATTCGGGTGGTCTGCATGGTGTAGGTGCCTCGGTCGTCAACGCACTCTCCAAATATGTATTGGTCGAAGTATATATAGACGGTAGAATATATTCGCAAAAGTTTCACAGCTATAGGGATGAGAACGGGAAAATGCATTCAGGAAAACCCGAAGCACCACTAAAAGAAACCGGAAGAACAAGAAAAAGAGGGAGCAGTATATGTTTTTTACCCGATAAAGAGGTTTTTGAAACTCTCGAAATGAACTTTGAAACTATTTCAAAGCGAATTAAGGAGCTTGCCTACCTAAATAAGGGCGTAATGTTCAAGCTTATTGACGAAAGAGCGGACGCAATTAAACAACGCGAATATTGCTTTGAAGGTGGAATAGTAGACTTTATTAAACAATTAAATTTAGATAAGATTGTACTTTATGAACAGCCTATATTGCTTACCGGGAAAAAAGACGATATTATCGTTGAAATAGCCTTCCAACATAACGATGGCTTTACTGAAAATATATTTTCGTATGTCAATAATATCCCTACGACAGAGGGAGGAACGCATGAAATCGGATTCCGCGTCGCTTTTACAAAGGTGATGAACGATTATTGCCGCAAAATAGGAGCATTGAAAGATAAAGACTTGTCTTTAGTTGGCGAAGATTTTCGTGAAGGACTCACCGCCGTTTTATCTCTAAAAATGCGCAATGTTCAATTTGAAGGGCAAACAAAAACGCGCCTTGGAAATACAGAGGCGCGACCGGCCGTTGAATGCGTTTTAAGCGATCAGCTTTCAGCGTTCCTAGAGGATCTTAAAAACGGTGAAACGGCAAACCTAATGATTGATAAGGCGATGAAGGCGATGAAAGTCCGTGAGGCAGCGCGAAAGGCAAAAACAATGGCGCGCGAAAAAAGTAAGCTCGAAAACGCACCTCTGGTAGGAAAACTTTCAAGCTGTACAGGACGCGACAGAACAAAAAACGAACTATTCATAGTCGAGGGCGATAGCGCCGGAGGAAGCGCAAAACAAGGGCGGGATAGAAGCTTTCAGGCTATACTCCCTCTTCGCGGAAAACCGCTTAACGTTGAAAAAAAGCGTATGGATCAAGTACTGGCTAACGAGGAAATACGTTCTATAATAACCGCGGTTGGTACGGGAATAAGCTCCGACTTTACACTTGAAACGCTAAAATATGATAAGATAATTATCTTGAGCGATGCGGATCAAGATGGGGCGCATATACGCGCGATACTTTTAACGTTCTTTTATAGGTATATGAAGGAGTTGATAACGAGTGGGCATGTTTATATCGGTCTACCCCCGCTATATAAGGTTCAACGCGGTAAAGATATAACTTACGCATATTCTGATAATGAGCTTTTAACCTATACGAAAGGCATAAAAAATTATGATTTGCAAAGGTATAAAGGTCTTGGTGAGATGAACCCGTCTCAGCTTTGGGAGACGACAATGAACCCCGAAAATCGCAGTCTAATTCAGGTTACGATTGAGGATGCAGCGGATGTCGAACAAATGGTAACAATATTAATGGGCGACAAAGCGCAAAGCCGCAAAGAATATATAAGCGAACACGCTAACTTTAACAAAAAAGATGACTTTATAAAGTACGAGGAAAAGCATGGCAAAGAAGAACGATAATTCACAGGCGCGTTTAATAGATAAACTGGTCCAAAAACCAATGGACGACGTGATGCACGATTCTATGCTGCCATACGCTGAACATGTCATATTGGAACGTGCGCTGCCGCGGGTTGAGGACGGTTTAAAACCGGTTCAAAGGCGTATATTGTACGCTATGAGCGAATTGGGGTTAACTCCCGATAAGCCCTATAGAAAATGTGCGCGCATAGTCGGCGATTGTCTCGGTAAATATCATCCGCACGGGGACAGCTCCGTATATGAAGCGCTGGTTAGAATGGCGCAAGATTTTAATATGGGAGCTATGTTGGTAGATGGTCATGGCAATTTTGGAAGTATAGACGGGGATTCCGCCGCCGCAATGCGTTATACTGAGGCGCGGATGCGTGACCTCGCTATAGAGCTGCTCCGCGATATAGAAAAAGATACGGTCGACTTTGTCTTGAATTTTGACGATAGCCTTAAGGAACCGGCGGTTCTTCCCGGCAGATTCCCGAATCTTTTAGTAAATGGCGCAAGCGGTATAGCGGTAGGTCTAGCAACGAATATACCTCCGCACAACATAAAGGAAACAATAAACGCATGCGTCGCGGTTATGGATAAACCGGATATTGGGCTTGATGAAATAATGAAGATAATCCCCTGCCCCGATTTTCCTACCGGCGCTTATATACTCTCTTCATCCGAAATAAGACAGAGCTACGAAACCGGTAAGGGTCGCGTATATATGCGTGCAAAAACACATTTTGAGCCGCAAAAAAACGGGAAAACTTTCATCGTTATAACCGAGCTTCCGTTTCAGGTAAATAAGGCGCGTACCCTTGAAAAGATCCTTGCTCTTTCACAGGAAAAAAAGGCGATCTTTTCGGGAGTTGCTGATATTCGGGACGAATCTGATAGAGAAGGTATGCGCGCCGTTATTGAAATTAAAAAGGATGCGGATCCTGAAAAAATATTACAGTGCTTTTATAAATATTCGGATTTACAATGCACTTTCGGCGTAAATATGGTTGCAATAGCAAACGGAAAGCCTCGCCTTATGCCCTTAATAGATATTTTAAAGGCATATATTAAGTTTCAGGAAGAAGTCGTTGCAAAGAGAACGCGCTTTGATCTCGATAAGGCTAATCAGAGGGCGCATATATTAGATGGACTTGTCATTGCGCTTTTAAATATAGACGAGGTAATAAAGCTTATTCGTGCCTCTAAAAATCCAAAGATAGCGAGAGATGGGCTTATTAAACGTTTCGCGCTCTCCGAGCTTCAAGCGCAGGCGATATTGGATTTACGTCTGCAAAGATTAACTAACCTTGAGCAAATAGCGATAGAGCGCGAACAAAAAGACCTTAAAAAATTAATAGAGGAGCTGTCCGCAATACTTAAATCCGAAGATAACTTAAAGCAAGTTATAAAGACCGAGCTTTTAGAAATACGTGATAAGTATTCTATTTCAAGGCGAACGAAAATTATAAATGCCAACGCAATAATAGATATCCCGGAAGAGAACGAAAAATTTATCGAAGATGCAACGCTTATATTTTACAGAAACGCGCGATTAAAGCGCCTTCCGACAAAACTGCTTGAGAAAGAAACTTTCGCGGATGACCCTCCTGAATATATATTAAAAACCAATACGGGAAAACGCATTAGAATATTTACAAATAGGGGTAATTGCATAATGCTTCCTGTCGAAGATATAGCGGAACAAAAGCCAAATACTAAGAGCGTTGCGCTTACTTCTCTCGTCCCTATTGACGCTGGGGAAAAAGTTGTTTCTCTGTTTATTGAAAACGAATCCGAATCGGAAAATTATTTCTTTTATACTAAAAATGGCAATGTTAAGAGCACAGCAATTTCCGAGTATCAAAGCCGAACGAAGAAGCTCGCCGCGATAAATATAAAAGACGATGACGTTTTACTTGGAGTAGAGCCTATGCGCAAAAATACGACTATCGTTTTAGTTAGCGCTTCGGGATATGCAATTCGCTTTGAACCGGAATGTATACCCGTTATGGGTCGCGTAAGCGGCGGAGTAAAATGCATGAAGCTCGATACCGGGGACTCTGTTATATTTGCCTCTCAAATTGAAGATGAGGGTGAAATATTCGTTATGAGCGATAAGGGATACGCAAAGCGCTCGTTAGTCTTTGATTATGAGATACAGGGAAGAAACGGGAAAGGTCTAAAGACGTTTGACTTTAGGAGAAACGGCTCGAACGGATCTCGTCTCGTCACTGCATATTACGTTAAGGACTCGTTTGAGCTTAAAATTTTTCAACTTCATGGGACTGTTTCGCAAATAGATATGGAATGTGTTAAAATAGCTAGGCGAGCAGATATCGGACAGATGCTCGCAATGTGCGTCTTAGACGATGTTGTTACTAACGTCGAAAAGACCGAACCGATAATTTTGGAGTAATTATATATGGCATATGAAGCACTGGCAGATATATATGACGCGAATATGCGAGACGTCAACTATACGGAATGGGTCGATTATATAGCCGATCTCCTTGACGAAAGGGGAATAAATCGCGGTGCGCACGTTATAGACTGTGGTTGCGGAACCGGCACGGGTACGGTACTCTTAAAAAAACACGGTTTTGACGTTTGCGGAGCGGATAAATCTCCGCAAATGCTAAACATTGCGGCGGAAAATGCCCGAAATGCAGGACAAAGAATTCAATTTTTAAACATGGATATGCGAAAGCTTACTCTGCATAGACCCGTCTCCGCTGTAATATCGATGTGCGACGGGGTAAATTACCTTGCCGATATAACATCGTTAAACGAGTTTTTTTGCGCGGCGCATTCCTCCCTTATCGACGGCGGAGTTTTAGCCTTTGATGTTTCCTCAAAATATAAACTTGAACATATTTTGGGAGACAATACATTTACCGAGGTTAATGATAACGATGCGTATATATGGGAAAATCAATATGACACGGCTTCAAGGCTCTTAACTCTCGATATTACGGTCTTTATTAAAAAGGGCAACATGTTTGAAAAACGCGCTGAGACGCAGATACAGCGCGCTCATGATGTCGGTGAGATAGTTTTTGCGCTTGAAAATAATGGGTTTATAAATATAAAGGTGTTTGAAGCGTTTTCTAAGATTCTGTATTCTGAAACTAACGAAAGAATCCAGTTCATAGCGCAGAGAGGCAAATAATATGGATAAAATTATACGCGGGTTGTTGCTTGACAACGCAATATACTTAACTGCAATAGACGGGATTGAGCTTGTCAAAACCGCGAAAGAGATTCATTCGCTTTCGCGGGTATGTACGGCGGCTCTCGGTCGCGCACTTATGCAAACCGTTATGATGGGTACAGCGCTAAAGGGCGAAAACGATAGAATAACGACGATATTAGCCGGCGGCGGTATGGCGGGCAATATAGTTTGTACTGCCGAAAGCGGCGGCATTGTTAAAGGCTATATAGAAAATCCTTCTATTGAACTTCCCCTTGCTCCGAACGGGAAGCTTGATGTTGCCCTCGCCGTGGGTTGGTTCGGTGATTTAACCGTCGTTTTAGATCAAGGTATGAAAGAACCCTATATAGGAAGAGTAAAAATTGAAAGCGGTGAAATAGCCGAAGATTTTGCGCGTTATTTTAGCATAAGCGAGCAACAGCCGTCTATCGTTTATCTTGGCGTTAGAATGAAGCCCGAGTCCGGTGAGGTTATAAGTGCCGGAGGGCTAATAGCTAAGCCGCTTCCGAATTGCTCTCCGGAGAACGAGGCGAAATTATCGGAGTCAATTCCTATGATTCAAAAACTTTCACAAATGCTGGAAACGTTGGAACTTGACGAGGCGTTGAATTTGATTTTCCCCGACATGGACTATAAAAATATTGACGAGTGCGTGCCAAAATTCATATGCGATTGCGGAAGGGAACGCATGGAGCGCGTTTTAATTTCCATGGGACGCAACGAGCTTTTAAGTATGATCGAAGAGGACGGCGGAGCGGAAATAAAATGCCATTTTTGCAATAAAACATATAATTTTACAGCTGATGAGCTTAAAAAATTGCTCGAGGAGGCGGAAAGTGACAGATAATAATAGCAAGGGTAAAATACTGCCGTTTTTACAAAAACGTGATTTCTATCTGAATCGAGGAATTGATAAACGAGACAAAAATGATTATTTAAGCGCACTTGAATATATAAAACGTGGACTTTCGATATATTCTGACGATAAAGAAATGCAGATAACTTTAGCAACAATATATACGGACATGGGGCTTTACGAATATTCTAACAGAACTCTGCTCACTTATTTTCCTAATAAAGATGATAATCCCGCGGACGTTGCGTTTATGATGGGCTGCAATTATATAGGGATTGAGGATTACGATGCCGCATTCGATATGTTGAGCATGTATTTAGATGAAGAGCCGGATGGCATACATGCACAATATGCTTATGACATGCTTTTATCGATGGATGTCGTCGATTATCCCGAAATTATGACGGTTATTGATAGTGACAGCGTAATATCGGATAAAATTAATTCTTATTACTTACGTAGCAATAGGCTCATCGAAAACAATAAAGTTGATAAAGCTATAGCATTGCTTTTAGAGAGCCTAAATGAACTTGACGACGAGAGTAATATATTGCGCAACAACCTCGCTATAGCGTATTTTTGTAACGAAGACTATGACGCTGCGATCCGAGAGCTGAATACTATACTAAAAAAATCTCCAGACGATCCGTATGCTCACAATAGCCTTTGCATATTTTATCACACTAAGAAAGATAAGGCTGCGATGAATGTCGAACTTTTATATCTTCGCGGTATAAAAAAAACCACTGATAAAGATATTTTGACGCGTCTTTCAGTGACTTTTATGGAAGTTGGTCAATATGATGACTGCTTAGATGTCCTTAAAAAGCTACAACAAGAGGCGCATTACAACCGTGAAATAATTCATCGTCTTGCGATGTGCTACTATATGAGGCATGAATACAGTAAGGCTGAGGAGTACTATGATTTTTTGATCAAACTTGATGATTGCGACAGCATAGCCTCGTATTATTATCAGGTTTGTAAAGAGGCAACGAACGGAAATCCATCAAAAAATGTGAATAACACTTATTATCAGGTACCGCCGCATGAAGTCATAAAAAGAATGTCCTATATTAAGGATGCCATGCAAAAATCAATAGATGAAATTGAAACCATGTTTATAAACGACAGAAAGTTTTATTCTACAATAAAATGGGCTCTTGAATATGAGGATAATAAGATAAAGCAACTTGTTTTGGCGATAATAGGCAACTTTAGATGCAAAAAGGCTATTTTATTGCTTAGAGATTTTTTACTCAGAGAAAACCAACCAAATATGCTAAAAAACCATGTATGCAATATGCTTTTAGATATGGGCGAGGCTCCGCCCTTTCCGATCAATATAGATGGGGAATATTTTGACGGTACAGGTGACGTTATTAATATAGATAATCCAAATCTGCCTAAGGGATATAAAAACATACTCCAAATTGCAAGTAAGGGCTTAGCCAGATATGAGGATTCTGAGGTTATCAAAATAGGAACTTTAATTTGGGCTAAGTTTTTCGACTATGCCCCGTTAAGAACGTTTTCAAAGGAAAGAGTTGTGGCTTTAGCCGCCGCTATTGATTATTTAACCTGTGAAGTATTGGAAAAAGATTTCCCCGAAAAAGAGGCTATTGAGTATTATACTATAACAAAGATAAGATTTCATAACGCTTTGGATATCGTGATGGAAGCTGTGGACAAAGATGAAATATTGAGAGAAATAGGTTTATTGGAATGAGATTTATAGCAACCTGTAAGCTGGGGCTCGAGGCTCTCGTAGCCTCAGAGCTTCGCGGGATGGATATTGAAGTTGAAGCGGTTTTAGATGCGCGAGTAATTTTTCTCGGAGATGAATTTTCGATGGTACATGCCTGTTTAAACCTAAGAACGGCGGAGCGTGTTTTGCTGTCTTTAGGTACATTTAAAGCAGTCACCTTCACCGAACTTTTTGACGGAGTATATGGAATAAATTTTAAATTATACATTGAGAAAAATGCATTTATACATGTAACCGGAAAGAGCGCTAAATCGGCGCTGTTCAGCGTTAGCGATTGCCAAAGCATAGCTAAAAAGGCGATTGTTGAAAAGTTAAAAGCATCCTATCACACTGATATAATACCCGAAACTGGCAACGAAATAATAGTAGAAGTTGGAATACTGAAAGACGAGGTTACGATAGCTCTAGATTGCTGCGGTGCCGGGCTTTCAAGGCGCGGCTATCGAACCTTTAATGTCCCTGCTCCTATTTCTGAAACTCTCGGAGCCGCATTGGTTACTCTTTCGCACTATAGATCCTACCTTCCGCTTTATGATCCTATGTGCGGTTCGGGTACGATACCTATTGAGGCAGCTATGATAGCGAACAATATAGCTCCGGGGTTAAACCGCGAATTCGCTTTTGAACGCTGGCATTTTATAGATAAAAACGCGATTGTAACCGCACGCGATGAAGCTAAAGACGCAATTAAGCATGAAAAGCTTTTAATATACGGAACGGATATAGATCCGCACTGCATAGATTTATGCAAAAAGCACGCAAAAAAAGCGGGAATAATGGTCAATTTTTCAGTACAAGATATAAAGGATTTTTCGCCTGAACAGGGTCGGGGCGTTATAATATGCAACCCGCCATACGGCGAACGACTTATGAATACCTCGGAAGCTGTAAAAATCTATTCGCTTATGAGTAAACTTTTTTTGCCTCTCACGGAATGTTCTAAGCATATAATAACAGCTTATCCCGACTTTGAGCGCGCTTTTTCAAAGCGCGCTGATAAAAGAAGAAAGCTCAGTAACGGCGGTCTTACCGCAACTCTTTATCAGTATTTTTGGAAAGATTAATCTTTCATAACAACCTTTATAACTGTAACGGGATTCGGAAGAGCGGGGTTAGCTCCTAGGCGAACGAAAGCGATATCAGGATAGTTGTCGGTTATCCATGAGTCCGAAAGTTTTAACTCGGCTCCTGTTGATAGAAGGCGTACTGACTTTATGCGCGATTTATCAAGATTAAAGAGTGGTATATCGTTTATCGCTGGTTCCATAATGTGATAATAACGTATGTTTTCCCCGCATCCCGTTATTCTTCCGTTTTCGATTTTATCGGCAACATGTCCGCAGGCATATATGCTTTCGCCGTTTTTTCGCATCCATGCGCCAATTTCGTTCAGTATATTTAACGTTATATCGTTTAGCTCACCCATCGCGTTTGGAGAAACATTGAGAAGTAGATTCCCGTTTTTAGATACGCATTCAATGAGCTTCTTAATAATTTGTTCTCCGGATTTATAGTTTTTATCGGATTCGCAATAGCCCCAATTGTTGTTGAGCGTTATGCATGCCTCCCATGGGACGGATTCGCCCTTTGAGTTAAGGATACCGTCACATGGTATTATTTGTTCAGGACTTACGAAGTCTCCCGAAAAATCGGATACTTCGTCAGTAACAAGGCTTCCGAACCCTTCTCCGCTAACCTCAAGACGATTGTCGATTATTATATCCGGAAATTTTTCGCGGATCATCGCTATCAACTCTTTTGCTCTCCATTTATCGCCTCGCATTTTACCATAAGAAAAGTCAAACCACATTATATCAAGTTTACCGTAGTTTTCGATAAGCTCGCGAATTTGCGTATGCATATACGAAAGATAGCGGTCGAAGTTGCGATCGTCGTCTTTATATGCGTCGTTTTCGCGCATAGGGTGATATGGATCATTATAATGTGGAAAATCCTCATGATGCCAGTCGATAAGGGAATAATAAAGTCCAACGCGAAGTCCTTCCTCGCGAAAAGCGGTAAGAAATTCGGAAACGATATCGCGCTTAAACGGAGTATTCATGACGTTATAGTCGGTTGTCTTAGTATCAAATAGGCAGAACCCATCGTGATGCTTGGCCGTTAAAACAGCGTATTTCATGCCGGCGTTTTTTGCGGCACGCGCAATAACTTTCGCATCAAATCTTTTTGGATTAAATTCATAAAAATATTGCGCATAATTTTCCTCGCTCATGCGCTCTGTGCTCCTTATCCATTCGCCGCGCGCGGGGATAGCGTAAAGTCCAAAATGAATAAACATTCCAAATCTATCACAGAGAAATTGAGCCATTCTTTTTTCATGTGCGATTTTATCAAACATATTAGTTATTTCTCTCCACGCAAAAATCAATAAGCTCTAAAAAATACTGGGTATCAAAGCATTTATCTATTGACGACAAATGTGCCTTAGCTAGAGTAGAGATTTCAATGGCATGTTTTTTCGCGCCCTCCAATCCAAAGAGGGTAACGTAAGTAAGCTTATTCATTTTCGCATCTTTATGAACCGCTTTCCCTAGCTGCAATGAATTACCAGATGCATCTAAAATATCGTCGGTAATTTGAAATAAAATCCCAAATACATCAGCAAAATCCAATATATTTTTAATATAATCGCGCCCGCCGGTAAGAATAGTCCCTGCATACATAGCGGCTTCAAAAAGAGCTCCCGTTTTAAGACGGTGAAGACTAACAAGAGTAGTCTCATCTCCAAGAGAATCGTTATTAACATCTATAAACTGTCCGGCAACCATTTTAGCAGGTCCCGCCGCCCTCGCTATCATAGCTCCGGCCTCTAGATATTCTTTATTCCCGATTTCAGGGCATCCGTCTAAAATTTCCTGGAATGCATATGTAAGCAATGCGTCCCCGGCTAAAATCGCGGTTGCTTCTCCAAATTGCTTGTGGCTGGATGGTTTCCCTCGGCGTATATCATCGTTATCCATAGATGGAAGATCGTCATGGATAAGGGAATATGTATGTATCATTTCAAGAGCGGCAGCAAGGGGGAGAGCGCGTTTCAATTCCCCGTGAAACATATCGGTAGTAGCAAGGAGCATTGCGGGGCGCAAACGTTTTCCCCCCGATTCTACGCTATAGAGCATAGCTTCGGAAAGTCCGCGCGGAATCTCTTTTTCTTTTAAAATCGTCTCTAAATGCGCATTAATCATTTCACCATAAAAGGCGGTCTTTTCTTTAAATATCGTCATTTTCATTATTTCCCTTCATCTCGCCATCAAATGCCTCGAGAGAGCCATCGCGTAAAATTTCAATTCTTCCGGAATAGTTTTTAAGCATATCCATGCATATTTTCGCAAGTTCCATACCCTTTTCATATAAATTCACCATATCGTTAAGCGGCAATTTCCCTGCCGTTAAGCGTTTTGTAACATCATCAAGCTCATTTATATAACTTTCAAACGATTTTTCTTCCATTATTTCTTTACCTCTGAAACCTTCATTTTTATTGTGCCGCCAAATAGCGCGGCATCAACTTCTTCGCCCGTTTCGGCATTATCAATTGTTAAAATCTCTCCATCACGCTTTTTTAGTATTGAATACCCGCGCTTTAGAACGTTTCCCGGATTGATTTTATCGAGCATATCAATTTTTGATGATAAGCTTAGATTGAAATCGTCAATAGAACGCTTCATAGCCCTATCCATCTCCAAAACACGATTTTTTATATCGTTTTCATACCTGAAAATCTTATCAGTCACCAATGTATAAGCTCCTGATTCACAAAAAACACGCAATCTCTGTAAAATACCGTAATAAACGCCATCTAATATATTATTCATATAGCGTGCTTTATCTAAAATTAAGTTGCAGAGCTTGAAATAGTCGGGAACCGCAAGTTCCGCAGCGGCTGATGGGGTCGGAGCGCGCAAATCGGCAACGAAGTCGGCTATAGTATAATCCGTTTCGTGTCCAACCGCGCTTATAACGGGTATTTTTGAGTTGTAGATTGCATTTGCGACTATTTCACTGTTAAAAGCCGATAGATCCTCTGCGCTACCGCCACCGCGACCAACGATTAATAAGTCAGCATCGGTAAGTAAATTTATGCTCGAAATAGCGGAAGCAAGTTCATATGGCGCGTCTTCACCCTGAACCGAGGAATGAAAAAGTACGATTTCCATGCTGGGAAAACGCCTTCTCGTAACATTTATTATATCGCAAATAACAGCCCCCGCGCTTGAGGTAACTACGCCTATTTTATGCGGGAGAAGCGGGAGACTTTTCTTTCTGTCAATGTCAAAATACCCTAGGGCTTCGAGCTTAGCTTTTGTCTTTAAAAAACTTTGATATAAATCTCCCGTTCCAGCGTCGCGAAGAGATTCAACATAGAATTGATATTGCCCATCTTTTTCGTATAGACCGATATAACCTTTAGCATTCACCTTCATGCCATCCTTAGGCTTAAAGTTCAGGCGCAATGCATTAAACTTAAAAAATACACAGCGAATCGAAGCAATTTCGTCTTTTAGGGCGAAATAACGATGCCCCGAAGGATATTCCCGATAGCCGCTTACCTCACCTTTTATTGTTATATTTTTTAAAATTTTATCATTGGATAAAAGCGTTGCAACATATTCATTTATATCTGAAACCGAATATTCGCTCATCTTTCAAAATAAAAGTCGCAGGCGACCGATGGGTAAGTTTCGTCCTTTACCGACGCAATATATTTTCTTGTTTCCTGATGCAGGGGATGATTATCGTATTCCGACAATCCGTTTAAATCGTCAAATTCCGCGACTATCCCAAGTTCATAGGAACGAGAAGATTTAAGAACATCGACACCCGCTTGCATAGCACGAAGCGTCGGCACTTTTCCGAAGAGTCCGTTTAGAAGCTCGGCGCATCTTTTAGCGTCTTCTTCCAATCTTATCTTATGACATACTATATGTTTTATCATTTTTTATAAAGTCCTTTAAATAAAAATTATCTATTCTAGTTTATATCCACAATTGCGTATGGTTATTATATGTTCACCTACAGCTCCGAGCTTTTTCCTTAGCGTTTTTATATGCATATCTACCGTTCGGCTCTCGCCCTCATAATCAAAATCCCAAACGGCGTTTAATATATTTTCTCGTGATAAAACCATTGATATATTCAGAATAAAATATCTTAAAAGTTCAAATTCCTTATATGTAAGGTCGGCACGAATTCCGTCAATCGTTACGACGCGCCTATTTTCGTCCAGCTCAATATTTAGATATTTTAAGGTTTTACGTTCAGTTTCCTCCGACCTAGTACGGCGAAGCAAGGCTTTCACCCTAGAAACAAGCTCCATAACCCCGAAAGGCTTAGTTAAATAATCGTCAGCGCCTATATCAAGACCTTTAACTTTATCAAGTTCTGTCATTTTTGCGCTCACTAACATTACGGGGGTACGTAAAAATTTTGGATCACTTCTAAAAGCTTTAAGAATAGACAAGCCGTCCATTCCCGGAAGCATTATGTCGAGTAAAAGTAAATCCGGCGCGTGCATAACTAATTCGGATAGCATCGTTTCGCCGTTGTCGAAGCCAACAATCTCGTATCCCGCGCTATTTAAAGCGTAATTCATTATCTCGCGGATATCGGGATCGTCCTCAACTATGAATATTGTGCGTTTATTTTGATTTAGCTCCACGGTATCTCTCCGGACATACAATATAATAAATGCGAAGCATCGCCGCTCGAGAGTTTGCCATCGCTGTTTATATCAAAATATAACATCTGAGAATATGATAAGTCAACCGTTTTTGCAAGATAGAGAAGCATAAGCGAAGCATCGCCCGAATTTCTTAGTGAATCTAAATTTACATCTCCCATTTTAATCGAACCGGGAGCTGTAATAGTAATTCCAACATATAAAAGCTCGGGGCTTGCGTTATCGGGCGGATAAAAGATCCCGCCCTTTGGCTTTATAAGAACATAACCACCGGAAGCCAGCCAAGCTGTTCCGCCGGTTGTATATACACCGGGAGAAAGCAACGAATATGGGCTTTCTAAATTATAATATTTTTCGGAGTCAAAACCGTCTTGGGAATTGAAACCGGTGATCCCGTCATAACTCAAATAATCGTTAGTTGCGCAGGCTAATCTAAAACAAAAACCGATTTCAGACATTGTTTTCCCGTATAGGGTGCCGCCCGTTATAGACATAGGAATCGCATCCATCGCCTTTATTCCGTTTGCCATATTTTCAGTCATCCTGCGAAAAATCGAATTATCGTTTTGAGAATAGAGGTATTGCGCAAGCATTGAAACCTGGGCATATCCATATCCCGTCTCTGCTCCGTCTAACATTTTATATAACGAAGCCCCTGTTTGCGTCTTACTTTCAGCTCTAAACTCACGCTTTGTCGCTAGAACCTGTTTCCCATCATCCCGCATTATCCAATCGAATTCATCATTTTCCCACTGTAAAAGTCTACCTACTATTGAACTTCCGGGATACGTTATTTCCTCCGCCGCGGCGCTCATAGATTCGTTTATCCAAGAGGGTGTATAGCCGCAGTTACTGTAGTTTATACAATGCTGAAATTCGTGCATAAGTATACCGCCGCAATATTCCCTATTGAATCTTGTTGAGGGATTACCGTTTTCATCCTCATAATATATCGTAGGATAGGTGTCAAGATGGACAGTCGCGCATTTATTACTGTTTTGCATATCCATCGCATCAAAAAATCCGCCTATAAAGCCGCCGGGAGTGTCCTCCGTCCATCCGTCATGAATATCATAAAATAAAAGATTCAGTCTTCCATGCCCCTGCGGATCGTAAAAGTCACCAAAAGATTCCTGCATAAGAGAATATTTGGATTCAAATTCCTCTACCATAGTATCAGCAGCACCCGGAACGATATCTGAAAGAGGATAACGCTCCGGATCAACGGCTTCCCAAACGTAGCAGTGTTCGCCAACAGCTGTAACCTTCATATCCATTAGCACGTATATACCGAGGTTATATTCATAAATTTCAAATTGCTTTGTAAAACCCAGAGTGTATGGATCTGATTTTTTAGGCTCTGCCTTTTTTAAAACAATATCGGTATGTAAAGGCTCCGATAGACGCATATTTAAATTAAATGAGTCATTCACTGGTGCGTTTGCAGAATTCAGGATGAATTTCTCATCAATATCGGTTTCAATAAGATCGGTAAGGTTTCCGGTACGCTTAGATGAGCCGGTTTCGTTGGAATTATATATAAGAACATAGTCTCCACGATATCCGTTGCTGCCGTCAAAATCAAGAGTTGTTTCCCCGTCGCATCTTATAGCGCGCGAAGGTACAGCGGCGCATAATAAAGAAAAACACAAAACAAAATATAAAAACTTATATTTCATAAGAAATTTTTTCCCCCTTAAAAAGATCCATGATGTTTAATTATAACTTTAAAATAGAAAATACGCAATCCAAAGAAGAATTTCGCCCGTTAAAATCAATTAATTTGATTCTAAAGACCTTGAAATTGATATATCCCCCTTAAAGCAGACGCGGGTATTTAATAGTTTTGTTAAGAAAAAACTTTGAAAAGCTTTAAAAATTTTTTTCATTTTATTATTGCGAACCGCATTAAGTAGCCGGAGCACACCTTTAAACGCATGAGAAACAAACTATAAAGTCACGTTTATTTGACCGTGATTTAAAGCCCGCATCACCTGTCTTCACGACCCGTTGCAATTAGCGCCGCCAATAGAAATGTCTAGGTCGGCATACTCATAGTTGTTGGTAGTCTGCATAATAATCATGCCCATATCTACCCGAGTTCATTATTCGAGTCGCCAATTATAGCGTATATCGCCTTAATCGGGAGGTTGCTGTAAATTTCAAGATAATTATCACCATCTCGACCCGCAAATATCATTCCATCGTGCAAAAGAGTTTATCTATGAAAGTTTAGCTGCTTCGCCATCGTACACAAGTATGCTTCAGTATAAAAAGGCATTTTCTTTTCTGTAATATATTGGATATTTAAGATGTACCGCCTAACCAGGAGATTTCAATTTTATGGTCACGTAATTTACAATAGATTCATATGCCTAATATATATCATCGAGTGGGCACATATTAGTATCCATCTGAATTCCGGTCGACAAAGCGGAATTACTCACGATCAGAAATCTCGGGAGTTCAACATATGACTCCCTAACAACCATGCCATAATAATATAATATATCGTAGTTGTACTACAAGAACGTTAATCGGTAAGTATAAAGATTATGAAAGACCTCCGCCAGAGATCCGGCAAAGATCTTTCATATGTTCTCAATGCTTTTTTGTGGCATAGCGATATCAATTGCCGTAAAATAAATGCGGAGTAAAAAAATAATTAATGTCCGCACGGAATTACGAATACTGCAACTTGCTTATTAAAGTTTCACTGAGTTTTCTTATTAGTTGACCAATGCAAATTCCATTGTCGTAGCCGCATCTCCCGAGTTTACGTTTCCGTCGCCATTCGCGTCGGCTACAATCATCTGATCAGGGGTCAGTTCTACTTTTCTTACTAAATAGGCTAAAATTAGTGAAACATCGCCCGTATTGGTTACGCCGTCGCCGTTTACGTCCGCCCAGTTTGCAAGACGCTCAAAAACAGCTTTAACTGTCATATCCGTCTGAACGTTCGTTATTTCTTTGTCCCAGCCGATGAATGTATAACCGATACGAATAGGTACGTTAGGCGCGAGAGCGGTAGTGCCCTTCTCAACTATAGAAGTCGCTATTATCGAATCGTCGAAGTTTAGAAAGGTTACGGTAACCATTTCAATAGGATCGCTAAATCCGACCCATTGATTCGTCCATGTACACATGTCGCTTCCTGAATCAAGGCTAATAGTAAAAGTATATTCATTTCCTGCGGTCATAACGAAGTCATCCGCGCATCCGTTGGTTGCAAACCACATTTTATCACCCTGAATAGGCAATACTACGCAAAAATCATATATGCCTTCGGGAACGAGTATTGAAACGCTTCCGTTAACGACCTTATTTTGAGTATCTAATGCACCGTCGGCGTTTTTTGGAATCTTATGATCAAATAGATCGTAGATTTCCTGAGGTACGTCGCCTGATGGTGTTAAAGATTCTTCTGTAGACGAAATCGTCGTTCCATAACTACAATGAGCCGAATCAAGAAGCATCTGATAACCTATTCCATTTCCCCATACATCGAGGTTAGTTAGCGTTACGCGGCAATAGCCGGTCGGTAATTGGCTCGGAGCGATAACATTGACGGATATAAGCGCCTTCGCCGTAAATTCTCCGTCAACCGTCGTCACTACGATATCGCAAGAACCGGGAGCATTAGCCGTTACGATACCCTTAGTACTTACGGTCGCGATAGCGTCGCTCGTCGAATACCAAGTAACCCTCTTATCATTAGCATTGGTCGGTGCAAATATAGGTTTAAGTTTAATCTTTTCTCCGATTTCGAGAGTCGAGATTTCCGGGGTTATAGAAACGCCTTCTACGGGAATTGGATCAACAGGTGTTTCGACTATCTGATCCGGATTAGCTAAAGCAAAGAGCGCAGTTACTTCCGCAACTCCTACGCCGAGTGCGCTTTCACTAAGGCAAACTCCGGTTTCCTTATCAATCTTCAAAAGATGCGAAGTATCGTCCGTTGAAATATTTCCCCAATATAGAGACTGACCAATATGATCGTAGGTCATTGACTGTACATATTTCACACTATAACCAGTATTTCCGATTTTCTCAGCCGCTAGGGTGGTTTTATCCGTTATCTTATATAGAATTCCTGCGTTGCTTATTGTATATAGTACGCCGCTATTATCGCAAGCAAGAGTAACGGCGTTTTCTTCTTCGTCCATAGTTATAGGTCCAATTTCGGTTATAAGACCTGTTGCCATATCGACTATTCCAAGAATTCTAACTCCGTCGGCATTATCCGTTAAACCATACATTGTATCGGTTGAATAATCATACGCCATATCATAGCAAACCTGAGTTATCATAGGAATATCCACCTGAAGTTCCCAAGTTAAGGCATCTATGATATAAAAATTTTTAACCTGGAAAATACCGTAGTCTACTAAAGCATAAGCATAAATTAAACCGTCATAATATTCACCTGCATATAAATTATAAAAATTCGGATTAAGCAATTGCATTGACTCTCCGTCCAATGGGTCAATATTAACAAAGCCCATAGGAAGTCCGCCCGGATTAGCAAGGTTAAATCCATAAAGCAAACCATCATATTCCGGGTTCGGAACGAAAGCAACCGTTACATTCGATGTCGCCGTAAATCCACCATCTCTCGTCGTCGCCGTAACAATGGCGGTGCCTTCTTTTAAACCAAATAATCTACCGGTTCTTGAATTTATAGATGCAATCGTAGGATCGCTAATTGTCCAAAGACAGGCTTTATAGTCAGCATTTTCGGGAGTTATCGTAGCCGTTAAATCCCCATATCTTCCCAGAGCTACAGTTATATCCGTAGGGCTAACGCTAACGCTAACGCTAACGCCGGTTACGCGGATAGGATCATAGTCGAGAACGCTGAAACTACCGGCTCCGGTAACAAATTCGATAAAGCCGGTTACAAGAATATTATAGGTTCCCGTATGAGCCGCTACCATGTCAATATGAGTTGGAAGACCGCCGTTAAAGCCATCGTTGTAAGCTACGACGTTAAAATCCTCGTCAAATGCCCACATAACCGCATTAACATTGCTAAGATTGCCGGAAGCTTCAAGTCCTGCCCCCATTCCTTCCTCTAAAAAGAGACTGTAACCAACCGCCCATGTCTTATACGGACCGGGGTCACCATTTCTCTTAGGCTTTATAATATAGGTGGAAGTTCCGAGACCAAGTTGAAAGTCGCAAACATCACCAATGTTGATAGGAACATAATTCATTTCCTGATGGGTGATAGGTGTCGGCATATCCATAACCGTTATCACGGCGCTATCCGAGAAGTTCCCCGATTCGGTCGTAACCGTAATTGTAACCTCTCCGGCAGATAAAGTCGCAACAATACCGTTAGAATTAACCGTCGCAATGGCTGTATTACTTTAGCTCCAACTTACATTGGGGTTATCCGCATTCATTGGTAATGTGTTATATTTCATTCTTAGGGATTTCCCTGTAAGTAATATTTTCGTTTTTGGGCGAAGTGTAATTCCGGTTACGGGAGCTGATTCGCCGGCTACGAAGCTAACATTATCAAGCCAAGACATATCCTTGCCGGCAAAATCTATGTTATTCTTAAAAAAGCTCCATCTTATTACGCAGGAAGAAAGACTTTGTGGAATTGTATATGTTACGTTAGTCCAAGGTGTTTCAGCGTTAGCATAGACGCCCATAATCTGAGTGTCGTTTAAGTATATTACTAAACCGTCGTATTCTTCGCTACTTGCTTTCCAATCCCAATTTAGAGTTGAGCCTCCGATAACGCTACCGAGATCGAGAGTTACGCTTGATTCCGAGTTATCTATTCTGTTATTCGTAGAATGAGCGCAAAATCTATCTCCATCTGTACAAAGTTCCCAAGGGTATACCGTATCGTTTCGAAAAACTAAATTTCCGCCTTCGGCATTTAACGCTTCGTTCAGTTTAATATCTGCTTCTGCTTGAGTTAATACCGTAACCGTCGAAGTTGCCGTAAATTCACCGTCGTTAGTAGTTACCGTAATCGTCGTAACTCCGCAATTTACGCTTGTTACAAGACCCGCCTCGTTTACGGTCGCCACGTCAGTATTACTACTCGCCCAAGTAACGCTTTGATCTAAGATATAAGCGCCTAAAGGAAGCACCGTTGCGGACATTTGAAGAGTTCGTCCCTGCTCAGGCATCATAGCTTCTACGGGGCTAATCTCAACGCCAGATACCGGAACGGGATCGGGAAGCACGACATTATCGTTTTTCGTAATTAAACAAGTTAACTCTGCCCCCCCTACTTAAAGGACCGACGATCGTTGCCGCACCGGTCTTAAGATCGACCGTCGTTAAAATACCGGTCGACGTATAAGCCGCCCAATAGAAAGTCCGCGTAGCATGATCAAAAGTGGCGCTCTGCGCGAAGTTAGGAGAAAGACCGGTAGGACCTACGTAAGTTGTTATTCCGCTAACCTTGTCTATTTCATAGAGACCGCCCTTCCCAATTTCGATAGCATACATTCTTCCCTCAGTCGTTATTGCGAACGTTATGGGGAAAGTATCCTGTGACATACTGCTTATAGTATTAATCGTAGTAAAAGTTCCGGAAGTAAGATCTACCGTCTTTAATACGTTTTCACAAAGTGCATACATCGTTTCTGTTGAATAGTCCATAGCAAGACCCTGAGTTGATTCGCTATCACTAATTTTTGTAAATACATATGTTTCAGGATCAACTGTACCAAACACATATGAATTATCAGCAGTAATATTCTTAACAGCGTAGATATTCCCCTGGAAATATTCGGCAGCAAAAAAAAGTCCGTCATCTACGTTAGATAGATCCGTAATATTTGCATGATTCGAAGTATCAAATGAAATCCATTTTTTGCCCGGATAACTTTCAAAAGCATAAAGGGTTGAGCCTTTTACTTTAAGAGGATTAGAAGCAACTATTCCCGTTTGCATTTGAATATTTTCATTAATGCCAGTTGACCATTCTACTCGGTTTTCTTCTAAAGAAGGTAACTCTTTTTCACCCTCTTGTACAGACTTTAAAGGCTCTAAATCGTTTGATGATGGTTTCTGAATAGGATTTAAAGACTCTGAAATATGCGATGATGATTGCGAAATTATAGTTTTATTGGTTTCAGCAAAAGAGAATGGTAAAACAGTTATTACCATAAGTATTGCTAAAACCAGTGCGATAAAGTTCTTCATGTCAAGTATTTCCTCATATCCTTTATTTTTTATTCACGACGTAACGCGAACTCCGGTATAACATTAAGAAAAAGCGAAATTTAAATATTGTTTTTCTGTCGCTCCGACTTAATTGACCATCATCTAAAAATAGACATGGTCTCCACTAAAGAACCGATGCTCTTCCGGGCATCTCTTTGTTGTTTGCTGAAAAAACGAATGATACGGTGCAAAGCGCTGCTAATGCTGTTACGAATAATGCAACTGATTCCGTGTCTTTAATCTACTCCTTTATTAGTCGAATGCTATGAAGTTCGGGATAGTCGAGGTATCGCCGATATTTACTGATTAATTGTTATTTATATCGACGCTAACTGTCTGCCGCTATATATGGTTGGAAATATAGATTAGGATCATTCTAGCGTAGCCAGTATTAGTTGTTCCGTCTTCGTTTGCATCAGCTCAATTTTCCGGGTATTAGATAGTTTTAATCAGCTCTTGGATTTAACGTTCATAAACATCTCATCCATTCCGACGAAGATATAATACGCGCGGATAGAAATATTAGATAAAAAGCGTAAGCACCTTTCTCTATTATCGAAATCACTATTAGCGAATCCTCTACGTTTAAGAAAGTTACCGTAAACACTCCCATAGTAGCTCCTGCGAACATTACCCATTTATTCGTCCGTCGCACATATGGTAATCGCCTTTACAAGACAGGGTAAAGATATACTCATTATCGCTACTATTAAAACACTATTGTTTATGACTATATCATGAGTATTCAATGCGCTGTAAGCAGTTTCGGAAAATCTTATAATCAAATGGCTAATAGATCTCCAAAGATACATCACCGCCAGTAGTCAGGGGCTTAGGCGGGAAGGGCTAGGAATATAAGCGCTTTCACCGTAAATTCATCTTCTAAAATCGCTACTATAACCCGGAAAGAGCAATTAAATATCACGCTTATGTTCTTCTGCCAGATTCATGGTTGGGATAGCATCGCTTGTCGAATGTTGAGAAGCTCTTTATTTTCAGGATTCAATACTGTCTTAAAATTAATCGTTCCGAAAACTTAGCAAATTTAAGTTTCAGGCATTATAGAAATACCGTCAACAGGAACGGAATCGGTAGAAAATTTGGTTGAATGATCCGGATTTGTAAAAATGAAGAGGATCTTCACTTTCATCCTTTCCAAAATACAATAGATATTCTTTCATCTGGTAACCATTTTTTCTTATTAATTTTAAGAAAGTTGGCTGTTACACCTATCATATAAGTATGATCAGTGTAATACCTGAGCAACATAAAAATAAATTATAGACTGAATGTATTTCGCAGTATAATCCATGCTAATTACATATTCAGTTTCAATTGTTTCTTTATCCGCAATATTATAAAGAGTTATCTGAATAGGTTATAGTAACGAGTTTACCTCAGTTATCGTATACAAAAGCTATTGAGACTTCAACATTTTTAGTCGCTATGGGTTCTATCTCCAATTTTAACATTAAGCGTTCCGCTGATTATCTTTCCGTCGGCATCGTTCATAAGACCCTACATAATCTTAGCCTCATGATCGTGTGTCACATCATAGCAGATACTATCTAACATATCAATGGGTGTTTCATTTTTAAATCTATACAACTAATAATATAATTCTAAAATAATTGAAAAAAATCTCGCTTTAAATCTACACATGTATGAAATAAGGCATTCTAATGTTCATTAGTCTGTTTATTGAGATAATTAAGAGTTATTATAACAATTCTCCTTCCATCCCTCTGAAGTATTTTAAGAAAATCAGATTCGATATTAAGTATTATAATTGTAGAATAAATCGTAAATTTACCATTAGGAAATCGGATTAGATATTAAGTATTATAATTATAGAATAAATCGTCATTTTACCATTAGAAACGGTAGCAATGTCAAGAGTTGCAGATAGTATCGACAATAGTTTAAGTTAAAAAAGCCGCCACGAATGATGAGGTGTATAATGCATCTTGGGTATTGACTCTCCTTTTCTGCGCTCCATGTCTTGATTTCCGCTAACAGTTCCGGTTGCATCCGGATTGTGCCTTGATAACCGCATCAATCATCGATCATTTATCATTGGGACTGTCCGCCAACCGTTTCAAGTATGCCTTCCCATACGACTTTGTCTCTCCATCTGCAAAAAGCCACGGTTAACGTTATTTCAATTCCCGTAGTCCGGTGCTAGGGAGCGCTATGGCGCGCCTGTGCGAAGAATCCAAAAGATTGCATTAACAACGCGGTTATCTTGCGCATTACCGCCCATGTGCATTTTTCCTCGAGTAGATTCGACCCTAAGAGCGCCTAAACCGTATTACTTATTTCATGTCTATTATAGGTGAGATATTCCATCAAAAAGTGTTTTTTATTATTATGCATTTCTATTGTCAATATAATCTGGTTCTTTAATGCCATAGTAACAACCTTGTTATTGCCAATATTGCAACCCAAGATGCTATCCGTTTTAGCTCAACAGAAGCAACGATAAGATCGCTGATAGCAAAAACAAAGTTTAGATATCGGCATCTTACAATTCAATTATAGCTTTAAAGCCGCTACAGCTCTTGATTTTCAGTTCCTAATTCAGAGCAACTTGGCTGTGTGGGCAGTATTATATTCTCAAAGTTTAAAAGCCGGTACTAAATGTAATAGCTTAGTTATATCGGGGTGTTAAAACATTATATGTTACATTTTTATGAATCGCTTTCAGGTTCTTACGTGCCTTTAAAATTTGATATGAGTTTAAGGATGCTTTTAAGTTATTTTTATAATTGCCGATAAATGCTAATATACTAAATAATTACTAAGACAAATCATTGTAAGAAGGGGCAATAAATTTCTTATGATAAACTACTTTCCAATATTTCGTATAATAAACCCCCCGTCGAGATTTCGACGGGGGGCAATCCTATAGGGATTAAGTATTGTTTTTTTGGTTTTCTAAACTGATTTTAACAGTCTTTGGAAACCTGACTATGCTTTTTAATCAGCGTTATCGATTATTCACCAAACGCTATAACGTGAAGTATAGTCGCCGCATCGCCAGTATTTACTATGCCATCGCCATTAGTATCGGCAATAACCAACTGTTCAGGAGTAAGCTCAACATGCTCTGCCATATAGGCAAGAATCATTGCAGCGTCGCCTGTATTGGTTTCTCCGTCACCATTTACGTCAGCCCAGTTTTCAAGGCGCTCGTAGACAGCCTTAACCGTTAAATCGGCCTGAACATTTGTAAAAGTCTTATCCCAACCGGTGAATGTATAACCCGCACGGATAGGAGTATTAGGAGCGAGAGCATCAGCACCCTTCTTTACTATCGAAGTCGCCAGAAGCGAATCGTCGAAGTTTGAGAAAGTTACCGTAAAGTATTCAAGAGTAGGATCAGGGAAGCCAACCCAACGATTTGTCCAGTCGCACATATCGTTTGTACCATTAAGTCTAAGTGTAAAGATATATTCGTTACCGGCGGTCATAACGAAATCATCCGCACGACCGTTTGTAGCTATCCACATCCTCTGACCAACAGTCGGGTTCGTTATGCAGAAGTCATAAGTACCCTCTGGAACTATTATAGAAACTATACCGTCAACAACAATATTCTGAGTAGCAAGAGCGCCGTCAGCAGTTTCCGGAATCTTATAATCGAATAGATCATAGATTTCCTGAGGTACGTCACCTTCCTGCGTCAGAGGTCCTTCAGCGGGAATCGTCGATCCATAGGTGCTATGCGTTGAGTCAAGAAGCATCTGATAACCAGATCCATCACCCCATACGTCATGAACTTCAAGTGTTACGCGGCAATGACCTTCCGGAAGATCGCCGGGAGCAGGAGCGTTAACGGAGATAAGCGCCCTCGCTGTGAACCCACCCTCAACGGTTGTTACTATAACATAGCAAGAACCCGGAGCCATAGCTGTTACATTACCCTTAGCATCTACGGTCGCGATAGCGTCGCTCGTCGAATGCCAGAGAACCTTCTTATTAGTTGCGTTAGTCGGTTCGAAAATCGGCTTAAGTTTAATCGTTTTACCAACTTCGAGAGTCGCAGTTTCGGGCATTATAGAAACACCTTCAACAGGAACCGGCTCTGGAGGAACTTCGGTTACCTGATCGGGATTCGCAAAAGCGAATAGGCAGGTAACTTCGGTTAATCCTGAACCAAGAACGCCTTCTTCTAAGCAAGAACCGTTTTCTTTGTCGATCTTCAAGAAGCTGGAAGCCTCTTCAGTCATGTTTGCCCAATAGAGAGCCTGACCAACATGGTCATAAGTCATAGACTGAACATATTTTGCCGTATAGCCGGTATGACCGACATCTTCAGCTTCGAGAGTTTCTTTGTCAGTAATCTTATAGAGAGTACCGGCATCGGTTACGGTAAAGAGTCTGCCTCCGTTATCGCAAGCGAGAACCATCGGAGACTCACCATCTTTAGTTAATACCGGCCCAAGTTCAGTTATAATTCCGGTCGTCATATCAACTGTTCCGAGAATTCTATTGCCTTCAACGTCGTCCGTAAGGCCATACATAACATTGGTTTCATAATCATAGGCCATATCATAACAGATATTCGGTACCATATCCACCTGAACCTGTATATCCCATGTTAAAGGATCAATTACATAATAGAACGGAATCTGGAAGAAACCAAAGTCTAAGAGCGAATAGGTATAAAGCAAACCATTGTAATATTCGCCAGCAAATATACTAAGTTGATTTGCATTGATTATATCAAGAGCAGCTCCATCCGCCGGATCCATCTTAAAGAAACCGGGGTTAAGTCCAGCATCATCGTAGAGGTTATAACCATAAAGCAAATCGTCATATTCGGGATTAGGAACGACGGCAACATTAAGCGTAGCCTTCGCAGTAAATCCACCATCATCAGTAGTAACGGTAATTTCGGCAGTACCAACCTTTAAGCCGAAAAGTCTACCCGTCTTAGCATTAATAGAAGCAATCGTCGGATCGCTGATAGTCCAAACACAAGTCTGAAGATCAGCGTTAGCCGGCTCTATTATCGCGTTAAACGAACCGTATCTATTAAGACCAAGAGTCATCGTTTCGGGGTCAAGCTCAACGCCCGTTACATGAATAGGATCGTAATCAGTAATGTTAAGGTTCGCGCCGCCCGTTGCGCCTTCACCATAACCGGTTATTAAAATCTTATACGTTCCGGTTTCCGGAGGTATAAATTTAATATAACTAGTCATTCCGGTTTCAGAGTCATCATTGTAAGCTAATACATTGAAGTCCTCGTCAAATACCCACATAACTGTATCGACTTCGCCGGATATCGTAAGCTCAGCGCCTGTTCCATCCTGCATTGAAATTGAATAACCAACCGCCCATGTAGCGGTGGTACTAACCTCGCCGATATTCGTCGGCTTAAAGATATAAGTCGAAGTACCTAGACCAAGAACGAAGTCGCAAAGATCGCCAACTTCCGTAGGAGCATAAGTTAACTCTTTATGAGTTATCGGGGTAGGCATATCCATAACCGTAATTACAGCGGTATCGGTAAAATGTCCGGACTCGGTCGTAACCGTAATCGTCGTTTCGCCCGGAGCAACAGCCGTAACGATACCATTTTCGTCAATAGTCGCAACAGCGGTATTGCTGGAAGCCCAAGTTACGTTCGCATTATCCGAGTTTATCGGTACCATATTATAGAGCATCTGGAAAGTGTTAGCGGTAAGAATCGTCTGTGTTTTAGGCGATATTTCAACGCCGGTTACAGGAGCCGGCTCAGCAGCTACGAAGCTTATGTTATCGAGCCAAGCCATATCACTGCCCGATGAGCCGCCGTCATCTTTAACATAAACCCACTGTACAACACAAGTAGGTATACTTTGAGGAATCGTATAGGTTACAGTAGTCCAAGGAACGTCGCCGGAAGCAAAAACACCGCCGGTAAGCTGAACACCGTTTATAAACAATACTAATCCGTCCCATCCGGCTTCGCAGCTTGCTTTCCAATCCCAAGTAAGGGTTGAACCGCCGATGACCGGTCCAAGATCAAGAGTTACAGCGGAGAATGTTCCGTGCATTCCGGTAGTCGTAGAATGAGCGCAGAATCTGTCGCCATCCGAACCCGGTTCCCAAGGATATTCCGTGTCGTTCTGGAAAACAAGTTCGCCGCCATCAACGTTTAAAGCTTCGCTTAATTTCGCGTTCATTTCAGCAAGGCTTAATACGGTAATAACGGAAGTCGCCGTAAATCCACCGTCATGTGTCGTCGCCGTTATCGTTGCAACGCCGGGATTTACGCTTGTTACAAGACCCTTATCGTTAACGGTTGCAGCGTCGGGATTGCTGGAAGTCCAAGTAACGAGTCGATCTTCAATATAAACGCCGACAGGAAGCAGAGTTGCGGTAAGCTTAAAAGTACGACCCTGTTCGGGTATCGTCGCTTCGGTCGGGCTAACTTCAATACCTGATACGGGGGTAGGATCAGGTAGCTCAACGTTATCGTTTCTCGTCATTAGGCAAGTTACTTCAGCACCGCCGGCGAAAGCACCGACCGTCGTCACTGTACCGGTTGTAACATCAACCGTAACTAAAGTACCGGCCGTCGAATAAGCCGCCCAGTATAAAGTCTGTGTTGAATGATCGAACGTTGCGCTCTGCGCATAGTTCGGAGCTAAACCGGTAGAACCGATTAGAGTTCCAACGCCCGTTTCCTTATCGATTTCATAGAAACCACCGTCAGCGATTTCCATAGCATACATTATGCCGGCAGTCGATATTGCGAAAGTTATAGCGAAGTTTCCCTCAGTCATTCCTGTTATAGGGGCAACGGTCGTATAAGCTCCGGTATTAAGATCAACCGTCTTTATTACGCTCTGGCAAAGAGCGTACATCGTACCGGTTGAATAGTCCATCGCGAGACCCTGAGTAGATTCGCTATCGCAAAGCTTAGTATACTCATATGTTTCGGGATCAACTTTACCAAACTCATAGACTCCGTCACTAATGTTCTTAACAGCATAGATCATTCCATCATAATACTCTGCAGCATAGAAAGGAGTATCAGAGGCAGGAAGAACCGTAGGATTAGCCGGATTCGAAGAGTCAAAAGAGATCCAGGTTTTACCCGGATAACAGTCAAAGCCATAGAGCGTTGAGCCCTTTACTTTGAGGGGGTTTGAAACGACGGTTCCTATTCTTTCCGAACCAACATTGTCAATTCCGGTCGATAATTCAACCGGGGGTTTTTCTATAGAGCCCGTACCTTTTTCAGATTCCTGAGCGGGCTTTAAAGACTCCGAAAAATTCGACGATGCTTTTTGAGCTATCGTTTTGTTGTTGGCAGCAAAAGCGGACGGTAGAATAGTAACTACCATTAGCATAGCCACGAACATTGCGACAAATTTCTTCATATTGAAGATCCTCCCTTGATTTTTTTTTGCGCAAGTATCCAAAAAACTCAATCCAACGAAAAATACGCGAAAACACAGGAATTTCCCTGTCCCCCCTACGGATTAAATAAACGAATCTACGATATTTGTTACATTTCCACACTTTTGTTGAAGAAATGAGCTTCGTAAATTCAGCATCCTGCGTACAGAAGTTAATTTGTATACCTCACAACTTATTGTGATTATACATCATACGCAATTGAAATACAAGCCCCGTTTTCTTTGTTTTTGCATTTTTATTTCATTTTTCTTTCATGTCTCCCCGACGCATATTGCACAGAGCATGGGCATATAGGTTGGATTGATTTCCAAAAAAATTTAGATATTCTGATAATAAAAGTGCCATTGATTTAAATGATAAAAATATTTATAATATTGATTTATGTTATTTGTAGACGGGAATGTTTTATTGGATATCAATCAAAATATTGCAAAACAACATGGTCACCGGGACGCTTTGTTATGAGGTGTTGGTTGTTCATTTAATATCTAATTTGTTCGTTCATTGAGTATTTCCAATAATGATATTTTTTTTACCGATCCAACAACAAGTTCAGCTTCGTTTACTTCACCTATATAGTTCATATAGTCGTCAAGTACGGCGACTATAGTATATTTATATGATTTCATTTCGAGTATAGCGTCGCTTGCGAGGACGCTTTTATGCATAGCTATATGGTTCACCTCTATGGCCTCTTTAGAATTGATATTTAAGGAGGCAATAACAGTTTCTTTAAGTTTTGCTCCAATATTATGTTTTTTTTCATTTAAAACAGCGATCGCCAAGAATATACCCATTGTAAAAAAAGTCAGATTATAAATTCCTTTTACCGCGAGAAAAATTCCACTGCCTATTAGCGATAGCGAAATAAAAAGGGAAACTCCGGAAAGAATTTTATTCGCTGTTCTAGCCGGTATTTTTTTTAGCAGAAGCGATTTTACAACGCGTCCTCCGTCCAGCGGAATCGCCGGCATAGCGTTTATAAACGCTATAAAAAAGTTAAAGCGTGAAAATTCATATAAAAACTTCGGAGCATCACTCATAAAGCCACAGACCGTGGCACTGACGCACCCAGCTAGAAAGCTGAACAAAATCCCGCTTGAAAATATCGCGATTTCATCCCCAAGGCTTTTTATTGTGCCACCTATATGCGCAACAAAACCAAAGGGCTGGAGTTCTACGCTTAAAATTTTATAGCCAAGACGCCTTGCAATGAGGCAGTGCGAAAGTTCATGAAGGGTCAGCGAAATAAGCGCAATTACCAACGCATCCAAAAGCTCCAGCACCGCCAAGATAGCGAAGAGTACAATTATCAGCGGGTTGCATTGAACATTTACCTTGCCTATAAAAAAAAGTCTCATTTATTATTATAGACACTTATTTTTAAATAGTTTTCCGGATTTTTTGGCACCCCTGAATCAAAAACTTTAAAATAGAGGCATCCAAAGCCGTCTACAATGCCTATTGTATCTAGCTTACGAACCGGTTGCCCTTCTTCAATAGTTATGTCTTTGAGTCCGTAATAGTAAGTTTCAAGGTCGTTTTGATGTTTTATTACGACAAAAGACCCGTATTTTTCATCCTGACTTACCGTTTTTACCATTCCCGCTCCCGAAACGACAACGCTTTCCCCGGCTACATTTGTGAATTTAAGTACGTTATCCCCCTCAAGAACTATCTTTTCCGAATCAACGGGTGCGGTGAGCTTATCACCTCCGGAAAAAACCGTCAATAAACCCGGAAGCTCTACAAATTTAAGTTTACCGAGAGTTTCGTCATATTCGGAATCGCTCTCTGAATCGAGCGCGGTTTTAACGCTATTTAATACCCCCGCCGAAAACGGAGTATCTACCAGCTTTAGAAGTAAAGCCAATAAACAAATAACGGCGCATATGCCTATTTTCAATGATAGTAGAGAATGCGTCGGCTCTTCGCTTCTCGCGCTTTGTTTTTTTGATTCCTGATAAAAGTTTCTCTTTTTCTTGGTTTTAATATTATCCGTAGATATAAATTTTGCTTCCAGCTTTTTTATTTCGTTCATTTTTTTATCACCTCACTTATGGATATTCGATTTCTCCTCACAAATTACTAACTACGTGCAATTTTTTATCTTATTTTATTTTGTACCAACCATTAGCTAATTGGAAATTGCACTATCCTTACGGATCTGTTATAATAGAACAAATAAACTTAGGAGGTGAAATAATGACTAAACTCGATTACTTCGAGTCGGAGCGCCAAAAAGAATTACCTTATTTGGAAGCCGCCGTCACGAAGTACGACATGATATTCATAGACACAAGCAGTGTAATGTGGCCGGGCTTTGCGAAATTTGCGGCTAATATCTTGCCGTTACTTAAAAAGCACAATAAAAAGATAGTGCTTTGTTCGAGCGTTTTGCGTGAGCTGAATAAACTCAGGCAAAAGGGCGACGACGAAACAACGCTTGTGCGTGAAGTGTACGCGACAATGGGGCTTTTTGTTCTTGAGCGTTTTGGAATCAGCGGAGTTTTGTCTAAGGTTGACGACGGAATAACCGAAGGTCCTGCGGACTTTGCTTTTCAAAAGCTGTTTATAACGTTGAGAACGAGAAAGCGTTTGTTGCTTATAGCACAAGATGGGAATCTTACCAACACTATATTGCGTTTTAATCTTGACAAATCTGTTTTTGCGGCATCTATAGGCGTAAAGCAGGTCAATTTCGATGGATTTTTGGAGCCTAAATCTCATATAGACGCCGCAACAGCGGAGGCTATAAAGAAAATCGCGAACGAAAAACAGCCGCAAGTTCAAGCACCGATCCCCGTAAGAGAAAAGTATTCCGGAGCATTTACGGCTAAAGACGCAAAGAACCTTGACGGAACCGATCTCGTCATACCCGATGGCTTTTCTTCGATTGGATTTACGGACAGAACTGATATCACGAGCGTAAAACTACCTAAAAGCGTAACATCTATAGGAGAACAGGCTTTTAAAGACTGTGATAAGCTAATATCTATAGAATGGCACGATGGAATTTCGTCCATAGGGCAAAGCGCTTTTTATAGCTGTACTTCTCTAAAAAGCGTTACAATCCCAAAAGCAACTACTGCTCTTAACAACGCGGTGTTTCGTGGATGTTCTTCGCTCAGCGATGTACAGCTTCATAATACGCTTACCCGTATAGGCATGGGCGTGTTTAAGGATTGCTCTAAACTCACGCATATTGATATACCCGATTCAGTTACGGATATCGGTAAAAACGCGTTTTTGGGCTGTCCCGATATCGTCGTTAAATGCAACGAATCTTCGTATGCACATGGATATTGTCTTGTAAATAATATAAAATTTATAACCAAATAGTGTAAAAAAACTTAAATTGAGTAGGAGGCTAACCATTAGTTGATTAGCCGACCTCTCACGCTACCGTGCGTACCGTTCGGTATACGGCGGTTCAATAACAAAGGCGATGCAAAAGACCCGTACTTTACGGATATGTCAAAATATCCGGCTTGTACGAGTCTTTTGTTCGTAATGGTATGCTTTCCATTCTCCATACCCAACTTCACGAGGTTTGCAACGCGCGTTCTTGGCTTCTTCCATTGTTTCCGGATATACTTCCGGATTCTCCGGCGCAGCTATTCGTTCCAATCTTCAATCGTGCTTTTCATACTTGCAATTCCATAGTATCCAAGCCATCCCTGCATATACACATTCTGCATAACAAAGGCGCACACTTCTGCCCCGATTGCGGGAAGTCAATTTTTTGAGCTTGGCTTTCTTAATCGACTCAGCGTGAACACGGATATATGCTCTGCTTTTGTTCCTTCCCAACGCAAAGCCGAGAAACTTAAAATTTCGAATTGAATACACACTTACTGCCTTGCTCTTTTCCTCTCGTTTAACCGCCGCATTTACTGTATGGGATTCGGGCAGCATTGGATTTCTTCTTAATTTAGCAGACTCATCCATCCCAATTCAGCCTTATATGCAATTTCTGTTCGTCAGTCCGAAATTTTGCCTATCGGAAACTTTTCATCCCTCTATCCGCCTTCCTTTAGATTCCGCCTCACGGCGGACACCCTTGACTTCGTCCAACCCTTCCTGCTACCGAGCGCATAGTGGACTTCCACTACCAAGTTATTGCCCATGCCGGGCGCACTAAAAATAATAGCGGAGAGCTTCTTTTCTCTCCGCTATTATTATCTAACCCCGGTGCTGATTATTTATTCAACATATTATTTAAAAATTCAAATAGCTTTTGGCAAAGTGCATCGCTTTTAATTTTCAAATCGTCCTTATCTTTCCCGCGTACAGAAATATAAATTTTAAGTTTAGGCTCGGTTCCCGACGGACGAATGCAAATTATCGAATCGTCGGGCAGTATGTATCTTAACATATCCGCTGTCGGAAGCCCTATATCCTCGTCTATTGACGATGAAAGATACATCGTTCGAAGTCCGGTTTTATAGTCCTCAAACACCCTTACTTTTTCTCCGGCCAGCATCGACCCGCCCATTATACGAAGAGCCGCCATTGTTCCGGCTATTCGGTTTAATCCGTCAATCCCCGTCAACGTATAGGATTTAACGCGTTCGTCGAAATAACCGTGTTCTTTATAGATTTCTTCAAGAGCATCCGCAAGAGTCATTCCCTTTAGCTTATAATAAAGAGCCGCCTCGGCTATAAGCATGGAGGCGCAAATCCCGTCTTTATCGCGCGAAACATTGCCGACTAAAAAGCCATAGCTTTCCTCAAAGCCAAAAACGAACTCATGCATCCGCGTACGCTCGCATGTTTCTATCATTTCGGATATGAATCTGAACCCGGTAAGTACGTTTAAAAGGCGCACGCCAAAGCTTCGCGCTATTAGAGCGGCGAGAGGCGTACTAACTATCGACTCGACAACGATTGAATTTTTTTTAAGCGATTCGTTCTCATGCTTCATGCTTAAAACATAGTTCATAAGCAAAATGCCTATTTCATTTCCGGTCAGAACTTCGTAATCCATGCCGCGCTTTATAGCGACACCGAGTCTGTCGGCATCAGGGTCGGTCGCAAGAACGATATCGGCATCAATATTATGCGCAAGATTAAAAGCCAAAGTAAATGCATTTTTATCTTCCGGGTTCGGTGCCTTAACTGTCGGAAAATCTCCATTCGGTGCACTTTCCTCGGAAACCACGCTTAAGTTTTTAAACCCAACGCGCGAAAGCATTGTAGTTACAGGAACATAACCCGTCCCAAACAAGGGAGTATAAACCACAGTTAGTTGATCCCCGTGATTTTTAATCAGTTCGCGGTTTAAAAGAAGCTGTTCGGTTTTTTTATAATAAATATCGTCAAGCTCGGAGGCAATGTAATTTAACAATCCGTTCGTCAATGCCTCCCTTTCGTTAACAGAAGGAACCGAAAATAACTCAACGTTGTTTATTTCTTCTGTCACCAAAAGAGAATCCTTCGGGTTAAGCTGTCCTCCAAATTCATTGTAGACCTTATAACCGTTATATGCCGGCGGATTATGGCTCGCGGTTATAACTATGCCGGCAATACAATTAAGCTCAAGAACGGAAAACGAAAGTTGGGGAACCGAATGTAAAGTGCTGTATAAATAGGTCTTTATACCGTTGGCGCAAAGAACAAGCGCAGCAGCCTTAGCAAATTCCGCGCTGTTATGTCTCGAATCATAAGCTATAGCAACACCCCTTGAAGCCGCATTTTTTTTGGTTTTTAAATATTGAGCCAGTCCATGAGTCGCTCTCTTTATTATATAAACGTTCATGCGATTGGTTCCGAGATCCATTGTACCGCGAAGCCCGGCAGTTCCGAACTCAAGTTCTTTATAAAAACGATCGACAAGCTCACCCTCGTCGGTAACTCTCAAAAGCTCTTCGCGCTCCGCGTCTGTCACATGCTCAAGCCAAACATCGTAAGATTTGCGCCAGTCCATAATCAATCCCTATACAATCTTTCCATATTATAATATTCCCGTTCCTCCGGCAGAAAAATATGTACCAAAACATACGCCATATCCATAACTATCCATCTTCCCGCTGAATAGCCCTCAGTTCGCAAAATCTCTAGTCCCAGCTCCGGCGCTTTTTCGTCAACATATTCGGAAAGCGCCTTTACATGCGGAACCGAACGCCCCGAACATATGATGAAATAATCGGCAATTATGGTTTTATCTCCGACGTTTATCGCGATTACATTTTCGGCCTTATTTTCCTCAAGCATTTTCACGAGTGCATCCACTTTTTCTTGTACTGTATTCATTTATATCTCCTATATTTTCTTTAATATGTATTCACGCGCCACCGTTATCGCGGGGTGCAGGGTTTTTTTTGCGATTAAAACGCAGTTGATCGAAAAATCCATCGCCGCTAAAACGCCATTATTAAGAGACTTTCGCGCTGCTTTCCTTATAGCGAAAACCCCGGGATAGGTGCGCTTGGGTTCTATCTTATCGGCGAGGTAAACGATTTTTTCGAGATCGCTCATGCCCTCTCTACAAAGAGTATGGTAGGCTATAGCGTTTAGTATGTCCTGATCCTGAACTCCATATCTTGTTTTTGCGTAATAAGCGCCTAGTTTAGGATGCAGAAGCCCGGGGGTATGCCTTTCATAATCGTCTATAGTTATACCGTGTTCTTCACATTCGCTCAAATAGTCAGTAGTTGAAATTTTCGCGCAATCATGTAAAAGTCCGGCGAGACGCGCCTTTTTGGTATCTGTTCCATAGCGATCGGCAAGACGCATAGCCTCGTTCATCGTACTGATGCTGTGTAAAAAACGTTTGTGCGTCAGTCTGTCTTTTAAATCGAAGAGGATATTGCGAATATAGTCGTCAACATACAGCCCATTACTATAAATATACTCCATTACGGGAATCGATACAAGATAGGCTATGCTTTTTGCATTTTTTACAGCATTACGCACTTCCGTTGACGATATTCGCGGGACGGAAAACTCGGCGATATCAACATTACAGCTGGGGTATAGCTGTTTCAACTTTTTAATTTCGTCGTTAAGCTTATAATTTGAACAGTCGCGGCGCACGACGATAATAGTCGCAAGATCGAATATGCGCTTCGGATTTTTCCAGTTTACCATATCGAAGAGCATATCCGCGCCTACTATTAGAAAAAGAGTAACATTTTCTTCTGACTCATTTTTTAAACGCCAAAGGGTTTCAACAGTATAACTTATTCCTCCGCGAACACCTTCAATATCGCTCGCTTCAACCCCTTCTGCCTCGGCAGCGGCAATTTTCGCCATATTAAATCTGTGCTCAAAGCTTATATCGTCGTCTACACGTTTATGGGGTGGATCTGATGTAACCATAAAATAGACATTGTCAAGATCGAATTCTCTGAGAGCAAAATAGGCCATGGATACATGACCTGTATGGACGGGATTAAAAGTCCCGCCGAGTATGCCAATTCGCATTATTACCTCCTAAATTACTGTATAACGGTTTTCCGACGTTTTTTAGATTCCGAAAGCCACGATTTAAGTATATAACATTTTAAGACTTTTGGAAAGAGGCATTTTTAGCATATTTATCTAAAAAAAAATAAAAAGCTATTTATAATGACGCTTCACAGTTCTTAGTTTAATATATTTTATTGTTTTAATTAAGCAAGGTAAAAAAGCGACTTACGTTATCAACTAAAGGGAAGGATATTATTAAACTTGATAATGAGCATTAAGCGCTTTTTTGGTAAGACTTTATTTTTATTCAACCTTGTGTTAAACTTAATTTTAGAAAATAATGGAGAAGATTAATGTACAGGATAAAAAAGAAAAAGGCATTAAACGATACCGTAACGCTCATGGAAATAAGCGCTCCTATCGTTGCTAAACATGCACGGGCGGGACAGTTTATTATCCTTCGTATCGACGAAGCCGGAGAACGAATTCCCCTCACAATCGCGGGATTTAATAGAGAAAAAGGAACTATCACTATTATATTTCAAAAAGTAGGCGCGACGACCTTGCGCCTTGATACATTAAATGAAGGAGACTCGCTTTTAGACTTTGCGGGTCCCTTAGGTAAAGCCAGCGAACTTGATTCTTTGTTTAAAAAACGTGTAGCCCTTGTTGCCGGGGGTCTTGGTATAGCTATCGCTTATCCACAGGCGAAAGCGCTCTTTGATGTCGGCGCAATTCTCGATTCTTTTGTTGGATTTCGCTCAAAGGAACTTTTTATATTGACCGACGATCTCGCGCGTTTTTCAAATGACCTTATAATAACTACGGACGACGGCAGTAACGGAAATAAGGGTTTCGTAACCGATTCGCTCCGAAAAAAGCTTGAAAGCGGCATAATATATGACGAAGTAATAGCGATAGGTCCGATACCAATGATGAGGGCGGTTTGTAACTTAACAAAAGAATATGGAATTCATACCGTTGTTTCAATGAACTCGACTATGATAGACGGAACGGGCATGTGCGGATGCTGTCGTCTTACCGTTGCCGGGAAGACCGTCTTTGCCTGCGTTGACGGACCCGAATTTGACGGACATCAGGTGGATTTTGATATGGCGATGAAACGCGGCTCAATGTACCGCGACGAGGAACGTGCAAGTATGGAGCGCGAGCGCCATATATGTAATTTAACCGGTGAGGTGCGATAAAAAATGTCGAACATAGATAATAAAAAAACTCCGATGAGAGAGCAAAATCCCGATTTGCGAAATAAAAATTTTTCGGAGGTAGCCCTAGGGTATACCGAAAAAGAGGCTCTTGATGAAGCAAGTCGCTGCTTAAGTTGCAAAAACCATCCGTGCGTTTCTGGCTGCCCCGTAAACGTTATGATAGATGAATTTATTGCGCTTATAAAACGCGGCGAATTTGAAAATGCATATCAAAAAATAAGCGAAACCAATTCACTTCCCGCAGTTTGCGGACGGGTTTGTCCTCAAGAGAAACAGTGCGAAAGCAAATGCGTTCGCGGTATTAAGGGTGAACCGGTAGCTATAGGGCGTCTCGAACGTTTCGCCGCCGATTACCATATGCAAAACGCTAAAGTCACTTTAAAAGAAAATAAAAAAAAGAATGGAAAACAAGTAGCCGTTATCGGCGCGGGTCCCGCTGGGCTTACCTGCGCCGGGGATCTTAATAAGGCCGGCTTTGATGTTACCGTTTTTGAAGCGCTCCATACTCCCGGCGGCGTTTTAATGTATGGGATTCCCGAATTTAGGCTTCCTAAGAAAATAGTTAATACTGAAATAGAGGCGCTAAAAAACGCGGGTGTAAAAATAGAAGTGAACTCGGTTGTAGGTCGCGCTTTTTCTATTGACGAGCTTTTCTACGATATGGGCTTCAACGCAGTTTTTGTCGGAAGTGGCGCAGGATTACCTACCTTTATGGGTCTTCCCGGAGAAAATCTTAACGGAGTTTATTCTGCAAATGAATTTTTAACGCGTGTTAACCTTATGAAGGCGTATGATTTTCCTAATACAGATACTCCTATTCGCGTTGGTTCAAATGTCGTTGTCGTCGGAGGCGGCAATGTCGCCATGGATGCGGCGCGCTGTGCAAAGCGTCTCGGAGCTGATGTTAAAATCGTATATAGAAGAAGTCTTGAGGAAATGCCCGCGCGCATTGAGGAAATTCACCATGCGAAGGAAGAGGGAATTGAATTTTTGCTTCTTAAAAATCCGGTCGAGATATTGGGTAATGAAAGCGGATTTGTTAAAGAAATAAAATGTATATCTATGGAGTTGGGAGATGTCGATGCTTCGGGTCGCCGCAGACCTAAACCTATCGCTAATAGCGAGTTTATATTGCAGGCTTCAACCGTTATAATAGCGATAGGTAACTCACCCAACCCGCTAATCATTCAGACAACTAAAGGGCTGGAAACCGAAAAGTGGGGCGGAATAAAAGCGGACGAATACGGAAAGACAAGCCGGGATCTCGTTTATGCCGGTGGTGATGCCGTAACCGGCGCAGCAACGGTTATACTCGCGATGGGCGCGGGAAAGCTCGCCGCAAAAAGCATAATAGACGCGCTTTTATGAACCGTTCCAAGATGTAAACTATATGTAAATAAAACTTTTATTTGCTTCTTAACCACCGTTTTACGGCTAAAATCGTTTGAAGCTTAATGATCTAAATGTTATAATGAGCGTATGAAACGCATTGTATCGATTTTTATAGTGCTTCTTGCGCTCTTTGTTTCTGCCTGTAATACGACGGGTTCTTTGGATTCGCCTAAAATTACGCCTCAGCCACGATATACCGAAACTCCGGTAACTCAGCCTTCATTCGCGCCGCGCTTTGGCGAAATCGCTTCCGTTGAGATTATTGATTCCTGCGCATATATGCTTGAAATAAACGGGGTTGTGACCTTTTATGGCGCTGTTGAGTATAAAAACACCGGCGATTGTCCTGTTATTGTTCCGACTGCCGATTTTTCATTTGAAGTTATAGGAAAAGGCATGTATAACTATTCTTGTGAACCTGCTGCTTATGATTTTAATATTACAAATCCAAATGATACCAATTATATAGTTTTTTATAGATCCATACCCGTAAAAACAGCAACTCCTAGCGGATTTCCCCTTCCAAACGCCTCGGGAACTATACCGATGCCTACCTCAACGCCGGTTTCTGTCCCAACGCCAACCGAAGGTTCGGTTATCGCTACCGGAGATAAGGTTAACCTAAAAGTAACTTTGACCGCCGAAAAATCAGATTTAGCTTCTTCACGCCTTAACGTAAGTGATCTGTTTTTATCCGGAAATTATTCTGAATTTTCTACGCTTTCGGGTACGGTAAAAAATGAAACTGCCAATGTATATTCATTAAACCTCGAATTCGTTGGTTTTTATGATGTTGACGATAAACTTATCGGTGTTTGGCAATTTTCGAAAGACCTTTTCCTTGATGTCGGAGATGCGCTCAACTTTGTTAGCCAGCTTCGTCAGTTGAATATTCCGGATTTGCCTTTCAATACCGCTTCTATGCGCGGGTTCGGAATCGGATTTAATTGAGCTAAATATGTTATACGATATTCATATTATAACAAAACCACAATTGATTTTTCCCGGTATCAATAAAGGGTATATAAGTTACATTTATCAAAGTATAACCTGCTTTTAAAAATAAAAAGTGACCGATTCTCTCATTGAGTAATAAGGTTGAGCGAATTTATTTTTGATTTTCCATAAGTTTTTTTATTTTGACTAAGATACGTTTTTTCCTATCGTTAATCGTTTTTTGCGGCACACCGCACTCCGCAGAGCATTCACTCTCACTTTTTTCGTTAAAAAGCAGCTCTGTAATCAGTTTTCATTCGTTGTCCGATAACATATCAATGCAGTCCATTATCTTTGAAATTATGACGGCTTGCCATGTCCTTCGGTGTTTCGCCACCGTCCTCAAGCTGCTTGTCCTCGTCCAAGAGCCGCTACAGTGAATACCCGCGGTCGGGGATAAACGTCACCCCTTTTGACTTTTAGCGTCAACTCTAATACGCTCCGCCTTAAGGTCATACTCGACGTATTCCATTTTTCGGTGGCTTTTGCTGAGATATTTGATTATCTAATTACTTGCATCGGGGTACATTGCCATATAGTCCGGGGTCGTTAAAAATTTAGAAATTTGGCTTTCCCTCCATTTCTGAGATTTTAATCATGAGTCAAAATGTCAGAAATGGCATCCTACCGCGTGCCTGTAAAACGAAAAAAACGGTCGACCTTGTACTTTTTCAGTACAAAATCGACCGCTCGTATGTTAAAGCCAGATTGCACTATTGTCGCGTCATGCGCAAGTTTGTGTCGTTTTCTAATATATAATCATATCTGTATGACAATTTTGTAGGAACTCTCATCGTGCCGACTATAAGCATTCATTTCTATGGGACGGTAAACCCGCCCCATAGCTACTCAATTCCATCGCACATGATAACCGCATCCCTTGATTTTGTAAAACTCAGTCGTATTTTGGCGAAAAGAATAGCGACGACTCCTTTTACGAAGCCACCGCCACTTTTGGGGTAACCGTTGTTTCATGCCACATTTTGCATTTAGTTTTCCGTTACTTTCAGGACATCACCCGGATTGATCATGCTATGTTCTTTTATTTGCTAAAAGCTGCCTTTAGCTTCAAAATACGAAGCACACTCTCGTCAAGCCGCGCCTCGGAAATTGTTCCATCCCTTACAGCAGCGCAAACGGCCTCATAGGCATCTACAAGATCCAGGGGGATTAAAACGATATCCACACCGGCCTGAATCGCCTCAATCGTACTTTCGGCGGAAGTGTAAGTTTTCGTGATAGCACCCATTGCCATTGCATCGGTAATAATAACACCCTTATAACCCAGTTCGCCTCGTAGTTTCCCCTCAAGCAGTTCGCTCGACATTGTTGCTGGAAGAGTGTTTCCTGTGATGTTCGGAGTAGTGATATGGGCAACCATGATCATATCAGCGTCGCTCAGAGCACTGATAAATGGAACGAGTTCGCACTTTTTCAGCTCGTCCCAAGTCTTTAGTACGGATACATAGCCGTTGTGAGTGTCGTCATTTGTATCGCCGTGACCGGGGAAGTGCTTGATGCAGCTCAGCATCCCCGCCTCATGGAGTCCCGAAATCTCGGCTGTCACCATCTTGGCCACCAGTTCCGGGTCGCTGCCAAAGGAACGGTCTCCAATGACAATATTTTCGGGGTTCGTGTTGATATCTGCTACTGGAGCAAAATCCACGTTAAAGCCATAGGGCTTCAGATAAGAGCCAATGGTCAGCCCCACTTTGCGCGCGTCCTCCGGGTCGCCGCTTTCTCCGACCTTTTCCATGCTCTCATATTTCGGAAGACTAAAGCCGTCCGTATTGGCCAGCCGCGCAACTCTGCCGCCCTCCTCATCGACACCCACCAGTAGCGGAATAGAGCTTTCCTTCTGCAAGGCGTCAATAAACTCTTTTAACCTCTCCGGGGTGGAAAGGTTCTTTTTAAAAAGCGCCACGCCGCCCACTGGGTATTTGTGAAGTGTTTCCGCCATAGCGGGGCTTAGCTCGGTGACACCGTACTGCTTGGTATTGTTGGTCTGTTCTGGCGTCAGGGTCAGGTCGAGTGCGTCGGGTCGGATGACAAAAAGCTGTCCCACCTTTTCCTCCAGTGTCATGCCCGCAAGCTGCTGTTCGATCGCTGACTGATCCACCGGCTTCAGGGATGTGCCGTTCTTAGGAGTGCCGCAAGCGGAAACTTCCAACAGGCAAATCAGCAAAACACTCAAAATAATTTTTTTCATAAATATTTGCACCTCGTAAGTAAATTGTGATCGCATTATTTGATTTCTGTTTTTAGCCATTGTTTATCAATGTACATACACTTATCTGCCGCCGAAACAAGTTCCTCCGCATCAACCACATTTCCGTCCCATGCGCGTCCTGCCGCCGTGATACATGTAAGTTTTTTATCGTGATTGCACAGCAATTTCTGATAAAATTGCGGCACGGCATTCATCCAGCTGAACCTTTGGGCAGTTTTTTTTACAGAGTACCGCAAATCCATCCCCACCGATACGGTAATCCCTCAGCCTCCAGATTATTCGCGCTGTATGAGTTTTCACGCAGCTTTTTATAACCGTCAAAAAAGGTTTGGTTGTCGTAGATGTTCTGGCTGCTCATGCAAATCCCTCCTTAAGCAAAACTGTCAACTCGATAATTACCTGTCTTAAAATCTGTTTTCCATTCGTCATATTCATAATCTTCCGGTATTCTTATATAACACCCGATGCTGTCATCACGCTTACGATTTATTATGCCTGATATATTTTTGTTGTCCACATTACCTTCCGCTACTGACAGACAGCCAGCTACACACGAAAGAACAACACCTATATGGTCGCACCAAGTGCTGTTTTCCGGCTTGTTTTCCTTCGGTATTATATTGTTGTACAGAACGATATCGCCGCGCTGCGGAATATACCCATCTTTTTCATATTTACAATAACCATGTCTGTTCGCCCATTCATACCACGCAACAACGCAGGCAAATCGGCAGTCCGCAATTTCTTTAGCCGTATGAGGTGTACGCAGCGGCAGTGCCAAACCTGCCTTTATGCAGCAGTGATAAACGAAAGCTGCACACCATGCATGATCTAATTCGTTAAAAGCAGATTGTTCGGGATAATACTTGATAATTTCCATATATTCAGGATTACTTCTCTTACCAGAAATGCTTCCAGATGCAAGCTTTTCAGCAATATCTCCAACACTGCGTTGATTGAAGAACCTTTTGACTTTTTTACCATTTGATTGACTTGTTTTCGGAACATCAATACCGATTTCGAGCGCAACCCTTTCCAAACGAAGACCATTAAAATTCCCATATGCAGCATCATAAATATAGTGTTGCAGAACATCACAGTCTTTTAGCAGTTCGTCATAATTATCATGTGTATGTTCTTTGTCCGTATGATGATATATTGCGGATTTTATTATTGTCTGCTCATCTTCAAGGAAAAGCCCGGTAAGATCGTATTTAAAAGCCACACGAATCATTTCGGCACCATTATGTGAATGCAGCGGCCGCACACCTGTCTTATATGAATAGACATCATGTAACAGCCCGATGACAGTTGCAAGTTCGCTATTCAGTCCACGCTTGGCAGCAAGCAAAGCACATTCTTGTGCAACTCCATAGGTATGAATATATGCTACGCGTTTTTCGTCATCATCCGATATTTTGTCAAAGATACTGTTTATATAACTTTGAACATTTTCAATTCTGCTCACTATATAGTTCCTCCTTTGCTTTTCGTATGATGCTTTCAACAAATTCGTGTTTTTCGTCAATATCGTGGCGATGCGCTTCCGCAAGTGATTGCTTCAATCTTGCATATTCGTCACGCACATCATCATGAGCGTCAGTCCCTCCCGTGCCAATGAGCGAATGACCGCCAGTACCTCGCCAACCATCATAGGGTCAAGGGCAGAGATGGGTTCGTCAAAGAGAATAATTTCCGGCTTCATCGCCAGCGCCCGGGCGACAGCCACACGCTGCTTCTGTCCGCCGGACAGCTCGTCAGGGTAATTGAGTGCTTTTTTTCCGCCAGACCCACAGTGGTCAACAGACGCATCCCCTAATCGTAAGCCTCCTTTTTTGAGAGCTTTAGGAGATCCAGAGGACTCAACATGATGTTCTAAATCACCGTCAAATGGGAAAACAAATTGAATGACCGGAACACTATACCCATCTTGCGCCGGAGGTTAGAAATGTTGGCATCCTTCGCCGTAACGGTTTCTCCGTCCACGACAATTTCTCCGGCGGTGGGGAGTTCCAACATGTTCAGACATCACAGTAGGGTGGATTTACCTATGCCGGAAAGACCGATGATGGAGATGACCTCACCCTTTTCGATATCCACGTTAACGTCGGAAAACGGCGTCACATTAGGATAGACCTTCTTCAAATGCCGAATCGAAATCATTTCATAACCACTCCTTTCACAGTACGCTTGCGGCGCTTGGGGTCAAGGCTGACTTCAAGCCGGGATAACAGCATGGTCAGAATATTTGCCACGAGAAAGTAAATAATCGCCGTGGCAATGAGCGGGAAAAATGCCTCCAGTGTGCGGCTGCGGATGATGTCAGACACCTTAGTCAGATCCTGAATAGCGATATAGCCCACCACCGAGGTCATCTTGACCATGGAAATAAACTCGCCCTTAAATACCGGGAGAAAATGCCGAGCCGCCTGCGGAAAGGTGATCTTCCAGAAGGTTCTTGTTCTGGTAAATCCCAGGGCGTTAGCCGCTTCTATCTGCCCACGATCCACCGCATCAATACCGGTGCGCATCATCTCGGATACATAGACACCGAAATTTACCGCAAAGCCGAAAATCGCCACCAGAACAGAGGAGACATCTACCTTACCAAAGATAATATAGTAGAGGATCATCAGCAGCACTACGATAGGTGTGCCCTGAATGAGCCGTATAAAGCCCGCCGCCGGGAGAGCAGCGATACGCTTTTTACTGCGACGAAGCATACAGATACCAAAGCCCATGAGGGAGCCAATCAGCCCTGAGCAAATTGAAATGAGCACCGTGACTCCCAGCCCGTCCAACACCAGTTTCCAGCGGTTTTCCGTGAGGAAAGTGCGGGTAAAGCTAGCCTTCAAGCCGTCCCAGAAACTCGTTTGCTGTTGGGCAGTCACAGAGGACTGCCCTTCGGTCACCTTGGACACCACAAAATAGAGTCCGCCATCGTAATAGGAATCGCTCATGTCCACCGTCTTTTTGCGCTCGTCTGTTATAGACATGCATCCCACGGCAGCGTCAGCCTTTCCGCTTTGCAGCATGGGAATGAGCCCTGAAAAATCCACGGCGGCGAATTCCACCTTGCGATCAAGAATTTTACCGATGCGCAGTATCAGCTCCAAATCGTAGCCAACAGCGGCACCGTTTGCGCCAATATACTCCATTGGTTCTGAGGCAATATCGTGAGCCACCCGCAGCGTCCCGTTCGCGCCGGGGTAGTCGAAATACGGAAGAGTCTTTGCACTATCGTCGAAACCGGTCCATTTTTCCTTCATCTCTTCCAAAGTTCCGTCGGTCCTCAGCTGAGCGATGGCCGCATTCACCTGATCGGTCAATGGGCTGTCCTTTTGCAAGGCGATACCGTAATGATCTTCCACGATTTGTTCGGGTAGGATAGCAAAGCCCGAATTTTGCGCCACCGCCAGCCGCGCCATAGGCTCGTCCAACGGCACGGCCTCCACCTTTCCGTTTTGGAGTGCCGCAAGCTCATCGGTATGAGTGTTGAAGTAAGCGAACGTCACGTTCCGGACGACGCCGCCCACGAGAACATCCAGCACCGAGCCTGTCCGGCAGGCGACAACCTTGCCGGAGAGTTGAGAAATGGCAGTGTACTTGGGTACGCCCGTGTCGGTCACGGTATCTCTCAGACTTACCAACACCTGGGGATTGTCGAAATAGCTCTGTGTGAAATCCACGCGCTTGCGACGCTCGTCCGTGGCATTGATATCCGAGATGGCAAGATCCACTTTTCCGGACTGGATAGCCGGGAGCAACGCATCAAAATCCATGGTGGAGAATTCCACTGTCATGTCAAGCTCTTTGGCGATTAGCTCAATCAGTTCCACGTTGATCCCGACAGGTTTTCCGTCCTGCACAAAGCAAATCGGCGGCACATCGGGGGAAAAAGCTACTTTTAAAACACCGTTTCTTCCCTCTGCCGACTCAATTTCCTTGCTACGGTAATAGTCCGAACCGTCCAATGTCCAACGGTCAGTCAACTCGTTAAGGATGCCGTCCGCCTTGAACTTGGAAAGCACGGAGTCCACCTTGTCACGTAAGTCCGGCTGTTGTTTGGAGACGGCGATGTAGCATGCCTCATTGAAAAGACTATTCCCAACGATTTTGAGGGTATAGTCCTGTTTCATCATGTAACCGACGGTAGCGCGCGAAGCCATAACATAGTCCAGTTTTCCGCTCCGGAGCGCCAACATAGCATCTGCCGCGGCGGGGAACATGAAGAACTTGGCGCTTGGATATTTCCCCGCAAGATAGTCCTGCGCTAAAATGCTGGTAATGCCGTATCCGGCAGTGTTGGAAGAGACAGGCGTCGCCGCTGCCGTTTCGCCTGTTTTGCGCGCCAACATAACCTGAGGATTGGCGAAATAGGGCGCGGTAAACAAGAGCTTTTCCGCCCGTTCCGGGGTACTATACATACCGAGGGTCATCTCAGCCTTATTGCTTTCCACAGTAGCGAGAACCGCAGCTAAGTCCATGTCTATGTATTCAGCCTGATAACCCAGCTCATAGAGGACGCGGTCGATTAGCTCAATATCCAATCCTGCATATTTTCCATCCAACAGGAAGGTGGTCGGCTCACGGGAGGCGATTATTGCCACCTTGATTTTCGGCGCGCCGTCCATCCTAGGCGTTTCCAGCACGTTATAGTCGCTTCCGTCGGGCTTAATCCAGTGTGAGATGATTTCGTCCATGGTGCCGTCGGCAAGGTATTTATCCACAACGGCGCTCACCTTTTTGGCAAACTCCGGCTCGCTTTTACTGATGCCCAAACAGAGCTTTTCGTCAGTCAGAGCGTCAGCTACGATTTCCAAATTACGGTTGCTGCGGATAAAACGCAACGCACTGGTATAATCCATCATAGCATAGTCCAGCTTACCCGCGTCGAGAGCGACCGTGCTGTCTACATAATTTTTAAAGCTCTGAATTTTTGCGTTTGGGTAGTGCTCCTCGGCGTAGAGCGCGTTGGTGGAAGCATCCATCACGCCAATGCGGGCGATCTCCACCGGAACGCGGGAGACATCCGCGGCGGTCTGTGACGGAAGGATATTCACCAAATCGCTTTTGCGGCAAACCAGGCTCAATGGGTTATTCAAATAGGGGATGGTAAAATTCACGCTTTTAAGCCGTTCCTCTGTGACCGCCATTGCGGAGCAGATCACATCCGCCTTACCGGAGGAAAGTGCGGCGATGAGACTATCAAACGACATTGTATGATATTCCACGGTCATGTCCAGTTCAAAGGCGACCCGTTCAATAAGCTCGCAGTCCAGCCCTTGCAGCTTGCCGTCCAGCACAAAACCAAAGGGTTCCTGTTCTCCGCTGGTTGCCAAACGCAGAATGCCATTTTTCCCCTGAGCAACGGGGACATCAATCGGCGTATAATTTCCCCGCGCATCCGTCCAGCGATGATGGATTTCATCTAACCTGCCGTCCTTTTGGAATTTCTCAATAACACCATTTATCTGTTCCAACAGCTTAGGGTTATCCTTAGCTACTGCCATGGCGATCTCCTGATCAGCCATGTTTTCTTTGTAAATCACGAATTCGCTGTTCGTTTCAATTGCGTTATTGCAGATTGTATAGGCTGTCAAAACATAATCCACCTTATTTGCCGCCAACGCCGCAAAAGCGTCCGCGTTGGATGCAAATGTGCTTCGTTTAGCCTTCGGGTAGTGCTCAAGCAGATAGCTTTCGCCCGAGGAGCCTTTCATTACGCCGTAGTTCGCTGTCTCCAGTGGTACATTGGGCGCTTCCGCCGTAGTGCCCTCATCCTTCACCAGAAGAGCCGTATTTGTCTGGTAGATCGGTGTGGAAAAGTCCATCATCTCCCGGCGCTCCGGCGTAGCGTTGAGGTTCGCCAAAATACAGTCGATACTTCCGGCTTCCGCCGCTGAGGGAAGGCCATCGTAGTTGTAAACCTTGATTTCAAGTTTCGCGTTTAGAAAAAGCGCAAGGCGTGCTGTCAACTCCAAATCATATCCCGTCAGTTCGTTCCCCTTGTAATAGCTGAACGGTTGTGTAAGACCCGATGTGCCGACCTTTAAGGTCATGGTAGGCTGTTCGGGCTTAGGGACATCCGGCATGGTATCGTCGGCGTTCAAAACCCAGCGTTGAAACATGTTGTCCAACGTCCCGTCGGTCTCCAGCTGTACCAAGCAGTCGTTGATTTTCTGCTGCAAATCGGGTATGTCGGATTTTCTGGAAATTCCGATTCCCACATCGCCGACCGCGCCTACATCGCCGGGGAGCACCTTGACACCGGTGAGTCCATTCGCAATGGCAAAGTTCAGCAGATATCGGTCAAATGCAAAGGCATCCACCTTTCCCTGTTGGACGGCGAGATATGCATCCGATAGGCTGTTGTAATGTTTCATTTTCGCTTTGGATAGTGCACTTTCTACCGCGTTCACCGCCATCGCGCCAGAGAGTACGCCGATGATATAGACCTCATCGTTCATATCCGAAGCCTCGGTAACGATCGGCTTTGCCTTTCCATTGCAGCCTGCCAGAAGGCTCGTCAGTGTAATCAGGGTCAGTGCAAGCGCGATTGTCCGTATAATTTGATATCTCATGGTGGATCACCTTTCTTTGGATTGGATTTGCTACGCTTTACAGTGCGCCGCCGTAAAAAACGATTTTAGCGTTTGTTTCTTTTCTATAAGAATTACACTTTGATACAAGTCCGGCAAAACCTCGTCTAAAATAGTCTCTATTTATTCGTCGGTAGCGTTATAAAAAACAGTTACATCAGTGTGTCTTCGCGTAGCTTTGTGCCTGTAGCGTCAAAGCAATTTCCGTTCGCAGAAAAAACGGTAAAACCATCTACCTTCTTTTCATAAATAGCATCTACTTCGGCTTTAATTTTCTACGTAGGCACAGAATGATTGCATCGTTGATATGTAGCGCCTCACTCATCGCGGCTAGTAACAGCATATTGTAGCCTGAGGGCATTCCATCCGTCAAGACATAGTCAAGCGGCGGCAGAGTACCGATCACCCCCTACCTTCACCGTCGCCCATTCATCAGGTTGGGATGCGGAGGTGGTGGGCGGTTTCCCTGGCGATTGGTTCTCTAAATAGGTCTTTGCGAGACTGTCCAGCGTACCGTCCCTCTGTCATAGAGCAATTTGTTGGTCAATCCTCATTAGCAGTTTCGACTGCGCGGAAGGCTCCGCCATTTGATACAGCGAATTCCAAGTATCCTGCACGATATGCAGTTCATTCCGATCCGCACACAGATATTGCGCAACGCAAAGCGGAAGATAGACACAGTCCACCTTCCCACCGTCGAAAACCATCATCGCCTCATTTGCGCTGCCGTAATCAGTAGAATGAATTTCCTTGCCGTTTACCGTAAAGTTATCGTTGTCCGATACTTCACACTGTCCAGCTTCTTGCTTTGATCCCATGCCGCTTGTTCCGACACAAGCTCAATCCGGCTGTTACGGAGATAGGAGAAGGTAAAATCCGGCGTATTCTGTTTTCCGCAGCCGACAAGCGCTGCACACAGAATGATACACGCCAAAATATCTACAATTCGTCTCTTTGTCATATGTTGTTCTTCCTATAATTTGATTTTCACCAGATTGCGCCCGTTTTCATATTGGCATTCAATATTTTTTGACACATTTTTCAGAATGGTCAAGCCCAGATGGATCTCCTCGTCGCCCGCCGTGTCGAAGGGGTTGAAGGATTCACCGGCGCAGTCGCAACTAAGAGTCACCGACTTGGTCAGCTCTCCATATGTAATTTCCACGTTCAGGTCAACTTCCGCCCCGCAACCGTTCAGCAACTCATAGACCAGTTCCTCGGTGCAAAGCTGAAGTCGGTTTGCGTATTTAGATTCCAGCCCGTACCGCTCAGCAAAATTCCGGATGCCGCCGTGGAGCTGCATGAGGTCAAAGTCCCGGCGGTCGATGTGCTGGTCAAAGAATTTTAGCTTGCGGATGAACGCCTGTGTCTTCGGCTTTTGGGGATGGTCAAACAATTCCTCCGGCGCGCCCTCCTCATAGATACCGTACTCGTCAAAGTAGAGCACCCGAGTAGCAACCTCACGAGCAAAGGTCATTTCGTGGGTGACAATGAGCATGGTCATATCCCGCTTAGCAAGCATTCGGATAGTAGCCAGCACCTCACCCACCATTGTGGGGTCTAACGCGCTGGTGGGTTCATCGAACAGCATAATCTGCGGTTCCATGGCAAGGCATCGGCAGATAGCAATGCGCTGCTTCTGTCCGCCGGAAAGAACCTCCGGCATTGCATGGCGCTTGCTTTCCAGACCCACCATGCGCAAAAGTTCCATGGCCTTTCCTTCTGCCGCCTGTGGAGACATCCTCCGCAAACGGATGGGTGCGAGAGTGATGTTTTCCAACACATCCATGTGCTCAAACAGATGAAAGCCCTGATATACCATGCCCATACGGCTGCGGATTGCATCTACATTGGCACCTTTGGCAGTAATTTCATTCTCACCGATAAAAATGCGTCCGGTGTCCGGTTGTTCCAAAAGCTCAAGCGAGCGCAGAAACACGCTCTTGCCGCAGCCGGAGCGACCAATGAGCGCAATGCGCTCTCCCTGCTCCACCGTGAGACTAACGTTTCGCAGTACTTGGAGACTGCCGAAGGCCTTGCTTAGATTTTCCACGCGAAGCATACTCATTGCGCCTGCCTCCTTGCCACTCTGTTTTCCTCACGCCGATCCAGCCACGCGAATACGCCATAGCAAAGGTAGGCCAGTCCTAGATAGAGTGCGATACCCACCAGCAACATAAAAAGAGGTTGCATCGTGCGGGAACTGATGTTATTTATTACTCGGGTGAGGTCGGTGATGGTGACATATCCCACCACACTTGTCCACTGAATCAGGTTTACTATGGTGGACTGGTAGACGGGCTTGGCGATTTTCGCCGCCTGGGGCAGCGTAATCAGGCGGAAAGCCTGCCATTTTGAAAAGCCAAGCGTCCGCGCCGCCTCGGTCTGCATTTTGTCGGTGGCGGAGAGAGCCGCGCGCATAACCTCCGCCGCGTGGGCGGAGAAGTTCAGCGTGTAGGCCGCCACCGCGATGAGCGGTGCGGAAAGCGTACTTTTGGCAAAAACAACATAGTACATAATCATCAGCAAAAGTAGTACCGGACTGCCGCGCAGCACTGCGATATAAACGCTTGCCACAGTGCGTGGAAAACGCCCTTTTCGTAGGCGCAAAGCGCACACCAGCGCCGCCAACAATGTCCCCAGCACCATGGACAGGAGCGTAATTTCCACCGTAACCCAAAGACCTTTAAGAATGGTCAACCAAGACCCGCCTTCAATTAGCGTTTTATAGAAAATATCGCCCAGAGACATGAAATCACCTGCTTTCTGAATAGGACTTTTTATGCGCCAGTTTTTAAGAAGTCCAAAGATTTTTAGAATATCATCATATAGATAGTCCTGAGTGATGGCAGCGCCGTAGGATTTATGGTATGGCTTCGTGATTCATACGCCGTCCACATCCGAATTGTCGCCAGAGTCATCTAGCATCATCCAGAACACCGGATCATTTTTTTTGCCGACAAGTGCCGTCAGACATGCATCCACCGCCACCGTCAAATTCGGATTTTGACTCTGCGCATAGCCCGCGGTATCATAGGGCAGATAGATCCGGTCAATTTTCCCTCGGCCAACGCAAGCTGTATCTCGGAAAGAGAGGGATGCTCTGCCGATTATATTTTTCTATAGAAAGAAAAGTGTAGGGCAAGGTAGCACGGAAGGACGCACGTTGCGCCAGTTCAAAATACAACATGGAGAGATAGCCCTGCGTTGAAGTCTCCCCATCTGGTTTATCCGTCGTTTTCCGGGTTGTCTACTGCCCCGAACAGCCGACCGATGTAAAGGTCATGACTACCGCAAGCACCAGCCTCTTTTCGCTTTTATTTTGGCAGACAGTACAGCGTCAAATCCGTCTGTATCGGCTGCGATTTTTCGCCCAGTAGCATTTTGCCGTCCTTATCCGCGTAAAGGGCATAGGCATTGTCGAAGTCCCATGTAAAGACTTCTCCCTTGGGAATTCCCGCTGTGCGGGTACTTCCATCGGGCATCCGAACGGAAACAGTGACTTTTTCGACCTCCGGATAGCTTTTTATCACGTCTGTATATTGCGCTTCCCGGTCGTAAAACAGCGCGCCGGAGGCTATTTTGATTTCCGAGCCATCTGGTCGGTAGATCGTAAAGTCAATAGTCAGTGCGCGGAAGTCATCATACGCAAAAACTGAGGTGGTCACCATTTTGTCCTCGGTGGTAATCGTTCCAAAATCCGACAGCCCAATGCGTAGTCCCGGCAATACTCGCTTGGGCTGTACAGACCAGATTGCCGTTCCCGTCGGTGACCCGGACGGTAAACGTTCCGCCGGGAACAGCAAACAAATAATCGCTGACATAGATATCCTTTGCAGCAGAAATGGTATAGACGACCTCGCCCTGCTCGGGGGTGGTGAAAATCCAGATAGTCAGTCTGGTAGTCGGCATAGCCGGAGCTATCCCCCGTGGAAGATAGATTTCCCTTGTCATCTGTGTAAAAAATTCTATGTATCGTGTCACCGTTGTCATAGTTTAGTTGGGCGTAAGTGACGGTCTTGCAGTGCTTCAGCAGGTATGCCGCCGTATTACCTCAACGGCTTTCTCGATGGAAAATGTTTCTTCCGCCGCGGAGGTACGCCCTAACAAACGATTCTGGAAGGCAGATAGAGTAGCGCAAAGTATCATGGTGACCACAATCAGGGTTAGCATTTTTCATAGTGATCTATCTTCTCCTTATCTGTCTTAGCAAACCCGCATCATGGGGCTTATTTTTTGTTTTGAAAAAGCAACGCAACTTTTTCCATAATCTCCTTTGAGTACCCTACGAAGCAGATGTCTTCCTCAAAATACGGTGTGGTCAGGCAAACGCCATCCTCGCTTGGTTCATAATCGTCGTTGCTCCAACAGCCGATCCAGAAAATCATGTCGACTTTCCCGCTCGCAAGTGCGGAAAGTCGGGCAGAGGCTTCCAACTGCACAATTTCAAAATTACAGCCGGTTAACTCAGAGACGGCATTGAGCAGCGCCACATTGAAACCCGCGGGTGTGCCGTCGGCGGAAACATAGTCCAGCGGCGGCAAATCGCCGGTGACGGCGACGATATGAGTTTCTCCGCCCTCTTTGTGTGCCAGCTTATTGGCGGTGGGCGCACCTTTGGCGTTGGTGATATAGTCGGCAACCAACTGATCCAGTGTACCATTGGCTTTCAGTTTGTCGATGGCGCTGTTCATTTCTTCACACAGCGCGGTATCCTCCGCGCGGCCCGCCATATGGTAATGCAGTCTGACTGGCTTTGGCTCAACTACGATGAGCTTGTTGTCCGTGGCAGCCAGATAGTTGGCGACACTGCTTGGAAGTTGCAAATAATTCACTCGCCCGGCATTCAACTCCATCAGCATAGCGTTCAATGTAGAGAAGGAAGTGTATTTGACTTTCTCGCTCAAGGTACTGTTACCCTTAACCTCTGTCCACTGCTTTCGGGCGGAGGTTTCCAAACTGTTTTGCTCCAGTACGCCGGCAAGAAGCTTGGTTTCCGATTGTGATGGACTGGCCGAGGCAGGGTTATTGTTCGTGCTGGTGCAAGCGGTAAGCACGAGGCAAAGGGTCAATACGGTCAGAATCATGGTCACTGTTTTTTTCGTTTTCATAGTAAAACTCTCCTTATTTTTTATGGGCTGTTTATTTTGTACGCTTAAATTCGGTGATCAGCCGGTAAAAGCGCACGGTGAACGCACCGATGCGCGCAACAAAAGTAAAATGGTTCGTTTTGTAATCAATCCTCCTAAAAAGCTAACTGCTCTTTGTCAATGTCAAAATATTGAAGTCATCATGATACTCATATTCAACGGTGTCCATGGATTTCTTCACCATAAAAATTCCAAGCCCGCCAATATCCCGCTCATCGGCGGGAAGGGCGATGCCCGGATTCGGCTTCTCCGTTGGGTCATAGGGATGTCCGTTGTCGGCAAAACGCAGTGATACGCCCGTCTTCCACAATCACGCCTACGGTAGCGTCGGTGGTGTTTGAATGCCGAGCAAGGTTTGAAAATATTTCATCCACCGCAATGTTCATCTGTATAATTCTTTTCATCGAAATGCCCGCTGTTTCCAACTCCTGTTCCACAAAAGGCGACCACTTCGTCAATAACTTCTAGAGTGGGAAAAAGCTTCAACTTTTTCATAGCGGAGCCTTTCCGGGGCATCAGTTCAAGACTCAGCATTGTGATGTCGTCGAATTGGGGTGCCGCCCCAAGAAACAAGTCAATGTCCTCTTTCATCCTATGCAGCAGTGTTTTGCAGCTTGCATCCTTGCTAAGGTTGAGCGCCTTAAGCATCCGGTCGATGCCGTAAAGCTCGTTGTAAGCATTGGTAGCCGTTACTGAAAACTTATAAAAAAGTTATAACTTTTATGTTTCATTCATTTTTCAACGAGTATGCGTTCGAAATGATTTCTCAAATCTACTAACAAGTTCATGTACTCTCCAAAGACGTAAATTCTGCACTAACGCATGCGTACATATCAATCATATCGTTTATGCTGATAGCTGATTGATTCCGTATTGCTTTAAATTTACACTTGCTTGATAATCTCTGTCGATTACATTTCCACCTTCAGCACAAATATATGTTCTATCGGAAAGTTTCAAAGCTTTTTTATATTTCCGCATAGGGTTTTCTTTACAGGCATCATTGGTGCAGGCTTCCTTATAAATACACAGACGTATCCTTCGTATCCTTGATTTATTCTTTTTAATTATATTCTAATGTCTGAATAATGTCAATATATTAGGCAGACCTGCAGAACATTATTTTGGCGGATAAGTATCTTTCCTTCTTTGCTTCAAGCGATTTTTTCAGTGCTTTTTCGTCGCCGATGCAGTCGGGCATTTTCAGATGCATCCCGCCCACAATTTCTACACCGCATTTTTGCAATACCCTTGCGGCGCAGCCGGTGCCATCGCCGCTGAACAGCCTCATCGTGGCGAGGAGGAATACCGTTTTCCCTACAAAATCAGCGCTGTGCGCCATCAAAAAATCGCGCATGATTTTGGGAAGATTGCTGTAATAAATGGAATAGGCAAGAACGAGAAAATTGTTTTTTCTGATTTCCTCCATCAATTTTTTTCACAAATGCGAAATTGAGGCAGTGCGCTAGACTTTATGAAAACGCAAACTTAAATGCGGTATTTTTCTGTCAAAATTTATCCGGAAATGAAGATTTAGATGCCTACATTTGCCCCTAGGCAATTGTGTTAGCTCATGTGAAAAAGCGTTCCACTTCAAAGCGCGAAAAAGAAAACTATACGAACCCGGCTGCGTGTCGAAAATATTCCGTTCCGGAGCATTGCATCGGCGGTTCGCTGACCGTGTGGATAGACAAGAACTGTTTAAGCAGCGAAAATGCTTGGCAGAGCATCCGTTCGGCACAGTAAAACGCGCATTTGGCTTCACATATTTTCTGACCGGAGGTACAAAAAGTGTGCGGGGCGAATCTTGTATGCACTTTTTTACCTACAATATCAAAAACGTGGTGCAAATATTGGGAACATGGAAATTGTTGAAAGAAATACAGGCTTAAAATCCTGTATTTTTTACTTTTCACCCTTTGTCTGCGATTTGCTTTCTCTATACCTCTTCATTTTCACACAGTCTTGCGAACAAACTAATATATCGCTTCTGTTTTATTATCGTCCACACAAGTTAATATTATTTCGTCTTTATGCATAATTGTTGTTGACAAAAATATTATTTTTTGTTATAGTTATTGCAGTTATATATGAAAGGGGTTTCTTATGCATAGTAATATTGGCAAAAAAATTAAAATTTTAGCTAAAATAATAGTATGTGGCGGCGTTTGTTTATCAATACTGTTTGGAATGTTAACAATAGTTACCGATGCGTCCCTCTTGGAAAGATCAATAAGTCCCTATAAAAATAGCTTTTCTAACGCTTGGATTGGTATAGCTATAATTATTATCGGATGTGTATCATCTTTTGTACTATCGTTAATTTTTTACAAATTAGGAGTGCATATTGAAGAGCACCGTGAGAACGATAAAAAATAAAAATAAGTCAATCTATTATCGAACTTCAGCACTGCTTGTTTAGGAGAATAATACCTATAACGGATAGCGCTATTATCAACACAACTATCCAAAGCGGCGCAAATAGTACCAATAAAAATAACGCAAAAAATAATATAGCGATTATAAGACCGCTATCCTTTCTTCGCTTTCGCCGTACAACGGAACGTCGGTTCATAAATGGGTTGAACATAAAAACATTGTCCTCCGAATCTACGGACTTTAATCCGCAAATCGTTTCTTTAGGGTATTATATTCAAGCGTCAAAAAAACTGATTCTCTTGCATATTATCTTTTGAGCGTTAAAAAACGCGGCTCCGATTTAACGAAAGCCGCGACTTATTGTTTTTTTTACCCAGTATGTTCAAAATTAATTTTATACTTTAGTTATTTTCTCAGTACTCCATCATAGTTATCTATCAATATGTCAGCTATTGAAAGCGCCTTTTCCCGTATATCGTCCGTATCTATACCCTCTATCATAATACGAATCAACGGCTCAGTGCCTGAACTACGCACTAAAACTCTCCCGTCATCCCCAAGCTCCGATTGAATCTTTCCTATATACTCGCAAAGCTTAACGTCTTCCATAGCAACATTTAAATTTTCATTAGTCAGCTCAACGTTGACTAATATCTGCGGGAAAATCCGAATTTCATCCGCAAGGACGGATAGCGGAAGATTCGTCTTTCTAAGTATATTCATTATCATTATCGAGGTTAGGATCCCGTCTCCCGAAGTATTCTTATCGTAAAATATTATATGACCAGACTGTTCTCCACCTAAAGCATAGCCATTCTCTCTCATTCGCTCTAGAACATACCTATCCCCAACCTTAGTAGCAACTATATTTATTCCTGCTTCCTTCATGCTATGTGTTAAGCCTATATTCGACATAACCGTCGCAACAAGAGTTGAATCCTTTAGTTTCCCGTTTTCATTTAGCTTCTTTGCGCATATGCCCATTAGCTTATCGCCATCTACAATATTTCCGCGCTCATCAACGGCGAGAACCCGATCCGCGTCTCCGTCATATGCGAATCCAACGTCCGCTCCGGACTCTACAACGAATTCCGAAATATGGCTCAAATGTGTAGAACCGCAATTTCTGTTGATATTACAACCGTCGGGTTCGTTCGCCGAAGAAAATACCGTAGCTCCGAGATTTGAAAATATCAGAGGCGCAATCCCCGAAGCGGCACCATTTGCACAATCAAGAGCTATTTTTATGCCCTTTAATTCATATTCGGAACAGCTCATCAAAAACGCCATATAATCATCTCTCGCACGCTTTACGTTTATTATATTCCCTACATGTTCACCAATAGGAAAAGAAATATTATCAAAATCGGCTATTTTTTCTTCGATTTTATCTTCAATATCATCGGAAAGTTTAAAACCGTTTTTGTCAAACCATTTTATTCCGTTATATTCCATTGAATTATGTGACGCGCTTATCATTACCGCCGCATCGGCTCCATAAAGTCGAGTAAGATACGGCAAGGACGGAGTGGGTAGTACGCCCAAAAGCTTTACATCTCCTCCAATGGCACAAATTCCGGCAGCAAGTGCAAAGCTAAGCATATCTCCGGATTTTCTTGTATCAGCTGCAACGAGTATTACCGGATTATGTACCTTGCTCGTCAAAACATATGCTCCCGCAACACCGATTTTCATAGCCAAGCTAACGCTCAGGGTATCGTTTGCAACGCCTCTTACGCCGTCTGTTCCAAATAACCTGCTCATATGCATCCTCCCCAATATATAAAAAATATTTATTTGCTGAGATACATTACGGCGCTCGTCGCAGCTATCGCCCCGTCCGATGCGGCAGTAACTATCTGCCTAAGTACCGTATTGCGCACATCTCCCGCGGCAAAAATGCCTTGTACGCTCGTTCCCATATTTTCATCCGTTATTATAAAACCACCGTTATCTAAAGTCAGTTTATCTTTTACAAGCGCCGTAGAAGGTGCTATTCCAATTGCAACAAAAATTCCGTCCACCAATATCTCCCGCTCAGTTTTATCTATTGTCGATCGAACAAGAACAGAATTAAGGGAAGCATCGCCTATTATTTTTTCTACAACAGCGCTTTTTACCGGTTCAATATTTTCGCGGGAAAACGCCGCATTTATCATCGAAACATTGGCACGAAACTCATTTCTTCTATGAATAATATAAACCTTTTTACATATTGAAGAAAGATAGAGTGCATCAAAAAACGCGGTATCTCCACCACCAACAACGCAAACGGTTTTGTCTGCGAAAAAAGCTCCGTCGCAAGTAGCGCAATAGGATATCCCGGAACCTACGAATTGATCTTCCTCGGGAAGCCCCAGTTTTCTTGGTTTTGCTCCCATAGCCAGTATTATAGTTTTCGCTTCATAGGTTTCAACGTCCGTTTTAATACGTTTATTCTCTAAATCAATGGATAAAACGCCTTCACGCTTTATTATACCGCCGAGGCTTCTCGCCTGAGTTTCCATTTTTTCGGCAATAGTAAACCCATCAATGCCATTTGGAAAACCAGGATAGTTTCTTATATCGGAAGTTTTTACAACCTGCCCTCCAATAAAAAGTTCTTCAAATAATACCGCACTCTTTCCGCTCCTTGCAGCATAGAGAAGCGCCGTAAGTCCAGCAGGACCTCCGCCAATTATCGCAATATCAAACATAATCTACCTCACTCCTAAAATTATACCTAATATTTTGAAATTTTTCAAGCCAAACTTAAGTTTGTTTCATTTTGTTTGATTTTTCTAATTCTGAGTCTTTATCCAATCAGCAAGAGTAGGCAAAAGCAACCTACATCTAAGCCATATCGATGAAAACTCATTCAGCGGAAGGGGACATTGCCTTGTGCCTATTTCGATTGTAAGGGACGGAATTTTGAGTTCTTGCATAACCCAGTCTTTATATCCGCCACTCCCTGACTGTTTCGCCATGTTTTGCGTCGTAAAGCCGCTGATTTTGGAGACTGTATTTGATAAATCCAGAGAGCGATCGTTAAGCGCCTCATCGTCTCCAAACTGCCAATATATTATTGAGCCGAAAGCATGCAGGCTTATCGTCATAGAAAACCTATGACTTCTTGTATAATCGCCGAGAGCACGGCTTTCGCGCGCACATTCCGCCCCCGTACCCTTATAGTTCATACACGAAGGAGCCTTTCGCGTCTCTTCTTTTTCCCATCCGCCGTCAAAATTTCTGTTCATATCAATGCCATTCGCATTCGCCTTCCAACGTCTAAAATATTCGTCTTGCGAAAGGTCGGTATAACCATATTTTTTGTCGCTTTCATATATTTTTAGTGCAGTTTCCTTAGGGCGCGTTCCCTGACTAAGCATTACACCATCCGGATTTATCATGGGAATGATATGAAAACAAACATTTTCCAACGACGCATCTATATCGGCATCTTTATAATGTGTATCTCCTCTGCCTAACGAATAATCGAGAAGCGCCATTGCCAGTAAACTCGTCATATGTTCTCTGGCATGTATAGACGCATGTATCAATATGTGATTGCGCGCCTCATTATTCCCAAAAATGATTACAGGTATATCACGTCCTTCTTCGCTTTTTCCTATTATTTCAACGGAAATTCGTCCCGGGTACTCGCTTTTTAATTTTTCTATATCGTTTATCAATGTATCGTAGGAATATTCTTCGGAAGGCAAAACGACCGACAGGTCGCGCATATAACTCTGAGAACCTATTTCCTGAAGATATCCGGCAATAATATATCCTTTTTTGCCGTTATAATCTATTTTTGCAAACGTTTCCGAATACCCGAGAAATGTTACCGTCGCTCCTTTTGGAACTTTAGCAAGGCTCTTTGAGTTGCCATTGGGCTTTTCTCGTAGGTTTAAAAACGCCTCGCAGTCTACGGTTCGCAGCTTTGAGTCCGGTGTTTCTTTAGGGAGGGATATTGTCGCATCGGGCGTTTTCTCTTGGGTGGTAAGATTCGCCGTCATAATCGGTGAAAAATATATGTCGGTAATTTTATTACTCTGCTTGCCGCAGCCTGAAAATAACGTGCACAATATTATAGAGGCGAGCGTTATTCTCGTCATTTGTTTTAGCTTTAATATCGTCATTTTATTGTCCTTCGCTGTTTTATAAGATATATTGCAATAAGTTATGCTAAAAGGTTCGCGTCTTTGTCGGCTATAAATTTATTTTACGATCACAGCCATACCGCCCGCATTATAAAGAAACGCAAAAAGCGTAACCGCAACCCCAATAATGACCGCAACTATTGGGTAAAACCATAATATATTGATTCTTCTGAACCATGATTGTTTATTCATCAAAACGTCCTTCCGCCAGCAAACAAATACTAATGTTATCTATGCTTTTATTATACCTACGTTTGTTCGCGCTTTCAAGCAATACACAAAAATGTTACACTTTGTCTAAAGTTGGGTTGTTTATTGATTTTACGCTCACTAAAGGTGTCCAAAATCTTCTATATATCAAAAAGCAAGCTTATTATACCTTCTTTCTAGCTATGCACTTGACTAAATGGGCTTGAATGTTTAGAATAATAAATGTAAAACTGCGTTTTTAATCGCATTTTTGAGGAGGTTTCTTCCATGTTTGTATTGACAACAGATTCCACTGTAGATATGACCCGCGAATTCATGGAGCTTCGTTCGATTCCATTCGTCCCATTGATATATATAAGTAAAAATGAAGAACATTTTGACGATATGACCCTCGAATCTGCTAATATGATATACGAAAAAATGCGCAATGGCGAGGTAATAACGACATCGCAGCCATCCGAAAAACAATTTATTGATATGTGGGAACCTTATATTGCCAATAATATTGACGTGCTGTATATTGGTTTTTCCAGCGCACTATCCGGTACAGTTAACAGCGCGCGTCTTGCTAAAGATGAGCTTTTGAAAAAATATTTGGGAAGGCGTATCGAGATTGTTGATTCTCTTGATGCGTCAGGAGGTGAAGGGCTTCTTCTTCGACATGTTTGTGACTATATGAAAGAGGGGCATGACCTTGACGAATCCTTACGCTTTGCTGAAAATTTAAAGCTCAGAATACATCATTGGTATACTGTAGATAACCTCGTTTATCTGAAGCGAAGCGGAAGAGTTAGCGCTGCCAGCGCTTTTTTAGGTTCAATGCTTCGAATAAAACCCGTAATGAATATGGATAATGTTGGAAGACTGATTCCGCGTGAAAAAGTGAACGGTCGTAAAACATCTATACGCTCTATCTTTAATCATATGGTAGACAGTATTTCAAAGGACGAGAACGAGAACTTATACATACATATAACCAATGCTGATTCTTTGGACGACGCAAATATGCTTAAAGAACTTATTTTAGCTAAATTCAGCTTTATAAAGGAGGTACAGATAACGTCCGTCGGTGCGGTTATTGGTTCTCACTGTGGACCGGGGACTCTCGCGCTTTTCTTCGTAGGAGCTTTAAGGGTTGACTGAAAATGAAAACAAACTGGACGACAATCTATGACGATATTAAGTCCTGCGAAAAATGTGAGCTTTCTAAATCGCGGACGAATGTCGTAATCGCGGACGGAAACTTTAGATCCCACCTAATGCTCGTCGGTGAGGGTCCGGGGCGGGATGAGGACTTATCCGGAGTTCCCTTTGTCGGTGCGGCGGGCAAACTCTTAGATAAAATGCTGCTGTCTATTGACCTTTCCCGGAATATGGTCTATATTGCGAATATAGTAAAATGTCGTCCGCCTATGAATAGAAACCCACTCGAAGCTGAGGCAAATGCGTGCCTTCCATACCTTCGGGCGCAGGTCGCGCTCGTTCGTCCGAAAATCATAGTTTGTCTCGGGGCGACCGCCGCTAAATATATATTTGACCCGGACGTTAAAATAACCCGCGACAGAGGAAAGTTTAAACAAAAGCAGGGGACATGGATAATATGCACCTATCACCCCGCTGCTCTTTTACGCGATCCCTCGAAGAAACGCGAAGCATACGATGATCTTCTGACGATAAAACAAAAATGTCTTGAGCTTAAACTTTTTTAGGATTTTATGGTTTTTCAAAGGATCAATATTGGATTTTACTTACAATTAATTTGGAGGAATATTATGTCTGGACATTCAAAATGGGCAAACATTAAAAACAAAAAAGAAAAGACGGATTCTCAAAGGGGAAAAATTTTTACAAAAATCGGTCGTGAAATAGCGATAGCCGTAAAAGAGGGCGGCGCGGATCCGCTTAATAACTCTAAGCTTCGCGACGTTATCGCTAAGGCAAAATCAAACAACATGCCTAACGACAATATTTCGCGCTCTATAAAAAAAGCCGCCGGAGATATGGGAAACGTCAACTATGAAGAGATAATGTATGAGGGATATGGTCCCGGAGGTATTGCGGTCATAGCCGAAATAGTTACCGATAACCGGAACAGAACCGCAGCCGAAATTCGGCATATATTCGATAAAAGCGGCGGAAGCCTCGGTTCTGCCGGATGCGTTTCATGGATGTTTGATAAAAAAGGAATCATAGTTATAGAACGCACTGCGAAAGCGAATGAAGATGAAGTCATGATGCAGGCTCTTGAAGCCGGCGGCGAGGACTTTAACGCTCTTGAGGATTGCTTTGAGGTTATAACTGCGCCGACCGAATTTTCTGCTGTTCGCGATGCTCTCGAAGGTATGAACTATGAATTTTTATCGGCGGAAATACAAATGATTCCGCAAACAACAATAGATGCAACCGATCCGGAGCTTGCGGCTAAAATAGATCGTATGCTCGAAAGATTTGACGACAATGATGATGTCCAAAACGTATATCATAACGGCGTTCTCCCTGAGCCTGAAGAAGAAGACTGATTTTTATTTTAGCTCTATGTATATTCTGCGCTCCGCTTAAAAAGCAGCGGAGCTTTTGTTGTACTTAAGTTTTTTATAAATCCCTATTACAAACACAGTTTACAGATCTTTCCGAATTAAAGAATTACAATTTTCCCCTCTGCCGAAAATTGTAATTCTTGTTTTTATATTTTAGTTTTGATCTTTGTGTATATATTTACAAAATCCAATCCTTTACTTTCAAATTAAAAAAGCTTATTTGCGATTCTAATGCTTCCTAAAATATTAAATTTTAGTAATCTAACCTATTGCTTTACGCATAAACTAAATAAATATAAAAGATGCGAATCTAAGGAGGATATATGAATCAAATTCATAAACTGCGTTACGCGAGCGTCAATATCATAATTGTCGCATTAATAGTCACACTGTATTTTGCGCTGAATAGCGAAGGCACGCTCCCCGCTATGAATACAAACATAATATACATGGGAGAGAGCGATAAAAAAATAGCATTTCAATGCACCGTCAGTTATAATGCTGCCGCTTTAAGCAACATATTGGATCTTGTAAATGCGCGCGGTATAAAAATGACCTTTATAGTAAGCGGAGAATGGGCAGTCGACAATAAGGACATGCTAAATAAAATAGCAAGCGATGGGCACGAAATAGCAACGATGGGCATGAGATACTATCTTGATGGACCAATTGAGGACGATATACGCGATTCGATATCAATAATAGAAAATATAACCGGTAAAAGACCGGCGTTTTACTTTATCGGTGAAAAAAATGTTGCAAATACCGCTTCTGCTTGCGAAAAAGAACGTATTTGGGGTATACTTTGTACAGTGGATTTGCTTTCATCGCGCGGAGGAAAATACGAGATAATCGCGCGTGCAAAAAGACGTTTAGTTCCGGGAAGCATAATCTCCGTTTCGCCCACGGCTCATCTGTTTGACGCATTGCCCGATATCCTTGACCTCTACGCCAACGCCGGATTATCCGTCGTTCCTACCGGAGAGGTTGCTAATATATCGAACGGTTGAGCGTGAATTGAGAAAAAGCATATAGAAAGGATAAATTTAATGAATAAAATTGAAGTTGACTCCCTTAAAAACGGCATTCGCGTCGTAAGCGAACGCATGGACGGCTTTAATTCCGTTGCGCTTAACGTTTGGCTAAACACAGGTTCTGTCTATGAAAGGGAGGACGAGGGCGGCGCTTCTCACTTTATTGAGCATATGCTCTTTAAGGGTACGGAGAAACGTTCAGCGTTGGAAATAGCCGCCGAAATGGACAGCATCGGTGGGAATATGAACGCCTTTACCGCAAAGGAATGCACCTGCTATTACGCGCGCGTACTCAACGAAAACCTACATATCGCCGCCGACATGTTGGCTGATATTCTATATAATTCTAAATTCGACTCTACCGAGATGGAAAAGGAAAAGGGCGTAATATGCGAAGAAATACTTATGACCGAGGATACTCCGGACGACGTTGTACATGAGGCGGCGTGCTCGCTCTACTATCAAGATGACCCACTTTCCAAGCCTATTTTAGGAACCCAAGAATCTGTTCGCGCTTTTACACATGACAGTCTTACGGACTATATGAAAAGAAACTATACTCCCAAAAATATAATAATTTCTTGCGCAGGAAGCTTCAATAAGGAAAATTTGCTAAATGAGCTTGAGAGTGCGTTTTCTAAAACCAGTGAACGCGATATAAAAAACGAGCCCATTATCGTAACGGAAAACAATTCGCGTAAATTTATAGCAATTGAAAAAGACGTTGAACAGGTGCATATGTGTATAGCTCTCCCCGGGTTTATGGTAGATCACCCTATGTCGATGCCGTTTTTAGTTATGAATAATGCTCTCGGCGGAAGCATGAGTTCGAGACTTTTTCAAAAAATCCGTGAACAGCGCGGACTAGCTTATTCCGTTTATTCCTATACGTCGGCATATAAAAACTCCGGATATTTTACTCTCTACGCGGGTACGGGCGAAAAACAAGCAACGACCGTATATGAGCTTCTTATTGAAGAATTACTTTCCCTGAAGGATAACGGTTTTACCAAACAGGAATTTTTAAGGAGTAAAAATCAGCTTCGCGGAAGCTTCATTTTGGGTCTTGAAAGTACATCGGCACGCGGAAGTGCAATAGGAAAATCGCTCCTGTTCCGCGGATCTGTTCGCACATATGAAGAGACAATAGATCTTCTCAATGCCGTAACTATGGACGATGTAAAACAATGTACGGAAATGGTAATTGACTTTTCAAAAATGGCGACGGCGTTAGTCGGAAGAACCGGTTCCTGTAAAGCTGCTATTGAGAATTTTGCTATATGAAAGCCGATAAATTAGATATGATATTTGAAATGCAAGCGAGTCTTGATGACGAAATAGTAAGGCTTCGTAACTTAGCCGGTATTTCAAAATCCGAATGGATTCAAAAAGGCGTTTTAGCGACTATAAGCGAATTGTCAGAGGTTTTAGACGAGGTAAATTTTAAATGGTGGAAAAACGCAAACCCGATAGATGATGATAAGCTGAAAGATGAACTTGTCGATGTTTTACATTTTTTTACGGGCATGTGTATAAGAGCGGGAATGGATGGAAACGAATTATTTTCTCGTTACGCTGAAAAAAACCGGGAAAATTTTGATAGGCAATACGGCAAATCTGAGAAACCGGGTTACAAAACCGAGGCATAATCGGAGGTTACAAATGGTGAAAAAGAGAAAAAAGATCGTCAAAGGAAAGTTTTTTATATTTTTATTTATTGCATTTATATGCGTGGGTGGGCTTTTATATTTCTTGTTGCGCCCACATAAGGAGGGAGTATTAACGACGGCATCCCTATCTTGCAATATTCCGATTACCTCTGTCGTTATCCGCGATGAAAAATGTTACAGTGCCGGAAAGTTTGAGCGCGCATTTTATATCGCGGACGAAGGCGGTAATGTAGTTAAAGATTCTCCTATAGCGCAAGTTTTTAAATGGGGCTACAGCGAAAACACAATGCAGGCTCTGTTAAATGTACAAAAAAATATTTATAATGAACAGATAGCGATAAACGAAGGTATCGATATTCAGGAGCTGAATACGACAAATGCGCGTCTAAAAGAGATAAGCAATGATATTCGCCAAATAGTTGCCAAGACTAAAGACGGCGATATTTTAACGCTTGAACGCGAGATGAAGACCTTACTCGCCTCCCGAGCAATAATGCTTAAGGAAAAAACCCAGCCCAATGAAAAGCTAAACGCGCTCTATGCTTTGGAAACCGAAAAAAAGACCGGTCTCTCCGAATGGATGAGCGATTATGTCGCTATAGATGCCGGAACGGTTAGTTTTTATTTCGATGGTTATGAACAGGTTATAAATTTTGAGAAGCTTAACCTTTTAAACCCAGAGTTGGTTCGTAAGATAAAAAAAGGAACAGGATATTCGGTTCTCTCCGGTGATAACAATATAATATATAGGCTTGTAAACCGGATGCATTGGTACATTGCGTTTTTGACGGACGATAATAGTCCTAAGCGCCTCGTAACGAACGAAGAATATGTCGTATCATTCGAGGGTTTTCCCGATACGCCGTATATTGGTAAAGCAGTGCGCGTTGACATCTCGGACGGAAGTGTTCTTAACCTGATAGAATTTAATCAAGATATTGAAAACTTTCTAAGTGAACGAACTCTAAAAGCGACTGTCAAAAAAGATGCAACCGGAATGAAGGTAAATACAAGCGCAATTAAAATGATGGATGGGCTTGCATACATCGACGTATACATAGGGGAAAATCTTATCGCTGTCCCAATAGACGTTTACGCGATATCCGGTGATTATGCTATTATAAAAGCTCAAAACGGTCAGGAACCGTTATTTGAAGGACAAAGGTATGTTAATTAAATGATTCGATTCGCGGACGATGAACTGTATGAAAAATCAAAATATCTCTGGAATGAATGTTTTTTAGGTGACGAACTTGGATTTTCGGATTTTTTTTATGAAAATTACTCGTCGCCTAAAAACGTCCTCACCTATTTGGACGACACAAACGGAGATATACTCTCTATGCTGCATATGTTCCATAGGGATATGAAATTTGGCGGAAAAACCGTCCCAATATTATTTCTTTCGGGTATCGCTACCTCAAAAAACGCGAGAAATAAGGGCTATTCGCGCGCCCTTATAGAAAAAGTAAAAATTCTAGCAAAAAACTCCGATTATGCCGCTATTTTATTACAACCCGCTGTTTCCGGATTTTATGAGAAATTCGGCTTTTTTACTTTCGTAAAAAGAAAAGAATACTTAGTCACTTCCGAAAATCTTTCGGATGTCCCCGATTTTGATCTTATTGATCCGGACCCCGAAAGCTTACTAACGATATATAATGATGCATATTCTAATGTCAATGGCATGTTTAAACGCGACTTAACTTTTATGAAAATAAAACTTATGGAATATCGTGAAACAGCTCTTTGCTTTTTCTGCGAAAACGGATATGCGTTCGGTTCTATTGAAAACTCGGTTCTTTGCATTGACGAAGTCTTTGGATCAACCGCGCTTTCTTGCGTCAAAGCACTTTTAAAAATTACCGGTGCTAAGCTTGCCCGAATACCATCAATTTACAATTGGCGGTATGACTTTAGATATGATCCCTTTAATATGATAAATTTATGCGAAAACTTTAAGGACGGCTATACCCCTAAGTCGTCGGAATCGGAAACACTTTTTGCGGTTGATAGATGGTAGCTTTTTAAAACATCCGCCCCGCTTATCCTATAAATTTCATCTAATCATAATTTTTTTAACAGCTATTGATCTTTAAAAAGCAGAATTGCTCAAAAGTAAAGCTTGATACATTGCCTCTTACAGGGTATAATAACAAGATACCCCGGGAGGTTGATTTTTGAAAAAACTTTTTTCCAAAAAGAACATTGAACATTCGCTTACAGCGCGTTTTTGTCAAGAAGGCTGTAAATTAGAATTTGATAATCACGTCGAGCTTAATATGACCGAACGCGAGCTTTTCTGTCTCTACCTTAAATCTGAGGAGGACGTTTTTGTCGAGCTTGCTTTTATAAAGTTGCGTCAACATGAGCTGTCTCGCTCCGTTCTTTTTCTTCATGTAACCGTTGTTTTACTTATGGAAAATCTCATTCGAGGAGATTCTCTTCCGGATAATACTACTATCGATTATATTGTTTCGCGCGCACCTTATGATTATACCGAAGGTTGCGTAACCCGCGAATGGGTTTTAAATCTTTATAATATTATGAAAGCTAGCGCCGAAAAAAACGCAATAACTGAAGGTCAGCCAACAATAAAAGAATATTTAGAGACAAAGCGAGTTGCCGCTAACGCAAGAGCAAATCTTTTTATACATATAGTCGAAAACGCCGACGAAGACGTTCATCCTTTTATATTGCTCATAACCTACGATAAGCAACAAGAGGATGGAACCCATATTCAACTTACCATAGGCAATATTTTTGACAGCGATGGCAACGAATCCTTAAAGCAACATATAAGCGCGGAGCTTAAAAATATAGCTTTAAAGAACGAAATTTTAGCACGTTTTATAAAAAGCGGAGCTATAAAAGCTTCCGTCCCACTGACTTTAGATGAAGCTTATGAACTATTAAAAAGTGTTAAACAATTTAGCGATATGGGCTTCAATTGTAGAATACCGAACTGGTGGAAAAAGCGTTCCCGCAAGATTGAAATAACTGTGAAAATAGGCGACGATAATAAATCTTTATTGGGTTTGGACGAGATACTGAGCTTTAATGCCTCACTTTCCGTAGAAGGTGAGGAATTAACTGAGGACGAGGTAAAGCTGCTTTTAACTCGTGCAAATGGGCTTATAATGATAAAGGGAAAATGGATAGATGTTGATCCCGCGCGCCTAAAGGCAACTCTCGATGCCTATGAACAGGCAAAGGAGCTTATGGAATATGGTAACATAACGCTTAGGGACGCTATGCGCCTTATGCTAATGACGCATGATAGCGAAATTGAGGGCGGAAAAATAAATTATGAATTTGCCGAGATATTAAAAAAAACATTTAACGATATGAATATGCCTGAGCGCCTTAAAAACATTGATGTTGGAGCTGGATTTTTAACGAAACTTCGCCCCTATCAACAAGTTGGCGTAAACTGGCTTTATTTTCTCCATACTTTAAAGCTCGGCGCTTGCCTATCGGACGATATGGGTCTAGGTAAAACTGTTCAGGCGATAGCTTTGCTCGAAAAACTGCGTTCCGAAAAGACGCGTCCTTCGCTTCTTATAATACCCGCCTCTCTACTCCAAAACTGGCAAAACGAGCTTTTACGTTTTGCGCCCAATATAAAATTTAAGGTGCTTCACAATAGCGTTGTTCAAACAATTCCCGATTCGGAAGCGGACTTATTTATAACGACTTATACCATGGCGACGCGCGACATACAGCTGAGACAGAGAAAATATGACACTATAATATTAGACGAAGCGCAGGCTATAAAAAACCCGGCAACTAAACAGGCGCGCGCGATAAAAAAAATAGAGGCGGATGCGCGAATATGTATGACCGGTACGCCAATCGAAAACCATATAGGCGATCTATGGTCAATATTTGACTTTTTAAATCCTTCTCTCTTAGGGACAGCCTCCGACTTTTCGCGAATAGCCGCCAGCATGTCAACAAATAAAGAAGTTTCGGCAAAGCTAAGAGGAACTGTAGCCCCGTTTATTCTTAGAAGATTAAAGACGGATACGGCGATAATACCGGAGCTTCCCGAAAAAATCGAGATGAAAAGCTTTTGTTCTTTAACGAGAAAACAAACCGCCCTATATCAAAGTGTTCTAGATAATCTCGAAAAAAGCCTTTTTACGGCAACAGGAATTGGTAGACGTGGGCTTGTCCTTTCAAGCATAATGCGTCTAAAACAAATTTGTAATCATCCGGATCAATATCTTGGCGCTAAAAACTATTTAGAACGTGATAGCGGAAAGATGACACGACTTCGCGAGCTTTGCGAAGAAATTCGCGATAATCATGAGCGTGTACTTATATTTACTCAGTTTTTAGAGATGTGCGAACCTCTCGTAAACTTCTTAAACGGGATTTTTGGCGTAAGCGGACTTACTATAAACGGATCCGTGCCTATAAATAAGCGTCAGGAAATCGTCAATCTTTTTAACGGCGATGAATATGTTCCGTTTATGGTGTTGACAATAAAGGCAGGCGGCATTGGACTTAATTTGACCGGGGCAAACCATGTTATACACTTTGATAGATGGTGGAATCCGGCGATTGAAAATCAAGCCACCGATAGGGCGTATAGAATAGGTCAAAATAAAAACGTAATAGTGCATAAACTAATAATGAGCAGAACTCTCGAAGAAAAGATTGATGAGCTTATAGAGGGAAAGCGCATTCTCGCCGAAAATATAATCCCGAGCGTCGGCGAGGCGGGTATAACCGAGCTTATGAATGATGATCTTATAAATTTTTTACGCCTTTCGCAATAAAGAAGGAGCCTTTTCGCATGAGAATGATAGACCTGATAGAAAAAAAACGCAACGGGTTCGCGAATAGTGAAGATGAACTTTATTTTATTATAAACGGAGCGTTAAATGGGGATATACCGGATTATCAGTTATCCGCCTGGCTCATGGCAGTATGCTTTTCGGGAATGACAAAAAACGAAACCGTTTTTTTAACTAGAGCTATGATAGCTTCGGGCAAAACTCTCAACCTTTCCGCTGTTGGCGCACCTACCGTAGATAAACATTCAACAGGAGGCATCGCCGATACCGTAACGTTAATAGCCGTACCTATAGCCGCCGCTTCCGGCGCTTTTGTCGCAAAAATATCCGGACACGCCCTAGGGTATACGGGAGGAACTATAGATAAGCTCGAAAGTATAAGCGGATATAGTCCCGATATCGATCTAACGCGTTTCATAAATATTATTAAGCGCAACGGAATGTGTATAGTTGGTCAAAGTGACGACCTTGTCCCGGCAGATAAGCTTATATACGCTTTGCGCAACGTAACGGCTACTGTCGAGAGCATCCCGCTCATAGCTTCCAGTATAATGAGTAAAAAAATTGCGATGGGAGCTGACGCTATAGTGCTTGATATAAAGGTCGGAAACGGTGCATTTATGAAAGATATCGAAAGCGCCAAAAAGCTGGCTCAAGCTATGTTGAATATTGGACATGCATTTGATAAGAAATGTGCTGCGTTCATAACGGATATGAACGAACCGCTCGGAAAAGCTGTAGGCAATGGGCTTGAACTCTATGAGGCGATAACAATTTTAGGCGGAAAATTTGACCTAAACGATAGGCTCGTTCGTCTTTCGCTTTCTATTGCCGCAAAAATGTTGGCAATTGTAGGTATTTTTGGTCAAAAAGACGCTGAGGCAGCTGTACTTTCAGCGCTTAAAAGTGGAGATGGATTATCTAATTTTAAAAGAATGATTGATGATTTAGGTGGAGATACCGCAATTTTTGACCAACCGGAGCAACTTATTAAAGTAAAAAAACGCGTACCTCTCTCCGCTAAACAAAGCGGATATATCTTCTCAATTGATGCATTGAATATTGGGCGTACTGTTGGTTTTCTCGGGGCTTCCCGCACCGTTTTGACCGACGAAATAGATCATGATGTTGGTTTAATATTAAACGCAAGAATTGGTGACTGGGTAAGAGAAGGTGATATTATTGCAACCATTTATGTTAACGATGAAAGCAAAATTGAACCTGCCATTCGGCTTTTAGAGAACAGCATAGATATAAGCGACATTCGCCCGCCAAATAGGGACTTAATATATGAAGTATATTGAATAAAAATAAAACCTCAAAAAAAGCAATAGGAATTTGTTTCAAATGGCAAATTCCTATTGCTTTTATAAAAACAGAGTTTTATTTCTAACTGTAATCTTAGTTTGACCTTGGTCTTCCCATTATAGGTATATACCAATCAGAACTCGAATCATAGTTGGTACTGCCCCAGAAAACCCTTATACAAACCTTTCGCCTGCTTGATGAGGATTCGATAAAATAACGAACAGAATTTACATTACCAAGGTACATTGCGACATGGTGAATCTCCATAAACCTACCGCAATCACAGTTAGACGACTTTTGACGGTGAAAAACAAGGTCTCCGGGTATTAAATCTTCTTCGTTTTCAATAATAAAATCATGAGTATAACAATACCGCGCTTGTTCGGCGGCGATACGCGGAAGCGATATATCCGCGCCGTTTGCATATGCCGTCTGAGTAAATTTACTACAATCCAACTGACCTTCGCTTGTCCCGTATGTAGTGCCTATATATCTAAGCCCCTCTAAGAGAACCTGATTCCCTGTTTCCGTCATGTCCAAAGAGCTTAGGTAGTCTGCTAACGCATTAAGCGTTTCGGCGGATGTTATGAGAGTAGAGCCATTATAGACCTGTCCCAAAATATTCCCCTGCATAACTTTTACATAAAAATCGCTGCTGTATATTAAAACCTCATCTCTACCCTTCAGCTTTACAAAAAGCTCAAAGGTCTTTTCTCCGACCGTCAAAGATGCAAAGGCTATCTTGCTGTCGATTGAATTACTACCGCCGTTCAATGAAAAATCATATACCGGTGCGCCTTCGTAGCTTATTCCGCCGGAAACCGCGGAAATTTCAACCGTGTTTTTCGCAATATCGGTTATTGTAACCGAAACGCTTTCAATGGGAAAATCAGAATGCACCGTTCCGACAAGGGCATATGCCCTGTTGTACATAACCGCATCCCCATCCTCTGGTACAGATACATTATTAAATACAACTCCTCCGGGAATAGGCGTTGCCGTCGTCGTAGGTCTTGGAGTTTGCGTTGGCGTAGGTCTTGGGGTTAAAGTCGGCGTAGGTCTTGGAGTTTGCGTCGGCGTCGGGCTTGGCGTTAAAGTCGGCGTCGGGCTCTCCGGTGGATCCGTCGGTTCTCCGTCGGGATTTCCACTATTTGAGCTTATAGCCAGGGCAAAGCTGCCTGTACTGTTAGAATCGTAACCGCATACAAGAAGCGAATAATCACCATCAATGCCTTTTTCTTTATTTATTACAACGCGTGAGAAGCCGCCATATGTACCGCTGTCATCGTCAAAATCGACTATATTGAATTCATCGTCAAAAATATAGATTTTTGTATCGACCCTTTCTTCAATGCGAAAAGTTTCGATAACAAGATTCGTTAGACTACTTATATGGATCTTATAGCCAACACCATAAGTCAGATTTCCGCTTGGCTCATAGACTGCGTATGAAGAATATTCGCCAAGATAAACTACATCAAAAGCATTGTCCTCTATAGGGCGCAAATAGTCTAGGTTAAAATAATCAATAGGATTTTCAAAATCAGCAATTATTATTGGAGCGCCATCGGGAAATCCGTTTATCGCTCCAACATTATAAAGAAGAAGAAGCTGGGCATCTCCAGTATTCACAATTTTATCGCCATTTAGATCTGAAAGTGAATACCCATAGGGCTGCATAATAATCAGATCGGCACAATACATCAAAATTTCCGCCACATCTCCCGTATTAATCGCACCATCAAGATTTGCGTCGCCCAAAAAAAAGTCCTCAGGGGCAGAGGAAAAAACAGGTGCAGAGGAAAATAACATAATAAGCACCAAAAAAAGCGAAATTATCTTTTGTATGTTAACTTTCATTATTAACCCGCCCTCCGTTAAAATATCAAAATGAAAAAAATTTAGACAACCCACAGATTAAAAAGAGAAAACTTTTTTAATCCACGGATTGTCGGCATATTTAAACAAATTTAAACTTTAGTTAAGCTCCGTATGGTCTACCATAACAATCAATACGATAATCCGAACCCGAATTGCCCCACATAACCCGTATAACTACACCATCAAGGCTGCTGCTGGATTCGATATAATAACGCGTTCCATCGACATTTCCCAAGTACATAGATACGTGATGAATTTCATGATAACGACCGCAATGACAATCGTTCTCCGCTATGAAGACGAGATCTCCCGGACTAAGCTCACTCGAAGTTACCGTCATATCGTTATTTACGCAATACCGCGCCTGATCCACAGAGATTCGCGGAAGCGTTATTCCGACAATCTCCCTATAAACGTGCCTTGTAAATGCGCTGCAATCCATAGTTTCATAATTTGTTCCGAGACACCGTATACCCTCTAAAACAAGGGCATTCCCAATCTCGTTTTGATCCAACGAATTTAGATAATCCACTATTCCCCGTTCACATTCAACATCGCGCCTTGAATTTCCGTTATAGACAAAGCCCGATATATCTCCAAGAGTTACCGCTCCACCCGCGACAATTTTTTTAACAGTAAATTCTGCGGAATAAATAAGAGCATTTGTTGAGAGCATCGTAGAGGCGTAAATTTCTATTTTTTTATCTCCCTCAGAGAGATCAGCAAAACGAATTTTATTGTCAATAGAATTTGAGCTACGCTTTGTATTGTAAATATATGCATTGTCGGATTCTTCAAAATCCACACTAGCCGAAACCTCAATACCGCCCGCGCTTAAATTTAGAATCTTTATTGATACATTTTCGAGAAGTACGTTCGAAACTACCGAACCAATAATGCTATATGCTTTCCCGAAAGGCAATACCGCACCGTTTACCGGAAAACTTTCGTTTACAAATTCAAGGGTATATGCATCCGAGTTTTGAACCGGAAAAACGGTTATACTTCCCGCAAGGTATAAATTAATAATTTCGGCATCATCAGCTGTAATAAACATATCTCCATTAACATCTGCATTTATAAGCGACAAAGTTGATAATTCAGTAAATCCGCCAAGGTATCTAATAACAGTTGTTGCATCAGAGGAGGTTATTTCGCCGTCGATATTAACATCGCCATAAGTAGGTTTATAGCCGAGAGGCATATCATCGGCAAATCCAAAACTTCCGATAACAGCTAGGAAGATAAGCGACGCCAACGTTAAGGATAGCGTCTTAACGAGCTTTGATTTCATAAACAGTCACATCCCAAAAACATATTCCAATTAATAGCGTATAACAAAAAAGTCAATTAAACAAGGCGTTTTGGGGATTGTTTACAAATTATTCATTAATTCCGGCGTATTCCGACAAAATAATATCAGCTGTTTTTCGCGAATTAAAGGTGTTAAAATACGACTCCTCAAGGGGTATCCATTTTTTAAAAAACATATCCGCGCGCGCGCCCTCGCGGGAAATAAGACGTTTTTTCTGTAAATTCGGATCTATATCCATGAAAATTTTTATATCGTAGTAAGGAATAAATTCAGGAAGCAGAGAATAAACCCCTTCTATTATCACTAAGTTTTTCGGATCAATTTTTCTTTTATCCGAAAAACGCTGAAACCTACAGTCAAATACACTGTAAAAAAAAGGTGCGTCATTACGAAGATTTAATAGAACCTCTGAAAAAAATCTCTCGCGATCTATATTTCCTCCGAGCGCATCTTTTTGCAAATTATGCGGCAAAAAGAAATCGTCAATATGCACGATGCTTGATGGAAATATTGATTCGAGATGTGCGCTAAAGGTTGTTTTTCCCGAAGCGCACCGCCCATCTATTCCTAAAACCGCGCGACCGTTTTCAGGTTCTTTTAAAAAATTAAAAAGCGATTTATAAGCTATCACAAAGTTTTGCCTTCTTTAAAAGCAATACGAGGGGCGGAATAATTACTATTTGCAAAGCTATACCTATCCAAGATTCGACAAAAGCCGCAGTCATAAACATCGAAAAAGTATAAGGCGCACCCGCAAGACCAGAGATAAGAAGCATTGCGGTACCATATACAGCGCGCCCAATCAACATTGAAAGTACAAGCGAGAGATAGATATATATTGTTTTTCGTGGAAAGGCACGATATAAAAGACCCGAAAACGCGCCGTATGCAGCAAGCTCAAACGCCATTGCAACGGCTATCGGGTAAAGCGATGGCATAGTAAAAATCAAAGAACGCAATATCGGTGCAATAAATCCTATAGCTAATCCATACCATGGTCCTAAGACAAAGCCGGCTAGAAGCACCGGTAAATGCATTGGCGCCAGAAGCTTACCGAAGGACTGTATCTGTCCCGTAAGAAGCGGCAGGAGCATGGCAAAAGCTAAAAAGACACCTGCTAAAACGAGTTTCTTAACTTTAGACATAAAAAACCTCAATTATCTTTCGTTTAAGTTTGTTAATATAGCATATTTTAACATAAAAGCGTGCTTTAACCAAACCTGCGGTATGATCGTTAAAAACGCAGCTTAATTAGTTCTCCCCCAATGCCCTACCGCATGATTTTTTTAAATTTTCGTCTCTAAATACCATGATGGAATCGGATTTTTCATTCCATCAAACCAATTAAGAATGTCTCTGGACTGCTTCATCATAGTGCCGATCTCGCCCTGTCCGAACGGGATCGCCCAATAGATCGAAGAAATGGCGTTGCTTGCTATATAAAGAGCAAGCAGCTTAAAAAATTCTATCGGCGGTTCGGCTGAAAAATAACCGTTTAGCTGACCCACTGCAAAATATGGGCTTACGCTCGCGCTCCAAACTATGCGGTTAAACTCCTCAAATGGATCGCCAAAGTCAAAACGATTGAAATCTATAATCGAAATTGTATTATCCGGAGCAATTATCATATTGCCGACATGATAGTCCCCATGCTGATACGATTGTGGTCTTTTTTCCAAGAGACGACGATTAGCTTCAATATATTCGATCATTTTATCGTCTCCATCAAATGTCAAACCACAAGCCCGGTATCTTTCGATTTTATTATTTACCTTTCGGTTAAAGCGAACGCTCCAGTCTTCCTGATCAATAGGCGCGGGAATTGAATGAATTTTTTTTAAAATTTCTCCCGATTTTACACCAAGCTCATACTGAAGAGACTTTGAAATTCGCGGTAATGCTAACTCTGCATCCTCTCCGTTTCGCCAGGTAAGCATTGTATAAACACTTTTCCCACCGTCGCAAACGCCAAAACGGACAGGATGGGACATTGGTATGCCTAGCTCATCGACTTTCTTCATCATATCAAATTCCGCTTTTTTTCGGTCGTATTCCTTTATATCCGCAACGCGAACGAGGAGCGTACTCGCATCATCCGTTTCTATATAATATTTTTTGTCGTTCGACCATCCCTTATTAAGTGGTTCGATTTTTACAAAGCTTTCGCGACCTTTAATATCTGTCATTTTACACCTCCGGCTATTTTATTGTCTTTTATCTACCGCCCTCAGGCATTTTTTTACCTCGCTCAACATTTTTTATTTTACAAAGGCATTCAGAGTACCGAACATCGCCTTTTTAAATCGGCTCATATTAATTTATTCTATAAATGATGGCAAAAAGCCTGCATGTTTTTTTTCAGGTTTCATATAGAATGCTAAAAAATCTAAATTATGACGTGAAAATATGTTTATACCCGCACCATAATTTTATTTTTTAAATCAATTGTATTTAAGAGCATATTCCGGAGTCTTCTGGTCGGCTTTCATAATCATACCGCGGCAAAAGCCTTCCCTGCCCTGTATTTATACAACGCTTAAACTCTTTATAAATAAAAAATTTCCCTCTGATCAATAGGTTTCCTATATTGCTGCTACTTAATATTGCGTTCATCACTTTATTTTCACCTTTTTAAAAATCATCTCGGGATTTTTTTTCATTATATTGTAAATAGCTTACTTCTTAGTTCTTTACGCCACCCGTCTTAGAAAAATATAGAGTCTAGCTTGTTGATCCGGATTAGATCCGGATAAATAATTGTCACCGCATGTATAGAGGGTAATAAAAGTATCGTCCGGCGAAACGCTGACACCTAGGTTTATTTCAGAACGCTTTAGTGTTATGTCAAGCCATGCCTGAATTTCCTCCCGCGTCTCTCCCATTTTATTTGTGATATTGCTCATTTGGGTTTCCACAGGCTCATCTTCCTCAGTTTCGTAGAGCGCAAATACTTCCCATTCGCTGTAACCCTCTATAAACTGAATTGAATACACGCGATTTGCGTACGTTAGCAAGTCTTCTTTATTGTTCTGAATTTTATGCATTTCGTGGAACATCGTTCCCGTTGTTCTTGCGTTATGCCCTGCAATCGCGTTATTGCGCGCAAAATACGAATTGACCGAATATATAGAGGCGGCAGTACGTTTTACCTTATCTATACTATAGTAATTGTAGTACCAATTTTCTCCGTATAAGATTGGATAATCTATGTTAGTTCCGTGAAGTTTTATATATCCCAACACATCCGGATTTTCCGCTATCATTTTGTCAAGACTTTCCTTTAGCGGATTATAAATATATTGTTTTATATTTGCTGTTTTGTTCGAATAAGCCCTTATCAAGTCAGACTGTGCACTAATAATTCTTCCCCCCGCCGAATGCAAAACGTCCGCCGCAATAAGCGAAGATCCTTTAAGCGTATCCGTCCCCGCAACATGCGAATCAATCTTTAATGCATCCGCCTCGTCTATAAGACCGTTCCCGTCGACATCGCCATATATTAGTACCGTCGCAATAAGTTCCTTCCCATCATGAAGTTCCGCTCCCGTCGCAATTAAATCGGTTTCCAAAAGCTCAACCGTTTTATTTTTAAATATAGGAGTTTTTAAGTTTAAAGACTCCTTAAGAATAGGCAAAAGTTCTGATACCGTCATATTATCCGAAAGCCCCGTTAAAAGCTTATCCTCGGTTATTACAGGCTTCAGTTTCATATAATCCGTAGCACATGAAAGTTCGGAATTATCTCCGAAAGATAAGACGCTTCCGTCGCTGAGTGCCGCCGAAATATGTGTCTTTGCTATCGCTATTTTTAAAACATCGAATTCGGATTCAGAGAGACTTTTTAAAAACTCATCTATGCCATCCATTTTTAAGGTATCGTTTGAATAGTTAATATTTATCTTCTTATCGTCCGATATAGAAAGAAGAATATTTGCTCCCGCAAAAATACGCATCGGCACAGGCGTTTCAATCGACGGCGCTACGGTCGAAATACTCTCGACATCAGTCTTTATCGTCGCAAGAAGTTTCCCTTCCCCGTTTATAACCGCAAAAAAGTCTTCTCCAACAGCAATATCTTTAACATTTAAAAACGATTCTGCCTTTATCCGCAAAGTAGGATCGTTCCCTGCGAAAAGAAGTGTACCGTCTTGCTTTAATGCAAGAGTAAAGTCAGCACCCGCAATAAGTTTTATTACCTCGCACCAACCCTCAGTATCACATTGCAGCTTATTATTGTCACCGGTCGTATAAACGAATCCATCTTTCGTTAATACCGCCATATGATTCTTCCCCATGGTTACTGATACAATATTAGTAATGTTTAATAGTGATTTAAACTTTTCGTAGTGTCCGCCGGTTAGCTTTAGAGTTCCCTCTTTTGTAACGCCCGCAGTCGTATCTTCGTTCGCCGCGAGATATATAATATTTTGCCAAGATGCAACGTCCGTCTGTCCAAGCTCGTTATGCCCCGCATAAACCGCCATACCTGAAGTCATAACGCCTACTGTATGCTTTTCGCCAACAGCCAATATTCCGTCATTGGGATCTACGTTGACTTTTATTATAGGTAAAGGCGTCGCTGTCGGAATTGGAGATGATTTAGGCCCTTTTTCTGTATTACCACATCCGTAAAGTCCGAGTATAAATACTATAACGATAATTATTGCCACTGTTTTATTCATAAATGTTGCGCCTCCTATCTTGTAATATTTTAACATCTATGTTCATTAGAATGCAAGTATACATATTGAAAAGATTTAGCCTATTCCCCAGGAATATTTTTTATAAATCTTATTGAATACCGAAAAAAGGAATAATGAAATGATGGGTTTTCATCACTTGCAAATTGCACAAAAATAGAAGGATCCTTTACTTAAGGCTATTAAGGCTTCTTTTTTGTCAAATTTTGCAGAAAAACTTCTTGCATGTGTTATATGTAGTTGTATTTTATATTATAATGCTGTGCCTGCGTGTTCTTGATTTCTCCATTGACACCCTTTAAAACTGTCTTAAGTTTGGTGGTATCACCGCCGATTTCCACTGTGATACCCTTGAGTCTGTTTGCCACTAAAATGCACCTCCTCTCCTAAAAATGGGCATAAAAATAGCCCGGATTGCTCCGAGCATAAAAAAAGCACCTACTACATTTTTGCAATAGATGCTTCTGAAAATTATACTATTTTGCTACAATTGCTTTTAACTCAACATAGCCACGTTCACCACGAGGTTCTAACTGAATTCTTGGATTTGTTTCATCCCATTGATATCCTATAATTGTCGGATCATACTTTTCAATAGAATTCTGAACGGCAGTAATTGCTTCACAATAATCCTCTTCTTTAAAAGGCTCACCTTGGAACATTAGGTAATCAGCATCGGGCAATGTAATAATATCAAAACCTCCTGGTACAATACCGTTGTAATCTAACGAAACCTCTACACCCTGAACATATTCTGAGGTATTTGAAGTTCTGTATTTCTCGGGTAGCCACAAACAAACAGGTTCTCCACAGAGAGAATCCATACTCGTTAAGATACCCCAAACATCACACCCTACCTCATCACAATATGCAAAATACTCATTTGCTTTAATACCACGTTTGATTAGCACCTTTCGCTCAGGCTTATGAATAATCTGAATAAAAACACTTTGTACATCTGTCATAGCAGACACATCCTTTCTGAGTTCTCTAAATTTTACTCCATAAGGGATAAAAAGTTGAATAGGAACTGGGTGTGTAGCATATTCACCGGGATTACACCCAAACTCCCGATAAAATGCCCTTTGATAGCCGTCCACGCTTCCGAATCCCATATCATAAGCCACATCAATTACTTTACAATCCTCTGTTTTCAAATGACGTGCTGATTCTGAAAGCCTTAGTTTTCGTACATAATCTGAAGGTGTCACCCCTGTATATTGTTTAAACAAACGATAGGAATACCACGGTGAAAACAGCGATATCTCTGACAACTTTGCTAATGTGATTTCCTCTCGAATATGTTCTTCAATATAATCCTGCATTTTTTGTACGGCTATTATTTGTTCCTTCATCTTCTCACCACCTTATGATAACA